>PNBD01000111.1 GCA_003135855.1 Deltaproteobacteria bacterium
CGGCAAGTCGCGGCTGTTCTTCGAGTTCAAAGCCAAGAATCAGTCGGGTTGGATGGTGCTGGAGACCTTCTCGGTTTCGCACGGCAAAGCGTCGGCCTATCTGCCGGTGATCGAACTTCTTTGGAACTATTTCAAGATCAACTCAGACGACGACGAGCGCGCGCGGCGCGAGAAGGTCACCGGCCGCGTGCTGGCGCTCGAGCGCACCCTGGAAGACACGCTGCCATACCTTTTTGCCCTGCTCGCAATCGTCGAGGGCGACGATCTGCTCACCCAGATGGACGGGCAGATCAAGAAGCGGCGCACGCTCGATGCGATCAAGCGCATCATGCTGCGCGAGAGTCTGAATCAGCCACTGATGGTAGTGTTCGAGGATCTGCACTGGATCGATGACGAGACCCAGGCGCTGCTCAACTTGCTCGCTGACTCGATTCCAAACTCCAAGATTCTGATGCTGGTAAACTACCGCCCGGAGTACTCGCATCAGTGGGGGTCCAAGACCTACTACACTCAGTTGCGGCTTGATCCACTGGGCGAAGAGAACGCCGACGAAATGCTGACCGCGATGGTTGGCGACGCGGTCGAGATTCGCTCACTCAAGCATCTGATCATCGAGCGTACGCAGGGCAACCCGTTCTTCATGGAAGAGACTGTGCAGGTGCTCCTCGATGAGGGTGCATTGGTGCGAGAGGGCATCGCGGTTCGGCTTACAAAGCAACTTAGCGGCCTGAAGATCCCACCGACGGTGCAAGGCATCCTCGCCGCGCGCATCGATCGGCTGCCCGCCGACGAGAAAGATCTGCTGCAGGCGCTGGCCGTGATGGGCAAGGAGTTCAAGCTAAGTCTGGTCCGTGTGGTCAACGGGAAGTCGGATGACGAGCTTAACCGGATGCTGGGCAACCTGCAGCTCGGCGAGTTCATCTACGAGCAGCCTGCGGTCGGCGACACCGAGTATGTCTTCAAGCACGCGCTCACGCAGGAGGTCGCCTATAACTCGGTCCTGATCGGACGCCGCAAGCAGTTGCACGAGCGGATCGGCGTATCGATTGAGTCGCTCTACACCGATTCGCTCGACGACCACCTGTCAGAGCTGGCCCATCACTTTCCTCGGGGCGGAGACACTGACAAGGCCGTCAAGTATCTGACGCTGTCAGGCACTCAATCACTGGCGCGATATGCCTACGCGGAAGCGCAAACGCGGCTGCGCGAGAGCCTGCGGCTTATCGAGAAGCTGCCCGAATCGCCGGAACGCGACCTTCGCGAACTGGCGGTGGCCAGCGCTTTGGTCGACGCTGAGTGGCGAGTGTACGTCCACGCTGGCGAAGCCCTGGCGCGCGCCGCCAGCCTTGCAGAGAAGATCGGGAATATCGCCGAACTTATCAGGCTACTGAACCTTCAGCGAGTCTTAACCAGCCGGACCGGGGAGTTTCACCGTGCTGCTGCATTGGCGGACCGGATATTGGAACTCGCCGAGCGAGAAGGGAGCGCGATCAGTTTTGCCTGCGCGTACCACGCCACGCACCTCGCGCGCCTGTTTGAAGGAAATTTGGCCGGAGCCGAAGAGCAATTCGCGAATTGGCGAAAATACCAGGCGGCCCCCGGGATCGAAGCACTAAAGGAGGTATCGCCAGTAACCCTTGGAACGGCAGCAGTCTGCGCCTGGATGATGGGACGGGTCGATCTGGCGCGCGAAAGGATCGCCGAAGCGACCGCTTTTGCGGTTGCGCTCAAGGAACCATTCACTCTGATGGTTGCAAAATGGATGGAGGCCGTACTCTACCGGCACCTTCGAGAGGCAGAGCCTTTGCTTACGGCAGTTTCGCAATGTATGGCGATAAGAGAGGAAAATGGCATTCGAGATGTGACCGGCATCGTTGACCTCAAGGCATGGGCACTCGCTCGACTCGGCAAGGTCGCGGAAGGTCTCTCGCTCCTTAGCGACGTTATAGCGGACGGCGAGACGAAAACGGGGAGCTTTTTCATCAACGCCCGCTTCAACCTATCGGAGGTGCAAGTAGCTGCAGGCATGTACGACCTCGCGATGGAATCGATTCAAGAGGCGTTGTCACCCGAAAATCTCGATGAAAGCCTAAAGCCCGAACTGCTTAGAGTCCGCGGCGACATTCGGACTGCACTCGAACAACGGGATGCGGC
Organism: Deltaproteobacteria bacterium; assembly: GCA_003135855.1. Taxonomy (GTDB): domain Bacteria; phylum Desulfobacterota; class Binatia; order Binatales; family Binataceae; genus Binatus. Next base: position 2,155 of record PNBD01000111.1, read on the forward strand.
CGAAGCCGACTTCCGCGAAGCGATCGCCCTCACGCAAAAAATGAGTGCGAAAATGTTGGAGCTGCGCGCGACAGTAAGCCTCGCGCGGCTGCTGCGCGATACCAATCGCCGCGACGAAGCGCGCGCGATGCTCGCCGACATCTACGGCTGGTTCACCGAGGGCTTCGACACGCACGACTTGAAGGACGCAAAGGCGCTGCTCGACGAACTAAACGCGTAGCATCTGCACTCAAGCAGCGCATCACGAGGCGTTTTTTTCCGCGTGGATAATCTCCGCGAGCGATGCTAGTTCAGCATGGCAGGAGCAAAAGCCGCATGGATGCACACGCTGAAATATGCCGCGCTATCGACGGTTATCGCGATCGAGTGGTCGCGCTCAGTCATGAAATTCATGCGCATCCTGAGCTCAAGTTTGAGGAGCAGTTCGCGGCCGATCTGCTCACTCGCGCCGGCGCGGAATTGGGTCTCGATATGCAGCGCGGCGTCGGCGGATTGAAGACGGCGTTTCGCGCCGAGTTTGGCAATGAAGGTCCAACGGTCGCGATTCTCGCCGAATACGACGCGCTGCCCAACGGGCATTCATGCGGACACAATCTGATCGCGGGCGCGGCGCTCGCCGCCGTGCAGGGATTGAAGAGCATCGCGAGCCGCCTGCCCGGGCGAATCGTGTTTCTCGGCACGCCGGCGGAAGAAGGCGGCGGCGGGAAAATCATTTTGATCGACAAGGGCGCGCTGAAGGGCGTCGATGCCGCCATGATGGCGCATCCGACGGACGTCGAATTCAGCACGATGCCGGCGCTTGCCACGCAGCATCTCAAGCTCACGTTCCACGGACGCGCCGCCCACGCGGCCGCCGCACCGTGGGACGGATCGAGCGCGCTGGCCGCGGTGATTCAGACTTTCCAGAGCGTCGATGCGATGCGCCTGCATCTGCGCGACGGCTCCCGCTTGCACGGCATCATCACCGATGGCGGCCAGGCGGTGAATATCATCCCCGAGAAGACGGAGTGTCTTTTTCTCGCCCGCGCGAGGACCAGCAAGTATGCGCAAGAAATCGGCGCGCGCGTGATCCGATGCGGCGAGGCGGCCGCGATGGCGACCGGCACGCGCATGGAGCATGAAATCGAGGGCGGCTACAAAAACATGATCAACAATCGGAGCATGGCGAGCCGCTATTCGGCGCATAGCGAGACGCTCGGTGTGCGATGCCCGGAGGCGCCCGAGGACATGCCGACCGGCAGCACCGACATGGGCGACGTCAGTCACGTGATGCCGGCGATTCATCCGGTGTTCGCGATATCGAAGCGCGGCGAGGGGAATTGCCACGAGGACGCATTCGTCAAACACGCCGATTCCGAGCACGGATATCAGGCGATGATTCGCGTGGCCAAGGCGATGGCGATGACGGCCTACGACCTGCTGGCGGAGCCGGCGCTGCTGGCATCGAGCAAGCAGGAATACGCGGCGCGTAAGGAGAGCTGAGGCTAGCGGTGCCGTTCGTCACAGCGTCGGAGGTGCGTTGTCGCATTCTGATGCTATCGAGGGAATCAGCTAGGCATTCTTTGAGATCAAACTAGGTACTTTTCCCTAGCCAACCGAGCGATTTGCCAATACAGACAAACCGGCCATTGCTTTAGCATCAGTGGTCGTTGGGTCGCATTTTTCGCGCCTGAAGAGGGGAACCGCGCGATGATGCTTGCGGGCAACGAAGAGGGGCCCCGTGTCTCATTTCGCTATTGATACGTCGATCACCAACGCGAACCACTTAACCTCGCAACCACGCCGGTACGGGCCGCCTTCGTGGGATCACGGCTTGCGTCTGGAGGCCTTGGCCAATCTTGCTCACGAGCTGCGTTCGCCGATTCAGGCCTTGCTCGGCTATCTCGACATATTGGGCGAGGAATTAGTTGACTCGTTGAGCAGCAGTCAGAAGGACATGATGGGTCGCATGAGCATCAACGCGTACGATCTCGCGCAGACCGTCGAGAACGTGATGGAGTTCGCGGTCGCGGACGCTACCGCCGACGCGGATCTCGCAGAAGACATCGGCGTTGACGAATTGATCAGGGAACTCGCGCCGGCGCTGGAAGCGGCCAACGCGGGCAAAGGCCTGAAAATCATTTTCAAACTCAACCGAGCACCCCAAATCTTTCGTTCAAATCGCCATGCAATCAAGTCGATTCTGATGAACCTTGCGCTCAATGCAATCAAGTTCACCGAGAAGGGCACCGTAACGGTATGGATCGTCAGCGGGAGGTCCAGCGAACTTCAGCCGATCGTCGAGATCGGAGTAATGGACACCGGACCCGGGATCGACGCTGCCCTGGTTACGCAGGCGTTCGAGGTAGGCAGCCAGCTTTCGAATTCGAGCGAGCGAAATCATCGCGGGATGGGTCTCGGGCTGGCGGTGGTCCAGCGCAACGCGATGGCCTTGAAAGCGACCGTGACGGTGCGCTCAGTGCTCCAGCACGGATCAACTTTCCTGGTAGCGATACCGCTGGCGGAGGCCGTTGCCTCGTAGTCCCGATCGTTAAGAGAACGGCTAGGTGAGATAAGTCGGTTTGCGTCCAGAGGTAGTGTCCAATAGACATAGCGTCGTGCCGAACGGATCGGCGATCACAGCGCACTTGCCGATCAGCACATCGAACGGCTGCTCCACGACCCGGCAGCCTCTCTCCGCGCAAATCTTCACCGCGGCGACGACGTCGTCCACCAGGTAATGTACTTCGACTTTGTGCGGGATGTCCGCATTTGAATGCAGCACTATCTCGGCGTCCGTTTCGGGAAATCCCAACCCGGTCGCACCACGATCGCGCCATAGCGGCTTCAAGCCAAATACATCGCGGTAGAACTTCTCGGCGATGGCGACATCGTCAACGCGAATCATAACGCAATCGATTTTCTTGAACATCGAGAGCACCTCGATTGGCAAATCAATCCCGGCGGTGCGCCGGCCAATTCGAAATGACTTGGAGCGAGATCGAAAAGTCGATCAGCGGTAATGACGCATCAGGCCGACGACCACGCCGCGAATCGCCAGATCACCTTCACCGACCATGATCGGCTGCATCGCCGAGTTCGCCGGCTGCAGACGTATGCGGCCGCCGGCTTCGCGATAAAACTTTTTGACGGTCGCTTCATTGCCGATCAGCGCGACGATGGTGTCGCCGTTGTCCGCCGTCTCGCGACCCTCGACGATGATGTAATCGCCGTCGCGGATTCCATCTTCGATCATCGAATCGCCTTTGACGCGCAGGCAGAACGTATTGTCGCGACGAATGAATTCGTCGGGCACCGCGATCGTCTCGTTGCCCTCGAACGCTTCGATCGGCGCGCCGGCCGCAACCGTGCCCAGCAGTTTCAAGGTTCTCGACTCCGCGACCTTCTCGCTCGTGGCGACCTCGAGCGCGCGGCTGTGATTGTGGACCCGCGTGATGAAGCCCTTCTTCTCGAGATTGTGCAGATGCTTGTGGACGGTGGCCAGCGACGACAGCCCAAAGTAAGCGCCGACTTCGGCCAGCGTGGGAGCGTAGCCGTGATCGCTGATATACTGATTCAGGTAGTCGATTAGCTGCTTTTGCCGCTTGGTCAGGGTCGCCATCGTGGTGTTGCCTCGTGTTTGGGCGCGCCTTTCAACGAGCCCAATGATGGCGAAAATCAGGCGAAAGTGCAAGCTCAGGGTAAGTATCCCCTTGACGACAGTACGGATGGTGCGCTCTAATGCGTGGCGCGGAGCGCCCGATTCGCCTAATTTGGTCGTCCCCCGCAAAAACGGGGTCCACTATGCGAATACCTGACAAGAATTTAGATTGCGTAATCTATCTCTATGCGAACGCCATTGATGCCAAGCACGGCAAGGAATATGGAGGGTCGGGCTTTCTAGCGTTAGTCGAATCAGAGCGAGTTAAGGGTCGCTATTGGGGGTACGCTGTTACAAACGCTCACGTCATAAAAAAGGGCTATACGGTTGTACGTGCGAGTGTGAGCGACAACCAAACCTATATTGCCAATGTCAAGGAAAAGGATTGGTATTGTTCTAAGACGGACGATCTAGCTGTTCACAATATAGATATTCCCTACCAGTTTAGGGCTACTTCGATTCATAAAAACCAATTCTACAACGAGCCAGCGTTCGCCGACCAACTTAGAGAACACGCGGCGGCATCATCGAATCACATTGGTGTTGGCGATGATGTGATCATGCTTGGCAGATTTACTGGATACGACGGCATTCAACAGAACCGACCAGTTGTGCGATCTGGAATTATTTCCTTAATGCCAGCAGTCGAAATCACCAAACCCGATGGTGTAACTAAGCAATGGAGTTACCTGATTGAATGCAAGTCGCTAAGCGGATTCAGCGGGTCGCCAGTCTTTGTCTATCGTAGAAATCCAGGTTATCCATTCAAAGGGCCAAAGGACGAGAACGGGGGCGTGTTTGAATATGAATCGTGGTTACTTGGTATTGATTGGGGCCATCTGCCAGTGATCGAGGAAATTTACGATGACACCAAACAGGAAGAGATGCGAAAAACGCCATTTCGTGTCAACGTAAATAGTGGCTTCGCTGGAGTGATACCAGTCCAGCGATTGCGGGTACTCCTAGACGACCCCAAGCTACGAAAAGATAGGGAAGATGAAGAAATGGAACTTGACAAGCAGGCAGTCAAAAAAAAGACGGCAATAGAAGACACAGCTGAGAAGCCGCGCAAAAATCGGGACGTTTCGATCCCGCCTATCAGTCGTAAGAAATTCTTCGCTGGTCTTACAAGGGCTACTAAGCGGAAGGCGGACTGACCTACTGTTCTTTCAATCGCGGATCGTCGGAAGCAACACATCGTTCCGCTGTCACTGAAATACCTGCATCCTTTTGGGCTTTGATAACTTGCTCACGCAACGCTTCGCATTCTGCCGCCGAATCGAAAGCGTGTGACTGAATCCATTTGGAGAGTGGGGCGTCGAGCTTCTCCTCGACGGCGTTCTTCCCCTTTTGCCACGGCGGCGTCACAAGATACCAGCCCACAAGCGCGAGCGCGGCGGCGTGACCTATTTTCACTTTCCGCCTGGATTCGGTTCTAGTTCTTTTACTTTCGCGCGCATATGAGCAATAGTCGTTTCCAAATATCTCTTATGTAACTCTGTCTTTTCACGCGCAAGCTTCTCCAGAGACATGAGATATTCAAGATGCCTTTCCATCTGGTCGAAATCCGCAATCTGTTTTTCTTTAGCCATCGCGTGTTTTGTCCATGCTCCATAAAGTTTGACTTCCGAAGTCTGATAGCGCCGTGATTCGTCGAAAAGCCAAAGCATGAGTGCTCTATCTTTGTCGCGTCGAGCATACCCCAGAAGCTGAAGGCGCAATAGTTCGCGCTCACGCTCCAATTCTGAGATTCCCGTCATCCCGCCGTCCGTTCTAGCTAGCTTCTTTTTGGATTCGACTAATGACCGCATCGAACATATTGCGCCGTCCGAGACTCTTCCGCCGATTGTACCGGAACGCGTATTCGTTCAAGTACATCTGCAAATATTTCGCGCTTACATTGTGATAGACGCCGCGAATCCCGTTCTTTGTCAGGCTCCAGAACCCCTCTATCGTGTTTGTGTGCGCATCGCCAGAGACGTAGACCTGTGCGGTGTGATGGACGCGCCTGTGTCCATAATCCATGTGAGTCAGGGGATCGTAGAATTTGGCTTCATCCGAGAAGATGACGCTTCGTGGCATGATGCGCTGGCGGATATGCGGCAGCAAATCGCCCGACTTCGGCGGACTGGGAACGACTTTGGCGATAACGCTCCCGCCGCGCTCCACCATGCCAAAGACCATCGTCTTGTCCTGATAGTGGCCTCTGTAACCTTTGCGCTTGCTGACGTGTTTGTTTTCGTTCTTGCCGCCATAGTAGCTCTCGTCAATCTCGACTTTGCCCGACAGCTTTGGGCCGTTGCTTTCATCGAGTAGCGAGCGAATCCGGTTGAACATTCGCCACGCGCATTTGTACGTAACGCCAAGCTCGCGCTCGATCTGTTTTGCGCTGATTCCGCATCGTGTCGATGCCATTAGGAAGATCGCGTGAAACCACAGTTTCAATGACGTAGCTGAATTCTCAAAGATCGTTCCGCGCATCGGATGCTCATGTCGTCCGCATTCCTGACAGGCGTAAGACGGTCGCTTTGAGTCGCGATGATGTTTGGTCACGCGCCCGCATTTCGGACAATGAATACCGTTCGGGTAGAGCCGGTTCTTGAGCCATTCCAGACACGCCGCGTCGTCTGGGAACTCCCGATCAAACTCCATCATCGTGAACGTACCGTCTGACGACTCGCTGCGAATTGGGTTGTTTCGATTAGACTTGCTCATATCCAAATATGTATCAAACGGCAGTACCTACGTCAAGGGGATACTTACCAAGCTCAGATTGATCGCGGCTGCGGGCGGTTTCGCCGTCGCGTAGTACCGCATAATCTGAGTGCCGACCAACTTATACATGGCAAAACTTCGAATCCAATACGAAAACGGCGACCCCGAGCAGATAATCGAGTTCGACCCTGCCAACGCGCCCTTTCATCACGACGGCCTGCCCGGCTCGATTCTGGACGTGATGCTCGGCCACAAGCTGCATCTCGAACATGCGTGCGGCGGCAATTGCGCCTGCACGACCTGTCACGTGATCGTAAAACAAGGATTCAACAAACTCGGCGAGGCTAGCGAGCAAGAGGAAGACCTGCTCGACAAGGCACCCGGATTGACGCCGACCTCGCGGTTGGGATGCCAGGCGGTGATCAAGGATCCCGACGCGGAAATCACGGTGCTGATACCACGCTACACGATCAACCAGGTGAGCGAGGCGGCCGAGGAATGAGCGGCGCTGGACAATCCGCGGGCGGCGGGCGCGCGAAACTCATCGCGCGAGTAGAGAGAATCCACGATCATGCGCCGGACACGCGCTCGCTCTTTCTCTCGCTCGTCGATGGAAAATATTTGCGGTTCGTGCCGGGTCAATTCATCTCGATTACAATTCCGCTCGGCGACGAAGTCCGGTCGCGACCCTACACGATTGCGTCGAGCCCCGAGGATCGCGGCAGCTTCGAGATTTGCTTCAACGAGGTGCCGGGCGGGCGCGGCGTCGCATGGCTGTTCGAGCGCAGCGTCGGAGACACGATCGAATTCGCGGGACCATTCGGCAGCTTCACGATGGAACAAGTACCGCAAGTCGAAATCGGCTTGATCGCGGAGGGCACTGCGATCGCGCCGATCCGTCCGATACTCAAGCGGGCATTCGCGGCTTCATCGATTCCGAAAATGCATCTGATCTACGCAGCGCCCGATCAACAGCATCTGCTGTATCGAGCAGAACTGGACGAGTACGCGCGCGCTGAGCCGAACTTCACGTTCGAGCCGGTAATCGCTGCCGCAGACGCAATCTACGATCGTTTGCTCGAGCTGGCCCAGCAACGCTGGATCGATGCCGACGCCGATCGCACGCGCCAATTCTACATTTGCGGCGTGGGCAAGGGCGTCATTCGCCTGCGCGATTTGCTCCGCGGCTCCGGTTACGAGCGCCGCGCGGTGCATTACGAGCAGTGGTAGCGTTTACCTACTGAATGCTTTCCTGAGCGCCGCGGCCGACTCTTCGATCGCCTGCTTGCCTTTGTCGAGCGCGTCGTACATCGAGACAAAGCCGTGAATCATGCCCTCGTAACGCGAGATGGTCACCGGCACGCCGGCCGCGCGAAGTTTCTCGCCGTAGGTCTCGCCCTCGTCGCGCAACGGATCGAATTCCGCGGTGATGACTAGCGCCGGCGGCAACCCTTTGAAGCTCTTCGCCAGCGCCGGCGCGACGCGCGGATCCTTGCGATCGGCGGGACCGCGAAGGTAATGCGCCCAGAACCACAGGATGTCGTCCCTGGTCAGAAAATAATCGGTGAAGGTCTTGTGCGATTGAGTATCAAGCTCGGCCTCGGTCGCAGGATAAATCAGCAACTGGAGCGCGATTTTCGGCCCACCCGCGTCGCGGGCAAGTTGTGAAATCACTGCCGATAGATTGCCCCCGGCGCTATCGCCGCCGACCGCAAGCCGATTCGCATCGACGTTGAGTTCCTTCGCATTTTCCGCGACCCACTTGGTCGCCGCGAAACAATCCTCGACGCCGGCCGGAAACTTATGCTCCGGCGCGAGACGGTACTCGACCGACACCGTCACGCATCCGGCTTTGTTGGTAAGCAATCGGCAAGGCGCATCGTGCGAATCGAGATCGCAGATCACCCATCCGCCGCCATGGAAAAAAACCAGCACGGGAAACGGCCCGGGACCTTCAGGCGTGTAGACGCGAATCGGGATCGAGCCGGCCGGCCCCGGAATTTTGCGATTCTCGATCTTGAATACTTTCTCGATCTTGTCGGCCGGGACCTGGAACATGCTGCCGGTCACGCGCCGCGCGTCAGGGGCGGATAGCGTGTGCAGCTTGGGTCCGTCTACCGACGCGATTTGATCCAACAATGTTTTGGCTTGCTGGTCGAGTGGCATCGCTTCCTCCAATTGTTCGCTTGAAGTCGCCGATCGCTCCTCTGGTTTAGATCGGAAGCGCGGTTCGCGACAAGCGATACTTCAGGCGACGAATTGTGCGAGCAGGTTGACCGCGCCTGGATGCCCGTCAACTCGCAGCAAGCGCTTGATGATCCGTTCGCGCTCCAGACGGCGGGCGGCATTTTCGACCAGCGAAAAATCGACGCCCAGTATTCGCGCGACTGCACGCTCGATTCCGAAGCCGCCAATTTCGAAGTATCGGCGCACCAGCAGGTACGCCGCCTGATTGCGGGTCAGCGAGCGCGCTTCGGCAATCGCGTCGGGCCATCGATGCTTGAGCGTATCCCAGACATAGCTGAACGGTTCGGAGCGCTCTGCGACTTTAAGCGCGAGAAATTTTTCCTGCAGCTCTTTCATCGCGCGATCGAATTCAGCGCGCCGCGAGGGTTGTGCGAATCCGCTGGAGAGTTTGAGCACGCGAGTTTCGGCTGCGCCGCGCTTCGATAGCACGTCCATCACGAGTTTGCCGCAGTGCGACAATCCGCCGCGAGCGTATATTTTCCGATAGCCGCCCGGCTCGATTCGGAGTCTGAGAAACGCACCTAGTAGATCGCGCGAGATGAAACCCGGTCTGCCGGAAATTACTTTGCCGTAGTAAACCAGGCGCCGCTCGGGCAGTGAATCCTTGATTCGCCACGCCATCCCGATCGCGTAATCGTGCTGGATGTGCTCTGGGAGTGCGGGTTCGCGCGCACCGGCGATTGCCTCACGCAAGCACGGAACGCCCATCCCGGCGGTGAAGCCGGTACAGAATCCGACCTCTTCGATGAATTTGAGAGCGCTCTTTTCGCCGGTGACGCGACGCGATCGGATTCGCCGGAAGTGGTGATCGCGATGACTTTCGAGCGCGTCGAGCAGTGCGGATTCGCGAATCGCAGTCGACGAACTCATTTTGGAATCCGGTCGATACATTCCTTGAAGATTCGCCGATAGTTGGTTTTCACTGCGAGACCGCGCGTGATTCCCTCAAGTCCGATCAGCGCACGAATCAGAAAAACGCTATGTGCGGGCGATTTATAGAGACGATTGCCGAGCGCGATTTCGCCAATCTTGGCGGCCTTCGCCACTGCATCGTATTGAAGTGGATCAAAGTCGCGATCGATCATCATCGGCTCGAACAGGATGTGGATCACCTTGACCATCGGCGCGGGATCTTGCTCGCGATCGAGATATCCGAGCCGCACCATTCCAGCCGCCAGCGATTGATCGTCGCCGCTGATGATCGCGCGCGCGACTTGCAGGTTCGCCTTTCGCACCGGCTCCGGAAAGCGGCGAATCGAACCGAAATCGAGCACACCCAGCCGCGGATGATGACTGATGACATAATTGCCGGGATGCAAATCCGTTTGCAGGACGCCGAACTCCAGAATCTGGCGCCATGCGAAGAAGTGCATCTTGCGCGCAACCCACTCTCGCAGTTCGAGATCGACCGCCTCGCCCATAACGTCGGCGAGCGTGTAGCCCTCGACGTGAGTCATCGTCAGCACGCGGCGCGAACTCATCTCCTTGAGGTAACGCGGGATTACGATCTCGTCGTCGCCGGCCATTCGCCGCCCGAACTCGGTCATGTTGCGCGCTTCCTGTACGTAATCGAGTTCTTCGCGCAGCCGCTGTTCGAGCTCCTTGTAAATTGCGCCGGTGTCGATCTCCTGGCGCATCACGTCATGCCCCAACGCCTGCAGCGTTCTCAGCAACAATTTCAGATTGCCAAGATCCTGCTCGACGGTGTCCTCGACGCCCGGATACTGAATCTTCACCGCGACATCGATACCGTCGCGGGTGACCGCGCGATGCACCTGCCCGAGCGACGCCGCGGCAAATGCCGTCTGGTCGAAACTCTTGAACAGCGCTTCGGGCCGTTTGCCGATTTCGCGGCGAATCTGATCCGAGATGGTCGAGTAGCTCATCGGCGGGACGTTGGACTGCGTCGCGCGAAGCACGTCGAGCGCTTCGCCCGGCAGCAAATCCTGACGCATCGAAAGCATTTGAATCAGCTTCATGAACGCGCCGCGCAGCTGTTTCGAGCTTTCGACGATTCGCTGCGCGTTACGAATATGCGTTTCGAGTAGTTCGCGATCGCGCGCGGGGCCGCTCAGGAACGGGCGGCGCAACTGATTCCACAGGTAGCTGGAGCCGACCTGCGACGCGAGTTCGCCGATCTTGATCGCGCGACGTGCGCGCCCGCTGGTCAGTGAACTGCGCTTCGCCATCAGGCCGGGTCGCGTGCGATGCCTACACGATTGATCAGCGTCGCGGCGAGCGCCGCGCCGAAGCCGTTGTCAATGTTCACCACCGTCACGCCGCTCGCGCACGAATTCAGCATCCCGAGCAGCGCCGCGATCCCGCCGAACGATGCGCCGTAACCGACGCTGGTCGGAACCGCGATTACCGGCTTGTCGATCAAGCCGGCCACCACGGACGGCAGCGCGCCTTCCATTCCGGCGACGACAATCAGCACGCCCGCCTCGCGAATGGTCTCGAGGTGGTGGGTCAAGCGATGCAGTCCGGCGACGCCGACGTCATACAAACGCGCGACGCGATTGCCGAACAGTTCCGCACATCGCGCGGCTTCCTCCGCCACCGGCAGATCGGAAGTGCCCGCGCTGATCACCATTACCGCACCGTGTCCCGACGGCGTCACGGGTTCCTTCACCAGCGCGCCGAGCCGCGCATCCGCATGATAGTCGAGCGCGCGAAGTTTGCGCTTGATCACGCGCGCCTTATCGGCCGAGAGCCGCGTGATGATCAGGTTGACACCTGAGTCCGCCACGCGTTTTCCAATTATCATCAACTGCTCGGCGCTCTTGCCTTCGCCATAGATCACTTCCGGCACCCCACGCCGAAGACTGCGATGACTGTCGAGCTTGGCAAAGCCCAAGTCCTGAAATGGCAGCTCGCGCAGATTTTTCAGCGCCGCGCCCGCCGAGATTTGGCCCGAAGCGACGCACTCCAATATTTCACGGATTCGCTTCTCGGTCATCGTCGTTTCATGAGTTCAGCGCGCAGTGGATTCGTCAACGCGACCATCAACTCGCGCACGGCGCGGGCATCGCTGCGGCTCACGGTGATAGTCAGATCGCCGACGCTCAGTTTTTCGCCGGGCTTGGGAATATGACCGAGACGTTCGACCACCAGCCCGCCGATGGTAGCATACCCGTCAGCCTCCGGGAGTTTGAGTGCAAAGCGCTCGTTGAGTTCCGCAATCGGCGCGCGACCCATCACGGACAACAGGCGCGGGCTCACTACTTTCGCGAGCTCCTCGCCAAGGTCGTGTTCGTCTTCGATGTCGCCGACGATCTCCTCGAGCAGATCTTCGAGGGTCAGGATTCCCGCCGAGCCGCCGTACTCGTCGACGATCACCGAGAGATTTTCGCCGGTTCGTTGCATCGCGACCATCGCTTCGTCGAGCGGCATCGATTCGGGAAAATAACTGACCGGCCTCATCACGTCGCTGACCGGCCTGGTGAGATCGGGCGCCTGCAACAAATCGAACACGTGGATGACGCCGACGATGTCGGTGATGCGCCGCCGGAAAACCGGGATGCGGCTGAATCCTTCGCGCCGGACCGTCTCGATCGCGGCCGCGAGCGTGGTTTCCTGCGGCACCGCATCGACGCGCACCAATGGCACCATCGCCTTGCGCGCGTCAGCTCGAGAGAAACGGAACAGCCGGCTAATCATCAGCTGCTCCGCGGGCAGGATCGCATCGTGGCGCGGCGCATCGGGATCGGAATGGCGCCGCCGCATCAATCGCGCAAGATCGTCGCGGCTGAAAAATACGCTCTCGGCGTCGCGCGGCACTCCAGCCAGCCGTCGGAGCACTCGGCTCATGAGCGTCGCGGCGATCAGCAGTGGCGACAGTAACGCGGCGAGGATGCGCAGCGGCCGCGCGGCAATTCGCGCAAACCGATGAGGATTTCTGAGCGCCAGCAGTTTCGGAATCGACTCGCCCAGCACCAGCGTCACCGGTGTCAGAATGAACGGCGCAAGGTACTCGAGGTGAGGGCCGAGCTGATGCAGGTAGCCGGTCAGCAGCACCGCCGCAACTACGGTGGCGAGATTGGTTCCGGAGAGCGTCAACGCCAGCAAGCGATCGCGATGCACCAGCAGACCGCCGAGCACGGTCGATCGCTTGTCGCCGGTTTCGCTCTCTGCGCGCAGTTTGACGTCGTCGGCGGAGACGAACGCGATTTCGGACGCCGCGAAGAAGGCTTGCACCAGCAAGCATCCGAGCAGCGCAATTATGAGAACGACTACAGTCATCGCTGGAGTGTCGCGAGCTCGACGGCGGCGCCGCGCACGCTCTCCACCGTGACGTTGAACTCACCGAGCTTGAGTTTTTCACCTGCTCGCGGCACGCGGCCAAGGCGTCGCAGGATCAAACTGCTCAGCGTTTTACCGCCGCCGTACACATCGATTATGCGCGACGGCGCGAGCGCATCGGCCAATTTGCCGAGCGATATCGCGCCAGACGCGGTCCATTGGTTGTCGGTGACTTTGGCAAGCTCGGGAACTTCGAGATCGAATTCGTCGCGAATCTCGCCGAACAATTCTTCGAGCAGATCTTCGAGCGTCACCAGGCCGAGCAAACGTCCGTACTCGTTCACCACCAGTGACATCTGAAAATGCCCGCGCCGCATCTCGTCGAATAAGTCGGCCAGAGCTTTGCCGGGCGGAATGAAATACGCGGGGCGCACGAGTCGTTCGATTCGCGGCGGTGCAGTTTCGAGCCGCCGCGCCACCAGATCCTTGGCATACAGAATGCCGACGACGTTGTCCGGACTGCTGCGATAGACCGGCACCCGCGAAAAACTCTCGTGCGCGATTTCGGAAATCAATTGCGGCGCCGGCGTTTCGATATCGATCGCGAAAATCCGATCGCGGGGCGTCATCACTTCCGACGCGCGGCGTGCTCCGAAATCGAAAATGCGGTGAATCAGCGCGCGCTCTTCCGGTTGAACCTGCCCCTGATCTTCGCCGAGCCTGAGCAGCGCCTTGAACTCCGCTTCGGAAACCGGTTCGGGCTTCGGCGCCTCCTCGACCGGAGCAAAATGACGCGCAATTGGATGAACTACTTCAGTCAGCGAGGCGAGCGGAGGCGCGGTGATTCGTGCGATCAGCCCCGGGAACCCCAGCGCGAAAGTCTTGGGCGTGATATCGCAAAATAGCAGGACAACGATGAACATCGCGGGCGCCGCGACGTAGGGACCGATCGCGCCGCCCAGCCACGCGAGCAGAAAAATCGTGGCGAGGCATTCCGCGAAGATGTTGCACGCCTCGTTCAATCCGATGATCACGATCATCGATTCGAGCGGCCGCCGCATCAGGCGTTCGATCGCGCGCTGCACCGAACTGCTCAACTGCTCGCGCGTGTGCTCGAGCCGAGTCAGTGAAAAGATTGCGGTCTCCGACGCAGCCAGCATTGCGCTCAGCAGAATCAGAATCATGACTGCGATCGGCAGAAGCAAAATCATTGGTGCGACTTGATTGCTACTTTAATCGTTTGATCGCGTCAGATCGCGCAACTGATCCCATCCGCCGCTCCGCTTCGCAAAGTCGGGCGCGTTCGAACCAATCACCTCGAGACGTCTTCGCCGCGTGATTCGGCCGATTCGACGTACCGGAACGCCGAGCCTGCGGGTGAGCTCGGACTCGCGCGAGCCGGGTCGCAAGCAAAAGAGCAGCTCATAATCTTCGCCGCCACTGAGCGCGTGAATCAGGTCGTCACCCATCACGGCACGATACGCCGGCGACACCGGAATGGCCGTCGCGTCGATCGTCGCACCGACACGGCTTCGCTCAAGGATATGCCCAAGATCCTGCAGTAGCCCATCGCTGACATCGATCGCCGAGGGCGCGGGTTTAATCGCGGCGAGACGCTGTCCCGCGCGCAGCCTGTTCGGCGGCCGAAAAAATCGACCGATCAGATATGCACGAGCGTTGCCGCGAGCTTTTATTTCGCCGGCTAGCAAACGCCATCCGAGTGGGGCGTCGCCGAGCGTGCCGGTCACGAAGATCTCATCGCCGGGACGCGCTGTATCGCGCCGCATGGCCGCACCGCCGAGCTCGCCGAGCAGCGCGATCGTGATGGACAATTCGCGCGCGCGCGTGAGATTGCCGCCCACGATATCGGTACCCGATTCTCGCGCCGCAGTTCTGAGTCCGGCGTAGATGCGATCGAGGAGCTTGGTGCTGATCCCCTCTCGAATAGCCAGGTTGACAACGCATGCGGTCGGTCGCCCGCCCATCGCGGCGATGTCGCTCAGATTCACCGCGAGCGAGCGCGCGCCGAGCCCCTCAAAATTGCCCCATCGCAAATCGAAATGAACGCCTTCGACCATCGAATCCACAGTAAAAAGCAATTTGCTTTTCCCGGAAGAAATAATGGCGCAATCGTCGCCGGGCCCGAGAATCGTGCGGGGTCCGAGGCGAATCCCCGCGCACAAACGCGCAATCAGTTCGAATTCACCGAGAGGCTTGTGAGAGCGTGACGCCAATCGCGCGGGAGGGCGGAAGTCAAAAGCGAGATTCGTCAGAGTGATCCATTATCCGGCCACGCGATGACGCTAGACCATTGATGATCAGGGGGCAAGCGCGGTCCTTCAATCGGTGAGCGGCTTGCGTTCCTGTGCTTCCAGCGGCAGTTCCGCGATCAGCGTGATTCCCCTGCCCCCGGCGTAGCGTGCTTCGACGCGACCGCCAACCGCCTGTGCCATCGCGCGCGCGATATACAATCCAAGTCCGCGCGCTGCGCCCATTCTGCCATCGCGCACGGGACGCTCGAACAGCGCGTTCAGTTCCTCCGGCGTCAGCGAAGGACCGTTGTCGGTGACGTCGATGACGATCCAACGGCTGCGGACCGCGGTGCGGAACATCACGTCGCCGCTCACCATCCGACCGATCGCGAAGGCGACCAGGTTTCTCACGATACGCTCGAAATGACGCGGGTCGAGACGGCATACCGGTATTTGGGAAAATTCCGTGCGCAGTCCAAGATGACGCCGGCGAGCTTGCAGCGCGCAGTCTTCGGTGATTTCCGCGAGCAGAAGATTCGCGTCGAGCTCGACTGGCGCCGCGATAATCTCGTGCTCCTGTACCTGGTAGAAATCGAGCACATTGCTGACGACCAGATCCATACTCCACGCCGTCGAGCCGATTCGTCCCAGCAGGTCGGCGCGTTCCTTCGCGTCGGAGCGGTTGTCTTCGAGCAGGGTAACGTAGCCGCTCAGCGCCGCGACCGGGCTGCGAATATCATGCGCCATCGTCGCGATCTGGTTTTCGCGAAAGCGCGCTGCCTCTTCGAGATCTTCGACCTGCCTGTTCAATCGCCGGCGGTAACGTTCAATGTAGAGAGAGGTGAATTGAGCGATGGCCAGGGCGGCGACCAATCCCATCCAGCGGTAGATCAGATACGGACTTTCGAGCGGCACGAAATACTCGGCTGCGCAAAAACTGGACAAGGACGCGGCAGCCATCGCCACTTGCCATCGTGGTCCCCAACTTACAAATGACGCGGTAGCCACCGGGCACAGGGCCATCGCGATGAACCGGGACTCGGGGTCGCGCGTCGCCGCGCTGATGATGATGAACATCCACATCAGGAACACGCAGATCGAAAATGTCAGCGGTTTCCAGTGACGACGGAAAGCGCGTGTCCACAGAAGCCCGAAGAATGCGACGGTGCCGGCGAGTAACGCCCAGTGAAAGATCGCGCCGATGCCGGAATGTCCGCGGACGCGCAGGTCGTACTCGAGGTAGGCGAGCAGCATGAAAACGCCGAGCCCGCTCCCGAGCTTGATTACCCGCAGCGATTCTTCGTTATCCTCGGTCCAGTTCGGTTGTCGAGGTGTCGGTGAAACTTCAGGGTAAGTCAGCCCGACCCGGGCTTCGATTTCTCTGATGTTCACCGGTGACCAGCCGCCAACATTAGATTTACCCCACCTTGAAAATTCGAAAAATTACTACCGACAACTTGACGCTAGTGCCGCGCCGCATCAAGAGCTTCGATCATAGCGTCAAATGCGAAGTCGACCTCAGTCATCTCGATCGTCAGCGGGGGCGCCAAGCGCACCACATTGTCGGCGTTGAGCGTCCAGTTGATAATCACGCCCCGCGAAATCGTCTCAGCGACAAAACGGTGCGCGAATTGCGCGTCCGCGAATTCGATTCCTATAAGCAACCCGATTGCTCGAACTGCCTTAATCTCAGGAGTTTTGAGCTCTCGCAGCCGGCGCGCAATTTCTCCGCCAATCGTGACGGCGCGCTCGCTCAGATTTTGCTTTACGATCACATCGAGCGATGCCAGCGCAGCCGCGCACGACAACGGATGACCGCCGAACGTCGTGATGTGCCCGAGCGGAGGATCATGGGAAAGCGTGCCGATAATCTGATCGCTTCCGCAAAAGGCGCCGAGCGGCAGACCGCCGCCGAGCGCCTTCGCCAGCACAATGATGTCCGGCACGACGCCGAAGTGCTCGAGCGCAAAGAGCTTTCCAGTTCGCGCGAATCCGGTGAGGACTTCATCGAAGATCAGCAGCGCGTGAACGTCGTCACAGCGCGCGCGCAACGAGCGCATGAAGGCAGCATCAGGTATGCGCACGCCGCCTTCGGCCTGCACCGGCTCGATCACCACTGCCGCAACGGCCGAGTCGATCTGATCGAGCGCGCGTGAATCGGCAAAAGGAAGATGGCGCACGGGACCGGGCAGGGCGCCGAACGGTGCGCGAAATGTTGGATTGCCCGCGAGCGCTAGCGCTCCCATCGTGTCGCCGTGATAACTGCCATCGAACGCGACGAATCCTTCGCGCCGGGTGAACTTGCGGGCCGCCTTCAGAGCACCCTCGATCGCCTCGGCACCGCTGTTGGTGAAGTAAACCCGCTCCAACTTTGGCGGCAGCAACTCGGTCAACCGCCGCGCCAACTGCACCTGCGCCTCGATCACGTATTCGCCATACACCATCACATGCAGATGGCGCCGCAGTTGCGCTTCAATCGCGGCGATCACCTTGGGATGCCCATGACCGAGGGCCGACACGCCGATGCCCGCGATGAAATCGAGATAGCGGCGGCCGTCCGTGGTGATCAGCCACGAGCCCTCGGCGCGCGAAATCTCAAGCGCGATCGGGGCGTCTGAAGTTTGCGCCAGCCGCTTGAGAAAAAGATCGCCGAGTTCGCTCATCGTGTTCCAATCATCGGATCCAGAAATGCGCCGTTGCCATGCGGCCAATCGAGCGGCGGCGATTGCATCTCGCCGGGCGCCGCGATGTATGACACACCAAGATCTCTTACGAGTCCGCCGAAGTAGGCCCTATCGGCCTGATCGCCAGCAAAAGCGATAGCTTCGAGGAGTCCTGCGACAGGAACAAGCCGTGCGCGGAGGTCCGTCCAATCGCGAGCCGCGCTGACGAACACGGTTCGAAATCCCGGCGAGACCGAGAACGACGCAGCGGGATCGAAAATCACCGTCCATTCAAGTCGAGCAGCTTCCCAAACCTGGATTGCATCGCCGGCGATACGCCGCCATCGCGCATTCTCGCGCACGCTTAGGATTTTCGCGGCGTCGCTCAGCGGAATCCTGGCGGGCGGCATCGATTGCGAGCGCCGATCGAGCGCCAACGACATTCGATGCGCAAATTCTCGCGCGACTTCCGAACTCGGAGTCATCACAAATATGTGATGGGGCGAGAGACATCCGAGTTGCTCGAATCTAGTGACATCGCGGGCGAGCGCGTCCGCAATCGCATCGATCTGTGATGGCGCGATCGTGCTCGCGGCAATAACCGCACCACTTACGCGGCTGCCAAAACCGATCAACTTAACACCGTGGGCCAGGGACGAGAGCGTCGCGTCGTCGCCGTACGCGACTATGCGGTCGCACTTCGCCGTGATTATGGCGGTCAGATCGCTTCTCTCGCGGCTCCAATTTAGCACCGTGATTCGCGAACCAACTTCCGGATCGATCTTGGCGAGCGTGCGAGCAAACTCGGTGAAAAAAATTGGCTCGGCCGAGGCAGTCTTGATCAGCAGCGAGGCGCCGGCAATCAGCGCGATCGCGACTTCATGCATCCCTGCTCCCGCGACGTTGCCCGCCATGATGAATCCGTACTGCGCAGATGAATTCCCGCCGGCGCGTCGAGGCGCCCGATGCGCGAGCGCTTCGAGTGCAGCTCGCGTGAAAGGACGCACGAGCGCGTCGATCGAGTCGTTCATCGACGGAACTGAAAAGCCCGCGTTTTGCGCGATCCTCGCGATGGCGCTGACGCGTCGCGGATATTGTCGATCGCGCCAGAGATTTACCGCACGCGCGATGGCATCGGCGATTCGAGACGATGCGATTACTTTGCTGGCAGCATCGCGGAGGTCAGTGCACGCGGTCGCGAGCTCGGCGATCGTCGGCTCGATCGACAGCGACGCGACGGCGTCGAGCGATTCTGCGGCGCGATACTCGCCGGAGTCGATCGCTGCGTCCTTCATCGCATGAGCCTCGAACTCTTCTCGAAGTCGCGCGAACTCGCATCGGCAAATTGGCCGATTGCGAGCGCGCATCCTCGCGCGGCACCCATCGCAGAACGGCCAATCACGCGCACCCGCCCGCCCTCGACGATCCCCAGGTCTTCGGCCATCACCGCCGACACGGAACCTACGTTCGCGAGGTCGAAAAATGTCAGCAACCCGACTTCGCCCTCGGGGACGGGCCTTTGCGTAACCGGATCGCGCGCGCTAACGCGAAGCCAGATTGGCGCTAGCTTGAATCGATCTGCGGTATGCGGGAGGTCGGCGCAATTGAACGTAGTCGCATCGTAGAGTTGCGAGCACAATTCGGTCATCCCGTATTCGTTGATGACCATCGCGGGCGCGATCCCAAACATTTCGCCTGCATGACGGATGACATCGGTCGCTTGCATCGGCATCGCCTGGCCTTTCGCGCCGCCGGTATCCATCAGTCGTGTTCCATGCGACAGCCGAAACTTGATGCCCCGTTCGCGCATCGCAGAGACCATTGCCGCGAAGGCCGCGGTGGTTCCCATGATGCACACGGGTTCGCGCTGCGTATCAGCATCATCGAGAAACTTGATCGCGCTCGCTGAATCGACGCCTTCGACTGATGCGGCTACCAGATTCGTTCCTGAACCGAATTCCGCAATGCACCAACCAATCATCGTCGCGAGAGAAGACTGCGGCATCGAATCGGCCGTCGGATGCAACGCGAGCATCGCGAGCTTGCGATCGTCTGGAAACAGCATGGTCCGCAGTTGAGCGATTGCGGACGCGCGATAAATTTCCGGGTGCGGCACTGCATGGCGGCCGCGGCGCTCGCGTCCCTGGGTGGTTCCGCTCGTCAGAAATGTCAGAGCCGCAATCGGGAGAGCGATTGATTCATCGGATAAATTCGCGTGCTTGAATGCGGCATTGCTCACGGCGGGAATATCGTCGATCGATCGCACTGTGGAGGGATTCACGCCGAGTTCGAGGCAATACGTCTGATATGCAGTCACCGAAGCGAACTGATAGCGAAAAACTTCGAGCGCGACGCTTTCGAACGCTTCGCGGTCGGGGCTGTGGATAAACGTTAATACCCGGTCGTAGATCGACATCAGCTGCGATCCTTCGCCAAAGTGAGGATCATGGCATCGCTTAGCGCGGTCATTCAATCCCAAAGATGCGCGGTCGTCGCAGCACGTGACAAGCCTCTTAAGGTCGATTTTGCGGCTATTTACGCGCGTCCTGATTTAATCTAAGTTTACCATTGTGGTGAGTGGCGGATGGGTGCCGTAGCGGCCCAGAGCCGGGTAGGCGGTATCCTTGCTTAGGATTTCAGAACCAAAGGGCCCGAATACGCCGTCCGACGGCTGAAACGATTTTGTAATAGCGGCGTATATTTGATACTGATTTCCGTTTGGGAGAGGACATCGCGGAATGAAGAAATTTGCCTCCGGCGTGTTGCTCGGTTTTCTCGCGAGTTGGGCGGTCGCGTTCGCGTCATCCAGCGTCAGTCACGACGGCAGCTTCTGGAACCGGCTCAACAATACGGCGAAAGACGGGTACGTCAACGGATACTCGGACGCGATGCGCGTGAGTATCGGCAAGCTCGACGGACTCAACATCGCCGCCGACCTGTTCCACTGGAAGGGCGCCCGAAAAATCATTCATCAATTATCGGGACAGCTCTCGATGGGTGAAGTGTCATCGAGCAAGGCCGTCAAACAGCTCGACGAGCTGTACTCGAATCAAAAGTACAGCGAACTCGATCTCGGACAGGCGCTGCAGATGCTCACGATCCGCGCGAATGAAACTGCGGTGCCCGATGCCCTCTCGAAGAGCCTGAAATAATTTACCTCGATTCTCATCAGAGGTGGTCTCGACCGGGACCGCCTCTTTTTTTTTCAGGAGTCGCCGCTTGAAACGTCAGGTCTGCGGTCCTAGCCTAATCCGCGGGAAGTAGGTTCGTGAACGCTCCTCCATTTGTATTCGATAAAGTTGTTCGCGCCACCGTCGGCGTGCATTCGAATATCCCAGCGACACATGTCTCCACCGCGATTGGGCTCGGCACGGATCGACGCGGCACCGGCACCGTCATCAGCAGCGATGGACTCATTCTGACGGTCCATTACCTGTTGCTCGGCGCGCAGAACGTAATCGTCACTTTGCCCGGCGGTGAACAATACGAAGCGAAGATTGTCGGCAAGGACTACACCACCGGCCTCGGTCTGCTGAAAATCGAGCGCGGCAATCTGCCATTTGTCGAGGTCGTCTCGACCGAAGGATGCGTCGTGGGACAGGATGCATTCACCGTCTCCAGCATGGGCGGCGAAAAGCGATGCGCCGACTGCGGCGTGATCACATACCTCGGACCCTTCGACGCGGTGTGGGAATTCGTGCTCGACAAATGCGTCTGCGTCACGGCGTCGTCGCTCAACATCGGAATGAGCGGTGGGCCGATTTGCAACATCAAGGCGCAGGTGATTGCGGTGTCGTATCTTAACTTCGCCGATCTGAGCCGCGCCATTCTCGGCGTTCCGGGCGATAACGTCTTGACCGTTCGCGACGAACTTACGAAATTCGGCCGCCGCGTTACCGCCGCGCCGCGCGCATGGCTGGGCGTCCTCTCCTACACGTTGCGCGAGCATGTCGTCGTTGCGGGAGTGATGCCGGGCGGACCTGGCGAGAAGGCCGGCCTGCAGCAAGGCGATTTGCTGCTCGCGATCAACGGCAACGATGTGAACGATCGCCGGCTGCTATACGAGGCTCTGCGCGATCATAGCCCCGGCGAGCACATCAATTTGAAAGTGCTGCGCAATAGCCGCGTGTTCCAGATTGAGATTCCGTCGATTCGCGCCGAAGATTACTTCGCCTGAGCGCCTGTGCTTTCGCGCTGCGGTCGCGCGAACAATAATTTTTCGATCAATTTTTCGTCCAAGGAGCCTGCCTGATGAATCAGCCCAGAGCGCGTCTTCGCGAGATGCTCGCGAGCGGCGACATGATCGTCGCGCCCTTCGTGTTTGATTGCCTGCAAGCGAAACTCGCCGCGGACGCGGGTTTCGACGCGGTTTACATGACCGGCTTTGGCACCGCAGCCGCGCGTGGCTACCCTGATTTGGGACTGCTCACGATGACTGAGATGGTCGCCAACGCGCGCGCAATTTCGCAGGCCATGAATGTGCCGGTCATCTGCGACGCTGACACCGGTTACGGAAATCCACTCAACGTGTGGCGCACCGTGCGCGAATACGAGGACGCGGGCGCGTCGGCGTTGCATATCGAAGATCAGGTCTTCCCGAAACGATGCGGCTTCCTCGCGGGCAAGCAGGTGATCCCGATGGAAACTATGGCGCCGAAGGTGCGCGCTGCGTGCGACGCGCGGCGCGATCGGAATCTGGTGATCATCGCGCGCACCGACGCTTTGCAAGTCAACGGATGGGACGATGTCGAGCGTCGAGCACGGGCCTATCGCGCACAGGGCGCGGATTTGATTTTCGTCGACGGCATCAAGACGCTCGACGACTTGCGTGTCTATGCGGAAAGGATCGGCGACTTGCCGCTCGTCTATAACGGAGACCTGCTGCCGCTCGACGAACTAAAAAAATATCCGTTCAAGCTCACGATCCACATCGGAACCATGCTCGCGGCGTTCGATACGATGCGATCGTCGATGAAGGAGCTAAAGCGTAACGGCAAACTGAGCGTCGGGACTGCGTCGGGTGTGTTCGGCGACTTCGTGCGCTTGATGGGCGTGGACGAATGTCAAACCCTGGAAAAAAAATACGCCGAGTAACGTCGCCGCGCGCCTAGACGTCCTTGAATTCTTTCTTTGACTGCGACGCTTCGATCGCAGCCTGCGCCGCCGCCAGACGCGCGACCGGAATCCGGTACGGCGAGCACGACACGTAATCGAGGCCCAATCGATGACACAGCTTTACGCTCGCGGGATCGCCGCCATGCTCGCCGCAGATGCCAATCTTCAGCTTCTTGTTCGCCTTGCGTCCGCGCTCGATTCCGATTCGCATTAGCTCGCCGACGCCGTTCGGATCGAGTTCCTGGAACGGGTCCTTTTTGTAAATCCCGCGCCGGATGTAATCGTCGAGGAACTTGCCCGAGTCGTCGGGGCGCCCGTCGCTCTGGCCGGGGACGTGCGGGACGCCCTCGTCCAGCGTGTGCAACAGCGCATCCGTCGGCACGGGAACCTGATCGAGGACGCCACGGACTACGAGTGGTGGCCGAGGCCTCCCCCAGCCGAGGAGGTCCCTCGCTTCGTCGCACACCTGATCGTCACCTGCCTTGCCGCAGCCGAGTCGAACGAGGATTTCGCGAACGAAAACTCCTTCATCGTCAGGCTGCGCGAGCTGACCGGCGACCAACTGCCGGATGCGTCCCTCGCCGACCTGCCGCGACTATGGAGCAGCCTCGCCGAGTGGCTGGTGGCCGACGGGAATCGGCGCCTGTACCGCTCCCTCACGCTTCCAGATCCAGGTGGCTTCACGAGGATCGGGTACAGCGTCAAACTCACGTTCCCCGACCGAAGGGATCAAGCAGAGCTCTCCCGCTTGCTCGACGAACGAGGGCTCGACGGGACGGAGCCACCGGTCGCCAGTGTCCTGCGTCTTGTCTCGGAGAACCGGGGGCGGTTCCGTCGCAGCTTCCTCGACGCCTACCAGAGCTTCCGCCACGCGCGCGAGACCGTTCCTCCCTCCCCGAACCTGCGGGAGCATCGGTTTTGGGTGGCAGTGCGCGAGGCTGCGTTCCGGGGGCGCGGCGCCGCGGACGCCGAGGAACTCGGGGCGCGCGTGCAGCTCCTTGCTGAGCCTCAGGACGAACGCCTGGCACTCTTCATCGTGACCGATCGTCCGATCGTCGATCACCCGCAGCTCGTGACCGCCGAGATGAACGGCGTTTGCTACGGCGAGTGGACGCATCTTGCAGTTCTACCGGGCACCGCCGCGTCTGATGCGGATCCCTACCAAGAAGTTGTAAACGCGCTCCTCGCAGGTTCTCTCCGACTTCCGCGCCTGTCGACGCTCGTCGATCAAGGCCTTCTGGCGCTCGTCGCAGGCTCGCACGGGTTGCTCGAGGTCGCCTCGGGAGACAGCCTGGAAGTCTCTGAGGCCGTTCTCGTGCGCGATGACCTCGCGAGCGATCTCTCGAAGGTGATGCACGTCGACCCCGGCCGGTTTCGTCCGTCGGCCTACGG
>PNBD01000134.1 GCA_003135855.1 Deltaproteobacteria bacterium
CGGTCGCCAAAATCGTGCAGATTGCCGACGGTGCGACCCCCACGGCCACCGCCACGCCTACTCCGACGCGAACGCCGGTTGCGACGCGCACTCCAACGCCGACGCCGACCTCGACACCTACAGCTACACCTAGCCCGGGCGGTAGTATGAAGTGGAGTCCTAAGGCGGTGAGATTCGGCAAGGTGAAAGTGGGTCAGTCGAGGCTGCGGACAATCAAGATCAAGAACGTAAGCAAGGAGTCTCTGATCTGCAGCGTGCAGGACCCCGGCATGCCGCAATTCGTTGTTGGCTCGGGGACGGAACAATTCACGGTGAATCCCAAAGCGTCGACGTCGATCGCTGTTAGATTCAGACCAGCGGCTGTCGGGCCGGCATCGAGCTCGATTCAGATCACAAGTAGCGATCCTGCCCACCCATCAGTGACAGTTGGACTGAGCGGGACCGGCAAGTAACGCCAGCGTGCAAGAATAGGTCGGCGAAGCTCGGCTGCGATTGCCGAGGGGTGAGGGATTTAGTGCAGCGCTGCGCGTTCCGTCGAGAGACCAGAAATGCTGGTGCGCGCGGTTATTGGGTTAACGGAAGCGTTCAGCCAGCGACGCGCAATACGCGATCGATGCGCGCCATCAGCTCGCCCGAATTGAAGGGCTTGGTGACATAGTCGTCGGCGCCGAGCGAGAATCCTTTGACCAGTTCCGCTTCGTTATGATGCGCCGTCACCATCACCACCGGAATCTCGCGGGTCGCGGGATCGCTGCGCAATGCGGTGAGGGCTTCGAAGCCGTTCATCTGCGGCATCGAGACGTCCAGCAGGACAACGTCGGGCATCTTGTCGCGCACCATCGAGATCGCCGCCGCGCCGTCGTGGGCGACCTGACAATCGAAATCGAAATGCTTGAGGATGGTCGAGATCATAACGATAGTGACCGCGTCGTCATCGGCCAGCACCGCCATCCGCCGAGTGCCATTGCGCGCCGGCCGTAGCATCGTTTCGGTCGCGTTGTCGACCGACTTGAGGATTCGATAAGCCTTCAGCAACAATTCACCGGGCTGGTAAGGCCGGATCGCGAAGTCGCGTTTCAGGTCAACCATTCCCATGTAGTGCTTGAGCAATTCGTCGGCGGTTCCAATGATGATCGCCGGCTTGCTGGTGGCTGCGACCAGATCGACCGGCGACGGGCGGTCGGCACCGATTGCCGGCGCGGAAGCATTGACGATGCATGCGTCGAATGGCGCGAAAGAGTTGAGCCGAGGCACGCTCGAAGGTCCGCCGATCACGTGGCCGAAGGCGCTGGTCTCGGCCAGCGTCAGCGCGATCGCTTGCGCCTCCGCGGTCTCGAAACCCATCAACGCGAAGCGCTTGCCGCGGAGTATCTCTCCAAGAGCCTGGTACACTTTGAGCGCGCTCCTCGAGCCAACCGACGGTCGCCGAACCGATCCTGACGTGCTATGGACTGCGTGGACGTGGCTAGTCTCGCAAATCGAGAGCAAGCTCCATGCCCTCGCGCGTAATGACTTTCGAGCCTATTGGAGAAGCAAAGCCCAAGCGGGCGCGAGATCGATCGCGCTCAACGCGACGACGGATTCGGCGAGCGACAATAAACCGGCAGCGCACTGTCACCTGGGCGTCGCGCACCTATCCGCTTGGAAGGTGCTGGTGAGTCTCGTTCGCCCCGCTCTGGCGGAGTCGCGCGACGACCGGATGCTGGCGGACGCGGCGCTCGCGAAAGCGCGGCGCAAACTGATCCCGTTCCTGTTCCTGCTCTACATTGTCGCGTACCTCGATCGAATCAACGTTGGCTTCGCGTCATTACAAATGAATCGCGAAGTCGGGCTCAGCGAATCGGTCTTCGGACTGGGCGCGGGATTGTTTTTTCTCGGCTATTCGATCTTCGAAGTGCCGAGCAATCTGATCCTGGCGCGAGTCGGCGCGCGCATCTGGATTGCACGCATCATGATCAGCTGGGGAATCGCGGCGATGGCGATGGTCGCGGTGCGCGGGCCCGCCTCCTTTTTCACGATCAGGTTTATCCTGGGCGCTGCCGAGGCCGGCTTCTTCCCCGGCGTCATCCTGTATCTCACCTACTGGTTCCCGGCGCGCGAACAAGCCCGCGCCGTCGCACTGTTCATGACCGCAACCGCACTTGCGGGAATCATCGCCGGACCCGTCTCAGGCACGCTGCTCGGGATGCATGGGTTCGCGGGACTCTCAGGATGGCAGTGGCTGTTCCTGCTCGAGGGCATGCCCGCGGTGATCCTCGGAATCGGCGTCGCAGTCTATCTTCCCAACGGACCTGCCGATGCCGAATGGCTGGAGGCCGGCGAACGAGCCGCGCTGCTCGCAAGGCTCGATGCAGAAAATGGACTCGCAGCGAGCGGGAAGCATAGCGATCTGGCACAAGCGATCGCGAATCCCGCGGTGTGGCTATTTTCGATTGTGTATTTCGGAATAGTCTTCGGACTTTATGGAATCACCTTCTGGCTACCGCAAATGATCAAAGGCTTCGGCGGCCACAGCGATTTCGCGGTCGGCATGTTGTCGGTCATCCCATTTTTCGGCGCAGCCCTCAGCATGGTGCTGGTGGGTCGAGCGTCGGATTTAAGCGGCGAGCGTCGATGGCATTGCGCAGTGCCAGCGATGGTCGGCGGCGCCGGACTGATTTTCGCGTCGATGGCCGATTCGCCTTTCCTGTCATTGCTCGCGATCTCGATTGCGGCCAGCGGCATCTGGGGAACGTTCGGGCCGTTCTGGGCGATGCCGTCGCGATTGCTTACCGGCACCGCCGCCGCCGGTGGAATCGCGCTGATCAATTCGCTCGGCAATCTAGGAGGCTTCGCAGGACCGTACATCGTCGGCGCGATCAAACAGACGACGCACAGCTTTGCGCTCGGGATGCTGGTGATGGCGGCGTCGGTGACCGCGGCAGGGTTGCTCGCGCTCGCACTGCCGATTACTGGCGAGACCGACTGATCGATTCAATCGCGCAGCTTGTCAATTCGATGACGAAAGAAAACGCAGCAGCAACTTCGCACTCAAGCCGGCGTCGAGGATGGTTCGGGCTGACGCGGCGCAATATGCCGGGCCGATTCACAGTCCTGTTGATCGCGATCTTGATCTTGATGGTTTCTCAGCCACTGTTCGAAGGCCACCGTTTTGCGCAAACGCTCCTGACCCTGACGCTGGCAGTGGTGGTCCTGTCCGCGCTGAATGCGCTTCGCAGCACTGGGACTTTTTTTACGATCGGCTTATGCCTGATGGCGCCCGCCTTCGCCGGCCGAATAGCGATGCAGTTCACCTCGAACTATAGCGTCGAGATGTTCGCGGCCGCCTTCTCGAGTGCATTCCTGCTATTTACCGTAGTCGCGCTGGTATCGCGGTTGTTCACCACCCGACAAGTCACGCTCGACATGATTGCCGCATCGATTTGCGCTTACCTGCTGATGGGCGTGGGCTGGGGATTTATTTTCGCGATGGTCGAAGTGACGCATCACGGATCGTTCAGCGCCGGACTCCTAAACGCAACACCAGCCCGAGCTGGACATGCGGCGCCACTGGTCGGCTCACTGCATAACTTTTTCTATTACAGTTTCGTATGCTTGACGACGACTGGGTACGGCGATATCGCGCCGCTGTCGGACAGTGCGCGAATTCTGTCGGTGTTGGAGTCGGTCATCGGGCAATTGTATATCGCGATCCTGGTTTCGCGGCTGGTAAGTCTCGAAGTCGCGCAATCGATGATGAAGGGCGAGTGAAGTGCCGGCATCGTCGAGCGCTTGTCAGCGCAGTCGTTATCGCGCGATAAGTGCTCAAACCTGAAAATCAATTTCAATCGGGAAGGTCAAAAATGTCGGGACTATTTTTCGAAGAGTTCGAAATTGGCCGCGTGTTCAAGCACGCGATCACGCGCACGATCACGGAAACCGACAATCTGCTGTTCTGCGCGCTGACGCACAATCCGCAGCCGCTCCATCTCGACGCCGAATTCGCCAAGGGCACCGAGTTCGGCCAGCGCATCGTCAACAGCATCTTCACGCTCGGCCTGATGATCGGCGTGTCGGTCGGCGACACCACGCTCGGCACCACCATCGCGAATCTCGGGATGCCCGATACCCGGTTCGCGCATCCGGTATTTATCGGTGACACACTGCGCGCCGAGACCACGGTCGGCGAGAAACGCGAAAGCCGCTCGCGCCCCGACGCGGGAATCGTCGTGTTCGAGCATCGATGCTTCAATCAGCGCGGCGAGGAAGTCGCCTACTGCAAACGATCCGCGCTTATGCGCAAACGTCCGGCTAATCCTTGAAGCCGAGCTGCGCGGCGACTCGCGCGGCGGCAATCGCGAGCGCGGGCGCCATCGGACCCATCAGCTCGAAGCGCGGATCGGTGGTTTGGCCGCGCACGAAGCGCACGTAGATTTGCTCGACGACCGTTGCCGTCTTCCAGTGCGCCCAAGACCAGTAGAAAGGGATCTTGCTGACGTCGCGGCCGGTGCGACTCGAGTAGCGATGCAGCAATTCGTCGCGCGTCAAAAATCCCGGACGCATCGTATGAGCCTCGCCCTGCGAAGTCGCGAGCAATTCCTCGGGGTCTGATTTGTCGCGCCAATAGTTCATCGACGTGCCGACATCGATTAGCGGATCGCCGATCGTCGCCATCTCCCAATCGAACACTCCGACCACGTCGCCGGGATTGTGGACGCCGAGCATGATGTTGTGCAGGTAGAAGTCGTTGTGAAGGAGCGTGGGCGGCGGCGACTCCGGCAGGTTGTCGAGGTACCACGCGCCGAGCTTTTCCATCAGCGGCACTTCGCGGGTTTTCGCTTTTTCCCAGCGCGCCATCCAGCCGGTGATTTGCCGCTTGACGAAGCCGTCCGGCTTGCCGAGTCCGCCGAGTCCGATCGCCGCGTAATCGACGCCGTGCAGATCGCCGAGCGTGTCGATGAAGCCTTCCGAAATTGCGCGGAAGGTCTCCGGCTCGTTGCCGATTCCCTCGGGCAGCGGCTGGCGCATCTTGATCACGAACCCGTTGCGCCGCTCCATCACAAAAAACGGCGCGCCCACGATCGAGGGGTCGTCGCTGTAGAGCATCCCGCGCGGCGCGGGCTTGAACACTTCCCAGAGCCGCGAGAGCACGCGGTATTCGCGTCCCATGTCGTGGCCGCCCACTGGCAGAGGGCCAAACGGCGGCCGGCGCATCACCCATTCGCGATCGCGGAAGCGCAGCAGATAAGTGAGGTTCGACGATCCGCCGCGAAACTGCTGGACCGTCATCGGCGAGTCGGCACCGGGGATTTTATCGCGCAGGTAATTGGCGAGCTTGTTCCAGTCCAGCTCTTCTTCTTCGCGGACGTCGCCAAACTCGGGAACGATTTCGACTTGGGGTTCAGCCATGCGCTGGATTATACGACGGGTCGGAGACGCTTCGACAACCGGCGGGCGCCCGCACTGAAATTGGCACGAGCGCCCGCGTGGTGGTTTCGACTAACGATATTTTCTGAGCTCGCGGCGCGCGATCGTCATGCGATGCACTTCGTCGGGGCCATCCGCGATTCTGAGCGCGCGGCTGTCGCGCCACATCCGCGCCATCGGGAAATCGTCGCTGACGCCTGCCGCGCCATGAACCTGGATCGAGCGATCGAGCACGCGCATCACCATATTCGCGCACATCACTTTGATCTCGGCGATCTCGTTGCGCGCGTTGCGCTTGCCCTCGGTGTCCATTTTCCACGCGGCGTTCATGACCATCAGGCGGCACGAGTCGATCTCGATGCGTGAATCCGCGATCCACTCCTGGATATTCGCCTTGTCGGCGAGCAGGCTGCCATGCGTGAAGCGCGTACTCGCGCGCCTGCACATCAGTTCCATCGCGCGCTCGGCCATTCCGATCGTGCGCATGCAATGATGGATGCGTCCGGGCCCGAGCCGAGCTTGCGAGATCGCGAAACCACCGCCCTCTTCGCCGAGCAGATTCGTCACCGGCACGCGGCAATCCTTATAGATGACTTCGCAATGGCCGCCGCCGCCGGTATGGCCCATCACCGACACCGGCCGAATCAGATTGAAGCCGGGCGCGTCGGTCGGAACGATTATCTGGCTGGCGCGGCGATGCGGTTCCGCGTCGGGATCGGTGACCACCATCGCGATCGCGAAGCCCGAGCCGATCGCATTCGAAGTGAACCACTTGTGGCCGTTGAT
>PNBD01000077.1 GCA_003135855.1 Deltaproteobacteria bacterium
TCGTTCACCTACAACCTCGTGCAATACCTGGGCGAGCTGGGCGCGGACGTGATCGTGAAGCGCAATGACGCGATCGATGTCGCCGGCGTGCGTGCGATGCGTCCGGACGCGGTCGTGATCTCGCCGGGTCCGTGCACGCCCACGGAGGCCGGCATCTCGGTGAAACTGCTGCGCGAGATGGCCGGCGAAGTTCCGATTCTCGGCGTCTGCCTTGGGCTTCAATGTATCGGCGAGGCGTTCGGCGGGCGGGTGGTGCGCGCGTCGCGGCTGATGCATGGCAAGACTTCGCCGGTGATACACGACGGGCAGACGATCTTCGCGGGTATCCCGAGTCCGTTCGACGCGATGCGCTATCATTCGCTGATCGTCGAGACGGAGTCGATCCCGCCGGTGCTTGAAGTCAGCGCGCGCACGGCTGAAAACGAAATCATGGGGCTGCGGCATAAGGAAGCGGCGGTTGAAGGCGTGCAATTTCATCCGGAGTCGATTCTGACGGCGGAGGGGAAGCATCTGCTGCAAAATTTTCTCGATCGAGTCGCGCAATGAAATCTTTGAACGACGCGCTCGCCGCGATCGTCGAAGGGCGCTCGCTCAGCGAAGCCGAAGCTGAATTTGCGATCGGTGAAGTGATGGACGGCAATGCGCACGACGCCGTGGTCGGCGCGTTTCTGATCGCATTGAAGGTGAAAGGTGCGGAGGGTGAGGAGTTGGCGGGCGCGGTGCGGGCGATGCTGAAGCGCGCGCGTCCGCTGGATCTTGGCGGTCGCGAGGTGCTCGATACGTGCGGGACCGGCGGCGACGGCGCGCGTACGTTCAATATCTCGACCGGTGCGGCGCTGATCGCGGCGGCGGCGGGCGTGCGCGTCGCGAAGCACGGCAATCGCGCGATCAGCGGAGTGGTCGGTACGGCGGACGTGCTCGAGGCGATGGGCGTGAAGATCGAGCTCGACGCGGACGGGCTGAATCGATGTATCGAGGCGGCGGGAATTTGTTTTATTTTCGCGCCCGCGTATCATCCGGCGTTTGCGCGGCTCGCGCCGCTCAGGCGAGCGCTCGCGATGCCGACGATCTTCAATTTG
Source organism: Deltaproteobacteria bacterium (assembly GCA_003135855.1). GTDB lineage: Bacteria > Desulfobacterota > Binatia > Binatales > Binataceae > Binatus. The sequence goes on from PNBD01000077.1 coordinate 1,080, forward strand.
ATGGGCGCGATCGGCAGCCCGGCGCGTCCGAGCTTTCATCTGTTCGGCGTTGCTAACGAGAACCTGATTGGTCCGATCTCGCGGGCGCTCCGGTCGCTCGGCATCAAGCGCGCGATGGTCGTGCGCGGCGCCGACGGCCTCGACGAAATTTCGCTTAGCGGACCGACGCGCGTGGTCGAACTTCGGCAGGGCGGCGAGCTGACGGAATATGAGGTGACGCCAGAAAGTTTGGGCGTCGCACGCGGCGACTATCGGGGGCTCGAAATCAAAAATCTCGACGATGCGGTGCGGATGCTTCGGAGCGCGCTTGATGGCGGCAGAGGGCCGGCGCAAGATGTGCTCGCGCTCAATGGCGGCGCGGCGATTTATCTCGGCGGCAAAGCGGATTCGATCAAGGCGGGCGTCGCGGCGGCGCGCGAAATAATCGCCGCGCGGGGCGCGCTCGAAGTGCTCGAAAAATTGCGGCGGACTAGCCAGGGTGAACTGCCAGGGTGAACTGAGATGAGTTCGATCCTCGACGAAATTTACGCGGCCAAGCGGCTCGAAGTGCGCGCGCGGCGCCAAATTGTGTCGCCGGTCGCGATCGTTGCCGAGGCGGGGCGCGCGCCCAAGCCGCGCGATTTCATCGGCGCGCTGCGCTCGCCGCGTGATTTCAATAGCGAGCTTCGCACGCCACGTGATTTCAATAGCGAGCTGCGCTCGCGTAGGCCGGCGATTATCGCCGAGATCAAACGCGCGTCGCCGAGCAAGGGGGATATCATGCCGGGGCTGGACCCGGCGACCGTCGCGCGCGAGTACGTCGAAGCGGGCGCCGCCGCGATTTCGGTGCTCACCGATCGTCATTTCAAAGGTTCGCTCGACGATCTGCGCGCGGTCCGTGCGGCGGTGGAGGTTCCTATCCTGCGCAAGGATTTTATTTTCGAGCCGTACCAGGTGTACGAGGCGCGCGCGGCTGGCGCCGATTGCATTTTGCTGATCATTGCGATGCTCAAAGAGGGCGAGTTGCGATCGCTGTGCGCGCTCGCGCGTGAACTCGGGATGGCGACGCTGGTCGAAGCGCACAACGAACATGAATTTGGCGTGGCGGAAAAAATCGGGACGGGATTGATTGGAATCAACAATCGCGACCTGCACACTTTTGTGACCGAGATCGCGGTGACCGAGCGGCTACTGGACGGCTACCGCGGTGACGCGGCGATCGTGGCGGAGAGCGGGATCGATACGGTCGCGGATATTCGACGGCTCGATAAGGCGGGCGCGCGCGCGTTTCTGATCGGCGAGAGCCTGCTGAGAGGCGGCACGCCGCGAGAGAAGCTTGGTGAACTGATGAAGGCGTTCGAGGGTGAGGGCGCGCACAAGTGAAATGACCGCGGAGCCGATTCGGGCCGGAGGGCCGAAGCGCTAATGAAATGACTGTGCGCGTGAAAATTTGCGGGATCACTCGCGTCGAGGATGCAGAGGCGACGATCGCGGCCGGCGGCGACATGATCGGGCTCAATTTTTTTGCGCCGAGTCCGCGCTATCTTGCGATCGATCGCGCGCGCGTGGTGCGCGAGGCGATCGGGGTGCGGGCCAAAGTGATCGGGGTGTTCGTCAACGCGAGCCGAGGCTACGTCGAGGAGCATCGGAGCGCGCTCAGTCTCGACCTGTTGCAATTTTCCGGCGATGAAGACGACGCGATGATGCGCGGCTGGCCGATTCCCGTAATCGCGGCGCGGCGAATCAAGGCGGGAGCGCGTGCGGCGGCGAGCGCGGCCGACTACGTGATGCTCGACGCGTTCGATCCGAAACTGTATGGCGGGACGGGGAATCGGATAGCGCTCGACGATTTGCGCGCGCTCGATTTGAGCCGGACGTTTGTCGCGGGCGGACTGACTCCAAGCAACGTTGCCGAAGTCGCGGCGCTGAATCCGTACGCGGTGGACTGCGCGAGCGGGGTGGAATCGTCGCCGGGAATCAAGGACCACGATAAAATCAGGAGCTTCGTCGTCAATGTCCACAATGCAAAACGTGCCCGATAGCCGCGGCCATTTCGGCCAGTTCGGTGGAAAATACGTCGCCGAGACGCTGATGCCGGCGCTG
>PNBD01000065.1 GCA_003135855.1 Deltaproteobacteria bacterium
CTTGGCGTTGTCCGACGCGATTCGAAGATCGCAATGCAGCGCCAATTCGAGTCCGCCGGCCAGCGCCGCGCCCTGCACCGCCGCGATAGTCGGCACCGGGAAGCGCTCGAGGCGTCCGAAAACGTATTCGAGCGAATTTGGATTGTGGCCGGAAGCCGCTTCGTCAACCTCCTTCAGATCGATGCCGGCGCAAAAGCTGCCGCCTTCACCGCGCACCAGCAGCGCACGGATTTCCTTGTCGTTCTCGAATTTGGCGAGCGCGTTGTTGAGCGCATCTATCAGAGGCTGGTTGAGCGCATTGCGTTTCTCGGGACGGTTCAGCGTAAGCGTCGCGTAGTTCTGATGACGCGTGACTTTAAGCACTTCGTCGGACATGTGAGTCGCTCCTTACGGCACGGAAAAAGAGTCGAGTGATACGGGCGAAGCATCGCACGCCGCGACTGATTCCTTCAAGCCGAGACCGGCCGCGACGCTCGCGGCAATCGCGCCAGACTACGCGACGATACTGAGCATCTTGTCCTTGACGAAAATGAACTTCGTCGGAGTCTTGCCGGCTAGGTGGCGAATCACGGCCTCGCTTTTGAGCGCCAGTTCGCGAACGTCCGACTCGTCCGCGCCGACTGGGACTTGCAGACGATCACGCACTTTACCGTTGATCTGCACGACGACCGTGACCATCTCATCGCGCACGAGCTTCGGATCGAAGCTCGGCCATGGCTCGAGATGCACGGACGTTCGATGACCGAGCGCGCGCCAGAATTCTTCGCTGACGTGCGGCGCCATCGGCGCGAGCATGACTACGAACGACTCGGCGACAAAACGGCCCATGTCCGCGGGCGTCAGCCTGGTCACGTAGTTCAAATGATCCATGAGCGCCGCGAGCGCGGTGTTGAACCGCAAGCGCTCGATGTGATCGGTGACCTTCTCGATCGTCTTATGCGTCTGCTTCAGCGTTTCTTCACTCGGCGTGCCTTGCGGACTTCCCGCTTCGACGTAGCGCCGAATCATCGCCCACACGCGAGTGATGAATCGTAACGTGCCGGGGATGCCGCTCTCGTTCCAGTTGGTCGCCTCGTCGAACGGGCTCATGAACAGCTCCCAGAGCCGTAGCGCGTCGGCGCCGTATTTTTCGATCATCGTGTCGGGCGTGACGACGTTACCCTTGCTCTTCGACATCCGCCGGCCGTCGGCCGCCCACACCTGGCCCTGGTTGCGCAGCATCGGGAACGGTTCGTTGAAACTGATCATCCTGGCGTCGAACATCACCTTGGTCCACATCCGCGCATACAGCAGATGCATCACGGCGTGCTCCGCGCCACCGACATACAAATCGACCGGCAGCCAATAATCGGCGGCGCTCCGAGCAAACGGTTCGCGATCGTTGTGCGGATCGGCGAAGCGCAGAAAATACCACGACGAACACGCGAAGCCGTCCAGCGTGTCGGTCTCGCGCTCGGCGGGCCCGCCGCACTTGGGGCAGGTCGTGTTGACGAACTCGGGAACATTGGCGAGCGGAGAGCGGCCGGTACCCGACGGCAGATATTCTTTCATCGGCGGAAGCTTCACGGGCAGTTGATCTTCCGGCACCGGAACGACGCCGCACTCATTCTTGCAGTACACCATCGGGATCGGGCATCCCCAATACCGCTGGCGGGAGATCCCCCAATCGCGCATCCGGTAGCTCACGGCCGCGCGCCCGATCTCATGATCCTGGGAGTACTTCGCGACCGTCTTGATCGCTTCGGCGGTCGGCATCCCGTTTAGAAATCCCGAATTGATCGCGATTCCCGGCTCGGTGAAAGCGCGATCGACGGGCGGCGCGCTCCGGTCGGCGGGTGCGGTCACGCGCGGAATCTCAAGACCATACTTTTTCGCGAATTCGTAATCGCGCTGATCCTGACCGGGCGCGCCCATGATTGCGCCCGTCCCGTAGCTCATCAGTACGTAGTCGGCGATCCAGATCGGGATGTCCTTGTCGGTGAAGACGTTGTGCGCGTAGGCGCCGGTGAAGACGCCGGTCTTCTCCTTCGCCGTTGACATCCGCTCGATCTCGCTTTGGTGGCGAGCATCTGACGCGTACGCGTCGACCGCGGCGCGCTGTTCCGGCGTGGTAATTTTCGCGACCAGCGGATGCTCCGGTGCGAGCACCATGAATGACACGCCAAACACGGTGTCGGGCCGTGTCGTGAAAAAGCGCACTTCCTTGCCCGGATGGCCAGTGATCGGAAAGCCAAGTTCGGCGCCTTCGCTGCGGCCGATCCAGTTGCGCTGCATCAGCTTGATCGGCTCGGGCCAATCGATGTGATCGAGGTCCGCGAGCAGGCGATCGGCGTAATCAGTGATCTTGATGTACCACTGCTCGAGATCTTTCTTCCCGACTGGCGTGTCGGTATGCCGCCAGCAGCAGCCGTTGATGACCTGCTCGTTGGCGAGGATCGTGCCGCACTTCTCGCACCACCACTGCGCACCGGTCGCGCGATACGCGAGTCTGCGCTTGTACAGCAACAGGAAGAACCACTGCGTCCATTTGTAATACTCGGGCTCAGACGAATTGATTTCGCGCGACCAATCGTAAGCGCATCCCGAGATTGTGAGTTGCCGCTTGAAGTTGGCGGCGTAGCGCGGCACGGTTTCCGTGGGATGCGAACCCTTGAGGATGGCTTCGTTTTCGGCGGGCAAGCCGAACGCGTCCCATCCCATCGGATGCAACACGTTGAATCCTTTCATCCGCTTGAAACGGCCGATCACATCGCATGGAACATAGTTGTGCAGATGACCGACGCTGAGTCCGGCGCCAGATGGATAGGGGAACATCTCGAGGAGGTAGAACTTCGGGCGCGCGGGATCGTCACCGGTGCGGTAGAGATCGGTGCGCGCCCATTCCGCCTGCCATTCGGCCTCGATTTTCGGGGGATCGTAACGTTCTTCCATGATCGTGGTTCGGCGATTCCTCAGTCAGGCGAGTTTAGCGTGACGACGGAAACGGTCCAACAGGCTCGTGAGCTAGAACGTTTTGCTCGATGACAGTTGCTTGACCGGTAACGAGGGTCAAGCTATTTCACTCGCATGCCCGAACCCGAACGAGTGGTAGGTAAGTGACTCAGGCATTATCGATCGTATGCGATAGTAGTGTCGATCTCCCGGCCGCAGAAACGGTGCGGCTCGGAATCGAAATCGCGCCGATCCAGGTCGCGTTCTCGACAGAATTTTTTCGCGACGACAATTTGAAGCGGCCCGAGTTCTATGCGCGATTGAAGGGCGAGCCGCGCCTCCCGATCATCGCTGCCGCGATGCCGGCTGACTTCCTGTCCGCATATCGCAAAGCTCATGAACGCGGCGCCGAAGTGCTGTGCCTGATCAATCCGTTCGAGTCGTGCTCGACCTATACGGCCGCCTACTCGGCCGCGGTGGTGGCGAAGCGCGACAGCAAAATCGCGGTTGAAGTGCTGAATACCGGCCGCGCGCTGACTGGACTTGGCGCCGTATGCGTCGAAGCAGCCGGGATGGCGGCTAAAGGCGCGACACTCGCCGAGGTAGTCGCCGCGATCGAAGAAGCGGCACCGAAAATCAATACCTACTACGCGCCTCCGACCACTGAGTATCTGGAACGCGACGGCCGAATCTCGATCTATGAAATGCAGGTCGGCAGCCTCAAAGGGATGCTGCCGCTGATTCGGGTGTGGGGACGCGTGGCGGTCGTGGATAAGGCGAAGACGCAGGCCGAGTGCGTCGCGAAGATGCTCGCGCGCGCCGACGCGGAGCTCGACGGCAGCGAGGCGACAGTCGTCGTCACGCACGCGGACAATCCGCGCGGCGCGGAAGAGCTGGCGGCGTCGGCGAAAAAGCAGTTGCGATGCGGTAAACTGATCGTCACTGAATTGGGCCCTTCTGCCGGCGCATACTGTGGCGCAGGCACGGTAGGCTTGGGTTATTGCCCGAGCCTGGTCAAACTGAACTGAACAGGAGCGCGCGCTTATGAAATTCGGAATCTTCTACGAACACTCGGTGCAGAAGCCGTGGACCCGCCAGTCGGAATTGCGCGCATATCATCAGGCGCTCGAACAAATCGAACTTGCGGACGAGCTCGGTTTCGATCAGGTGTGGGAAGTCGAGCATCATTTTCTGGAAGAGTATTCGCACTCGTCGGCGCCCGAGGTGTTCCTCGCGGCGGCCGCGGCGCGCACCAAGCGGATTCGCATCGGGCAGGGAATCTCGGTATGCCTGCCGCCGATGAATCATCCGGTGCGAATCGCGGAACGGGCCGCGGCGCTCGATTTGGTTTCGAACGGGCGTCTCGAGTTTGGCACCGGCCGCTCGGCGACCTGGGCTGAAGTCGGCGGGTTCGGGATCGATCCCGACTACACCAAAGAGATGTGGGACGAGGTGATCCGCGCGATTCCGAAGATGTGGACCGAAGAGGAATTCGAGTGGAACGGCAAGTATTTCAAAATGCCGCCGCGCAACATCCTGCCGAAGCCGATCCAGGATCCGCACCCGCCGATGTGGGTCGCGGTTTCGTCGCCGGAGACGGCGGTGCAGGCCGCCGAGCGCGGCATCGGGATGCTGGGCGTGACGCTCGGCACGCCGGCCGATTACAAGCGGCTGGTTTCCGACTATCGGCGCATCATCAAGCATTGCGATCCGGTCGGCAAATTCGTGAACAACCAGGTCAACGCCGCGAGCTGGCTGTATTGCGGCGAAGATGAAAACGAAGCGCGCGAAGTGGGCGGCATGGCGGCGTATCACTTCTTCAACACCGCGTCGCATCTGGTGGGACTTGGCGGCATCTCGCCGTCGCATGCGTACACCGCGCAGGCCAACGCAACCGCGTTGCTGAGCCAGGCGGAGATTTTTTCGATTCGTGAAGGATTCCCGGTCGGCACACCCGATCAGATCATCGAGAACCTGCGGTACTGGGACGAGGTCGGCGTCGAGCGCGTGTGCTGCATGATCAACTTCGACCAAGTGATTCCGCAAAAGAAAGTGCTGGCGAGCCTCGAGCGCTTCGCGAAATACGTGATGCCGGCATTTGCGGAGGACAAGAAGCCGGCGGCGCGTTCGGATACGTCGCGGGGCGGCCCCGAAGCGCCGCCGATGGCCTAGCGGCACGCGGCAATCCCTCAGGAGTACTCCGATGTTGACAGGACGATGTCTCTGCGGGGCAGTTCGCTTCGAGATCGCGGGCGCGCTGGGTCCGGTCATCTATTGTCATTGCTCGATGTGCCGGCGGGCTGGCGGCTCAGCGTTCGCGGCCAACGCGTCGGTCCGCAAAGACGCGGTCAAAATTCTCTCCGGCAGCGAGCTGCTCACCGAATACAAATCGTCGCCAACTTCATACCGTCAATTCTGTTCGCGCTGCGGTTCGCCGTTGTTCGGTGGCAGCGACGATTCATCGATCACGCGCATAAGGCTCGGCACGCTGGACAACGCCGGCGGCGCGCGATCGATCGCGCACATCTGGACCGGTTCGAAGTCCGAGTGGTTCCAGATTACTGACAACCTCGAGCAAATCGACAGGGAACCACCTGAATCGTACTGTGCGCCAGGCTGAGAGCGCGCAAGGCAAAGCGATTTTTCCCAGGAGATAACCGATGCCCGATCCAGGACGAGCCGCGCACCAGACTTATCGCGTCACGATCCCGAAGCGGCGTCCGGAGTTCGCGCCGCTGCCGTGGAACTGCGACAGCGTTACGATGCTCAATGTCTATTTCGAAGTTCGCAAAGACGTCCTGCTCGATCGCTTACCGCCCGAATACAACCGCTCAACGCCGGCGTACTGCCGCCTGGTGATCACCGACCATCGCGACTCGCCGATCGGACCCTTTCGCGACGCGTACCTCGCACTTGGATGCCGGCTCACGATGACGCCGGCTGCATTTGTCGCGGTGTCCATTACGGACAATCAGCAGGCGCTCGCGGCGGGACTAGTGGAGCGAGGCTTTCCGTCGAGCCTGGGCAAGATCGAGTTCGAAGCGGGCATCACGAGTGCGCATGCGCTGATCGGTGATGAACAGGGGCCGCTGCTCGAGCTGACGATGCCGACCTTGCAGACAATCGAGCCGAGCCGGCTCGCATACGATCACGTCGATGCGATCGCGACCCGCGAAGATGGCGCGACTGAGTTGTTGGTCACCAAGCCCGACATGAAGATCGATCGCGCAGCGATCTGCAAGAATGCGAAAATCGAGTACCCGGTCGAACGCGACAGTACCTGGCAAGTGCTCAACTGCCGCAATCTTGTGAGTGCGCAAGTCGTGCGCGGTTCGCGAACTTTCGCTGCCGGCACGAAGCCATCTTAAGGGCGCGGTCGCGCCGCAAACGTTCGCGAATCGATCGAATAGAGGACGTGGGGCAGACCGGCGTGCACAATATCGCGCTGGTAGATGAAGCCGCACTTCTCCATCACCGATCGCGAAGCGAAATTGTGCGGCAGCGTGAACGCCACGATTTTTTCTAAGTGCAGAGTTTCGAATCCGTATTTCAGCGCCGCGTTTGACATCTCGGTCGCGAATCCCTTGCGCCAATATTCCTGTCTCATCGCGTAGGCGAGCTCGGCTTCATCAGCGTTCTCGACGATCGTGTGTCGGATACCCGCATAGCCGACGAAGTCGTTCCGCTCGCGCATCCGAACCAGCCAGAGCCCGAAGCCGTAGCGATTCCAATGCTCGGCGCTGCGATCGAGAAAGCCGCGCGTCTGATCTTCGCTGAATGGCTTGCCATTCGCAGAGAGCGTTGCGGTCACGCGCGGATCGGTATGCAGCAAGCGAATCTCGGCGAAATGCGCGATCGACAATGGCGTCCCGGAGAGCCGCGTTGTCTGGAGATCGCTCACGTGTTTCGGCCGCGCGCGACCGAGGATCGGCTACTTCTTGCGGACGATCGTGAGGCCGTCGGCGACGGCCAGCATCACGGCTTCGACGCGCGTGTCTTTCGCGACCTTATCGTTGAGCGCGCGCAGCGCAACGGTGTTCTCGTCGTTGATGCTTTCGTCAACGATTGCGCCATTCCACAGCACGTTGTCGATCAGGATCAGGCCGCTCGGACGCAGGCGCTTCAGGATTTCCTCATAGTAGAGCGCGTAGTTGGTTTTGTCGGCGTCGATAAAAGCGAAGTCGAAGGTGTGGCTCGGCGGGAGCGCTCGCAAGGTCTCGACCGCGGGTCCCAGCTTGAGCGTGATTTTGTTGGCGACGCCGGCGCGCTCCCAATAGCGGCGCCCGATCGAAGTCCACTCCTCGTTGACGTCGCAGCAGAGCAGGCGTCCGTCGGCAGGCAGCGCGCGGGCCACGCAGAGAGCGCTATAGCCGGTAAAGGTGCCGACTTCGACGGCCGTGCGCGCACCGATCGCGGCCGCCAGGATCGCCATGAAGGTTCCCTGCTCGGGCGCGATTTGCATCATGCTGATCATTCCGAGCTTTGAGGTTTCAGCGGCGAGTTCCGCACGAATCGGATCGCCGTTGTGACCGTGCGCGACGGCGTAATCGTAGAGCTTGGGCGTAAGGGTGATGTATTTCGAGTGTTCTGCCATGGGGTTAAAGATGGCAGGAAGGCGATCGCCAGAAAAGCTGCCGCCGAGGCTTTCGCCACCAAGGCTCAGACTTTCACCACCAAGACAGGATGGCACCAAGTCGGAGAGAAGATCCTTCCCAAAAAAACCTTGGTGTCTTTGTGCCTTGGGGGTTAGGTCCCCGTCAGCGGGATTACCTGCCGCCGAGGTACGCGAAATCGCCGTGCTGATTGACCGTCAACGTACCGGTGAAGATCGAATGATGCCTGGCGGCGCTCATAGCGATTCGATAGATCAGTTCCGGCTCGCCCACTTCGAAAAACGCATCGTCGCCCGACAGCACGTAGAGTTTCTCGTGTTGGTCGCTATCAGTCGCGCCGACGAACATTGCCCCGGAGCCAGTGAGCACCGGATCGCCTAACGACTCGAGCTCGGTGCCGAACGGCGTGAGCTGCCCGCGCGAGATTCGCAGATCAAGGCGCTGGCGCGACAAGCGGAAGATCGCCGGCGTGCGCGCGCATCCGGCGAGCACGGCGGTAGTGCCATCCGCCATCAGGCCGGGGCGTCCGGGCGACAGATAAGATACCGGCCCGAGCGGAGTGAGCGTGCCGGTGGACAGCACTCGCGACATCGAGCCGCCCGAGTAGAGAAACAAGGCGGCGCCGCTCGGCGTCTTGGCAGTGAACGCAATCGTCATCCCGAGCGAAGAGGACAACGCGGACGGCAATCCGAACGGCCGTTTATATTCGGTGTGATTGGGGCCGTAATCGCCTTCGACGGCTAGCTCGGTGATGCCAATTTTTTTCGACGTCATCAGCAGCGATTGACGATGTCCGCCGGTTTCTTTCGCGCTGCTATCAACGAGAAACGCATTGAAGACGATCTGACCGTCGTCGACGATCTGCGGGCTGCCGAAGCCCAGCACCGCAATCTCGTGACCCTCGTTGGTCTTGTTGCCTACTCTGGCGAGGCAGGTGAGCGCGCCATGCGAATAGACGAAGAGCGCGTCGCGGCCGTGCGGCACCAGCGACATGAATGCGATATTGCCGTCAGTATCGGCGACCGGATATGGGTCGCCCTTGAAACTCGGGATGCAATCTCCCACGATGGCTTTCGGGTTGAGTGCGGCAATCAAGCGATGATTGGGGCTTGCGTCGGCATTGCCGATGAAAATATTCCAGCGCGCCTTGATGTTAGCGTCTTTGGGCTGTACCTCGGCGCCGAAGATCACGCGCCCGTCGGGCATCATCGAGGGCACGCCAACTTCAGTGATCTTGCCGCCGTCGGGCGAGGCCATCCCGACCCCGGTCACTAGCTGCGATGCCCCAGTGCTGTCGCTCGCGTAGACCGCTTGCGCGTCCTCCATCTCGAGCGAGGCGCCACTGTTGCCGCTCAGGGTGAGCGAGACGGCGTGCGCGTTGAGGGCGGTAGCGCCGAGCAGGGCGATTGCGGGAGCCAAAACCTTGAACTTAATCATGTTTCCCCCACGCGAATAAGAACATGCGAACTCAGGTCTTCGATCCTTATAGGCGCGTTGTCGCGGCAAGCGCAATGCGGAAAAACCGGACCTATCTATGAATGGGCAATCGAAAACGACGGTCAACGGTGAGTGATGGATTCGAGTATCGCGGCTATTCGCCGCGGGTGCGTTTCGGGCCAGTAGATTCGGCCGCATCCCGGGCATTCGGCGAAACGATCGTGACTGGCGAAGACGTAAGGCGGCACGCGGAGCGACACGAGTTCGCGCGCGACGCCGGCGAGCAGCAGGTTGCATCGGGAGCATCGCGTGAACGCACGGACGCCCGGGTCGATCGCGAAATGCGCCAGCACGGCGGGCAACTGATCGCGAAGATTATTGCTTTCGATGAAAAATGCATCCGAGGCGGCGCGCAGGCGCTTGTCGCGCGTCAGCAGAATACGGCCCTCGGCGCGAGCACGCTTCAGCAATTCGGCGCCGCCGACCGATGCGTCAGTGATCACGTCAGCACCGAGCAGCCGCAGCCATCGTGCGAGCCGCATCAGCATCCGATCGGCGGCAAATCGCGGCGTTTCATCGGTCACCATTGCCTGTATTATACGCGCGAAAGTGGCAGGTGGTTCGCGGAAATATATAAAGTGAAACTTTAATTTGTACGGAACGCGCGAGGCGAGCGATGGAAGAGAATCATGTGACATTCAAATCAGGAGAGCTGACGCTCGAAGGCGGGTTAAAGAATCCGGGCGGCGGCGCGCCTGTCGCGGTAGTTTGCCATCCGCATCCGCAATACGGCGGCTCGATGTACAACAACGTGGTGGATGCGATTCTCGCGGCGCTTTGGCAATTGGGATACGCGACCCTGCGATTCAATTTTCGCGGAGTCGGAGGCAGCGAGGGCGAGTACGACGGCGGTCCCGGCGAGGTTGATGACGCGAAAGCGGCGATGGAATTCTTGCTCGCGCAGCCGGGCGTGACCAAGGCCGGCGCGGTGATGGCGGGATATTCGTTCGGCGCGATGGTCGCGATGAGCGCGGGATACGAAAGCGACGAGGTGGCGCGGATCGTGGCGGTCGCGCTGCCGATTGCCATGGCCGATGCGCGCGTGCCGGCGGGAGCAATCAAGCCGGTGCTGCTCGTATCGGGAGATCGCGACTCGTATTCGCCGGTCGATGGATTGAAGGCAGTCGCGGCAAAGATCGGAGCGGCGGCGAAGATGGAGACGATCGCGGGCGCCGATCATTTTTTCGGGGGGTTCGAGAAAAAGTTGGCGGCGGTGATTGTCGAGACGCTGGAGTGAGTCTCAAAGGACAGGGACGGAGCGGGTCGCGTCCCATATTGCGTAGAAGGGATCGTCGGGGTGAGCTTTCGCGATCGAAATGATCTGCTCGATGGTCGCGCGCAGGTCACCGTGATTCATCCGCTGCAAGGTCGCGAAGTTATCGAGATCGTGAAAATAGATCAGGTAGTTCACCAGCACGGCATTATTGAGCGGCTGCTTGTCGAGGTCGAAGCGCTCCAAGCCTGACAGCGTTGGCGCGAGTGCGGCGTAGTCGGACTTGATCGCAGCGAAAGCGGCTTCGCGACGCTTCAGGATTTCGTCGTGTGGCAGATCGAGCATATAGATGTCCAGCAGGCGCGCCTGCTCGCGGAGCAGAAACCGCGCGAACTTCAGATCGCTGTCCAGGATTGCGCGCGCGGCAACGGTATCGGGCGACGACTCGCCTTCGGTCGCCGTGAAAAAAGCGACTGCACCGGCGCTGCCGACGTAGGTCGCGGCGGATTCATCGAACATCGCGTCGCTCGGCAAGTAATAAGTGCGATGAAACAGTTCGTGAATGAGTACACCGGGCAGTTCGACGCGATTCAATTTGAGCAGGTTGGTTAGCACCGGATCGTCAAAAAAACCGAGGCTGGAAAACGCGACGGCCGGACGGACCATCGTGTCGAGACCCTGAGCCTCGAGCGACGCGGCCATCGCCTCGGCGTCGGAGGCCTCGAAGTATCCGCGATACGGGACGCGGCCGACGATTGGAAACCACCAGCTGTAGGGCTGCAGCGAATCGCGCGGCGCAGCCATCACGACGTGCACCACCGCGCCCTTGTCGACCGGTGCGGTCGTTTGATACGCGCCGCCGACGTCGAGGCCGAGATTATCGGCTGCGAATTTGCGCACGGCGAGAACGGTTTGGAGCTTCTCGCGGACTTCAGGCGAGAGATCGTCCTGGGCGAGCGTCTCGGAGATTGGTTTTCGATGCCACAGGATGCGGCCGCCTTCGTAGGCGGCGCGCGCCAGGTAACCGGCATAGCATCCACCGAGCAGAATAGATCCAAGCAGCAACGCCGCGACGCGAACGAGTGCGGTTCGTCTTTCGCAGCGAGGCACGATGCGATTGTCAGCCAGCAACCAGACGATCGCTGCTCGCCATCGCGGCGTATTGCAATTCGAACAGCCGATAATAGAGTCCGCGTTGCGCGAGGAGTTCCTGATGCGTGCCGCTCTCGCGCAGCACGCCGCCGCCGAGGACCATGATTCGGTCGGTGCGCTCGATGGTGGAGAGGCGATGCGCGATCACGACGGCGGTGCGATCGGCGAGCAGTTCATCGAGGGCGAGTTGAATCAAGCGCTCGGTCTCGCTGTCCACGCTCGAGGTCGCCTCGTCCATCACCAGGATGCGCGGGTTATAGGCGAGTGCGCGTGCGAACGACAAAAGTTGGCGCTGCCCGGCGGAGAGATTCGCGCCGCGCTCGCGGATTTCCTCGGCGAGCCCGTGCGGCAGGCGCTCGACGAAGCGCAAAGCCTGAGCGCGCTTCAACGCGTTGGTGACTTCGCGCTCGCTCAGTTCGGTGCGCGAGAGCCGGATGTTTTCCATCACGTCGCCCGCGAACAGGAAAACGTCCTGCTGCACGTAACCGATTTCGCGCCGCAGCGCGGCGAGGTCCCACTCGCGCACGTCGATGCCGTCAACCAGGATGCGTCCGCCGGTTACGTCGTAAGCTCGGTTGAGCAGCTTGATGATCGTAGTCTTGCCGGAGCCGGTGGGTCCGACGATTGCGATTTTCTGCCCGGGCTCGACGGTGAAGCTAAGATCGCGCAGCACCGCCTCGCCGCGCCGATATTCGAACGTGACGTGATCGAAGACGATCGCGCCGCGCGAGGATGCGGGAATTCTCGGCGTCGCGGCGAGCGGCAGCGTCTTCTCGGTCTGCATCAATGCGTAAATTTTTTCGACTGAGGCCAATGCTGATTGGAGCGCGCTGTACTTGGTCGAGATGTCGCGCAGCGGCATGAAGAATTGTTGTGCGTACTGGATGAAGGCGATCAGCGTGCCGAGCGTGACCAGGTGGCGGATGACGCTGCCGCCGCCAATCCACAGAATCACCGCAACCGTGATGGAACTGATCGTTTCGACCGCGGAGAACTGGCCCGCCTCGTAAACGTTCGCCATCATCTGGACTTCGCGCGAGCGCAGGTTCAAGACGTCGAATTCGCGGCGGCTCTCGCGCTCGCGGGTGAAGAGTTGAACCACCGTCATGCCGGCGAGCGATTCGGACAGGTACGCGTTGAGCGCGGCCAGGCGGTCGCGAATCTGGCCGTAAACGATGCGCGAGCGGGAGCTGAGAAAATAGATGATCATGGCGAGCGGCGGAATCGAGCAGAGCGACCACAGCGCGAGGCGCGGATGCAGGCTGAACATGATCGCGACGATGCCGCCGAGGGTGAGCGCGTCGATGAAGAGCGTGAGCGAGCCGGCGGCAAACATGTCGTTGATCGCGTCGATGTCGGTGGTCATGCGGCTGACCAGCCGGCCGACCGGCGTGCGATCGAAGAACGACATCGGCAGCCGCTCGACTTTTCGGAACAGCTCGAGGCGCAAATCGGAAAGGCTGAATTGCGCGACCATCATCATCAAGTAGAACTGGCCGTAGAAGGCGACGAACTCCAAAATCACGAGCAGCAAGTAGAGCAGGCCCATCACCAGCAGGCCGTGCCCGCCGGAAGCGCGGAACAGAACGGCGAGCCATGCCGGCGGTGTCGCGCCATGCTGGCCGGAGAGAAATTCGTCGACGGTGAGCTTGATGATGTACGGCTGCGCGAGCAGAAAGGCGGAATCCAGCGGCATCAACGCGGTCGCGGCCCAGAACAGGCGCTGATATGGGCGGATGAATCCCCAGACCCATCGCAACAGCGCGAGGTCGTAAACGCGGACCGACGATTGATCTTCAGCAACCTGCATCAGTAGCGGCTCAATTCTTCCTCGAGCAACTGGCGGCGGAAAAGTTCAGCGTAGATTCCGCGCCGCGCCATCAATTCTTCGTGCGTGCCGCGCTCGGCGATTTCCCCATCTTCGAGCACGATGATCTGATCGGAATCGCGCACGGTCGAGGCGCGATGAGCGACGACAATCGTGGTGCGGCCCGCGACGCTTTGCTCGAGGCTGTTCAGCACCGCCTTTTCGGTTTCGGTATCGACGCTGGAGAGCGCGTCATCGAGCACCACGACGGCCGGATTGTAAGTCAGCAGGCGCGCGATCGTGACGCGCTGTTTTTGACCGCCGGAGAGCGCCATGCCTCGCTCACCAACTATCGTGTCGAAGCCGTGCGCGAGCGTTGCGAGATCCGGCTCGAGGCCGGCGATTTGCGCAGAGTGGCGAATCTCGTCGCGCGTGGCGTCGGTTTTACCGAACGCGATGTTGCGCGCGAGCGTCTCGGTAAAGAGCGTCGGCTCCTGAGGCACCATCCCGATCGTCCGGCGGAGCGCGCCCAGCGGCAGATCGTGAACGTTGCGGCCGTCGAGCATCACGGTGCCTTCGGTCGGCTGAAGCAGGCGCACCAGCAATTTCACCATCGTCGATTTGCCCGAGCCGGTGCGGCCAACGATCGCGAGCTTCTCACCGGCCGCGACTTTCACATTGATGTCTTTCAACGCGTAAGGAATCTTGCCGTTGGCGCCGTTCGCGGCAGTGCGATCGTTGGCGAAATAGCTGAACCACACGTGGTTCCATTCGAGTGCGCCATTGATCTCGAGCTTCAAGTCGCTGCCTGCGACTGTATCGGCGCCACGCGCGTTGAAGATTTCATCGAGACGCTTCATCGAGGCTTTGCCGCGCTGATAGATCGAAAGCATCCAGCCGAGTGATATGGTCGGCCACGCAAGCTGACCCAGGTAGCTGAGAAACGCGACCAGCGAGCCGATCGACATCCGTCCGGCGATCACGAGCGAGCCGCCGTAAATCAGCACGATCATCGTGGAGGTCGCAGCGGCGCCGCGAATCATCGGCATCATCGCGCCACGGGTGCGCGCCAGCGCGAGTCCCTGTTCGTTGTACGAATCGTTGATTTTGCGAAACAGGCCACTCTCGTGATCTTCGAGGGTGTAGGCCTTCACGACGTGAATGCCGGCGAGACTTTCCTGGACCTTGGCGCCGATCGAGGCCAGGCCTTCCTGCACTTTGAGGCTGCGCATCATCATCGCGCGCATCAGGTAGCGGATTCCGACGAACAGAATGAGATACGGAATAATCGCGACGAACGTCAGGCGCGGGTTGAGCGAACTCATGAAGACCAGCGCCAGGCCATAGATCAGCGGTGTGTTCGCGATCGTCAGGACGAACATTCCGACCATCATGCGGACGGCGGTGAGGTCGTTGATCATGCGCGACATCAGATCGCCAGTTTTGTAGGTCTGATAGAAGTCAGCGCCAAGCGTGGTCAGATGTGCGAAGAGATCGTTGCGCAGGTCGTATTCGATATCGCGGCCAACGTTGAAGATGACGAAGCGCGAGAACCAGCGAACGACGCCGAGCACGATCGCGAAAACGATCATGAGCTCGGCGTAATGGGCAATCTGCTCGAAATTATGCGCCTTGGTTGCGTCGATCGCGTCGCGCATGAAGAGCGGGATCATCATCGCGAGCGTGGCGGTCGCCAACGTGCAGACAATCCCGAACAGATATCGTCGCCAGTAGCGGCGCATGTAGAGGAGCAATCGTTTCATGGGCCGATGCTTAAATTATCAGGTCTCAGGCGCGATAGAAGTGGTGCGTCACCGACGCTTCGGCGACCTTGGCTGAACCAGCTCAAAGTGGCGTGCGAGTTTTGAGGCGACGCTCGTACAGCTTCGCGTACTTCAGAAATACGTAGAAGGACGACGTCATCGCCGCGTACAGACCGCGTCCGCCGTCGAGGAATCCGCCGCGAAGCACATAAAAATTGAAAAACCGCCACACCGGATTCGCGATCATCTTGAACGGAGTCAGCGCGTTAGGCTCCAGCTCCATCGCGGAGCGTGAGCTGAAGCGATTCATGGTCGCGATGTGATCGGCGATATCGCGATAGCTGAAATGCAGAATCGGCTTGCTGAGCCGCTCGACGCGGCCCTCGACGACCACTTTGTCGTGCGGATCGCGACCGCCGATGTAGCCGCGATCGCGCCTGAAGAGCCGCACCGGATTGTCGGGATAAATTTCGTGGGTATAGTAATGACCGAGCTGATAGAGAATCCGCCGTATTCGATAACCATCGGCAGCGTCGGGCGACGCGATGATGCGCAAAATCTCCTCGCCGAGTTCGTGCGTCGCCTGCTCGTCGGCGTCCATCAGCAGAACCCAATCGCCGGCCGCGCGATCGAGCGCGATCTGTTTCTGTATCACGTAGTTGGTGAACGCGTGCTGCACCACGTTGGCGCCGAGGTCGCGCGCGATCGCAACCGTCTTATCGGTCGAGAAAGAATCGATTACGATCTTTTCGTCGCAAAACCAGGCACTCTGCAGGCATTGACCAATCAGCGCTTCTTCGTCGCGCGTGATCGTGATCAGGGAAATCCTGGGACGCGCGGTCATGCTCGCCGATCAGTGCTTGGGCTGATCGAGTTGCTCGATCACCCTGGTTGCGATCGACTTGAAGGCCTCGCTCACGGGATGCGACGGATTGGCGGCCACGATTGGCTGCGCTTTGTCGCCGCCCTCGCGCAGTTCGCGCAGCAGCGGAATCTCGCCGAGGAACGGCACGTGCAACGACTCAGCCAGCCGGCTGCCACCGCCGTGCGAGAAAATGTCGTGGCGATGATTACACTTGCGGCACAAGTAATAGCTCATGTTCTCGACCACGCCGAGCACCGGCACGTGCACCTCATCGAACATCGCGACGCCACGCTTCACGTCGAGTAGCGCGATTTCCTGCGGCGTCGTCACGATCACTCCCCCTGCGAGTTCGACGCGCTGCGTGATCGTTAGTTGCGCATCGCCAGTGCCGGGCGGCAAATCGAGCACCAGGCAATCGAGTTCGCCCCATTCGACATTGAACAGGAATTCGGTTTCGAGCTTGGTGACCATTGGACCGCGCCAGATGACGGCGGTTTCATCATTGATAAAGAGCGCCATCGAAATGTAGCGGATGCCGAAGCGCTCGAGCGGGATCATGCGGCGCTCGGGCGTGAGCGATACCGCCTTGTCGACGCCTACCATCATCGCGACGCTGGGTCCGTAAACGTCGGCGTCCATCAGGCCGACGCGCCAGCCGAGTGCGCGCATCGCGAGTGCCAGATTTACGGCTACCGTCGATTTGCCGACGCCGCCTTTGCCGCTCGCGACCGCGACGATGTGCTTCACGCCGGGAATCGCGCGGCGCTGCGCGGTGGCGGAGGGCGCACGAGCCGCGGCCTGCGGCGGCGCTTCAACCGTGACGTTGACCGACGGCACACCGGGCATCGCGGCCACCGTCGCTTTGACGTCAGCGACGATCTTGTCGATTACTTCCTGCTTGGCCGAAATCGCGGTCAGCGAAACGGTCACTCCCGAATACGCAACTTCGATGTCCTTTATAACTCCGAACGACACGACGTCGCGGGTGAAGCCCGGGTATCTTACTTTCTTTAGTTCGGCGAGAATTTCATTGGGGCTGGGCATTTTGCGGGCGAAACCTGGGTGATGCGCGCGATTGCGAAGTCGTTATTACGGCCTGCGCGCCATGTTATCATTCCGAAGCCGCCGGAAAAACGACCGGGTATCGGAGAACAAATCCCAAGTGAGCAAAGTTGGCGGCAGTGCGCCCGATTGTCCGCGGGTTCGATTCGGCGGCGGCGATATGGCGGCGCTTGCATCGCGGGAGCTGTCGAGCGGGCTCTCTGCGATGCTAGGCAAATCGGTCGCGACTTCGCGCGACCCATCGATCACGAAACCCGAGATGCGTGTCGAGCTTGGCGACGCGGCAAAGTCTGCGCGCGCCGGGATCGCGCAACTCGACGGCGACAGTTTCGAAGTGTCGCGCGAGGGCGGCGATGCGGGCGTGATCGTCGTGTGCGGCGGTAGCGAGCGCGCACTGATTCATGCGGCGGCGGACCTGCTCGAAAAGCTCGGTGCGCGATTTCCGGTCGGCGCCGCACCGGCGTATCCGCGAATCGAAGCGGTGCAGCTTGGCGCGATCGAGCCTTACCGCGTAACGCCAACGTTCGCGCGACGCGCGTTCGTCTCCGACATCATGACGTGGAACTACAACTTCGCGGATCGACTCGAATTGCATTTGAAGCACGATCGCGAATTTATCCCGTGGATGGCGCGACGTGGCATCAATGCGTTTTCGTACATCAGTCATGCGCACGACACGCGCCTGAAGATTGATGAAATCGCGCCGCTGTTCAGCGACTACGGGATCGACGCCGAATACGGCGGTCACGTTTTACAGATTCTGTTGCCGCGCGATCGCTTCGAAAAAAATCCCGATCTCTTTCCCGCCGATGACGACGGCGTGCGCATGGCCCGCGGCAACTTGTGCGTCTCGAATCGCGAAGCCGTGAATATCGTGCGCGACGGCGCGCTCAGCTACGTGCGGGAGCATCCTGAGAACCGCTTGCTGCATATCTGGGGCGCCGACGTGTGGCGCGGAGCGTGGTGCCGATGCGGTCAGTGCCGCGAGTTGGCGCCGCAAGTTCAATACATGAAGGTCGTTAACGAGATCGCAAGTGCCCTCGAGAACGACGCGAGCGCGCCGCCGGTTGCCTATCTCGCTTATCACGACACGCTTGAACCGCATGCCGGGTTGAAGCCGCTAGCGAATGTTTGGTTCGAGTGGGCGCCGCGCGAGCGATGCTACAGTCACGCGATCGACGACCACGATTGCGAGATCAATCCGCGCTATCTGGAATCGCTCAAACGTTACCTCGAAATTTTCGATGGGCGCGGGCACGTGTTCGAATACTATACGGACGCGATATTGTTCGGTGGGCTGGGCTTTGCGACGCCGGCGGTGATCGCGGGTGATTTGCGCGCCTACCGAGCCCTCGGTATCACCAGCGTTTCGTGCCTGACTTTTGGCGCCTACAGCGTGATGGCGTATCCGGTGAACCTCGAGGCTTTCGCACGCGGCTCGATGAATCCTGATTTCGAGCCAGCGCAAACGCTCGCCGATGTCGTAGCGGGACGGCATCCCGGCTGCGCGTCGGAGATGACGGCGGCGTATCGCGCGATCGAACGCGCGTCTAAGTTGGTGCTCGACTATGGCGACGTGATGCGTACGGTGATGCCGCCAGCCAAAGCGGCCCGCAAAGGTGACGAACTCAAAGAAGCGGCGCTGGCATTTGACGAAGCGCTCGCGGCCGCAGACCGCATCGGGCGAGCAATCGCGCATCCGCGCGCTGATGCAGAACGTGATCTGTGGCGCTACAGTGCTGACGTGCTGGGCGCGCTATCGGAATACCTCGGCGCTAAGGCCGAGACCGGTGCAGAACGCCAGCGTCGCGGCAAGGCTGCGATCGATCAGATTGCAACTGCGATCGAACGGATTCGCGGGATCGATCTCGAAATGAAAGGCACCTGGGGCGCCTACGATCTCGAGTGGATTCGTGAACTCTGGCTGAACGGACTGAGGCGCGGCCTCGATGAGAACGCGCCTCCGGACGAGGAGATTTTCTGATGGACTCCGAAAATGGATTCGCGCTCTCGCCCGAACTGCATGCGCTGCGCGAGCAAGTCAGGAAAATAATCCGCGACGAGATAATTCCAATCGAGGCCAAGTGCGATCCCGACGCGGCCGAAATTCCCGAAGAAGAATACTGGCGGCTCGCAAAAAAGGCGCAGGCGGCGGGAATGTGGTGCATGGGAGCGCCGGTCGAGTACGGCGGCGGCGGTCTCGGCACTTTCGATATGTGCGTTCTGACCGAGGAAATGGCGCAGCATCGCATGGGACTGTACAACCCCGGTTGCGGCGTCTTCGGACGCACGCCACCGCCGGTGATTTATGCGGGCACCGAGGAGCAGAAGCGGACCTACGCCGGCGGCACGATCAAAAATGCGTGGCACACGTTTTTTGCGATCACGGAACCGAGCGGCGGCTCGGATCCCGCGGGCGCGATTCAATGCCGCGCGGTGCGGCAAGGCGATACCTACGTTCTGAACGGGACCAAGATTTTCATCTCGCATGCGCATGAAGCGGAGTGGGGCGTGGTCTTCACGCGCACCGATGCGAAGGCGGGCCGCAAGGGAATCACCTGCTTCATCATCAAGAAGGGCACGCCGGGTTTCACGGCGCGGCCGTTTCGCACGATGCGCACTTCGGCGCTGCCAAACGAAGTCCATTTCGAAGACTGCGTCGTGCCGATCGAACAGCGGATCGGGCCTGAAGGGGAGGGCCTGAATCTCGCGCTCGATCTGCTGACGCGGCTGCGCTTTCCGTATTCGGCGTGCAACGTCGGAGTGGGAGTCGCAGCGCTCAGAATGTCGATCAATCATGCCAAGCAGCGGAGCACTTTCGGCGAATTGCTGTCGAAGCGCCAGGCAATCCAGTGGATGCTCGTGGATTCAGAAGTTGAACTCCGCGCTGCGCGATGGCTCACGTGGGAAGGCGCGTGGAAGGCCGATCGCGGTGAGGATTTCCGCACCGAGGCGTCGATCGCCAAGCTGTATTCCAGCGAAGTGCTGGGCCGCGTAGTCGATCGCGCGGTGCAGATTCACGGCGGTTACGGCGTCAGCAAGGAATTCCCGATCGAGCGATGGTATCGCGAGGCGCGCATCCGGCGAATTGGCGAAGGGCCGTCGGAAGTGCATCGGATGGTAATCGCGCGCTCGCTACTCAGATGACGATCGAAGCAGGAGAGAATTGATGACGCTGCCGCTCGAAGGAATCCGCGTGATCGACTTAGGCCAGGTTTACGCGGCGCCATATTGTACGTTGCAACTCGCCGCGATGGGCGCGGACGTGATCAAGATCGAGCCGCCGAAAACCGGTGAGGTGCTGCGCCGGCCCGATCTGTCGCCCGGCGGCGTGAATTATTCCTTCCTGATGCTGAACGCGAACAAGCGTTCGGTGACGATCAATCTGAAAGATCGGCGCGGCCAGGAACTTGTGCTCAAACTGCTCGAAGACGCCGACGTGATGGTCGAGAACTATCTCGACGGCGTGATGGAATCGTTCGGGCTCGCCTACGATCAAATCGCGGCGAAATTTCCGCGGCTGATTTACGCGTCGGGCAAAGGCTACGGCTCCGATAGCCGCTGGGCGAAGCTCGGCTCGATGGACAATACGATCCAGGCGTCGTCGGGCTTCATCAGTATTACCGGGTTTCCCGATCAGCCGGTGAAGACGTCGGCGACGTTCATCGACATGGGCACGGGCAGTCACCTGGTGAGCGGAATCCTCGCGGCGTTGATCCAGCGCGGCAAAACCGGCCGCGGGCAACACGTCGAAGTCGCGATGCTCGACGTCGCGATTCCCGCGTTGACCAGCGCGGTCGCGCCGGTGCTGCAGGGCGCTCGCTTCAAGCGCCTGGGCAATCGTCATTGGGGCGCGTGTCCGACCAATATTTATCCCGCTCGAGACGGTGAGATCCTGATCTTCTGCCTGACCGAGGCGCATTGGCGGACGCTCGCGAAGCTGATGGCGCGCGAAGATCTGATCGACGATCCGCGCTGCGCGCATCATGGCACGCGCCTCAAGATCGCGGATGAACTCGACGGTATCGTCGGCGATTGGACGCGCACCCAGGCGCGCGACGAGATCATCCAGCGCCTGATCGAGGCAGGTATCCCGTGTGCGCCGGTGCGCGGGCTCGAGGAAGTGATCGCGGATCCTGAAGTCGCAGAGCGGAGAACGCTGATCGAAAGCGACTACCCGACGCGTGGCGCAATCCGCGTGATCGGCTCGCCNNTTCTGACACGGCGCCCGCCGCAACTCGGCGAACACAATGCCGAAGTGCTTGCAACGATTGGCATCGACGCGGCCGAGCTCGAACGTCTGACGCGCGACGGAGTCGTCTGAACAAATGCTCCCGGCATGGTTGGTTGACGGAATGCGGAATTTTTTCGCCCGCCGCTCTTTGCGCATCGCGCGATGGTCGCCAGTCGTGCTGATCGCAATGATCATTTCGGCCTGCGCGACCGGCTCGAATCCACAGTCAGAGGAGCCAGCCATCGCGCCCGAGCAGGCGCCTGCGATCTATCTTTCACCGGCGGGGTTCGACGCGGACCTCGTCACGCCCGCCGGCATCCACGTCAAGACCAACGGGCAATACAAAACCGAGGCGGAGAAAAAATCCGCGGCCAGCGCGATCGATCGCTACTGGGAAGAAGTTCAAAAATGCGCGTTGACCGTCGTGCCACCGGACGACAAGTATTTTCCGAAGCTCATCCCACAATTCCCGCAGCATCTGTCGATCGAGATCGCGAACAACTGGCAAGTCGTCGAGGGTCCGAAGACCCATCGCAAGATGCAGGCGTTTCCATCGCTCGCACGGCCGGGTTCGTGGTCAACCGCGCGGCGCGAAGAAGACGCGCTGTACGTCACGGTGGTGCCGGAGCTCAACGGACTCGGACCGCAGATGGCAGGCGAACTCAACGTGTGGCTGGCCGGCAATACGAGCAATGCGCCGGGGGACTTATCGAATACCTGCTCGTCGGTGGCCTGCATCAAGTTCAATTATAACAACGCCCCATCGCAGGCATGGTCGGACTGCGTGGACTAGGTTCTTTGTGCCGAGCGGCACACAACGCTTGCTTTGTTGTCCACTAAATGCGTGCACCGTGATGACTTCTTGATAGCGTGCAGGCATGGCGCCTTCAAGGGGGATGCGGCCTGCCGCCGCACGTCGACTGTTCGAGCTCGAACCGGCTCCTCCTGAACGTCTCGATCTTCAAACCTCGCCGCGCGCCGATACCGTCGCAAGCTATATCCTCACGCGAGCCGCGGAGCGTTCCTGGCAAATCCTCAATCAGCATCTCGCGGCGCAAAATGGCGCGGTGTTCTGGATCGCCGGTCCCCAAGGATGCGGCAAAACACACTTCCTCAATTATGTGATCGCGCTGCAGAGCCGGGCCGGCACGATCGAAGCGGAGAACGCGCGACGGCTGATTTGCGGATTCGAAGTCGCCGGCCGGGTTACGCCGGCGGAACTCGAGTTCTACCTGTTGAGTGCGATCGCCCAGCAGATCGGCGCTGAGCAAAAGATGGCGGCTTTGTGGCGCGAGATGCGCGGTGTGGGCGCGCTGACAGTTGCGCTCGAGAACGCGCATCGCGTCGGCGTGCGCGCGCTCACGGTGGCAATTGACTTCGGACTGTCGGAATGCGCCTCGGCCGCGGAGTTCATGGCCGTGCTGGCGGAGATCGCCGCGAAATCGAGCCAGGTCAAGTTCACCGTTATTGTCGCCTGTCGAGAAACCACCCGCGCGCCCATGCATCCGCTTGAAGTGGCGGCGCGCGATGCGCGCGAGGAGATTGCCGTCGCCGTGCGACGAATCCGCCGACTCAGCGACGAAGCGGAGTCCTTGATCGAGCAGGCGTACGCCGGCATCGAGACGCGCGGCTTCGCGCCGCCGGCAATATTCCCGTTTCATCCCTTGGCGCTGCAGGCAATCAGATCGATCGCCGGACCGGCCGCGACGCTGTCGGCCTTGTCGCGAATTGCGCGCGAGGCGCTCGAGACCGCCAGGGAGAGCGCCGAGCGACCCGAGCGTCTCGTCTATCCGTCGGATCTCACGCAGAGCGCATCGATCGAAAGACTCGTCGAGCTGAAATTGGCGGAGAGTGGCGCGGCCGCGCTGAAAATCGCGCACGCCGCCACCGCGCAGTTCCGCGGCAGAGAAAAGCAACTCGCTCGCGAAATAATCGACGCGCTGGCGTTTGAGAATCTGAGCGGCGGCCTCGCGCCAATCACCATTCCCGAACTCGAATCGCGGGTCTCGATGCTCGCGCATGTTGGTGCGGCAGAATCATGGACGTTGCCGATGCTGCGTGAATTGCTCCGTCAGTTGGAGCAGCACACGGCCGGCATCATCCGCTTCGAATCGGACGCTGCGAGATTCGATCCTGGCGCAGCGGGCACTCCGGAAATCGCAGCATACAACGCGTCGCTCGAGTTGCTGCAGTTATTCGATTCGTCGCTCACCACCGCGCATGACACGCTGGAACTGGAAGCACGCTATCGCCGGATTGACGAAGCGCTCGCGATCGCGATCGAAGGCGCGAATCGCACTCGCGAGGCGCTTTCCGAGGCGCTCAAAGAGTCGAATCTGGATTCGCCAGAGACCCTTCTGCTGACGATTGCGGACTTCGTCACGCTGGCTGAAGCCGGCCGTGCAGGATTGCTCAAACTCAGCATGTATCCTGTTCAGCGCGAATCGGCGCGCAAGGTTTGCGTCGCATATGAGCTGCTCGCGGTGGCGGCCGAAGCACTCCCTCGCATGCGGGCGATGCGCGCGTATCTGCGCGCAACCGGCTTGCGCGCGATTTCACCGGACAATGCCTGGCAGGATGCGGCGACGGTGGCGCTGGAAACGGAATGCGAGCTGTTGACCGTAGAACTCGGACCACGGCTGATCACCGGCGCGACGCGCAATCTGAATTTTGTCGAGGCGCGCTTCCAGAAGTTCAAGTGGACCTACGTGCAGCAGTATCAGGCTGCGCACGAACGATGGCGAATCGAGATGGAGCGTCTGGTCCCGGTTGCGGATGATGCGCGCCGCTACTCCGATGCACTGACACGCCTCGACGCGATCGCGGCCTTGGGTCCGGTGCAGGGCGCGCAACTAAAAAGCCGCGTCGCCGAGCTGGGCAGGGGTCTCGTCTGCTGCGATGCGCGGCATAAGCTGTCGCCCGAGACCACTCCACTGTGTACTCACTGCGGCTTTCAGCTGGGTGCTCATTCGCCGCGCGAAGAATTGTCCGACATGATGGATCGTCTGCGGCGCGCGCTCGCGATCAAGCTGGATGCACTCTCCCAAAGCGTGATCGCGCGACTGATTCGCCAGCAGGACAAACAACATCGGCTCGAGGGGTTTCTGAAAGTCACGCAGGCTGCGCAGACCGACGCGCTGGTGCGCGTGCTCGACGAAAATCTTGCGCGCTATCTCGCACTCGTGCTCGACGAAAATCTGACCAGTGCCAGTTCAGAGGGCAATGAGGGGTCAATTCTGAGTTCAGTCAAAGAAACCCGAAGTGCGCGCGGAAAAGTTACCCGCATCAGCGTGAATCGCCGTAACGATCGCTGAATCGAGATCGTTCGCGCATCGCCCGGCGCATTTCTATGTGCAACGCGGACGAAGCGGCAAGATGCGGTGGAAGATCGCGCGGTGAAGTCAGCTATGCCGGGCGCCGCTTGCGCGGCTGGCCTGGAGGAAAAGCGCTCGCGCGCTTATGACGCGGGCGAACGTTGAATCGATCGAGCATCCTGAAGTAGCTGTTGCGGATCAGCTCCAATCCCCAGAGCAGCGCCATCCCTAGCGAAACGCCGACCCCGCGCACTACTTCCTTGACGAAATCAAGGCCGCGGAGCGGCTTGATCTCAATCCGTGTCGGATTCTGGTCTTGACCGGTTTCCATCACTTCAGACTAAGGGGCGAGGCGCTTCCGTGCAACGCCTCGCCACTTCGTATCCGGGGCAGGATCCTCGCGCGATACCTGATATCAATGCGGCAGCGACGGCAATGCCGCCGGCGTCGCTTCACTCTCAGCCTGGCCGGCCAATCGCTTGGTGATCGTCACGTCGTCGAAGCGCGCCTGCGAGTCGTCGCGCGACCACAGCCCAACGCGTCCCTTCGCGATCTTACTGTCGTCGAAGTCGAACACCATCTTGGTGTCGTCGTAGCACAAAAAGTGTCCGCCGACTGCCGTGACCTTGAGCTTGTACCAATTGTCCTTGTCGGTCGGGACGACAGTCTGCTTCAGTATATCGACATTGCCGTTCAGGACTCGTGTCAATGCGAAATAATCATTCGGGCATCCCGCAGACAGCAGATAGTAATTCTGATCGTTAACGTAGCGGAAGATTATGCCGCCTGAACAGTCGAAACGTCCGCCGACCGATTTGAATGCGGCTTCAAAGGTAAAGTCCGAATACTCAGTTGGGTCGGTCACAATAGTCATCGGATAGTAATTGAGCGCATGCGTGAGCGAGCTGATCAACCGTCCCTCTGGAAGCCCGTAGGTATTCGGTTTGCTCGGCGCGGTAGGATCGGGAATGATCTGCCAGTCGCCTTCGAGCGCTTTCCAACCCGCGGGCACGCTGCCCGCCTTGTCCGAATCGAAGTTCCATACCTTAACTTCCGGCGTCGGCGTCGGGGTTGCGGTCAGCGTAGGAGTCGGCTCCGGCGTGGAGGCTTTCTTTTTCGACTTCGAGTACGCCGCAGGGCTGGTCACGAGCACGGTCATTACGATTCCCGCTGCAACGACTGCCGCGCTCCGCAGCCATGAATTTCCCTTCATCATCGATCATCTCTCCCGCCCATCTTGTTGAGGCGTTTTATGTGCTGGTTTCCGACTCTGAGAATTGCGCGAGTTTCGCGAATCGATACGCCCCCTGTCAAGCTGACCTGTCCGCAAGCCTGAGCTTGAATACTCATTCCAATCGCAAGCGCTCACCCTTTTGCTGAGCGTCATCGATAAATCTTTTTTCTGACTATCCTAGTTTCGCCTTTTCTTCGTATATGACTATTGGTCCCAATAGTAACTCCATTTCCAATCGCCTGACCGATTTACTTGACTGAGGTGGGAGAGAGTGGGATGTTGTGGGACGCAGGGGAGGGGAATCGATGTTCAGCGGTCGTTTCGACCATTCAATCGACGAAAAGGGGCGCGTGAGCATCCCTGTCCGTTTTCGCGAAGTGCTGCAGCGCGACGGTCACGATCGATTGTTCATCACCAATTTTCCGTTCAATGGCCAGCGATGCCTCGCACTTTATCCTCCCAGCGAATGGGACAATCTGAACGCGTCATTGAAAGAGAAGCCCAGATTCGATCCGCGAGTGCAAGTATTCGAGACGTTGATAATCGGCGGCGCACACGAAGTTCCGGTCGATCGGCAGGGCAGGATTCTAATTCCGCCCAAGCTGCGTGACTACGCCGCGCTTGATCGCGAGGTCACCTTCTCCGCGCGCCAGGATCATTTTCAACTTTGGGATAAACAAATCCTCGAGCAGGTTTTGAAAGCGACTGAGGAGCAGATCAAAGATCCTGAGTTTTTCGCGAAACTGGGTCTCTGACGGACGATGAGTCTGGCGGCGATATACGAAGACGGCGCGACGGACCGGAGGCATGTGCCGGTGATGGTGGAGGAGGTGTGCGGGCTGTTGTCCGCACACGGTCCGCTCGCGTTCGTCGACGTAACAGTAGGTGCGGGCGGGCATGCGGCCGCGATCATGCGCGCGACTGGTGCTCGCATGCTCGGGCTCGATCGCGACGAGGCCGCGCTCGGAGTCGCGCGCGAGCAGCTTGCTGAGTTTGGCGATCGCGTCGTACTGCATCGCGCCGACTTCGGCGAGATTAGATCCGCGATGCAGGAATGCGGTTTCGCCGGCGCCGATGCGATCCTCGCGGATCTGGGCATGTCCAGCCTCGCGCTGGACGATCCCGCGCGCGGCTTCAGCTTCAAGGCTGACGGTCCGCTCGACATGCGGATGGACCAGCGCCAACAGCTTCGCGCTTACGATCTCGTCAATGAAGAAAGCGAAGAGGAACTCGCGCGCATCATCTATACCTACGGCGAGGAGCGCGCATCGCGCCGAATCGCGCGAGTGATTGTCGAGTCGCGCCGGCGCCATCCGATCGAGACCACCGGCGAGCTGCGCGCGATCATCGAGCGCGTACTTGGTGGTCATCGCCGGGGTGGTGCGCATCCCGCGACGCGAACATTTCAAGCGCTCCGCATCGCAGTGAATCGCGAGATGGAAAGTCTCGCGGAGCTTCTGCGCGACGCTCCCGCGATGCTCAATCCGCGCGGGCGCATGCTGGTGATCGCATATCACTCGCTGGAAGATCGCCCGGTAAAGGAGCGCTTCCGCGAATTGGCGCGCAGCGAGGAATACGTCGCAATCGCGCGCAAAGTGATCAAACCGTCGAGTGCGGAAACGTCGCGCAATCCGCGCGCCCGCAGTGCTCGCATCCGATGTATCGAACGGAGCGCGCGATGAGCCGGCGCGCCAAGCCAAGCAAAACGTCCTCGAAGCTGCTGCCGGCGATCCTTGCGGTGCTGATTGCCGCAGTCGGGTTCGCGACCCTCATGGTGCGGCTCGAAGTCACGCGCGAAGGCTATCGGCTATCGACGCTCAGAGACGACATCGCGAAGCTGCAAGATGAAAATCGCAGACTGCGTCTGACCTCGGCCGAACTTTCATCGCATGAGCGATTGCGCACGCTGGCCGCGCAATATCATCTGGCGCCTCCGGGCCGCGGACAGGTGGTGATGCTGCCATGAATTCGTCGTTCAAGCAGCGGCGCGCCCGCATCGGCGCGCTGACCGTCGCACTGGCGGCGTTGTTCGGTTTCACCGTGCTGCGCCTGATCATGTTGGTGGCATTCGATGGCGCGCGGCTGAATTCGCTCGCGAAGAACGAACACACTGGCGAGACGCAGTTGGCGGCGGTGCGCGGACCGATCGTGGATCGCAACGGCGAACCGCTCGCGCTATCCGCGGAGACCCGCTCAGTTTACGCGCGGCCGAAACGCGCGCTCGAAAGCAGCACGCTCGGAGAGCGGCAGAAACTTGCGACGATTCTCGGCATCGCATCGCAAGATCTCGAAGCTAAACTTCACAAGACCGCGCCGTTTGTATGGCTCGTGCGGCGAATCGCGTCGGACAAGGCGCAAGCGGTCGACGCGCTCGGCATCGACGGCGTGGGCGCGCTCAGCGAATACAAGCGTTTTTACCCGGAGAGCAACCTGGCCGCGTCGGTGGTGGGGTTGGCTGGGATGGATGGCCAGGGGCTCTCCGGGTTGGAGTTGGGGTACGATCGAATCGTGCGCGGCGAGCAAGTTGAATTGAGTTTCAACCACGACGCGTTGGGGCATCCAATTCTGGACAGCCCGCTGGCACTCAAGGCGCCCGCCCCGGGCGCCAAGCTCGAACTTACGATTGATTCGTCGATCCAGTCGCTCGCCGAAACGGAACTGGTTGCGGAGGTGGCGCAAAGCGGCGCACAGCGCGGCAGCGCGATCGTGCTCGATCCGTTCACCGGCGAAGTGCTCGCGATGGCGAACGTGAAAACCGATCCCGCTGACATTCACGACCGACTGCACAATCCCGCGGTTCAGGACGCGTTCGAGCCCGGCTCGACGATGAAAGGAATTCTTGGTTCGATTGCGCTGGCCGACAATGCTATCACGCCGCAACAGAAAATCTTTTGCGAGAATGGCCGTTACTACCTCGATCGTCACACGATTCACGATCACAGCCGGCACGGATGGCTCGATCTCGGCGGGATCATCCAGGTGTCGTCGAACATCGGCGCCGCGAAGATCGCGTTAACCCTTGGGCCAGAGCGGTTTTACGACGGCCTGAAAGCGTTTGGAATTGGCTCCAAAACCGGAATCGATCTCCCGGGCGAAGCCGGCGGTCTGCTGAGCAAACCGAAAGGCTGGCGTAAAATCGACCTCGCCAATCACGGTTTCGGTCAAGGCGTGGCGGTGACGCCGATTCAGCTCGCAGTCGGCTACGCCGCGATCGCCAACGGCGGAAACGTCGTGCGGCCGTATGTCGTGAAGGCCGCCTACGACAACGAAGGACACCCGCTGGTGACGCACACGCCGCAGGTCATGCGTCGCGCGATCGCGCCTGAAATCGCGCATCAAATGAACTTGATGCTGCGTAACGTCGTGATGTCCGATGGGGGCACCGGTGCCAAGGCGCGCGTCGACGGCTTTCTCGTCGCGGGCAAGACTGGCACGGCGCAGATGGTGAATCCGGAGAACGGCACCTACTACCAGAATCGCCACGTGTCGTCGTTCGTCGGATTTTTGCCGGCTGACGATCCGCGCCTGCTGATTCTGGTTGTGCTGTACGACGTCGGACATGAGCATTTCGGTGGCTTGGTCGCGGCGCCAGTATTCAGTGAAATCGCGTCCGGCGCGATCCGCGATTTGAATATTACCGCGCCGAATCATGCCTACGACGCGGCGAGCATGATGCCGTTTCCTCATCTGGATGTGAACGCGTCTGAGAGGCGAGTTGCCGCGGCGTCGATGGGTGTTGACGACTATCTGCCCGTGCTGACCGGATCGAAGCTCGCCCGCCAGGCGCCGAATTTTTCAGGACTCAGTCTTCGCCGCGCGCTCGAACTCGCCAGGCGTAGCCGGGTCAGTATCGACGTCCATGGCGGCGGCTACGTCGTGGCTCAGGAGCCTGATGCCGGCACCGCGCTGAATCGTGCGACGGTCGTGAAACTTACGCTCGCGCCAATGATCGCCGAGTCGGCCGACTCAGGCGTGATGCCGGCGTCGTATTTTCCGGGCGGCAAGCAGTATCGGCGAAAGTGAAGCTTGGTGAGTTGATCGGCGGTCTCGATGTAACGCGAATTTACGGAAACGCGAACGTGGAAATTACAGGCATCAGCTACGACTCGCGACAGACGATGCCTGGACATCTGTATTTTTCGATGGCCCGAGACACCGAGCGGAACCGGGCAAACATTAATGATGCATTGAGCCGTGGGGCGCGCGCGTTGGTGGTGCGGGGATGGGATGGTGAAATGGCGCGCCCCGCGGTGACCATTGTGGAGTGCGAGCGGCCGCGTCTGCTGATGGGCGCGGCCGCGTCGCGCTTCTTCAACGCGCCGAGCGAGCGGGTCGATCTAATCGGCATCACCGGCACCAGCGGCAAAACGACGACCTCGTATTTGCTTGGCGCAATCTTTGAAGCGGCGGGAATGCCGGCTGGAATTATCGGGACGATCGGAATTTTCGTCGCGGGCAAGAAAATCTACAGCGGACTGACCACGCCGGAGTCGCTCGATTTCGAAGCCGCGCTCGCGCGCATGGAGCGCGAAGGTGTCCGTCACGCGGCGGCGGAGATCTCGTCGATCGGGATCGAGGAAGGCCGCGTCGACTCGCTTAATTTCCGCGCCTGCTTGTTCACCAACCTTGGCCGCGATCACCTCGACTATCACGGCACCATCGAGAACTACTTCACCGCCAAGCTGCGGCTGTTCACGGAAATACTTCCGCGTAGCCGGCGCGCCGATACGGTCGCGATCGTGCGCGGAGACGATCCGTATGGCCGGCGCGTGCTGGATTCGATCACGACGCGCAAAGTCAGCTTCGGCCTGGATCGCTCGCTTGACGCACATGCCGAGGGTTTCAGCGCCGATCTGAATGGAATTCGAGCGACGCTCTCGGTGCTCGGAAAAAAAATCGAAATCGAATCGCCGCTGGTCGGCGAAATCAATCTGCTGAATATCCTCGGGGCTTCGGCCTTGTCGGTGGCCTTGGGCATCGAAACGGCGGCGGTGGCGGACGGTGTGAGGCGATGCCCAGGGGCCCCCGGCAGACTCGAAGCGGTCGCCGGAAAACCTGGCGTGACGGTGCTGGTTGACTATGCGCATAAGCCCGATGCGCTCGAAGCGGTGCTGCACGCAATTCGCCGCTTGTGCACCGGCAGAATTATTTGCGTGTTCGGATGCGGCGGCGATCGCGATCGTGGCAAACGCCCGATCATGGGTGAGATAGCGGGACGGATCGCGGATCTTCCCGTGCTCACTTCGGACAACCCACGCAGCGAAGATCCGCTCGCGATTATTGCCGAAGTCGAAGCGGGACTGATCGCGGCGAGGATTTCGCGCATCGACGAAGCGACTGCCGCGAATGCTTCTGCGCGCGGGTACCTGGTCGAACCTGATCGTCGTCGCGCGATCGCGGCGGCGCTTGGAATTGCGGCGCCCGGCGACGCGGTGATCGTGGCGGGCAAAGGTCATGAGGATTACCAGCTCGTAGGCGGGCGCGTGCTGCCGTTCGATGATCGCGCCGTCGTGCGCGAGATTGCGGCGGAACTCGGTGGCGGGCAGAGTTGAGATAAGCTGGCTGTCGCGATGCTCTACCTGCTGCTCTACCCGCTTCACAAATATTACTCCGCGTTCAATGCGCTCCGCTATGAAACGCTGCGTTCAGTACTCGCGGGGCTCGCGGCGTTCGCGCTCTCGTTGGCTCTGGGACCGGTTCTGATCGAACGGTTTCGCGCGATGCATATCGGTCAAACGATTCGCGACGTGGTGCCGCAGGCGCATCAGAAGAAAGCTGGTACGCCCACGATGGGCGGACTCCTGATCTTGGCGTCGATGCTGGCGGCGACGCTGTTGCTCGCGAACATCCTGAATCCTTATGTGTGGATCGCGATCTTCGTCACGGTCACCTTCGGCGCCATCGGCTTCAGCGACGACTATTTCAAGCTCACGCGCGGTAAGGGCCTGGGCCTTAGCGGGCCGGCCAAGCTGGTGTTGTCTTTTTTCTTCGCGTTCATCGCCGCAGCTTGGCTGTTCCTATATCTGGACTTCGATACTCATCTCACGGTGCCGTTTCTCAAAAACATCAATCCCGATCTGCACTGGTGGTTGTACATCCCGTTCGCGATGGTGGTGATCGTCGGATGCTCGCACGCGGTGAACCTGACCGACGGTCTCGACGGGCTGGCGATCGGCCCCGTGATGACCGTGGCGTTCTGCTACTGGACTTTCAGTTATGTCGCCGGCAACACGAAATTTTCAACGTACCTCCAGATTACGCACGTCCCCAACGTCGGCGAGGTCGCGATTTTCTGTGCGTCGCTGATCGCCGCGTCACTCGGCTTTCTCTGGTACAACGCGTACCCGGCTTCGATGATGATGGGCGACGTCGGGGCGCTCGCGCTCGGCGGTGCGCTCGGAACAGTCGCGGTGCTCGCGAAACAGGAATTGGTGCTGGTGATCGCCGGTGGCGTGTTCGTTGCCGAGGCCGTCTCAACAATCATTCAGCGCTACTATTTCAAATGGACCGGCGGCAAACGTTTTTTTCTCATGGCGCCGCTGCATCATCATTTTGAACTCGAAGGAGTTCCGGAAACCGTCGTCGTAATCAGATTCTGGATTTTGTCGATCGTGTGCGCGCTGGTCGCGCTCAGCACGTTGAAACTGCGTTGATGGAACTTCAGGGCAAACGCGTGATGGTGGTTGGTCTCGGGGTCAGCGGGCTCGCCGCGGCGCGGTTCCTCGCGTCGCGTGGCGCGCATCTGGTGCTGACCGACAAACGCGCTGATGTCGATCGCAGCAAACTTCCAGCCGGCGAAGTCAAACTCGGCGAGGAAGAACCAGCATGGATCAAAGACATCGAGCTGGTCGTCACCAGTCCGGGCGTTCCGCGCGATTCCGAGCTGCTGCGAGCAGCGGTCTCGCAAAAAATTCCAGTGATTGGCGAGATTGAACTCGCGAGCCGCTTCATCGACGCACCGATTGCGGCAGTCACCGGTACCAACGGCAAGAGCACCGTCGTGGTGCTGCTCGGTGAAATCTTCAAGGGCGCGGGATTGCGAGCGTTCGTCGGCGGAAATCTCGGCACCCCGCTGATCGACGCAGCCGGCGTCGATTTCGACGTCGCAGTAGTCGAGGTGTCCAGCTTTCAGCTCGAATGGATCGAGCAGTTCTGCCCGAAGGTCGCGGTGCATCTGAATCTGACTGACGATCATTTCGATCGTTACCGCGATCTCAATGACTACGGTGAAGCGAAGTCGCGCATTTTCGAAAACCAGGAGGCCGACGACTGGGCGATTCTGAATCGCAACGATCCAAACGTCTGGAAGCTCGCGGGCCGAGTGCGATCGCGCGTGATCAGTTTCGGGCATTCCGAGGACGCGATCGCTCCGGCATTGTGGCCGGAGGGCGATGCGATTGTTTTCGACCTCAGCGATCGTCGCGGCAGAATCAGTCTTGAAAGATTTCGTCTCCGCGGACGACACAACCTCTCCAATGCGATGGCTGCGTGTGCGGCCGCGCTTGCCTTGAACGTCGAGCCCGAGGTGATCGAACGCACGCTCGCAGCATTTTCGGGACTGCCGCATCGAATCGAATTCGTTCGTGAAGCGAGTGGCGTGAAATATATTGACGATTCAAAAGGGACCAATGTCGGAGCGGTAGTCGAGGCGATTGACGCAGTGCCGGCGCCGATCATTTTGATCGCAGG
Organism: Deltaproteobacteria bacterium; assembly: GCA_003135855.1. Classification (GTDB taxonomy): domain Bacteria; phylum Desulfobacterota; class Binatia; order Binatales; family Binataceae; genus Binatus. Next base: position 33,375 of record PNBD01000065.1, read on the forward strand.
TGGCCTCGACAAGGGCGGCGATTACGCGCCGCTCCGGCAGCCGCTTCGAGAAAAAGTACGGCTTGCGATTCTTAATGGCGCGGCGCGCGAGAAAATGCGCGAGGCGCTCGAGGGCGCGACCACAATCGCGTTGGTGAGTACTCTGCGTGACGCTGTCGAACGCGCCGCGCGCGAAGCGAAACCCGGCGATACGGTGCTGATGTCGCCGGCGTGCTCGAGTTTCGATCAATTCAAGGACTATGCGGAACGCGGCAACATATTTAAAGAGCTGGTTCGGGCGCTTTGAGAGCGTAAACTACCGGCGCCCCGACCCGTGGCTGTGGCTGCCGGCGGCAGTGCTGCTGCTGCTCGGTCTGCTGATGGTGCTGAACACCACTTATTTTCTCGGTATCGAGAGAAAAGGCGACGCGTTCCATTTCTTCAAGCTTCACCTCGCGCATATCGCTGCCGGCCTGATCGCACTCGGCTTGCTGTCGCAATTTTCACTGGCCGGATTGAAGCGCCTCGCGATGCCGCTGTTCGTGGCTTCCGCGGTGATGCTGGTGCTCCTGTATGTGCCGGGACTCGGCCTGATCAAGGGCGGGGCTCGGCGATGGCTGCGACTGGGACCCGCCGTGATCGAGCCGTCCGAGCTGGTCAAGTTTGCGCTGGTTTTTTTTCTCGCGAAATTTTTGAGCAAACGGCAGGAACAGTTGTGCTCTATCGCCAATGGATTGTTGCCGGTTTTTTTGATCGTCGGACCGATCGCTCTGATGATTCTGAAGCAGCCCGACTTCGGCAGTACGGTCATGATTGCGTTGATTCTGTTTGCGATGCTGTATGCGGCAGGCGCGCGCGCCTCGCATCTCGCGATTGCCGGTAGCGGTGCGTTTGCAGTTTTGATTTTCCAGGCGGCCGCGAAATCGTATCGCATGAAGCGGCTGACCACCTTTCTCGATCCGTGGTCGGTCGCGCGCGGCGCCGGCTTCCAGTTGGTGCAATCGTTTATCGCGCTCGGTGAAGGCGGCAAGTGGGGCGTCGGTCTCGGCGCGGGGCGTCAGAAAATGTTCTATCTGCCCGAGGCGCACACCGACTTTGTTTTCGCGGTCGTGGGTGAGGAGTTCGGAATTCTCGGCGCCTGCGTCGTGATCGGCTTGTTTCTGTTGATCCTGTTTCGCGGCATGAGGATCGCGCACGATGAGCCAGATCCGTTTGCGAGTTTGCTCGCCGTCGGATTGACCTCGCTGATTTCGATTCAAGCTTTGATCAACATGGCGGTCGTGATCGGAATGATCCCGACCAAGGGACTGCCGCTGCCTTTTCTCAGCTACGGCGGTACCTCGATCATAATTGCGATGGCCGCGTTAGGTGCGTTGCTCGCGCTCGGTCGCCGGCCAGCGGTCAGATGAAGGTGATCATCGCAGGCGGCGGAACCGGCGGACATCTTTTCCCGGCCGTCGCGCTCGGTGAGGAATTAAAGCGCGAGCGTCACGGAATCGAGGTGCTGTTCGTCGGCACCAGTTCCGGGCTCGAGGCGAAGTGGTTGCCAAAGAGCGGACATGACTACGAGTTGTTCGAGATGCATGGCATCCGGGGTCACAATATGATCGAGCGGGTGCGCGCCTCGGTCGAATTTCTTCGCGCGATTGGTCTGGCAGTTTCGCTCACGCGGCGCTTTCGTCCCGACCTGATCGTTAGCGCGGGCGGATACGCGTCGGCCTCGATGGGCGTCGCCTCAATCTTGACTCGCACCTCGCTGGTGCTGATGGAACAGAACACGCGCCCCGGACTCGTCAACCGTATGCTCTCCAGATTCGCGAACAAGATTTGCGTAGGCTTCGCCGACACTGTGCCGTATTTCAAGTCGGCCAAAGTCGAAGTCACAGGCAACCCGGTTCGATTCGAATACCAGCCTGACCGATCTCGCCTCGAGGGCGCGCCATTGCAAATCCTTGTTTTAGGCGGCTCGTCAGGAGCGCACCGTCTGAATATTGGTGTTGTAGATGCTTTCAAAATCTGGAGAAAAAGTGTTATAAAGTTGAACGTCATCCATCAGACCGGGGAGGCGGATGAGGGGCTGGTTAGGGATGCATATCGCGAAATTCCGTTTGCCGCGGAGGTCGTCGCGTTCATCGACGATATTTCCAGCGCGTTGCATCGCGCTGATTTGGTGATTGCGCGCGCCGGAGCGATGACCGTCACCGACATCATGCTCGCGGCGCGCCCGGCGATTTTCGTCCCCTATCCGTTCCACAAGGACCAGCAGCAGGTGCATAACGCGCGCGTGCTTGAAAACGTCGGGGGAGCCATAATCGTTCGTGACGACGAACAGCTCGCGGCGAACCTGGCGCACGAATTGACGACACTGGTGAACGATCCGGCGCGGCTGATCGAGATGGGCGAGCGAGCGCATCGACCAGCGCATCCTGATGCGGCGCGGCACGTCGCGCGCATCTGCTTCGAAGTCGCGGGCTCCGAGAGTAACGCTGCGTGAATCAACTTCTTGCCAATGGCCTGCTGACGCGCGAGCGCCGACTCCACTTCATTGGAATCGGCGGCGCCGGCATGAGCGGAATCGCCGAGCTATGCCAACGGCTCGGCATGCGCGTCAGCGGATGCGATATGAAATCTTCAGCGACGACCGAGCGGCTCGCATCGCTCGGCGTCGAAATCGAGACCGGGCATCATCCGGCGCATCTCAAGGCCGGCATCGACGCGGTGGTAATTTCGTCGGCGGTGAAATTTTCGAATCCCGAAGTTGCGCGCGCGCGTGACATGAAAATCCCGGTGATCGCGCGAGCCGAGATGCTCGGTGAACTGCTGCGGATGGCGAAAGTCGGGGTCGCAGTCGCCGGCACGCACGGAAAGACCACGACCACCGCCCTGATCGCGCTGATCCTTGAAGAAGCGGGCCTCGATCCGACGGTCGCGATCGGCGGAAATCTTCGCAACACCGGCACCAACGTGCGCTTGGGCCACGGCGATTTTATGGTCGCTGAAGCCGACGAGAGCGATGCGTCGTTTCTGTTGCTGCTGCCGACGATCGCAGTCGTGACGAATATCGATGCTGAGCACATGGATCATTACGGCACGATGGATCGCGTGCTCGAAGCATTTGAAAACTTCGTCAATCGCATTCCGTTCTACGGCGTCGCGGTGCTTGGAATCGACAGCGTGAATGTTCGCGCGATCGCGGCGTCGGCGAAAAAACCGATGGTCACCTACGGGGTCGCGGCCGACGCGGATCTTCGCGCCGATCGCATTGTGATCGACGGCCTGTCGACGCGCTTTGACGTGCTACGCAAAGGCGAGCGGCTCGGCACCGTTACGATTCCCACGCCCGGCATTCATGTCGCCATGAATTCCCTGGCGGCAATCGCCGTCAGCATGGAAATCGGAGTTAGCTTCGAGAGAGCTGCGGCCTCGCTCGCCAAGTTTGGTGGAATCAGCCGGCGGTTCGAGATCAAAGGAGAAGCGGCGGGACGGATCGTGCTGGACGACTACGCGCATCACCCGGCTGAAGTTCGCGCGACGCTTGCCGCAGTGCGCGGGGCTTTCAAGCGCCGAGTCGTCACGGTCTTTCAGCCGCATCGCTACACGCGACTGCGCGATTTGTTCGACGAATTTCTCTCCGCCTTCGACGATGCCGATGTTCTTTACTTGTTCGAAGTCTATCCGGCCGGCGAGGAACCGATCGCCGACGTTTCCGCGCGACGGCTCTACGAGGCATTGCGCGCGCGTGGCCATCTCGAGGTCCACTACCTCGGCGCAGACGAAGATCCTGCGGCGCGAGTTGCGATCGGCTCGCGCGACGGCGACATCATCGCGACGCTTGGCGCCGGTGACATTTACAAACTAGGCGCCGAGATTCTGGGCGCGCTCGAGTCGGAGGTCAAAGTTCATGAACGCGCTTGAGAGCCGGCTGCAAGCGCGATTTGGCACGCGGCTTCGTTCCGCGATGCCGCTCTCGGAACTCACCTCGTTTCGAATCGGCGGCCCGGCCGATCTGTACCTCACGGTCGAAGATGAGCACGAGTTGATGCATGCGAAGGCCGCTTCCCATAGTGCAGGCGTGCCGTGCTTTTGCCTGGGCGCCGGCACCAATTTACTCGTGAGCGATCGCGGGGTGCGTGGACTGGTAGTGCGGCTCGGTGACGGTTTCAAGAAGATCAAAATCGACGCACTTAATGTGCAAGCAGGCGCGGCGGCTGAGTTCGGTACATTGGTCGAGACGGTGGTCGAGCAGGGCCTCGAGGGTCTCGAGTTCGGCGAAGGAATTCCGGGCACAGTCGGTGGCGGATTGGTGATGAACGCTGGTGCATTCGGCGGCGAGATCGCGAAGGTCGTCACGCTGGTGCACGGAGTCACTGAAGCAGGAGAAGCGCTAGCGCTGACCAAAAACGACGTCAACTTTGCGTATCGGCGAACTGATTTGCCGCGGAATTTTATTATCACGCGCGTCGATTTCGAACTTGCGCATGGCGATCGCGAAGGGCTCAAAGCTCGCGTGGCGGAACTCAGAGCAAAACGCGCCGCGCGACAGCCGCGCGGAATCCCGAATGCCGGATCGATCTTCAAAAACCCGCCCGGCAATTTCGCGGGCAAGTTGCTCGAAGGCGCGGGACTGAAGGGCACGCGCATGGGTGGCGCCGCATTTTCGGAACAGCACGCGAATTTTATTGTGAACTTGGGCGGCGCGCGCGCCGCCGAAGTGCGCGCCTTGATCGAAATGGCGCGCAACAAGGTCAAGGAACAAAGCGGCGTCTGGCTTGAACCGGAGGTTAGGCTAGTCGGCGATTGGTGAGGCGGTGGTTGTGGCGGCGAGGCGGGGCGGTGACAAGGCTGGGGCAGGATGGCAGCCGAGGATGGCGGGGGTGGTGGTGTGCGCCTTTTTTGTGATGGGCGTGATGACCGGATTTAGCGCGACCGGGCGCGCTGTCACGCTCAGAACTGCAGAAACCCTCAACACGTATCGCGCTCGCGTGCTCGACTCGATCGGACCGGTGCGCGACGCCGTCACGTACTGTTACCGCGCATTGCAGGAATTCACCGACCGCGTGCGCGGCGAACATCGCGCGCCCGAGAAAGATTCGAGCATTACCGCATCGCCGCGTGTCATCGATGACAGCGCACGAGCAATTGCGATCGTCGAGCGGCGTGACGGATTTTATGCGCTGTTCGATGGCGGCGAGCTGCGCGGTCCCGTCTCACCCGGCAAGCAAAGCGACTTGCCGATTTTGAGCGGCGCCGCAGTCGAAAATGCGCGCGGAATTCAGATGATCGACTACGCAGAGACGCTGGTGCGCGCGGAGACGCAGCTTTCTGAACTGATTTCCGAGATGAGAATTGCCGAAGACGGAACGGCGTCGCTGTTCCTGGAGCGCGCACAAACTGAGCTGGTGATCGATCTCGATCGCGCGCCGATTGAGATTCAACGCGCCGCTGAAGTTCGGCGCAACTGGCAGCATCGCGAGAGTCTGATCGCGGGGCTCGATATGACTACGCCCGGTCAGGCGGTCGTCAAATTGCACGCGCCGGATCCAACGCCGGCCAAACACGCGCCCCGAAAAGTAGTTGCCCGTTCGGCCAAGTCCAACGCTGGTCAGGAGTCCGCACTGCGATGAAAAACCTGATCACCGGAATGGATGTCGGAACGAGCAAGGTCTGCGTGCTCGTCGCCGACTCGCCGCTCGACGGCGAACTCGCGGTGCTCGGCTACGGCGTCGCGCCGTGCACGGGACTGCGCAAGGGCGTGGTGGTCAATATCGAAGCGACGGTCGAGGCAATCAGGGCCGCCGTCGAGGAGGCAGAGAAGAGTTCAGGCGTTCGCATTGGCTCGGTGGTCGCGGGCGTGGCGGGTCCGCACATTCGCGGTCTTAACAGCCACGGGATTGTGGCGGTGCGCGGTGGCGAAGTGGGTCCGCGCGACGTTGATCGTGTCATCGATGCGGCGCGCGCAGTCGCGATCCCGCCGGATCGCCAGGTCCTGCATATTCTGCCGCAGCAGTTCGCGGTCGATGATCAGGAAGGTGTCCGCGAACCGATCGGGATGGCCGGGGTGCGGCTCGAGGCGCGCATTCATATCGTGACCGCGGCGCAGAGCTACGGCCAGAATCTCACCAAGTGCTGCGAGCGTGCGGGCGTGACGCCGTCCGAGATGGTTTTTCAACCGCTGGCGTCGGCGGACGCCGCGCTATTTCCCGAAGAGCGCGAGCTGGGCGTGGCGCTGGTCGATATCGGCGGCGGCACTACCGGCATCATCGTGTTTCACGGCGGCGCTGTGATGCATACCGCAGTGCTGCCGATCGGCGGCAATCACCTGACTAGTGACGTCGCGGCGGGATTGCGTACGCCAATCTCCGAGGCTGAGCGCTTGAAAGTGGAGTTCGGCGTGGCGACGACGCAGATCGTGCGGCGCGACGAGACCGTACAGGTGCCGGGAGTCGGTGGCCGCGAGCCGCGATCGATCCCGCGCCGCTTGCTCGCCGAGATAATCGAGCCGCGCATGGAAGAGATTTTCACGATGGTCCAGCGCGAACTTGCACGCTCGGGAGTCGCCGACAATCTCGCGTCGGGAATCGTGCTGGTCGGTGGAACGCCGCTGCTTGAAGGCACGCAGGAACTCGCGGACAGAATTTTCGGTCTGCCGGTGCGCCGCGGATTGCCGATCAACTTGAAGGGGATGCCCGAGGAGTTGATGAAACCGATGTACACGAATGCCGCAGGATTGCTGATCTACCAGAGCGCCGCGCGCGGCATTGGCAGCGGAATGGGGCGCGCCGGCCGATGGGGCAAGCTGCGCAGCCGAGTAAGTGAGTGGGTGAGGGACTTCTTTTGAAGCGTCGCCGAAATCGAAAATTAATTGGGCAACAAATTTTGCCGGTAGGTGGTGCAGGAGGTTCTGTGATGATTGAGTTGGTGAGTAATCCCGACCCGGGCGCGAGGATCAAGGTAATTGGCGCTGGTGGATGCGGCGGCAATGCGGTCAACCACATGATTTCGGTGGGTCTGCGCAACGTCGATTTTATCGCGGTCAATACCGATATCCAGGCGCTGCAGAATAATCATGCGCCGATGAGAATTCAGATCGGCGATGAGATTACACGCGGTCGCGGCACCGGCGGTAATCCTGAAGTTGGACGCAAGGCCGCGCTCGAAGATGAAGAACGCATCCGCGAGCTGCTGATGGAAGCAGAGATGGTTTTCGTCACCGCCGGGATGGGCGGCGGCACTGGCACCGGCTCTGCGCCGGTCATCGCGCGCATCGCGCGGGAGCTGGGTGCGCTCACGGTCGGCGTCGTCACCAAGCCGTTTCAGTTCGAAGGGCGGCGGCGAATGGCGCAAGCCGAGGAAGGCCTCCGCGAGCTGAAGAACGCGGTCGATACACTGATTACGATCCCGAATCAGCGGCTGCTTTCGGTGGCGAGCCGCAATACGTCGCTTAAGGAATCGTTCCAGAAAGCTGATGACGTGCTGCTGCAAGCCGTGCGGGGAATTTCGGAATTGGTGACGGTCCATGGACTGATCAATCTCGATTTCGCCGACGTCCGATCGATCATGGCCGAGATGGGCATGGCGATGATGGGCGCGGCGACCGCTTCGGGCGAGAATCGTGCCGTCGAAGCGGCACAGCGCGCGATCTCAAGTCCGCTGCTCGAAGACGTATCGATCAAAGGCGCGCGCGGACTGCTGATCAACGTGACCGGGGGCAGCGACATGGCGCTCTACGAAGTCAACGAAGCGGCCAGCCTGATCCAGGAAGAAGCGCACGAGGATGCCAACATTATTTTCGGCGCAGTGATCGACGAGAAGATCAGCGACGAGATTCGCGTCACGGTGATCGCGACCGGCTTCGGCGAACTGGAGAAGCATCCAGCGGCGCGATATTCGCCGTCAGGCGCGCCGCTGACCACGCCGATCGCGGCGGCCTCGACGCGCGCGGTCGATCCGATGGAAGTGCGGCCGTCGGTCGCAGCTTCATCGCCGTCGACGCCGGCAGGACAGCCGGGGCAGGTGCGAATGTTCCCGGCCAACAAGCCGGTGCGCCGAATGGGCTTGATCGTTGACGATAGCAGTCTCGATGTTCCCGCGTTCAGGCGCCGCGGCGATGCGAAGGGAATCGATGACGACAAGCTCGAGCCCAACTCGCTGCTCGACGGCGACGACAAGCTCGATATCCCGACGTTCTTGCGCAAGCATCTGGATTGACAGTCGCGGGCGTAGCCCTTCGTGCGCCCGCAATTTTCGCATCTTGTCGCGCGAACGTTACGCGCCCAGATCTGCGCTGAGGTTAGTCTTACCGGCCGGCCGCGATCTTCCGCTGAGCCGAGGAGCCGTTCAGTTCGCCGAGGATAGCCTTGCGGCGTTCCTCCAACTCCTGTGGCATCGTGCGTCCAATCTGCTTGAAGAACTCGCCCGCTGATTCGAGCTCCGCCTTCCACTCGTCCGGCTGGACGGCCAGGGCCGCGCGCGTCGCATCCTTGGAAAGGTCGAGTCCCGCGAGATCGATCTCATCTGCATTCGGCACGATCCCCACCGGAGTCTCGCGGCCTTCGACGCGATCGTGGATTCGATCGAGCATCCATTTCAGCACGCGCATGTTTTCGCCGTAGCCGGGCCACAGGAACTTGCCGCCGCTATCCTTGCGGAACCAGTTGACCATGAAGATGCGCGGCGGATTTCTGATCGCCGAGCGCATCTTGAGCCAGTGTGCGAAATAATCGCCCATGTTGTAGCCGCAGAANNCATCGCCATCGGATCGCGCCGCAGCACGCCAACCGCGCCGGCCGCGGCCGCGGTGGTTTCCGAGCCCATCGTCGCGCCCATCAAAACGCCGTGCGTCCAATCGGTCGATTCGAGCAGCAGCGGCACCGTCGAGGCGCGTCGCCCGCCGAAGATAATCGCCGAGATCGGCACGCCCTTGGGGTCGTCGGCCTGCGGCGACCATGCGGGATTGTTGCGCATTGGAGTGGTGAAGCGGCTGTTCGGATGCGCCGCCTTCTCCTTGGAGTCCTTGTGCCAGGGGCGTCCTTGCCAATCGAGCAGGCCGTCGGGTGGCGGCACGTTCATGCCTTCCCACCACACGTCGCCGTCGGGCGTCATCGCGACGTTGGTGAAAATCGAATCGTGCTCGACCATCTTCATCGCGTTGAGATTCGATTTCGCACTGGTGCCCGGCGCGACGCCGAAGTACCCGTTCTCCGGATTGACCGCCCACAGCCCGCCGTCCGTGCCGACACGCATCCACGCGATATCGTCGCCGACCGTGTAAACTTTCCATCCCTTGAAAGCATCGGGAGGCGTGAGCATCGCCAGATTGGTCTTGCCGCATGCACTAGGGAACGCCGCCGCGACATACGTGGTTTCGCCCTCGGGACTCTCGAGACCAAGGATCAACATGTGCTCGGCGAGCCAGCCTTCATCGCGGCCGAGGGTGCCTGCGATGCGCAGCGCGAAACATTTCTTCGAGAGCAGGGCGTTGCCGCCGTAGCCGCTGCCTACTGAAATAATCGTGTTGTCCTGGGGGAAGTGACAAATCAGGCGGCGTTCGGGATTCAGATCGAGCGTGCAGTGCACTCCGTGATTAAAATGATCGGAATCGCCCAGTTGCTTGAGCGCCGCGGCGCCCATGCGCGTCATGATCCGCATGTTGAGTACGACGTAGATGCTATCGGTCAGCTCGACGCCGACTTTCGATAGCGGCGATCCCAGCGGACCCATCACGTATGGCACGACGTACATGGTGCGCCCGCGCATCGAGCCCTTGAGCCATCCATTCAGCTTCGCGTACGTCTCGGCGGGGTCGCTCCAGTTGTTAGTTGGGCCGGCTTCTTCCTTGTTCGGAGTGCAGACAAACGTCAGCTGCTCGGTGCGCGCGACGTCATTGGGATTCGACCGATGCAAATAGCAGCCCGGCCTTTTTTTCGGATTTAGCGGAATCAGGATTCCCGCGGCGACCGCCTCCTTCGTGAGGCGATCCTTCTCGGCCTCCGAACCATCGCACCATACGATACGGTCGGGCGTGGTCAGCTTGGCGACTTCCGCGACCCAGGCGCGCAGTGCGGGGCTGGAGGTTGGCGATTTATCTGCCTCGGGATTCGGCGTCACTTAACACGCTCCATTTGAAAAATGAATCTGCGGGAACCGGTCCTGAAACTCATGGCAAATTACCGAGTTATGAACAAGTGTTGGTAAGTTGTAGATTAGCAGAGCGCAATGATCAAGAACACGACTATAAGCAGTTCTTCACTCATTAGCGTTGGTGAAAATAACGAAGGCGCTCCGGGCATTCGCCGAGGCGCCTTCTCGAGATTTCGCCAAATCTGCGCTGTGGCTCAGTATGCCGCGCTTTTGCGGGCCGAATCGATCAACCGCTGAATCTCTTCCTCGGTGAATCCAGCCAGCATTCGGGCTTCTTTGGCGATCGTCAGCAACATGCCGTCGTCATTCTCGATGTCTTCCTGCGCCCGCCGGCCGCCGCGGAAATTGAATACCTGATCGACCATGTCTTGGAACGCCTGCGCGCGGGCGAGTCGCTCGGGATCGCCCTCGGTCAGCTTGCGCATCCACTTCGAACCCATCCGCACGTGCGTGATTTCGTCGGCCAGCACGTAATCGACTGAGCGCTCGATCACTTCGTCGCCGTTGCGTTGGGCGATTCGAATCAACTGATCGAACACGTCGCACGCGAGCCCCTCAAGACCGCGATTGATTCCCGCAACGCGCGCGGCGGGATCCTCGGCCTGGGTGCATCGCCACAAAATCTCGGTCTCGACGTAGTCGCCCGGATGCGCGCCCATGTACTCGACCAGGCGCTGGAAAATTTCGCTGTGTCGCGCTTCGTCCCACACCTGGCGCGCCATGTCGAGCTGGAATTCCCACGGCGCGTCGGGAAAGTCGAACAGCGTGCGGCCCGCCGCTTCCATCGCCTGCAACTCGCCGGTGTAGATTCCGTGCAGGCGCGATCGCAAAGTCTCCTCGTCGAACGGCGCGGGCCGGCCGCCTTCGAGACCTTGCTCCTCGCGAATTTCGCGCACTTGCCGGCTCCGCATCATCACCCAATTATCGGGGCGGGCGAGACGATCAACCGGGATAAATTTTTCCATTATTCGATTCCCTTGCTAGAGCGTCGCATTCAGTAGGCTGTGCTCTTGCCAAAGCCGTGGACCAGGCGATCGATTTCCTCTTCCGTGAATCCCGCGAGCAGCCGCGCCTCGCGTGCGATCGTGATCCCGCCGTCAATCTCGATTTCCTTGTCGCCGACCCGCTGCTTGATATGCGCCGCTTGCTCAATTGTGGTGCGGCCGCCGCCGAAGTTGAACAGCGCGTCGATATTGTCCTGGAAGGCCTGCGCGCGGGCGAAGCGCTCGGGATCGCCCTCGGTCAGCTTGCGCATCCATTTCGAGCCCATCCGCACGTGCGTGATTTCGTCGGCCAGCACGTAGTCGACCGCTCGTTCGATAACCTCATCGCCCATGTTTTGCGCGAGACGAATCAGCTGCTCGAAAACGTCGCAGGCAAGGCCTTCGAGTCCGCGATTGATTCCCGCAACGCGCGCCGCTGGGTCCTCGGCTTGCGTGCACGACCACAACACTTCGCCTTCGGGAAATTCGCCGTAGTAGGAGCCGACGTACTCTAGCAACTTCAAATAAATATCGGCATGCCGCGATTCGTCCCACACCTGGCGCGCCATGTCGAGTTGAAATTCCCACGGCGCGTCGGGGAAGTCGTAGAGCGTGCGGCCCGCCGCTTCCATCGCCTGGAATTCACCGGCGCAAATTCCGTGCAAGCGCGACTTAAGAAAATCTTCTTCGTATGGCATCGGGCTGTTGGCCGAGAGTCCCTGCTCGACGCGTGCGTTCCGGAGCCGCTCCGCCGGAAGCAAAATATGATCAACGGGACGCGCCAGTTTATCGACCGGTATCATTCGCTGCATGACGATGCTCCTCTACTTGGTCCATCCGGAACGGCGCCCGGTCAGGTTGACCGCTTCACGCACCTGCCAATGCCCGTTCTCTTCGCCAAGGCGAAATTGAATCGTACATGGCGGCTTCTCGCCACCGCTCAAACGCACCTTGAGAAAATGATGCTTCGCGACACGCGCTCGGCCAATCACTTCGAACTTATTATAGACACACGACTTGGTCGCATCGAGAATGCGCGCGATGTCCTCGCTCGCCGCGCGTGAGGTCATCGTTTCGGCCGCGGCGCGATCGCCGCTCATGATCGCATTCACCAGATTCACCGCCGCAGCCAGCATCGCGGGCGGCGGCTCGGCCACTTTCCCGATCGGCTGCGGACCCATCACGTTGCCGCGTTCGCCGAGATCAGGCATTGCCGTTCTCCGCCCGCACTTGCGCGATTGCCGTCTTGAGATCGGGCACGTCGCTCCACGACGAGCGCTTGTTGGAGATGTCCTCGACCGCCACGATCAGCCACTTGCCGTCGGGTTCGCGCCGCCATCGATAAAGGAACTTGAGCGCCTGCGCACCGGCTTCAATCTTCAGTTTCGAGATGAAGTGAGCGCCGATCCGCGCCAGCCCGAGCGCCTCGACCGTGATTGGATCCGGCAGTCGCGCGATTTCAGCCGCGGCGTGCCGATATGCCTCGAGCCCGGCCGGCAATGCGAACTTTTCCGCGCTCGCAGTATCGCGACGCGCGATCACATCGATATGCGCTGCTATCGCCGCATGCAATTCTGGAAATCTTTCTTGCTCCATGATCCTGCTTAACTGCGTCCGATCTTTTTGCGCGGCTGTTCGCTATCGGTATCGAAGCCGGTCACGCCGCCCGACGCTCCGAGCAGACCTTCGAGATGGGTTTGCCACTGCGACGCGCGCGCGTGTTTCTCTTTCGAATCGAGCAATTCATCGAGCAGTACCAGTCCGCGCTGGACATGGCCTTTTTCTTCATCGACCAGCCGCTCGAGGATGCGCAGCGTCGGCGGCTCGTAAACCGGATTCATCGCGGACACGTGCGAACTGTAGTGAGAAATCAGATGCGGCTTCAGCACGCGATAAATCCCGACCAGGCGCTCGATCGTGTCTTCCCATTCTTCCTTGTCCTCGATCGCGTTCATGAACTCGACGAACGCCTCGTTGGACGGCTTCGAGACCTGCGGCTGCGCGCGAAGTTCCGGCAGGCGCTTGCCCAGCGCGTCTGTGTGCAGCGCATCGTCGTAGACCTGCTTCGCCATCTCGAGCTTGACCGCGAGTTCCGGCGTGAGCGCGATCCAGCCCGCCATCATGCGCATCATGTGCTCTTCGGCGTAGCGATAATTCTGAATATAGATGACGCTCTGACGCACGCTGTAAACGCCGTCGAGAGTCCGCCTGTCGTACAGTGCCATCTACCCGCTCCTTGCTTGAGGCTCGCTCGCGTTTGGCGAGCGAGTCAACGGCGCGCCCGCGGCGAAAAACTTTCCTTCGACGATCGCCGCTATTTCGCGCCAGTATGTTTCCTTGTCAGTGTGCTTCAGATTATTCGTGCCCATCGCCCAGCCCGCGCACAGCATGTGAATCGCGTGCACGGCGCTCCGCGTATCGTCGAACTGGATGACATGCATCGACTTGCCGCGCTCGATTATTTCAGCGACCACGCCGAGATAGTCGCTCGCGATCTTTTTCATCGCAGCGCGAAACTCCGGCCGGCGCTCCAGATAGCGCGCCTCGTGATGCAGCACGTTGAAGGCTTCGCGATAGCGATCGATCACGTCGAGAATCGCGCGCATCACGTCGATCAGTTCGCGGCGCGGGTTGCCGACAGTGCGTTTGCGAATCGCCGGCAGCACCTCGACCAGTTCCGCCACCATCGATTCCGCGATCAGCGGGATAATCTCGTCCTTGCTCTGCAGATAAAGATAGATCGAGCCCGCGGCGACGCCGGCCTCGAGCGCCAGTTCCTTGACCGACGCTTCGTGAAAAGACTTACGCGCCAGCACCCGGCATGCGGCGAGGAAAATCTGTCGCCGTCGCTGTTTGACGAGGCTCTCGTCCTGCGGTTGGGGCCGGATTGCATGTGCGGCGCGGGGCATCGTTGGGGCAGGAGCGCCTCGACCAGCGTTCCTGATTCTCTCTATCTACTGAATGAACGTTCATTTGTCTACCCCCCAATCGATCAGCCCAAAACGACTGTGTCGGGCGGCGCGCTCCTTGTGTATGCTCGGCGCGCAGGAGGCCAAAACCGCGCGTGGCTCAAACTCAAAATTTTCAAAGAGAAAGCGCATTCGATCGAATCTTCAATCGCCTGATGGGGCGGGTGCTCGCGCTCGGAATCGGCCCCGGATACATGCGCATCCTCGAAGTGCGCGGGCGAAAATCAGGCAAGGCTTTCACGACTCCAGTCAACCTGCTGGAACTCGACGGCCGCCGCTACCTCGTCGCGGCGCGCGGCGAAACCGCCTGGGCCCGCAATGCGCGCGCGGCGGGTCATATCATTCTGCGCAAAGGTTCGCGCCAGGAATCGCTGGCCATCCGCGAACTCGCCGACACTGAAAAGCCGCGAATCCTGAAAGCGTTCCTCGATCGCTTCGCCTCGCAGGTGCAGCGTTTCTTCGAATCGCCCGCCGGCTCCCCCGAGGAGAGTTTTCGCGCGTCGGCCGCACGCAAGCCAGTATTCGAGCTGATCGCCGGCTCCTGATCGCAGCCAGACCTCCGCACCTATTCGCAGTTCATTCGACTATCGATAGCGGCGTCTCGACGAATTCCTTTTTTTCAGAATCCCAGCTGAATGCAGCGGCGCGCGCGAATCGGCCCGACCGAATCGACATCACTACATAAAAGGTGTTGGGATAGTCGGGCTCCGACGGATCGAATGAACACGCCTGTGCGCGATCGGTCGCGGAAAAATATGCGTCGTGATCGGGATGCGAGTGATAGACCGAGCGCATTTCGAATTTACGGCGATCGATTTCGTTCATCACCGCCAGATGCTCTTTCGGGTCCATCAGAAACGCGGTGCGCGCGTCGCGCGGGAACGCATCCGGATCCGCTTCGTGTTTGCGATTCTGAATATTGGCGATCGGCCGCACTTCTTCTGTACTGGCGTCGCCAATGATGAAGCCGCAGCACTCGAATGGAAACTCGCGCTCGGCCTGCGCGATCATCGCGTCCATGCTGGCGCGGCTTATCGATGCGGCATTCATGTCACTGCTCCATTTTGAGCGCCTGCTGACGCGCACGTTCGGCGGCCCGAATCATCCGCGTCAGCATCCGGTTGGTCGGCGCCTCGAGCCCGAGCTGTTCCGCGAGTTCGACGATCTTCCCGTTAAGCGTGCCGATCTCGGTCCGTCCGCGAATGTGCAGATCATGCATCATCGTCGGGCGATGATCGAACGTCGTCGGAATCAACTGCTTATAGAAATGGTCTCGGTATGCGTCTGCATCGGTAAAGGGCAGGGCGACCGCGAGCGCGCGCGCCACCGTAAACGCCTCGTCGATCGCGGAGTCCAGAATCGGCCGCAGGTCGAGGTCGGCCGCGAGCGCACCGTAGTGCAATCGGAGCAACGCGCCGAGCGGATTCAGCGCGACATTGTACAGAAGTTTGGTCCAGATTACCGGCATGATGTCGTCAGCGGCGACAGTCGGAACCCCCGCGGCATCGATCAGCGTGGCCAGGCTGCGCGCGCACTCTAAGAGAGCGCCCGTATGCTCTCGATGAAGCGACGGCGCGGGACCAATCGCGAGCGGCTGCGCGAAGACCGTCACATGCGAAGTTCCCGGCGTGGGAATTTCCGCGCCAAAGATCACGCGCGCGCCCAGCACGCGATGCGCCCCGAAGCGTTCGCTCAACGACTCGATATTGCCGAGGCCATTTTGCATCGACACGATCACACCATCATCAGCCAGCCGGTTCGCGAGCGCATCGGCGATCGAATCCGTATCGTAACTCTTGGCCGCGCACAGAATCACGCCGAAGCGGCGATCCACTTGCGACGGATCATCCGCAACCTTCAAGCCGTGAACGGTGTGCTCGCCGAGCAACCCCGTGATGCGAAGACCATTGCGCGCGATCGCATCCATGTGAGCGCGGCGCCCGAGCATCGTCACGTCGTGGCCGGCCAGATGCAGCATCCCGCCGAGAATCGAGCCGATCGCGCCGGCGCCGGCAATCAGAATCGGAGTATCGGTCATCGTGTCGAAGTTACCGGTCACCGCCCGCGCAAACAACGACGGCGCTTGCCCCGAAAACGCCGCACGCTGTAGGAAGTAAGCAATGGAACGCACATCGATTCGTTTGGGCGGGGTCGAGCTCGGCTCATCTATAATGAATGCATCGGGACCGCGCTCGGCGGAACGCGGCGAGATTTTCGAATTGGGCGCGGTCCACGGCGGCGCGCTGGTTTTCAAATCGTGCAACGTCGCCGGACTTGAAGCGCCGGACAATCTGAAGAATCGCGGCGTCGAGCATTTCGCCGCGATCGCGCGCGAACTCACCGCCCGCGGCAAGAAAGTGATTGGCAGCGTCGTCGGCGCTACCGAAGATGAATTCATCGCGGTCGCGACCACCCTCGATCGCGCCGGCGTGAGTATCGTCGAGCTGAACCTGGCTGACGACTACGTCGCCAAATCTGTCGCGCCGTTCGCCAGTTTCGAACGATTGAAGTCGCTACTCGGCCGCGTGCGCGGCGAGACGAGCTGCGTGCTCGCGGTGAAAGTGCCGCCCAACGCGCCATTTGAGCCGCGCGCGATCGCTGATTTGTTCAAAGCGACGCGGATCGCAATCGTCGTATGCGCCAACGATCTGCCGAAAGATCTGGAAATCGACATAGCGGCCGCAACCGTGACGGGAAAGCCGCGCGTGCTGTCGCAAACGCATGCCTATTTTCGTGAAAGCGAAAATCTGCTCGATGTCGTCGCAGTTGGCGGAATCAACACCGGCCGCGACGCTTACATCGCGCATCTAACTGGCGCGAAGGCGTCGCAGGTGGGCTCGGCGCTGATCAAGGAAGGAGCCGGTGCGCTCGGACGAATCGATCGCGAGCTTGACTCGATGCTGGCGGAGCGCGGCCACCAATCCGTGTCCGAAATCGTGGGCCAGCTCCGTTTTTCGGAGTCGTAGCCGTGCGAGTGCGCGCGTTTTGAAGGACACCCGCCGCTTGCAAAGTCGATCGGCGGCGCAGGTGGACCGTACTTGCCCCGCTTCTCAAAGCTCTGATACTTTCGGCTGTCCGGCGCGCGCATCGCGCGCGTTCGTATTTTCGGCCTCAACGTCCCCGTCGTCTAGCTCGGCCTAGGACACCGGCCTTTCACGTCGGTAACACGGGTTCAAATCCCGTCGGGGACGCCAAGATTTTTCCCGCCGACGCCCAAATTGTCACCGAATTGTAACCAAGCCTGCGAGCGAGGGGCGAATCCACGCATCGTGTCAAGGAAGCCGCAGGATCGCGCCCTGACTCTCGAGGCGAATCTGAATTAGCTTCACATCCAGCGCGGCCGGTTCGATTCCCGCCCTCACCGACAATGCCGCGGCAACGCCCGCGGCCTCGCCAGTCGCCATGCAGGGCGGGATCTCCTTGGTCGCGTGATGCACGCGATGATCCACCGAGATGCATCGACCCGCTACGATCAGGTTCGCGAACTGCGCCGCGAGCAGCGAGCGGTACGGAATGTAATAAAGCGATTCGTACTTCGTCCAGTTGCCGGTGATCGCGATCACGTCCTCGCACGGCCTATCGACCTCGTCGTGCGCAAGCACGTGGCGGCCTACAAGACGGCGGCTTTCCGTAATCCCGAGCTGGTCCGCGATATGGCAAATGTGCGCCTGCGCGAAGCCGGGAATCTCCGCGCGCATGCTGTCCACCTGCTCCATCACGCGCCTGCGGCAGGCCAGCTCCGCGTAACTCAGATCGTCGGGATCGGTCGCATCGATTTTGCGCGCCACCCGCTCGGTCGCGCCCCATGGCAGCAGCACGCGCCCGTTGCCGAGCGTGCGGAAGAACCATCCGCCTTTTTCGATCGCGGCCTCGGCATTTTCGACGCCGCCCATCGTGAACCACAACCACGGCAGGACCGCTTCCTTTTCATATGGCGCGCCGGCCGAGGTGAAGATGTCGCCGTCGCCGCTCGCGTCGATGACCGTCTTCGCGAGAATCGCGAATCGTCCGGCCTTGCTCTGGAACGTGACGCCGGTGATGCGATCGCCATCGACAATCGCGTCACACGCATAACAATGAAAGAGCAGCCGTGCTTTCGTTTCTTCCACCATCGTGTTGAGCGCGAACTTGAATTCCTCGGCGTCATACGCGACCGAGTAGCGCACCCGATGAGGTCCGTGACCCCACACCAGTCCCCACTGCTGGTCGCGCGCGACCAGCTTTTCATCGGCACTGCCCCATTCGCTCCTGGAAGGAAAATGCGCAGCGCCGCGGTTCTGTAATCGATCGGTGATCTCCTGGCAGAGCCCGCCGATCACCTGCCGGCCGCGGCCGTCGTCGAGCGTAAGCAACAGCGCGATGAGTCCGCCGGTCGCGAGTCCGCCGAGATATCCGAGCCGCTCGACGAGGATCACTTCAGCGCCATTGCGCGCCGCCGCGACCGCCGCCGATACTCCCGCGGTCCCGCCGCCGATGACCAGCACCTCGGTCTCCGCCTTCACCGGCGTCTGCCGCTGCGGCTCGCTGATGAATCCTGCTCGCGTCGCCATTTCCGGATTCCTCCAGGGTTTCCTGCCGATCAACTTAGCGCGTTCTGCCCGCTCTCCGACAACCTTAGGCGCGTCGCTCGCGATCCTCGTCGGGAATTTCGATGTGAGCGCAATCGGCGCATACTGCTCTTCGCGATACACGCGATACAAAGGAGGCAAACGATGCGCCTTCGAGACAAAGTCACCATCGTAACTGGCGCAGCAAGCGGAATTGGCCGCGCTACCGCCTTACTGTTTGCCAGCGAAGGCGCACGGCTCGTGCTCAATGATATTGACTCGCAGGGACTGGAAACCGTTTTGCTTCAGACGGGCAGAGACAAGACTCGGGCGGTTGCCGGCAATGTGGCTGAGGAGGAGACTGCCCGCCGCCTGGCCCACGAGGCGATGTCGGCGTTCGGCCGCATCGACGTGCTCGTCAACAACGCCGGAGTCCATTTCGTCCGAGACATCACTGACATGACGGTTGAGGAATGGGACCGCCTCATGGACATCAATCTGAAAAGCATGTTCTTGTGCTGCAAACACGTCATTCCGCACATGCTGAGACAAAAAAGCGGATCGATCGTAAACCTGGCTTCGATCTCTTCCTTCGTCGGTCAGGAGATGGATGGCGCCAGCACCTTTGCCTACAACATCACCAAGGCCGGCGCGCTGCAGCTCACCAAGTCCTTGGCCACCCGCTATGCGGCCGACGGGATCAGGATCAATTGCGTTTGCCCGGGCAATGTAGAAACCAACATCGTCAAACGCACGACGGCGGGGGAAGTTGCAGAGTTCTGGCGGCAGGCCGCTCATTCCGAGCCGATGGGGCGCAACGCGCAACCCATCGAAATCGCCAACGCAATTCTGTTTCTTGCCGCAGACGAGGCATCGTTCGTGACCGGCTGTCCTCTGGTCGTCGACGGAGGATATCTGGCCCGGTAGAGGCATTCGCAAGAGACTCGGCAACCGTCTCGGATGCGCCGGGGTCAAATTCGCGAGCCGGTTGTCGCGTGTTCGCAGACGATCTGTTCATCTTTTGACGAAAGTACTACTCTCAGTTTTATCTCCCCATCGGGGCGAATTTGTGCTAACCCGCATTGATTGAGTGTGACGACCCTCTGCGAATGCTGGAAATAATTGATGGAGTCTTCTGATAAATCGTTCCCAGTAGTCGGAATCGGCGCTTCGGCGGGCGGGTTGGAAGCCGTCTCCGAATTGATCGCGCAGCTCCCGGCCGCAACAGGGATGGCCTATCTGCTTGTGCAGCATCTCGATCCGAGGCACCAAAGTTTTCTCACTGAAATCCTGGCGAAGAAGGCCGTGATCGCGGTTGAAACGGCGGCCGACGGCACGACCGTTAAGCCGGATCATCTTTACGTCATTCCGCCGAACAGGACGCTGACCGTTGCCGATGGCGTTTTACGGCTTCATCCCCGCGAAACGGGGGAACGGTCGCACATGCCAATCAATACCCTGTTTCGCTCGCTCGCTGAGCAATATGCGCACCGAGCCGTCGCAGTAGTTTTATCGGGTACGAATACCGATGGCGCGCAGGGTCTGGAGGAGATCAAGACCGCCGGCGGCATCACGATGGCGCAAGAACCGGCCTCGGCCAAGTTCGACGGGATGCCGAGAAGCGCGATCGCGACCGGATGCGTCGACTTTGTCATGCCCCCGAAAGAGCTGGGCAAGGAAATGCTTCGAATCGGGCGCCTTCCCTATCTGAGCTCGTCGGCGCCCGACGAACTCGCGCAAGAGGAGGACCACTTGAAGCGGATCTTCCGCTTGCTGCAGGTTCGAAACGGAACGGATTTTTCACGCTACAAGCGGGGAACCCTTCAGCGCCGGCTGGCGCGACGCATGGCTCTGCGCCAGGTTGACGGACTCGCGCAATACACCGATGTCCTGAGACAGGAGCCAGCCGAAGTTCACGCGCTCGCCCAAGACTTTCTTATCCGGGTAACCGGGTTCTTCCGTGATCCGGAAACGTTCCTAGGTTTATCGGAGACGGTTTTCCCCGCACTCTTCGAGCACCGTTCTCCCAAGGAGCCGCTACGAATTTGGGTCGCCGGCTGCGCTTCGGGAGAAGAGGCTTATTCCATCGCGATTGTCCTGCTGGAGTATCTCGCCGATCGCGCTGCTTCGACCCGCATTCAGATTTTCGGTACGGATCTGAGCGAGGTCGCTATCGAGAAAGCCCGGACTGGCCTTTACACGGACGGCATCGCCGATGAAGTTTCGCCCGAGCGGCTGCAAAGCTTCTTCGTCAAGCTCGACGGGCACTATCAAGTATCCAAGACAATTCGCGATCTATGCGTCTTCGCCCGGCACGATGTGACGCGCGATCCGCCTTTCTCGCGGCTCGGTCTGGTGAGCTGCCGCAATCTTCTGATCTATTTTGATCAAACCCTGCATCGGCAGATCATACCGCTCTTCCACTATTCGCTGAATCCCAACGGGTTCCTGGTCCTTGGTCCTTCGGAAACCATCGGCAGGTCATCAGAACTTTTCCGACTGGTAGACGGGCACCACCAGATCTACCGAAGGCAGCCGGTGCCGACGCAGGTTGTGCCGGAGTTTCCGGCGGTTGAAGTAGCGTCGCGGCCGGGCGTAACCCAGACTATCGCGGCTCCAAATCCGGCACTGATCGAGAGCGAGCGAGCACAGAAGGAAACCGAGCGCTTGCTCCTTTCGCGATATGCTCCGGCTTCCATCCTCACCGACGACAGTCTCAATGTCGTCTACTTTCACGGCGACACGAGCCGCTATTTGGAGCATGCCCGCGGAGCCGCGAGCCTTAACCTTCAGAAGATTTGCCGCGGTGGCTTACTGGTGGAGCTTTCTCCGGCGATCCGCGAAGCGCAAGAGAGCGAACGGGCCGTGCGCAGAGAAGGCGTGCGGGTCGAGTTGCCCGGCGAGGAGCGTGAAGTCAGCTTCGAGGTAATTCCGGTCAAGCTGCCAGGGATAGAGTCGGGCTATTCTCTCATTCTTTTCGGCCGGCCATCGGCCCATCGCCCCGAACTGCGGCCCGCGGGCGTATTCGTGCGCCTATGGACCTCGCTGTTTGGCGCGGGCGTAGCGGCGGAAACCGAGAAAGACAATCAGATCGCGCGCTTGCGGCGAGAGCTTGATGCTACTCGGGATTACCTGCAAGCGACCGTCGAAGAACATGAAGCCGCCAACGAGGAGATGAAATTAGCTCATGAGGAGGCGCTCTCCGCGAACGAGGAATTCCTGAGTACCAACGAGGAGCTGGAGACCGCCAAGGAGGAACTGCAGTCAGCTGGCGAGGAGCTCGGCGTCACCAATCAGGAATTGCGCGACCGCAATCGCGAGCTCAACGATCTGAATGACGAACTTCGACAATCCCGCAGCTACTTGGACGCAATTGTCGAGACGCTGAGAGAATCGCTGCTCGTGCTCGATGGCGATCTCCGCGTTCAGAAAGCAAATCACGAGTTCTACGAAACGTTTCGCGTCCGGCCGGAAGAGACCTTAGGCCGGCATATTTATGACCTTGGCGACGGCCAATGGAATATTCCCGGGCTGCGCAGGCTGCTTGAGGAAGTTCTGCCCGAAGATCGCCAGTTGCGAGACTACGAGGTGATCCATGACTTTGCCGGCATCGGCGAGAAAACGATGCTGCTGAACGCTCGGCGGCTAGCCGGGGAAAATCATCGGGACGAGATGATCCTGCTCGCGATCGAAGACATCACGGAACGTCAAATCTCTCAGAAGAAGCTGGTGGAGGCCGACCGGCGCAAGAACAATTTCCTGGCGATCCTCGCCCATGAGCTGCGAAATCCGTTGGCGCCGATCCGGATCGGAGTTCAACTGTTGCGCCACAATGCGAAAGAGGCGGGCATCAAGCACCTCGACATGATCGAGCGCCAGATTCAGCGGCTAGTCCGGCTGGTCGATGGCCTGCTCGACATCGCACGCATCGAGCGCGACCATGTCGAACTCAGAAAGGAACCGGTCGATTTGGTTAGCGTGGTGAACCGCGCGATCGAAGCGTCTCGCCACTTTCTCGACGACCGGCGCCATCGTCTGTCGTTATTCCTTCCTTCAGAGCCCGTCCGCGTGATCGCAGATCCCATCCGCCTCGAGCAAGTCGCCTCGAACCTCTTGAATAACGCCGCCAAGTACACCGATCCCGGCGGCGAGATCGTAGTCGTCGTCGAGCGTGTCGACGATGACGCAATCATCACGGTGCGCGACAACGGAATCGGGATCGCGCCGGAATTGCTGCCGCAACTGTTCGAGATGTTCTTCCAGGCCGATGCTTCCCTCGACCGTGCCGGCGGCGGACTCGGGATCGGGCTAAGCGTGGCAAAACGCCTGGTCGAGTTGCACGGAGGCCGTATCGAAGGCCACAGCGAAGGACTTGGTCGAGGCAGCGAATTTACGGTTCACCTGCCGATCATGCGGGAGGCGGAGGATCAAATTGATTCGCGCGCTGAAGAGACTCCAGAACCGACCGCCGGAGTGTCCGCTACTCATCGAGTCCTGATTGTTGATGACAGCTCCGACACAGCGGAGGTAGCTGCGGAACTTGCCAGATCCTGGGGCCACGAAGTGGCCGTCGCGCAAGACGGAGCGGCCGCGATTGAAGCGGCGATCAAGTTTCGTCCCGACATCGCACTGATCGACATTGGTCTTCCCCAAATGAATGGATACGAGCTGGCGCGGCGGTTACGCGAACTACCCGGCATGGAAGCAACGCGCCTCGTCGCGATTACCGGATACGGACGCGAAGAGGATCGGCGAGCGGCGCACGAAGCGGGCTTCACTCTTCATCTGGTGAAGCCGGTCGATCCCGTCCGCCTCGAGCGGCTGCTTGCCACTCTTAGTTGACGTTCACGAAATCACTGCGGCTCCTGCCCCGAGTAGAATCGCCTTGCCCCAAACAGCGATCAACCGCGACGGAGGCATCGAGCAATCATGAGCCGGACGCAATCAATTCGAGTGCATCTCGTCACCGGTGGATTCCCGCCGGGTTCAGTCGCGGGTCATGACATGGATTACGCACGCCTCCGACTGCTCACTCTGTTGCAGGAGAATCAGCAGATCTACACGACCGCTGGCAACGATTTTGCCGACATCGCGCGCTGGCTTGCCGGATGTCAACTACTTATCACCTACGTCGCCGGCCCCTATCCGAATGACGAGCAGAATCTTTTCATTCAGCACTGGCTTGAAGAAGGAGGTCGTTGGCTCGCTTTGCACGGCACCAGTGGCGGACGAGCGGTGCCGGTGGGTGAGAATCGATGGGTGCGAAAGATGGTCAAGGGCGGCTATCACGCGACACTCGGAAGCTTTTTTCTCAACCATCCGCCAGTCAGAAAATTCCGCGTCGATGTCGCAAACCAACACCACTTTCTTACCAAGGGCTTGCCGCCTTCTTTCGAGGTGACCGACGAGCTCTATCTGATCGAGCTGCAGCAGCCGGAAAGTACGCAGCTACTCCTCACGACGGAACTGGAGAAGGATCCGTCGCCGCAGGGATTCGGCTTCGTTTACGACCGCGACACTTCGCTGTTCCCCGATGGCAAGACGCGCGCGATCGGTTACACCCGCGAGATCGGCAAGGGCGGCGTCACCTACTTTGCGCTCGGCCACTGCCATTCGCCCATGAACAACGTGCAGCCGTTCGTCGATGCCAGCGTCGAGCCGTCGGGAAAGACTCCGCTGCTGTTCCGCGGCGCGTGGGAAACGCCGGAGTTCGAGCAACTCCTGCGCAACGGTATCGAGTGGGGCACCGCCAGCTAGGAATTTCGATCACCCGCGATTCGTGAACCGCGGGCGTACTCCTGCGCTAGGTCCGCCAGGGCCTCGCCGTTCGTTTGAGTGATCGCCGGCGCCGACTCAGCTTGCCTTTTTGAGCGTCGCGGTCTTCTCGATCATGCACGCGAGCAGATCGTCCCACGACTTGACGAAATCGGCGGCGCCGTCACGCTGCAATTTCTCCGCAAGCTCGTCGATATCGATTTTCGCGTTGCCGAATTCTGCGAGTACCATTTCCGCGTCGCCGCCGTTATGCGGCATCATGCTCCCGATTTCACCGTGATCGGCAAACGCCTTGAGCGTGTTCTCCGGCATCGTGTTCACCGTGTGCGGCGCCGCGAGCGCTTTCACGTAAAGAATGTCCGACGCCTTCGGATTCTTGGTGCCGGTGCTGGCCCACAACAGGCGCTGCGAGCGCGCGCCGTAATTCAGCAGGCGCAGCCATTTATCCGATGCGAGCAATTCCCGATACGACTTGTAGATGCGCTTGCCGATTGCGATTCCGAGCCGATCGGTAAGGTTCTCCGGAACCTTGCCCGTCACCGCTACATCCCATCGGCTGACGAACACCGACGCCACCGACGGCACGTAAGGATCGAGTCCGGCTGTGACGCGCCGCTCGATTCCGCGGATATACGCTTGCGCCGCCGCCAGGTACTGCTCGCGCGAGAACAGCAAAGTCACATTGACCGGAACGCCCGCGAAGATCGCCTCTTCGATCGCTGGCACGCCTTCGCGCGTGCCCGGAATCTTGATGAACAGATTTGGCCGGTTGCCGCGCGCGTGCAGATCCTTGGCCGCCGCGACCGTGCTGGCAGTGTCGTAAGCCAGCTTCGGCGAAACCTCGAGCGAGACGAAGCCATCGACGCCATGCGTCTTGTCGTAAGTCGGACGAAACAGGTCGGCCGCGCGGGTCAGGTCCTCGAGCGCGAGTTCAAAGAACAACGCCTCGCCCGCCTTGTTCGCGGCGGATTTTTCCCGAATCGCATCGTCGTAATCGTGGCTGTTCTTGATCGCGTGATCGAAGATGGTCGGATTCGACGTGAGCCCGGTGACCGAAAGCTCATCGATATAACGCTTGAGGCCGCCGCTGTTCAGCAGCGCGCGCGTGATGTTATCCAGCCAGATACTCTGACCGGCTTCATGCAATGTTTGAGTTGCTTTCATAGTGTGCCTCTCCGATGCGCCTTTGAATGCCCCCGAAGTCGCAACCTAGCTGATAACGGCCCCTCTCCGATCAATGCTAGCACTGCACGCGCGCAACGAGCACCCGGACGCGCGGCGGTGACGGTTTGCTTAATGAGGTTTGCGGTTTGCCATCTGCGCCATCAACGCGAACAGTTCGCCTTCGCCCGCCGGCCGGGCCGCCGCGTCCCCTTTCTCCGCCGCGAATTCCCGATACAGGCTGCCCACATTAACGGCGATTCGTTCCGAGTCGCTCCACGACGAATAACTTTCCAGCGAAATGTCCGCCGCCGCTTCCGCGATCGACATCCCGGCGTCGTAACGCTTGCGCGCTTCCGCCGCGATGTATTCGAGATATCCTTTTACCGCTGCAACTCCAGTCTTGTCGGTGATCGGACCGTGTCCGGGCACGACTGTCTCGATATCGAGATTGAGCATCAACTGGCACGCATTGATCCAGTTGCGTACCGGCCCGGCCCAAATGATCGGATGTCCATTGATGAACAGGATGTCGCCGGTGAACGCCACACGATCCTTCGGCACGTACGCCAGGATGTCGCCGCGAGTGTGCGCCGGCCCGACCTGGATCAGCCGCACGATCTTGTCACCGACCCGGCATTCGAGCTCGCCCTCGAACGTCCTGGTCGGCATCGTGACGTTGATGCCTTGAAAATCGAATGGTGCGAATATCCGCGCGAAGAACTTGCCGACGTCGCCCATCTGCGATGTGTTGCGCTGCATCTCGGCGAGTCGCGTCGCCCCGCCGTCATGCTGCAACTCCTCGGCGCACGCCTTCGACGCGATTATCTCCGCGCCCGTAACCAGTTCGTTGCCGAAGCAGTGATCGCCGTTGGAATGCGTATTCACCAGCGTGCCGATTCGCGCCGTGGCTTTCGGCTCCGCGCGCCGCATCGCGTCGAGCATCTCGCGCGTCAGCTTCAAGTCGAACAGCGTATCGACCAGCATCGATTGTCCGCTGTCGACGATCAGGCCGGCATTGCTCCATCCCCACGACCCATCGGGCTGCAAATACCCGTAGCATCCGTTACCGATATCGTGGAGTCCCTTGGTGAATGCCCATTTGCTGGTGATTTTGTTCATCGGCTTTTCGCGAACTAGTGTTCAACATTAACCGCTGCGAGATCAACATCTCGATTCTGCGCCGGCCTGACACTCATATTTTTGGACCAGCGTGATAAGCTTTCCGTCCGTGATCAGGTTCGAAAGACGCTATGAACCGCTGCTGCCGATCCGGCAGTTTCTCTCGCGTATGGCGCGATGGGTTCTAGCAGCTTTCGCGATCGTGGCGGGATCGTTGCTCCTCGGCGTTTGCGGCTATCACTTCCTTGAGGGCCTCCCCTGGCTCGATTCGCTGCTCAACGCCTCGATGATCCTTGGCGGGATGGGCCCCGTCGACCCGCTGCATACCAAAGCCGGTAAACTTTTCGCATCGTTCTACGCACTTTACAGCGGGCTCGCGCTCATCACTGTCGCAGGACTCTTGATTGCTCCGGTCGCCCATCGTCTCCTGCATCATTTTCACCTCGAACAGCCTCGAGACTCCGGCCAAAAGCGTAAAAAGTAGGAAAAAATGCCCGATTTGAGCGCGAGGTTTCAGTCACTGAGGTAACCAAGCTCTACTGTCTAGGGCGGCACAGACCGTGCTACTTTCTGCTTCCATGAAGACCAAAACCAGCAAAGCAGCGGCCCTGATTGGCTTAATATTCCTGGTCGGTACCGCGACCGTGGGATGCAAAGAAGAAACCAAGGAGACCACCGTCGTTCCGGGTCCAGCGGGTGAGACCGGCGCCACTGGCGCGCCGGGAGCTCCAGCGCCGGAAGCCGCGGCAAAGAGCTCCGAGTCGTCATCTTCGACGACTAACAGCACTTCCCCGGGCGGCGACACCTCAACGACGACTGAGAAGTCGACGAAAACCAGCCCGTAGTCGGATCTGGATACAGGGCGGCGTGCGTTAACCACCCGCCCTGTATCTCTTTGATTCGGGTCCGTTGGACAGCACTATGGCGCGCTGCCCGGCGACTCCAGCGCTTTATCGACATCGCTCATCGGTACGTCTTCGTTGTTACCAATTTTCGTAATCAGCACATTTATTTCGTATAGCTGCTTATCAGCGGTCGCTTGAGCGGACGAACCCTGCGTCAACGCCTTAAGGGCTTCCCGTTTCTTTTGCTTGACCGCTTTGAGTTTGGCAATCAGGTTGGCTTTCTCGACCGCTGAAAGACTTCCAGTGGTTTTTCCGCTTGCAGCCGGACTCGCCGTCGGCTGCGCAACCACAAAGCTCTGAAACATCGGCGCGCCAAGTCCGATGAGTGCAACTAGCGCTACCGTCGCGCTCTTGCGCACATTCATTATTTTTTCTCCATTGTTCTGTTTGAGAGGGTAACGTCGCGCTCGGCGCTCCAATCGATAAAGCCGGGCGAAGCCGATTTTGCCGTTTCCTGCGCTCAATAGCGAGCTTCAACAGTCAGCGTGGCGTCGCCGCGTTTACCGGCGCCTGCCCCAATCGCAGTGGCGGGGCTTCGCTACTTGAGAATCTCCGAAAAACAATCTTGCCTCTTTACCGCCGATCACGTTAGCTGAGGCCGCTGGAGGACGGATTCATGAAAGCATGGCTGATTCTCACGTTGGCTGTCGCGATCTGCGGATGCGGCGCGATTGCGGGCGAAGGTGACAAAATCAAACAGGAAAACGCCGCCGAAGAAGCCGTCGTCAAACGTATGATCCTGGTTCAGGGCGCAGACGTCCCCGGACATTCTAAATACTCACAGCTCGGCAATGTCGAAGGAATCTGCGGCCGGGCGCCCGCCTACGACGACGACAACAGCTCCGCGTCGCCGGGTTTCAAGCACGCCGCCTTCAACAAGTACGGCGATAAGGTCGATGCCATCATCAACGTCGATTCATGGTTCGTCATCGGCAATCAGGCCTCGGCCATTCAGGGTCCCGGGCAAAGTGAAGGCCATTTTCAGTGCAAGGGGATCGCTGTCCATTTCGAGTAAAAGACCGAATCACTCATCGGCGAGTTGCACGAGTTGCTTGCCGATATTCTCGCCGCGCAGCATCCCGATAAACGCGGCCGGGGTGTGTTCTATCCCCTTCACGATGCTCTCGCGATACTTGAGTTTGCCCGTCCTGATCCAGTCGGCCATCTTCTTTTGCGCGACGCGCATCTTCTCTGCGAACTGAAAAACCAGGAAGCCTTCCATTTTCGCCTGCCGTTCGATTAGCAGCCCCAATTGGCGCGGGCCCATTTCGGGCTCGGCCGCATTGTACTGCGATATCTGGCCGCACAAGCTGATCCGCGCGCGCGGGTTGATCAGCGTCATCACCGCGTCGGTGATCGCTCCGCCGACGTTGTCGAAGTAGATGTCGATGCCGCGTGGACACAGCTCGCGCAGCTTGGTGACGTAATCGTTCGTCGTCTTGTAATTGAACGCTGCGTCGAAGCCGAGATCTTTCACGACGTGCTCGACTTTGTCGTCCGAGCCCGCGATTCCAACTACCCGGCACCGCTTGATCTTCGCGATCTGCCCCACGAGTTCGCCGACCGCGCCGCTCGCGCCTGAAACGACCACGGTCTCTCCCGCCCTGGGTTTGCAAATCTCGAGCAGGCCGAAGTAGGCGGTCATGCCCGGCATTCCGAGGACTCCGATCGAAGTCGAAATCGGCGCCAGTTCCGGATTCACGCGCTCGACGCCGTCGCCGTTCGAAACCGCGTACGTTTGCCATCCGAAGTAGCCCATCACGATCTCGCCGACACGGAACTTGCGCGTGTTGGTCTTGACGATCCGCCCGACTGCACCGCCGCCCATTACTTCACCGATCTGCACCGGCTGAGCATACGACTTGCGATCGTTCATTCGCCCGCGCATGTACGGATCGACCGACAGGTAAAGGTTCTTCACCAGGAACTGATCGGTCCCCAGCTCCGGGATCGGCGTTTCGACCAGCTTGAAGTCAGTCTCCTTCGGTTCGCCGATCGGCCGCGCGGCGAGCGTAATCTGGCGATTGACATTTGATGTAGTCATTAAAGATTCCTCTTTTTGTGGGGGAACGCGCTGATTTTGCGACAAGAGAGCGTGCTATTACAAATGCCGCGCGCGGCGGCGAAACGCTACATCAGTACCATGTAAACCGTTCCCCCGATGAGCACCAGGATGCCGGGATTGACGTGGCGCCACAGCAGGATCGCGAAGACTACCAAACCGATCAGCACCGTCAGCGGATCGATGATCGACAGCTTGGCGATCGCATACGTCCCCGACAGCATCAGGCCGATCGCCACCGGCGCCAGGCCGCGCTGAATCGAAACGCGCCACGGCCACGAACCCAGATGAACCCACCATCGATTCACGAACAGCGTCAGCAGACAGTCGGGCAGAAAAAACGCCAAGCCGACAACCGTCATGCCGGACCAACCAGCCAGATGGTACCCGATCAGCAACACCATCAGCATATTCGGTCCCGGCGCCACCTGCCCGATGCTGTAGATGCTGCGAAATTGCGCATCGGTCAGCCAATGGAACGTGTCGACAGTCATGTGCTGCATCTCGGGCAGCACGGCCGTGCCACCGCCGACTGCGAGCACTGACAACAGCGTGAAAACCAGGAAAAGATGGACGAGTCGCATCATTTTTGCGTCAACCTAATGCCGAAACAGGTGATGACGCGCGCCGCGATGAAACGGCAGATGCTCGTCAGCGGCCCGTTCTTTCGCGATACTCGGCCGGTAGAACCACACCGCCACTGGTCCAATCGTCAGCAAAATGAACGGTAGCGGAACTTTGAATATGCTCACGGCCACGAATGTTACGAAAACAATCGCGACGTCGGGGAGCTGGCGGAATTGACGCCGGCCGATTTGCAGCGTCACGGTCGTCAGTAGTCCGACCGCCGCCGCCGCGATTCCGAGTAGGAATTGCTTCACGTTAAGGTTCTGGTGATTCGACTGCCAGAGGATCCCGAGCACCATCACGACGATTGACCCCGGCAGCAGCATCCCGAGCACCGATACCGCGGCGCCCATGATCCCGCGCAGATTATCGCCAACGATGATCGCCATGTTTACGGCATTCAGACCCGGCAGCGTCTCGCTGATCTCCATCGCGCCGAGAAAGCCCTCATCGTCGAGCCATCCCTCTTGTCTGACTATGTACTCCCGCAGGTATGCGACCGCGCCGCCGCCGAAACTCAATCCACCCGCCAGCAGGAAGATCTTGAACAGTTCCAGCAGGCCGGGACGATCGGGCTCACTCTTGATGCTTGAGGCTGGCGTTTCCGAATCCGTAGATGAGGGCTGTCTTGGTTGTTCCACGCTGCACCCAGTCTGAGGCCCGCGCTTGCAGGCCGGTGTAGAAAAATTCGGAGAGTTCGCGATGCTTGCGGCGGACCACTTCGGGACTGTCGAACTTCAGCTGGTAGCCGAACTCGGCGACGATCGGTTGGTTGGTGTCGCGCACGTGCCACACCGCGAGCGTGGCCTTGGCCGCGAGCTTGCCGAACTCGAGCATCCCGAGATCGACCTGGTATTCCTGAATCGTCACGCCATTGACGATCCCCAGCGCGGACTTCGGGTTTGCGCCGATGCTCTTCAACGCCGGGAACGCATCCGCGGTAGTCTCGAAGCGCTGGGTCAATATGATGTTCGGTGTATCGAGCTCGCAATTGTGCGAATACACCAGCCGCATGCCAAGCGCGCCATCGCGCGGCAGCAGAATCTCCTCTTTGAACTTCATCGTGTACTTGCACGGCAGCAGCGGACGCGGATCGACGGCCAGCGCGACCTTCTTGTCAGGATGCCGGAACTTCAGGATGAGCTCGTGGCGTGGATCCGCAATCCCATGATGATAAAAAGTCCGTTTTCGGAGGATGAAACCGTTGTTGTAGAGCTTGTTATGAGGCGTGTCGTAGAAAACCACTTCGCGCTGCTGCGGCTTAACGTTTTCGTCCATCTTGGACAGCTTGATGCCGAGCGGCTTGACCGAGTGATGCGCGAGTTTCCAGAACTTGTGGAATGCGTGCTGGTCCGGGAACAGTTCGGGCTTCAGTAGCAGCTTGTATTCGCGATACTGAATCTGGTCCGACGGCAGGATCGGCTCATAAAATGACTTCGAGCTGTTCGACTGCGTACTCATCTATATTGCATCCACCCCGAAATGGTCCTGAACAACAGGGCCCCCCCGATGCAAGCTTCTACACCAGCGCCTCGATAGCACGCCGTTACTGATTTTTGAAGACTATTGGTCTGATCCGGCGCGGTCAATTATGCGCCGCGGTCTCGCGCTATTTCGCCGCCGCCGCTTCCTTGTCTCGCGCCACCGACCGCACTTGAGCGACCGGCTTCGGCGCATTCGCCGCGACCAGTGCCTGGCTGATTTCTGGCGTCCAGTAGTCCGGTTGATCCGCCCATAGGTCGCGCAGATACGGCGCGACTTCGTAACCGAACAGCCGCGTATTCTCGGCGCCGACGTCCTCCGGCAGATTGCCCATATGCGGCGTCGCGATCAGTTGCCCGATTCGGAGATCCGTGATCAGCTCGCGCAACCGCTGACGAACCCGTTCCGGCGTTCCCGCGATGATGTAGCCTTTCTCGTCGTATTCCCAAAAGCTCATTTCGCCCCGCGCCGCACGCATGCGATCTTCCGGCGTCAGCTTGCTGTGGGTTTTCTTCGCCAACTCAGACATGAACTTGGTCGATTTGAGCGTCGTGTAGCCCGGCGGATTCAAAAATCCCGCGGCCGGCGTCGCGTTGCGATGAAAGTAGCGGACCGCCTCGTAATATTTCTTTTCCGCCTCCGCGTCGGTGTTTGCGACGCACACAATTTGCGTGAACGCCATCCGATGCGGATTGGTCGTGCCGCCGCGCTGATTCACGTATTCCCAGAACGCATCCACCAACGGCTTGGACGAATACAGGCCCGAGAACGACAGATGCCCGTAGCAATAGTCGTGATCGATCACGAGATCCCAGGTCTCGACGCTGCCGCCACCGCCCGGCACCCAAATCGGCAGCTTCTTCTGCACCGGCCGCGGCCACAAATTCACGTAACGCAGTTTGTTGTACTTGCCGTTGAACGCGAACGGCTCCGGCTCCGACCAGGCCTTGAGGATCAACTTGCGGGCTTCTTCGAATCGCTCGCGCACTTCGGCCGGCGGCATGCCGTAAGCGAACACCGAATCCATCGGCGTCCCGAGCACGAAACCCGCCGTCAGCCGCCCGCCCGACAAGCAATCCAGGTATGCATACTCCTCCGCGATTCGAGTCGGCGGATTGTAGAGGGCGAGCGAGTTGCCGACGATCACGATCGCGGCATTTTTCGTGGTCGACGCCAGGCTCGCCGCCAGCAGATTCGGCGACGGCGTCATCGCAAGCGGCGTCTGATGATGCTCGTTCACAGTGAGCCCGTCGAAACCAACCTCGTCCGCCAACTGCATCAGGCGGATGAACATCCGATACATCTCGCCGGCTTTCAGCGGATCGATAAGATGCGCCGGCGGCGTCACCCATGCCGACGGATATCGCTCACGAAAATCGGCTGGAAGATGTGGATAGGTGACTTCTGCGAACCAGTGGAACTTCATGCGAGAACGCCTCCGCGCGGCGTCTGATCGTCAAACGAATTGTTGCGCCGAAAAGACCTGACTCCGATATAACATACCAATCGGTTAGGATGTAACGACACCGCCTTGATATCCGCGCTTTCTTGGTATGCAATGTGGCCGATGTTGGCGTCGCTCGCGCCGGACCGCGCGCGGCAATCATGGCGCCTGCGTGAAATTCGCGACCGGATCGGACTCGACATCGTTATCGGCACCGGCCATCGATCGGACCCAATGGCATCAGCACGCCCCTCGCGACTGCCCGACTTCATCGCGGTCGGTCCTCAGCGCACCGGCACCACCTGGTTGCATCAGGTGCTCGCCGGCCACGTCGGATTGCCGAGCATCAAGGAGACCGATTTTTTTTCAAAGCATTTCGATAAAGGTCTCGATTGGTATCTCGCATTTTTCCGCGATTGCGCGCCCGGCGTTCCGACCGGCGAGATCAATCCCAACTACTTTGGAATTTCCGACGCGTGCGATCGAATCGCCAAGCTGATTCCCGAATGCAAGATAGTCGTCTCGCTGCGCGACCCGGTCGAACGTGCCTACTCGTCATATCGAATAATGCGGCGCGACGCGTGGACCCGCGTCGGCTTCGAGGAAACCGTGGCTCAAAATCCCGTCATCCGCGAATCCAGCCGCTATGCGTTCCATCTGAAAAATTGGTGGGATCATTTCGGCCGCGAGCGCGTCATCGTTTGCATGTACGAAGACCTGGAAGCCGACCCGCAGGCTTACCTCGATCGCATCGCCAGATTCCTTGGAATTCCGCGCGTCGTCGTCGAAGGTTCCGCGGCCGCGACCGAGCGCGTGAACACCGTCACGCACGCGCCTCGCAGCCGGCGCGTCGCCCAAAATGCCCGCAACGCTCGCGATTGGATGCGGCTTCGTCGATGGCATCGCATGATCGATCTGCTCGATAAAGCCGGTGTATGGCGCTATTGCTTTGGCCGTGGTGAAGAGTTCGCGCCGATGGATCCAGCAGTCGAGGCGCGCATGCGCGAGCACTTTCGCCCCGAAGTCGAAGCGCTCGAGGATCTCCTCGGCTGCGAACTGCCTCGATGGAAGGGAACGCGGCGCGACGACCTCGCGATGAGCAGCGTGAGCGTCTCAGGTGGCCTCCGGTGAATCTCAAGCAGCATCGAAATAGATGGCCGGATTTTCTCGCCGTTGGACCGCCGCGCACCGGCACGACGTGGCTGCATCGCGCGCTCGTCGGCCACGTCGGACTGCCGGCGAATGTCAAAGAGATAAATTTTTTCGACGTCTATTACGATTACGGTATCGACTGGTATCTCAGCCATTTCCGCCGCTGCTCGCCGGACCTGCCGATGGGCGAGGTGTGCACCTACTTTGCTTTTCCTCATGCGCGCGAACGCATTCAGCGTCACATGCCCGGATGCCGCATCGTCGTGAGCCTGCGCGATCCCGTCGGCCGCGCATATTCGCATTACAAACTGATGCGATGCCGCGCGTACACCAAGGCCAGCTTCGAGGAATTCCTCGCCACGCGGCCGATGGTCAACAACGCGAATCGCTACGCATTTCATCTTGCCGACTGGTTCGCCTGCTTCGGCCGCCAGCGCGTGCTGGTCACCTTCTATGACGATCTGAAAAAAGATCCGCAGGCGTATTTCGATCGCACCTGCGATTTCATCGGCATCGCGCGCTCTTCGCTCCAGGATGCTCAAGATCTCAACGACTCGGTCAATTCCTTCTCAAGCCGGCCGCGCAACCACAAACTCGCACAGAACGCGCGTCACGTTCTGGTCTATCTCAAACGCAATCGCGCCTATCGCACGATAAATCTGTTCGCCCGCACCGGCATATGGCAATTCTGTTTCGGCGGCGGCGACGAGTATCTTCCGCTCACGCCGGAGGAAGACGCGCGCGTGCGAGAGCGGTTTCGCCCGGAAGTCGAAGCGCTCGAAGACTTGCTGAACCTTGACCTGTCCGCCTGGAAAAAGCCGCGCGACCGCCGCGATCCGAAACCTCCAAACCAATCGCTCGCCGCGGATTAGACGCGCGCGCCCCCGATGCCTCGCGTCAGCGTCATCATCCCCGTTTTCAACGCCGCCGCCACGGTCGCCGAAACGATCGAGAGCGTGCTGCGCCAGACCCTCGACGACTACGAAATCATCGTCGTCGACGACGGCTCCACCGACCGCACGCCGCAGATTCTCGGACGTTACCAGGATCGCATTCACATGATCCGCCGGCCCAACGGCGGAATTTCGGCTGCGCGAAACTCTGGCGTCGCAGTCTCGCGCGGTGAATTCCTGGCCTTCCTCGACGGCGACGACCTCTGGGTCCCTGATTTCCTCGCGCGCACCGTTGCCGCGCTCGACGACGATCAGAACTGCGTGATGGCCTTTACCGATTTGGTGATCGTGGACAGCGACGGCCGTGAACTGAAAACCTCGCTGGTCGGCGATCGAATCGAGCGAGCACCGACACTCGAGGATTTGTTCGCACGCCTCTGGCCGATCATGCCGAGTGCCGTCGTGATGCGCCGAACGGCCTTCAACCAGAGCGGTGGTTTCTCTGAAGAGTTTCGCTCCTACGGCTACGAGGACGTGTACATGTGGATGCGCGCGCGCGAAATCGGCAAGTTCGCGTACATCTCCGAGCGCCTCGTCGTATGGCGCTTTTCACTTTTCCCGCGTCCTCTGAAACGCGGCGGCAAGCAACGCGCTGCGGCGCGATTGTTCGAGCGGCTTGCACGCGAGCGCTGGAATGTTGACGTCAGCGGATTGGTCCGCGCGCGCGAACGCGCGCCGCGCAGCATCCTCGGTTACATCGGGCTGAAGGCGCTCGACGAGGGCGATCGCGCCACTGCGCGCGAAGCTTTTGCTCGCGCACTCAGATTCGATCCTCTGCGCGCGCGCAATTATCTGCGCTACGCCCGCACCTATCTGCCGCTCGCGATGGCGCGCGCGCTCGCCGGCCGCTCCGGCCACGCGTCGAAGAATGGCGAGTAGCGCCGCGGCCGCGATGCCTCAATCTGGTGTCCCAAGACCTGGTGTCCCAAGATTGCCGCGCTTTATCGGCATCGGCCCCCCCCGCACCGCCACCAGTTGGCTGCATGAAGTGCTCAAGGGACACGCGGCGCTTCCGCAAGACCGAAAGGAGACGGACTTTTTCTCGAAAAACTACGCCAAAGGATTCGACTGGTATCGATCGTTCTTTCGCGACGCGGACCCACGTCTGCCGCTCGGCGAATTCTCGCCGACCTATTTCATCTCGGACGACGCTTGCTCACGAATCGCTCGCGACATTCCGGGCTGCCGAATAATTTGCTCGCTTCGCGATCCGGTTGATCGCGCGTACTCGCATTGGCGCCTGATGGTTCGCAACGTATGGACCAGGGCCCCGTTTGCCGATGCGGTCTTCAAGCACAACGATCTTCTCGAATCGGGCCGCTACGGACATTACTTGGCTAACTGGCGGCAGGCGCTCGGTGCCGAGAACGTCCTGGTCCTTATCTATGAAGATCTCGAGGCAGATTCACAGGCCTTCATCGATCGAGTCTGTGACTTTATCGGTATCGAGCGATTTCCAATCGCCAGCTCGCCGGTTGCGGAGCAACGCGTGCACGTCGTTCCGGTCGCGCCGCGCAGCCTCCGCCTGGCCCGCAATGCGCGCAACCTGATGGGTTGGCTGCACGACCATCGCTATCATCGTCTCGCGAATTCATTTCGACAGAGTGCGCTGTGGCATTTCTGCGCTGAGCGGGGCGAGCCGTTCCAGCCGGTCGATAGCGAAGTCGAGACCCGGCTCCGGGAATATTTCCGGCCCGAAGTGGAGCAGGTCGAGCAGATCATCGGCCGCGACCTGTCCGCCTGGAAAACTCCTCAGCCGGGACGCGTGCTCGACTTCCGCAGGCCGCGATAGAGTCGGCCTTCCCCCATCCCGTAGCGATTCAGCATGCGATAAACCGTGTATCGCGAGACGCCCAGCAGATCGGCCGCGCGATGACAGTTGCCCTGTGCCGCCTGCAAGGCGCGTGTCAGCGCCGCCTTCGACGCCTCATTGATCACCGCATCGAGCGAGTACGTCCGGTCGGCAGAGTCGTCATCATCACTCGCGCCCTCGGTCGCTTCGCTCGGGCCACTCTGTGACGGCGCATCCACCGATCCGTCCGGCAATCTACGCGCTCCATCATCAAAATGAGGCGGCAGGTTATCGACGTCGATTCGGTCGCTCTCGGTCATCAGCAACGCACTCTCGATCGCGTGCCCCAGTTCGCGCACATTGCCCGGCNNGCGCAGATGACATCGAGCGCGCCGCGCGAAATGTATGCCACGTTTTTGCCGAACAGCCGATTGTGATGCTCGATGAAATGCGCGACGAACGCCGGGATCGCTTCGGGCCGCTCGCGTAGCGGCGGTACCAGAATCGCCGCTGCATTGAGCCGGTAATACAAGTCGTCGCGGAACTGTCCCGCCGCGACCATTGCCCGCAAATCACGATTGGTCGCCGCGATCAGCCGAATATCCACCTTGTAGCTGTGCGACGATCCGACCGGCTGAACCTCGTGCGTCTCGACCGCGCGCAACAACTTCGGCTGCAGCCGAAGCGGCAGCTCGCCGATTTCGTCGAGAAACAGCGTCCCACCATTGGCCGCCCGAAAATAACCGAGCGATTCCTCGCGCGCGTCCGTGAAGGCGCCGCGCACGTGGCCGAAGAGCTGCGATTCCGCTAGCGACTCGACCAGGTTAGAACAGTTGAAGGTCACGAAGGGGCCGCTTGGCGCCGGACCCAGCGTGTGCAACGCGCGCGCGACGAGTTCTTTGCCCGTGCCGGATTCGCCGTTGATCAAGACCGTCGACTTGTATGGGCTCAACCGCGAAATCGTCTTCAGCATGTTGCGCACTTGCGCCGACCGCACCACCATCCCGCCAACCCGCTCAGACCCATGCGCAAGATGCTCCAGACTCAGCCACTCGCCCCCGTCGTTCTGCTCGATGCTGTTTTTCTCCAGCGCCGTGGCAGTCGATGTTCCGTTCGCCATGTACTCTTGAGTCCGCATCTGGTGCTCCTTACGAGCTCACAACCTCGTTCGACATTCAGTTACCAACAGAACCCTACAAATTGTAGGAAGACGATATATTCAGGTAGTGCGAGATATGTCAAGTGCATTGAAGCGCGATTTTGGTCTCTGTTTGTCAACCTTCTGCATCTTCGCGTTCTGGCCTGTCGATATGACCTGCGAAGCGAAATCTGCAGTGACCGAATTTATGGCCATTAATCTTGTGAATTTTCAAGGGTTTTCGTGTTTATAGCCGCATTTTTGTGTCTTCGTGGCTTATATCCCCTTTTCGGTTGGATTAGGCTGGCCGGGCAAGTTCCACCGAATGCACCCGCCAAACGCGCATAGCATAATGTAGCATGCCTGCTGACCGAGCCACGTCGCGACTGTTGCGGACCCTGCTATGGCTCGTCGCTCCGGCGCTCCTGGTCCTGATCTTCGCGTCACCGTTTCTTTTCACGACCCGGTTGGTGCGGATGGCGCTGGCGCATGTCTTCCCGCGA
Source organism: Deltaproteobacteria bacterium (assembly GCA_003135855.1). Lineage (GTDB taxonomy): Bacteria > Desulfobacterota > Binatia > Binatales > Binataceae > Binatus. Next base: position 72,109 of record PNBD01000065.1, read on the forward strand.
AACGACCCGACTCTGGGCCGTGCGGTGCTCAATTTTTCGGGCAGTTTGACGCTGCACAATTTGATTCTGCATGACACCGGTCCGTCGGCATCGAGTCCGCTAGTCACGATCGATGAGTTGCGCGCCGAATTTGATTGGACCGAGTTGCCCTCACGGCGACTTCGCAGTCTCGAGGCGCACGGCGTCACTCTCTACGCGCGTTCCAACGCTCGATCGCAATTGTCGCTGCTCGATCTGATCCTAGCGCATCCAGCGACCGCGCAAAAAAGCGCCACCGCACCGTTTTGGATCGACTCAGTTAATGTGAACGGCCGCATCCATCGCGAGACCCTCACGGCCTTCGAATCGACGGCGAATCCGGATGGCAAACTACTGCTGAAAATGACGACGTCGGGCGACCGCGGAAATCCTTCGCGAACAATTCATGCCGAGATTGGAGACGTCGAACAATCGAATGTGCCCGGTCCGAACGCTGGGTCCATACCGCCTGCTCGCAAGAGCGATAAGAATTTTGGCATGTCCGCGGAGATAGCAGCCGAACCATTCGCAAGCGGAACGCGAGTGACCGTGAGCCGATTCGCGGCAAAAAATGCGGCGCTGGCCGTCGATGCCGATTCCCTCCGCACCCTGATCACCGCCATCCCTATCGAACTGACCGGTCGCATCGACGCCGGTCTCACCAGCCTGTCCGGCTTCGGTGTCGTTGATCTGCCGGCAGCGGGGGCCGCCAAACTCAACGCGAAAATTGAGCTCACGAAGGCTTACCTCCGCGCCCCTGGGGGACCGCGATTATCGCTGAATCTCGACCTGGCGTCGGCGGACGCCAATGTTGATACGCCGCTTCCGCTCGGAGCAGCGACCGCGCTCACGTTCGATCGCCTCAATGCGAGCAGCTCGAAATTCACGATCGCTGCCGCGACGCTGCGCCACTACCTGCCTGCTGTCCCGCCCGAGATAACAGGCCTTCTCGAAATTAGTCTTGGTACGCTGAAGGCCTCGGGCGGTCTGAAGCCGAACGATGCGGGCCGCGCGCAACATCTCGATGCCAGCCTCAGCTTCGACGGCGTGCGTATCCGCGTACCCGCCAAATCGCAGCCGTTGGCTAACATTGGCGATTTGTCGGGAGCAGTGAAAATCGACACGCCGCTCAAGCTCGGGCCGGCAACCGCCATCACTGTCGAACGGCTACAGATGAAGAACGTTAACTCGTCGCTCGATGCCGACGCGATCCGCCGCTACGCGCCGAAAATCCCCGCTGACTTGCGCGGCAGTGTAGATACCAGTTTCGATCAGCTTGACCTCAGCGGAAAAATCGGCGCGACGCCCGCCGGTGGCACCGCCTTCAGCGGCAATCTTCGCCTGCAGAATTTCAGCGCCAAGGCTCCGGCCGCCGGCAGCAATCTGTTCGCCCTCGATCGACTAACTTTGGCCGCCATGATCGATTCGCCAATCGACCACTGGACGCCTGCTGCCGTCAAAATTCGCGATGCGATCACCACGATCGCTCGATTGTCGTACGGTATCAATTCAGTCAGCAACCTCGATGCTGCCTGGCATGATGACGGCGAGCTGCTCGCGTGCGATCGATGCGCAGTTGAAATCTTCGACGGCCGCATCAATGGCACGCCCGCCTTCGATCTGATCACGCACGAGATGCCGGCTCACGTCTTGGAGATTCACGGCGTCGACGTTCACCAGGCGCTCGCAAATGTGTCGCCCGACCACATCGATGCGGACGGCAAGGCGAGCGGCGTTGTGCATCTGGCATTGGCCAGAGAGGGCAATCTTTCCGGCGACGTGGACCTCGCTTTCGACGGTCCGGGCCTGCTCAAGATTGGCGAGATCCAGGAAGTAAAGCAGATGCTGGTGGGCAATTTCGGAATGGACATGGCGAATCTCGCGATGCGCGATCTTCGGCATTTTCCCTTCAAAGAGGGTAGCCTGCACCTCGAGAGTGCCGGTGAAAACACGCTGCTGAAGATCAAATTCGTGAGACAGCCGAAAACCGCCGCCGACGCGATCACGCCGCACAAGGAAATTATCAATGGCCAGGAAGTACTGGTCGGCTCGCTGGTGGTGCCGACGATTGATATGACTATTCCGATCACCGGCCAGTCGCTCGCCGAAATTTTATCGATCGTCAGCGGCATTCATCCGATGATCCAGACCGCGAGCGAGCCGAATCGCAACTGAGGAGCCGCCTATGAAACGATCGCATCTTGTTCCGATACTCGCGCTGAGCGCCGCAACGGCCCTCGCAGGATGCGTGCAGACCAAGAGCGAAGTTGATGTCAAGCCGGTCGATATCAACCTCAACATCACGGGCCGCCTTGAAGTCGTGATCACCGATGCGCGGCACGCGGAAGAGGAAATCACCGGTTCGAAACCCAAGCGCACGGTGACTCCGGAAGATATCGGTCTGCCCGCTGCGCCCGCGGCCAGTTCCAAAGCCGGCGAGATTGCCGATCCGCTAGCCAGCCTCGAAGCCGGCGCGGGCCGATTCGTGCTGGTGGCCGGCGATTCGCAGGCGCAATTGATTCAGCAGATGGCGGCGCGCCATCCGCAGATTCAAGCGATGCTCGATAGTCAGACGGTCGGCGAGAGTCACACCGGCTTCCTCGTGGCGAGGGCGGCGTTGTCGCCCAGCCAACAGTCGCTCGTCGATGCGGAAAATTCGGATCGCACGCAACTCTATCAACTCGAAGCGGCCAAGAAGGGCACCAGCGTCGATCAGGTGGCGCTCGGCTACTACCTGGCGCGACTCGAGCACGTCAATAAGGGCAACTGGGTGGACCGCTTCAATAAATCGACTGGCAGTTGGGAATGGTTTCAGTGGAATCGCTGACGCACTCTGCCGAGCCCTGATTTAAGGCTCGGCAATTTCGATTCAAGGAGGAATCGGGATGAGAATCGCATTGATCATCGTCCGCACCTTGCTCGGTCTAATCTTCTTCGTGTTCGGGCTGAACGGGTTCCTGCACTTTTATACACCGACGCCTCCGCCCCCGCCGCCGGCACAGCAATTCTTCGGCGCATTGTTCGCGACCGGCTACATGATACCGCTGATTTTCACGGCGCAGGTCGTCGGCGGGGCACTCCTGCTGATCGGCGTCGCCGTACCGCTCGCGCTGATAATTCTCGCGCCCGTGATCGTGAACATCGTCTTGTTCCACTTGTTTCTTGCGCCGAGCGGATTGCCGATGGCGATCGTCGTGTCCGTGTTCGAATTGATTCTGGTGTGGGCGAATCGGACGGCATTCGCACCGCTGTTCAGAGGATCGTCGCGCGTTTAGCAGCTAGGAGGGAGCGAGTGTTGTCCAGTGACGGCACTTCCAATGCGTTAGATTCCCTGTAACCATTGGCGATTCAAGTTCCGACGGTGAGCCGTTAGCTCAGGCTGGTAGAGCATGTGACTTTTAATCACAGGGTCCCGGGTTCGAGTCCCGGACGGCTCACCAAATAAAATCAATCGATTGCTCTTCAAGTTCCCGATGGTTTCAGGGCACGCCTGCCCCTGCGATCGCCGACCCTCAAAATGCCGGATATCCGCATCCTTAGCGGTCTGCCATGTTCAAGTCACCAACATTGTCTGAGATTTCTGCCGCGACGCCCGAGAGTTAACTATGGAACCCCAACAGACGCGCGATTTAACATTCTTCGCGGAGGAACAAGGGATGAAAACAGCTAAGAGTATCTACACCTACCTGGTGGCGGCTGGGCTCATGGTGCTCTCGAGCGGGAGCATCGCAGCGGCCCTCGACTCATCCAACACCAGACTCGGCAACGGGGCACTGGCGAGCGTCACGACGGGCTTCGACGATACCGCGCTCGGAGTCGACGCCCTCAACGCGGACACCACCGGCTACGACAATACCGCGACCGGAGCCGACGCCCTTCCCAACAACATTTCAGGCATCGAAAATACCGCGACCGGATCGCAAGCTCTCTTCAGCAACACGACGGGTTCCCACAATACCGCCGCCGGATACTTCGCCCTCCTCCGCAACACCAGCGGCGGCAACGATACCGCTACCGGATGGGAATCGCTCGACCTCAACACCACTGGCAGTCTCAATTCCGCGTATGGAGTGCTATCGCTGGCCACCAACACCACCGGCGGCTTCAACACCGCGACCGGGGCATCCGCTCTCTACAGCAACTCCACCGGCTTCTACAATACCGCCACTGGGGTGAATGCCCTCTTCAGCAACACCAACGGCGGCCTCAATACCGCGAACGGAGTGCAAGCCCTCTACGCCAACACTACCGGCTACCTCAATACCTCCACTGGCTTTGACGCTCTCTACTTGAACACTACGGGCTACGAGAATACCGCCAGTGGAGGGGAATCCCTTCTCAGCAACACCACGGGTTACAACAATACCGCTAGCGGGGCGTTCGCCCTTGAGAGTAACACAACGGGCATCAACAATACCGCCAGCGGATGGCAAACGCTCTCCAGCAACTCCACGGGTTCCAACAATACCGCAAGTGGAGTGAACGCCCTGCGGTCCAACACTACCGGCATCGATAATACCGCGACTGGATTGGTAGCTCTCTTCAACAACACCACGGGCATCTACAATACCGCGGACGGAGTGTCCGCCCTCCAGAGCAACACCACGGGCAACAAATGTACCGCCAATGGAGTGAACGCGCTGTTCAGCAACACCACCGG
>PNBD01000053.1 GCA_003135855.1 Deltaproteobacteria bacterium
GTGTTGCACGCGATCTGCAGCTTGGGCGCCTTTTCGATTTCGACCAGGCACATCCGGCAGTTGCCGACGATCGTCAGCGCGGGATGATAACAGTAGTGCGGAATCTCGATGCCGACCTGCTCGGCCGCCTGGATCAGGTTCAGGCCGTCGGGCGCGTCAACTACAATTCCGTCAATCGTGAGCTTGGGCATCTGGGTGTATTTCTCGGTGACTCGACGGCGCGCTCAGGCAGCCTGCGCCGATTTCTGGTCGCGGTCCTTGAATGGGCATCGCCCAAGTTTCACGTGCGCTTCGAATTCGTCGCGATACTTCGGCACGAAACTCTTCACCGGCATCGAGAGACTATCGGCGAGCACGCAGATGGTATTGCCTTCCATGTTGATCGCCACGTCGATGAGAACGTTCAGATCGTCCATCTTGCCGCGGCCCGCCTCGAGATCGATCAGCAGTTTTTCGATCCAGCCGCATCCCTCGCGGCAGGGCGTGCACTGCCCGCATGATTCATGATGATAGAAATGCGCGATCGTCTTGAGCGCATCCACCATGCAGGTGTCCTCGTTCATGACCATCACGCCGGCGGTACCCATCAGCGACCCCGCGGCGCGCACCGAATCAAAGTCCATGTTGACCTTGACCGCTTCCTCGGCAGTGAAAATCGGGAACGACGAGCCGCCGGGGATTACTCCTTTCAGCGCCTTGCCGTCCAGGATGCCGCCGCCGACATCATAGATGAGATCCTTCAGCGGAAAGCCCATCGGCAATTCGTACAATCCCGGCTTGTTCACATGTCCCGAAAGGCAGAACAGTTTAGGTCCCGGACTTTTCTCGGGCCCGATCGCTTTGTACCAATCCGCGCCGCGATTGATGATGTGCGGGACGTTGGACAGCGTCTCGACGTTGTTAACGACCGTCGGCGACGCGAACGCACCCTGGATTGCCGGGAACGGCGGACGATTGCGCGGATACGCGCGCTTGCCCTCGAGCGATTCGAGCAACCCGGTCTCCTCGCCGCAGATGTATGCGCCGGCCCCGCGATGGGTATACACCTCGAGATCGAAGCCCGACCCTATGATGTTCTTGCCGAGCAGATTCTTCGCGTAGGCTTCCGCGATCGCGCCGTCCATGATTTTTTTCTGGGTCGCGAACTCGCCGCGCAGATAGACGTATGCGGTATGCGCGCCGACCGCGCGGCACGCGATGATCACGCCCTCGAGCATCCCGTGAGGATCGTTTTCGAGCTCGTAACGATTGGCGAACGTGCCCGGCTCGCTCTCGTCGGCGTTACAGCAGAGGTAAACCGGCTTCTTCGATTCCTTCGGGATGAAGCTCCACTTGACGCCGGTCGGAAACGCCGCGCCGCCGCGTCCGCGCAGATTCGAGTTCTTGACCTCGTTGATGATGTCCTCGGGCTTCATGTCGAACAGCGCCTTGCGCACCGCCTTGTAGCCGTCATGCGCGAGGTACACGTCGAGCTTGCGAAGCTCAGGGATATCCATCCAGCGAGTTAGTATCCGTTCCATGTTGGCTCAGTGATTCGGCGCGACGGTTCAGGCCGTCTGATGCTTTTCGTCGAGGCCCATCAGTTTCTGCTTCTGCCCCTGGATTTTCCGTTGCAACGCCATCAGCGCGTCGAGCACGCCCTCGGGCCGCGGCGGACATCCGGGCACGTATACATCGACCGGGACGATTCGATCGATTCCCGGCAGCGTCGCGTAATTGTCGTAGAAGCCGCCGGTCGAAGCGCAAGCGCCAAACGCCATCACCCATTTCGGCTCGGCCATCTGCTCGTAAACGCGGCGGAGAATTGGACCCTGCCGAACCGTCACCGTGCCGATTACCATCAGCAGGTCGGCCTGGCGCGGAGTGAAGCGCGGCAACAACGCGCCGAACCGATCGATGTCGTAAGGCGTCATCGAGAGCGCCATGTACTCCATCGCGCAGCACGCGGTCGCGAACGGATAGGGGAAAATCGAGAACTTGCGCGCCCAACCGATCGCCTTGTCGAGGCGGGTCAGAACCGCGGTATCGCCGAGCAGAATCTCGTCGCCCTTGGACAACTGATCCCGATTAATAATTTCAGCCATCTAACTTTTAATGCCTCTGTTTTTGATGCCTCTGCGGCTTGTATATCGTTGAATCAGGTCGAATCAAAGGGTAGCAAGCATTGTCGCAGGCGGTCAACGAAGCTAATGAAACGGCACTCGCGACCGAAGCAAAACTTGCAGCAGAATGACAACACTCACGAGATTCGCAGGACGCCGGCGCCTTTGATCTGGTCGTGCTTCAGCATCTTGAGCGCGACGTTCGCCTCACCCAATCCGAATGCCACCGTTTTCGGGCGAATCGGAATCTCACCGGCGATCTTCAAGAACTCCTCGCCGTCGGCGCGCGTGTTAGCGGTCACACTGCGGAGTTCTTTCTCATAGAAAAGATGTTTTTCGTAATCGAGCGGCGGTATCGGGCTCAAGTAGATGCCCGCCACGGCCAAGATGCCGCCGCGGTCGAGCGCCTCGAGCGCCGGCAATACCAGATCGCCCGCCGGGGCGAACAAGATCGCGGCGTCGAGCGGCGCGGGCGGCCATTCGTCCGCCTTGCCGATCCATTCGGCGCCCAGTTCGCGGGCGAGACTCTGATGCTCTCCTCCACGGCTCATCACAAATACGCGGCATCCCCAATACTTGAGGACCTGCAGCGCAAGATGAGCCGAGCCGCCAAAGCCATACAATCCAACCGTCGCGCCCGGTTTAATCTCGGCGCGTTTGATCGCGCGAAACCCGATGATGCCCGCGCACAGCAAAGGCGCCGCCTCCTCATCCGCGATTGTATCCGGCAATCGATACGCAAAATCTTCCCGCACGACCGCATACTCCGCGTAGCCGCCATCGTGATCGTAGCCGGTGAAGCGAGCGCTCATGCAGAGATTCTCCCGCCCGCGACTGCAATAGATGCACACGCCACAAGTTTCGCGCAGCCATGCGATGCCGACTCGATCGCCTTGCCGGAAGCGCGCCGCGCCACTGCCTCGCTTATCGACGATGCCGACCGCCTCGTGCCCCGGGATGATTCGCGGATGCCTCGGCGGCAGGTCACCTTCCGCAACGTGCAGGTCGGTGCGACACACTCCGCAAGTCTTGATCTGAACCCGAATTTCGCCACGAGCCGGTTCCGGAAGATCGACTTCGATCGCTTTCAATGGATCCGATTCGATCGGCGCGGGCTGCTCGACCACCATCGCTTTCATAGATTTATTATTCGATTTATTTATTCAGCTTGGGAATCGCATGAACCAGCCCTACTGCTTTCCTGGCGCGGCGCGAGCCGACGTCAGCGATGATACAAAAGGAACATCTTGGAACCACAAGCCGCCAAGAATTGTGCTACCACTTATGGCCATGCTCTACTGAGCATCGTTAATGCAAGCGCAGGAAAATCACGCCAAACCAGCTGAATTGTCGTTCCAGCGCGCCGATCCTTCCACACTTGTCGTTCGAGTCGCCGGCGATTGGCATCTCCGGAGCGGAATGCCCTCGCCGCTGCTGGTCACTCGCGAGCTTGATAAATCACCCAAGCCAAAGAAAGTGAAGTTCGATGGCAATCAGATCGAAGGATGGGACACCGGGCTGCTGACGTTCCTGATGGGCGTCGCGGACATTTGTCAGAAGCGCAAGATCGAACTGGATATGAGCGCACTGCCCAAAGGCGTCGGAGAGCTGATCAAACTGGCGGAAACGGTGCCCGAGAAAACCGGCGCTCGCCTCGAAAGAGACCACAGCTCTTTTATCGAGACGCTCGGCAAGGCGACGATCTCCTACGCCCAGGCATTGGACGAGTTTCTGACTTTTCTCGGGCAAGTGACGATCTCATTTGCCAAGCTCGCGGTCGGCAAGGCGCGCTTTCGGACGGTTGACCTTTGGGTGATCATCCAGGATTGCGGCGCGAACGCATTTGGCATCGTCACGCTGATCAGCTTTCTGGTCGGGGTTATTCTCGCGTTCATGGGCGCGGTTCAGTTGCAGAAATTTGGCGCGGTAATCTACATCGCCGACCTGGTCGGAATTGCGATGGCGCGCGACATGGGCGGCATCATGACCGCGATCATCATGGCGGGCCGTACCGGGGCTGCCTTCGCCGCACAGCTCGGCTCGATGAAAGTGACGCAGGAAATTGACGCGCTTACCACGATGGGTATCTCGCCGCTCGAATTCCTGGTGGTGCCACGCGTGACCGCGCTGTTCCTGATGATTCCGCTGCTGTGCGTCTATGCAGATTGTGTGGGTGTCCTGGGCGGCGCCTTCGTCGCTTCGACCATGCTTCATGTATCGTTCAGCGCGTATTTTCGCGAAACAATCCATGCGATCAGTCTCACCGACATCTTCGGCGGCATCTTCAAATGCACGGTGTACGGGATAATCGTGGCGGTCGCAGGATGCCTGCGCGGATTCCAATGCGGCAATAGCTCGTCGGCCGTCGGCGATGCGGCCACGACCGCGGTTGTCACCAGCATCGTGTACATCGTCGTCGCTTGCGGAATCTTCGCGTTCCTCTTCAATACGCTTGGAATTTGAGCTGAAGCCTCAAGACGAAATCGATTTGCCGCCGCGATGAGCACCCCGTCGAAGCCGACCGCATCGGAATCCAGCAATCAGAAGGCCTTGATCACGGTGCGCGATCTGACCATGGCGTTCGGAAATTTTGTGGTCATGCACGACCTGAACTTCAAGATCAACGAACACGACATCTTCATCATCATGGGCGGCAGCGGATGCGGCAAAAGCACCTTGCTGCGGCATATGCTGGGATTGATCGAGCCGGCCAAGGGCGAAGTTCTCTACGGCGATTTCAATTTCACCAAGGCCGATCCAGAGCAGCGCGAAGCCAAGCTGCGGCAATTCGGGGTGCTGTATCAGAGCGGCGCGCTTTGGAGCTCGATGACGCTAGCGGAAAACGTCGGACTGCCGCTCGAGGAATTCACCGACCTGAAGCCCGGCGAAATCCGCGAGGTTGCCTCCTTGAAGCTGGCGCTGGTCGGTCTCAAGGGCTTCGAGGACTACTATCCGAGTCAGATCAGCGGCGGGATGCAGAAGCGGGCGGGACTCGCGCGCGCGATCGCGCTCGATCCGGAAATCGTGTTCTTCGACGAGCCGTCGGCCGGACTCGATCCGATAAGTTCGCGGCTGCTCGACGATCTGATCCTGGAACTGCGCGACAATCTGGGGGCCACCGCGGTGGTGGTATCGCACGAATTGCCCAGCATTTTTGCAATCGGAAACAACAGCGTCTTCCTTGATGCGGAAACCCGCACGATGACCGCGTACGGCGACCCCAAGGAACTGCTCGCCCATTCGACCGATCATCGCGTGCGGACTTTTCTCACGCGCGGAGAAGAGGAGGGGCAGAACCCAGCGAGGAATCATGGGTAAGAAAATCAATCCGGCGATGGTTGGAATGTTCGTCCTCGGCGCGTTGGGCCTGATCCTCGGGGCGGTCGCGATTTTCGGCTCCGGCCGCCTGTTCCGCAAATCGCATGAGTTCGTCATCTACTTCGGCGGCGACGTCAACGGTCTTCGGGTCGGCGCACCGGTCAGGTTCAAGGGCGTCGAGATCGGGCAGGTCTCGCAGATTCGGCTGCGGCTCGATCAGGATGTGAATCGCCAGAACGGCCGAATCTCCGCCGACGTGCGAATCCCGGTGATCATCTCGCTCGACGAGGAAAAAATCCTCAGCCACGGCGGCAACACGATCGACTTGAGCGATCCGCACACCATCCCCAATCTGATCAAGGAAGGGTTGCGCGCGCAGCTAGGGATGGACAGTTTCGTGACCGGCTTGCTCTACGTCGCGCTCGATATCGAGCCTAAAACCGAGATCAAAATGATCGCACCGCCGGGCTCTCCGTTGCAGGAAATCCCCTCGATACCGAATGCACTCGAACAGGCGCAGGCGGTCGCGATCCGCATCTTCGAGAAACTCGACAAGGTGGACTTCGACATTGCGTTCAAATCGATGACCTCGACTCTCGATTCGATCAAAGAAATCGCGACCTCGCCCGGGCTCAAGCAAGCCGTCTCCAACGCGGAAAAAACGCGCGAACAACTCGGCAAAGCACTGGGCTCCGCGCAGCAGACGTTAGACAACGTTGATCGCCGCGTGGGCCCGCTATCGACCAGCTTGCAGAAAACTTCGGATTCGACCGACCTCGCGGTGCAGCAAGCGCGGGTGACGCTGGGCAGCTTGAACACCACGATCCAGCCCAACTCGCCGCTGAGCTATCAGGCCGTGCAGACGCTGCAGGACGTTTCCGCCGCCGCGCGCTCGATCAAGGAACTCGCCGATTACCTGCAGCGCAACCCGAACGCCCTCATCCGCGGGCGCGACTTGAGCCAGGAGTAAAGATGACCTCGAAGATCCGGCTCCTTTACTTCTGCGCGATTTGCGCGTCCGCCATAGCCGCGTTCGGATGCGCCACTTTGCTTTTCGGTTCGGCGCGCGACCCGTCCAAATTTTACATTTTGACTCCGACCTCAGATGCGCCCGGAACGGCCTCGACGCAGAGCTCGAGCGGCGGGCTAACGATTGGCCTGGGCCCGGTTAAATTGCCCGCCTATCTCGATCGTCCCGAGGTCGTCACGCGCGCGGCGACCAACCGGCTCGAACTTTCTAAAAACGATCGCTGGGGAGAATCGCTCGAGAAGAATTTCGCGCGGGTGCTGGCGCGCGATCTGGCCGCTCAGCTCGGCACTCAGCAGATAGTTGCGTTCCCATGGTACGCCACGACGACCATCGATCTGCAGGTGCAAGTCGAGGTTTATCGCTTTGAAACCGACGCGAAGGGCGATGCACAGTTGAGCGCCAAGTGGACGATCCGCAATGGCGATGGCAGCAAGATTCTTTACAGCGCCGAATCAAATCTCTCGCAACCGTCGAAGCCCGGAGATCCAACCGAGGCAGCGGCCGCGCTGAGCCGGGTGACCGGGGATCTCAGCCGGGAAATCGCGAACATGGTGCAGCAGGTCCGTTCGCAACAACCGCAGACTCCCCGCCGCTCATCCTGATCCGCGGACTCGCCGCGGAGCCGCTACAGCTCGAAGTCCGCTTCCTCGAGAATCCGCGCGACGCGATAGAGAAAGCGATTACCCAGCACGCCGTCGACCGCGCGATGATCGTACGACAGCGCGAGATACATCATGGTGCGAATCGCAATCGCGTCGGCGCCATCGGCCTCGATCACCACCGGCCGCTTCTTCACTTCACCCATGCGGAGGATGCCGACCTGTGGCTGATTGATGATCGCGAAGCCGTAGAGATTACCCTCGCGGCCCGGATTCGACAGCGTAAAACTTCCGCCGGCGAGATCGTCGGCGCTGATTTTCTTCTCCGCGATTTTGCGCCTCAACGCTTCAATCGCGCGCGCAATACCGACGACCGACATTCCTTCGGCCGCCTTGATCACCGGCACCAGCAGGCCTTCGTCGGTGTCCATCGCGATTCCGAGATTGATCCCCTTGCGGATGACGATCGAATCGCCGACCACCGACGCGTTCATGCGCGGAAATTCCTTCAGCGCTCGGACAGTTGCCGCCGCCGCCAGCGGCAGGAACGTCAGCGCGAAACCCTCGCGGCGCGCGAACTCGTTCTTGTGCTCCTCTCGCAACCGCGTCGCCGCGGTGACATCGGCTTCGGCCACCGTGCCGACATGCGGCGAATGCGTCTTCGAGAAGACCATGTGCTCGGCGATCAGCTTGCGCCGGCGCGTGAACGGCTCGACGAGGTCGCCTTCGACTGGCTGATAAATCGGCGGGCGAAACGCAGGCCCAGTCGCGCCCCCAAGAGCTTGCGACGATGCCGGCGTGACTACCGTGGCAGTTCGCACCGGGGCTGCTTGCGCAGCACCATTCGCGGGCTGACCCGATTGGGAAATAGCGCCACCGCCCTGGCGCATCGATTCGAGGTAGCGCATCAAGTCGCGCTTGCTGATTCGTCCACCCATGCCGGTGCCTGGCACGCGGCTAAGGTCGATTCCCTCCTCCGAGGCCATCTTCATCACCACTGGAGAGTAGCGCCGGTGGCCGTCTGACTCGGTAACGGTCGGTTCCGCTTCATCTTGACGGGCGTCGACTGATGCCGCTCTCGCGCTCGGCGCCGATTCGCGCGCCGATGCAGGAGCCCGCTGCGCCGACCGATTCTCCGCAGGCGCCGACGGTGTCGCAGAAACCAAGGTCTCGACTCTCGAGGCCGGTTTTTCCGGTTGCGGCTCCGGTGGTTTGGGGGCTGCTTTCGGCGGGACCATCTTAAGCTTGGCGCCGCTCTCTGCAGCGACCTGCTCGATCACGGCCAGCTTCGCACCGACCGGGAGCGTCTGGCCCTCTTCCGCGACGATCTTCGCGATTCGCCCGGCTCCCGGCGACGGAATCTCGGTGTCCACCTTGTCGGTNNAACCACTTGGTGATGGTGCCTTCGACGACACTCTCGCCCATTTGCGGCATCGTTACTTCGATAGCCATTTCAGTACGCCGCCAGGCTCCGGATTGCGTCCGCGATTTTGTTGGTGTTGGGCAAAATGAATTCTTCGAGTGGTGGACTGAAGGCCACGTGCGCATCGAGGGCGGCGACCCGCCGCACGGGTCCGTCGAGATACTCGAACGCATTCTCAGTGATGATCGCGGAGACCTCGCCGCCGATTCCGCCGGTCAGGCGATCCTCGTGCACGATCAGCACCTTGCCGGTCTTGCGCGCGGTCGCAAGAATCGCGTTGCGATCGAGCGGCAGCAGCGTGCGCANNTCCTTCTCGACGATTCGCGCCGCATCCATGCTCTGGCCCAGCGTACCGCCATACGTGATGATCGAAAGGTCGGTGCCCTCTTTACGCAATTCCGCGACGCCGATCGGCACCGTGAAGTCGCCTTCCGGCAGGTCTTCCTTGATACTTCGATAAAGCCGCTTGTGCTCGAAATAAACGATCGGATTGCCGTCGCGAATCGCGC
>PNBD01000122.1 GCA_003135855.1 Deltaproteobacteria bacterium
GCCGAGCGCTGGCTCGAAGCGCACCACGAGTAAGTCCTCCGCTTCTGCCTTGCGCCCCCTCGAATTAGCCAGGCGCTAGCTGCACCGTCAAGAAAACCGTGACGCTGGCGAACTACCAGGAAATCAAGCTACGTCATTTTCATCACACGCTCGAAAAGTGGATCGCAAAACTGTAACGCACTAGGAGATCGACGATGGCATCGGTGAAGGACTTCAATCCGCTGGCGCCCGAGACGGTCGAAAATCCGTATCCGTTCTACCAGGCGATGCGCGAGCAGGCGCCCGTGTACCAAATAGCGGGCGCGGGATTCTTCGTCAGCCGCTACGACGACGTCTTGTATGTCCTCAATCACCCGGAGGTTTTCTCCTCGAATCAGCCGCCCGGATTGCAGATGCCGCCGACGCCGGAACTCACTGAGATTTGGTCCAAGGGATGGCCGCCGGTCGACACTCTGCTCACCAACGATCCGCCCGCCCACACGCGCTTTCGCTCACTCGTGAACAAAGCCTTCTCCGCGCGCCGCGTCGTCAAGATGGAACCCGGCGTTCGCAAGATCGCCGATGAACTCATNNGGTTAGCCAGTTTGCAATCGGCCTGCCGCTCACCGTGATCGCCGACGCGCTCGGCGTTCCGCGCGACGACATGGACAAATTCAAGCGATGGTCCGATGACTCGGTCGCGCCGCTCGGTGGCATAATCAGTTACGAACGTCAGCTCGAATGCGCGCGCAGCATGGTCGAGTTCCAGCATTACTTCGCGGCGCGGCTTGAGGAGCGTCGAGTGTCGCCGCGCGACGATCTCCTGACTGATCTGTTGAACGCGCGTCTCGACGGCGTCGAGCCGCTCAATGTGGGCGAGATGCTCAATATCCTTCTGCAGCTGCTGGTCGCGGGCAACGAAACCACGACCAATCTGATCGCGAGCGCGATGATGCTGCTGCTGCAAAATCCTTCGCAGATGGCGGCGCTGACAGCCGACTCCGCCTTGATTCCCAACTTTGTCGAAGAATCACTGCGCGCTGAATCGCCAGTGCAGGCGCTCACCCGGCTCGTAAAAGTCGATACCGAGATCGGCGGCGTGAAAATCCCCGCCGGGTCGCAGATATTCCTGATGTTCGCGTCGGGGAATCGTGACGAAGCGCAATATAAGGATGCGGCCGGTTTCGATCTCCGCCGCGACAACGCCCGCACTCATCTCGCTTTCGGCCAGGGCGTCCACTTTTGTCTCGGCGCCGCGCTCGCGCGNNCACTTCTGCCTCGGCGCCGCGCTCGCGCGCCTCGAGGCCAAGGTCGCGTTCGAAACGCTCCTCGCGCGATTGCGCAATATCCGTTTCGCGCCTGCCGGCAACGACTTCGCGCATACGCCGAGCTTCATCCTGCGCGGCTTGCAGGCATTGCATCTCGAGTTCGATCGCGCCTGAATCGACCGCAACTGTTGCGGGGTCGCGAACTTGTTTTCGCTGTGATAACAAACCCGCCATGGCGACCTATACCTTCCCGAAGGATTTCCTCTGGGGCACCGCCAGCGCGTCGTACCAGATCGAAGGCGCCTGGAATGAGGACGGCAAGGGTGAGTCAGTCTGGGATCGCTTCTCGCACACCCCGGGCAAAATCAAGATGGGCGATACCGGCGACGCCGCCTGCGATTTCTACCATCGCTATGCCGGCGACATCGCGCTGATGTCCGACCTCGGCCTTAATGCCGCGCGCATCTCCCTCTCATGGCCGCGCATCATGCCGTCGGGCAAGGGCCAGGTGAATCAGCAAGGTCTCGATTTTTACAATCGCGTCGTCGACGAACTGCTGAAGCGCAACATCCAGCCGTGGGTGACGCTCTATCATTGGGATCTGCCGCAGGCGCTCGAGGATATCGGTGGATGGCCGAATCGCGACCTCGCTGAATATTTTCGCGATTACGCGGCGGTCGTCGCCGACTCGCTCGGCGATCGCGTCAAGCACTGGATGGCATTCAATGAGCCGTGGATTTTCACTATCCTCGGCTACCTGATGGGCATCCACGCACCCGGCCGGCGCGAACCAGTCGCGGCGATGAAGGCTACCCACACCGTCAACATCGCGCAGGGATTGGCGATCCGCGCGCTCCGCGAATCGCGCAACAAGCCTGCTGCGGTCGGCACCGCGTTCAGTATGTCACCGGTGCATCCTCGCACCGATTCGCGCGAGGATCGCGCTGCCGCCGAGCGATGGCATCAGTTCTACAACATGTGGTTTCTCGATCCGGTGATGCGCGGCGAGTATCCCCAGGCGTACGTGCAGGGATCGTTCGCCGATCACGTCGACATTCGTCCCGGCGATTTCGACAAAATAAAAGCGCCGCTCGATTTCATCGGTATCAATCTCTATACGCGCGCGGTGGTTGCCCACGATCCGAATGATCACAACATCGGGGTGGCCCAGGTCCGCGCGGGTGGCGAGGAAGTCACCGACTTCGGATGGGAAGTCTATCCGCCGGCGCTGTCTGAGATGATCCTGCGCGTCGCCAAGGATTACCCCGACCTCCCCATTTACGTGACCGAGAATGGATGCTCCTACGGCGACGCGCCGGGCCCCGATGGCAAGGTCAACGATCAGCGCCGCGTGAGCTTTCTCCGCCGTTTTATCGGCGAGGTCGGACGCGCGATGCAGGCCGGTGCCGACGTGCGCGGTTATTTTTTGTGGACCTTCACCGATAATTTCGAATGGGCCGAAGGATTTCGCCAACGCTTCGGAATCGTCTATTGCGATTTCGATACGCAGCGCCGCGTCGTCAAGGAAAGCGGCCACTGGTACTCGAGGCTCGCGCGTAGCGGCGCCCTCGACTTCGATCCGCCGGCGTAACGCCCATCACTGATGATTGGCGGTGAAATCCTCATCTGGCTGCATCTCTTCGCGATGGCCGCATACGTCGGCGCGCAATTCGCCGTCATCTATATGCTGATTCCCGCCGCCGAGACCGCGCCCGACGAAGCCTCGCGCCGCAAAAGCCTGATCGCCGGGTTCAAGTTCTACAACCCGTTCACGATCGCGGTACTGGGAATTATTGTGATTACAGGCGCGATGCGCCTGACGGACTTGAAAGCGTCGATGAAATTCGACTACTTCGAACGCATCGGCGCGCCGCTCGAATTGAAACTGGGGCTCGCCTTCCTGCTCATCTTCATCCAGACCTACATAACCTTCGGACTGGCGTTCAGAATCGGACGCCAGGAAGAAGTTGCCGCCCATGGCGACGGCGATCCGTTCACCGTCGAGCAAGTGGACTCGATGCTGCGCAGAATCCGCGCGATGGCATGGTTCACGATCGTGCTCGCCGCCGCTGTCATCTGGGTGTCACTCACTATGGTCTCGCGCGCGGTGAACAATCGATCCACCGCTTCGCTCATCTCCGCGCGGATAGCTGCCGGTGCGCACCGGGCATCGATTTGCCTGGACCCAACAACCATTTCGACCGCGCGAGAAGTCATCGTTTAGTGCACCAACGCGAACAGCGAGCTCACGATGTAGGCGACCGTGATTACGCCGAAGATCACTCCCGGCATCTCGTTCAACATGTTGTACTGCGCGAGCCGGGTTCCATCGCTCGACGGCGTCGCCTCGATCACTCGGCCGATTCCGCTGATTCTTGCTTCATTGATAGTCGCGTTCATTTTCATTTCTCCCAAGTCGTTGCGAGTTTCGTTTCGCTCGATCGTCAGGCAAGCGCGAGCAGTGAGCTGACGATGTATCCGAGCGTGATCAGACCGAACACCGCGCCGGGCAGTTCGCTCAGCAGGTTGTTCTGCGCATACCGAGTGCTCTCGGTCGTGGTTGCGTTTTCGGTCGCGCTGCGGATTCCGGTCAGCCTTGCTTCGTTAGTGGTTGCGTTCATTTTCGTGCCCTCCCGTGATTCAGTTCGTATGCCTTTAAGCAAGGCCAGTGCCAGCGACTTTATGCTGATTTTGCGAGAGTATGGAGGTATCAGTTTCGCGAAATGGAAGGACTATTTATAAAAACTGCTTATATGTCGTCGATTTTTTATAATCGCATTCTGCGAGCCGAGAAATCCACTTTCTCCGGGATTCGCGCCTTGTTCGTGATTCGCGAAACTGGAGTCTCGGCAGTGCAGTCAATTTGCGGCAGCAGCGACCGTATCCCCAGCTCTTTGTTCTCAATCATTCATCTGCGAGACTGCCCCGATGGCGACTAGCGACACACCCCCAGAGGCTCAGGAATCAGGTCGCAAGGCGACCGGCGGCCTCAAACCGCCGACCGGTCCGCTGCCGATCATTGCAACTCTGCCCGAGCTGGCGCCCTACTTTTCTCGCGAGCGACTGCTGCGATGCGCCGAGGTTTTAATCTTCCTCGTCGCCGTCATTGGCGCCGTCGCACTCGGTCTCGGAATCACCGATTATTTCCGCGAGCACAAATATGTGTACGCTTACCTGCTCGCCTACGCAGGCTTCCGCTTTTCCGATCTGCTGGTGCGCGAAGATCGTGAAGATGTTCACGAAGCTGGCTTCGCGCACACGGAACTAGGCCATCGAATCGGTGTGCAATTGCCGCTGCTCGCGATGTTCGCGGCGGCGCCGTTCGAACGCACCTACGTCTACGGCGGCGCGATGCCTGAATCGATCGGCGCGCTCGGCTTGCTGATCGAGTAGCTCGGGATGTGGCTGGCGCTCGGCGCGCACATCCAAATCGGCTATCTGAGTTCCCGCACTGCTGGACGCTCCGATTTAGTGCGCCGCGGCTTCTATCGCTATATCCGTCACCCAGTTCACGCCGGCACTTTTCTGGTCACCCTTGGATGGCCGCTCGAGTACGGCGCGCCCGTCACGCTGCTCGTGACTTTTATCATCGGAGTCATCAGTCTGCGCCGCCGGATCAAGTCGGAGGAGGCAATCTTGCTCGCCCGCTTTGGCGAGCAGTATGAAACCTATCAGCGCGAAACCGACGCGCTGATTCCCACTCTCTGGTAACGCATCCCGCGCGTCGCGCCCGTCTTCCGAAGGAAAAGCGCTTCTGGCCTACGGTCGCCGCACCTTCCGCTGGCATCGCACGTGCGGGCAGAATCCTTCGTCGTCGCCCTGGCTTACGAAGAATTCTCCGCATCCACTGCATTCGATGATTCGCTCACCGGGTTTCAGCAACGGCTTTAGACGCTCTACATTATTTTCCACAATTTGATCCCATGCGGATTGTCCGCGGGGCAACGGTTGTGCTCGGGGCTGGTCCGCGATCAGCCGTCTCTTCGCCCCCATCACGGCCAGTTCATCCGCGCGATGATTGATCGAATCGACGTCGTGCCCGCGCACCCATTCGAATTTAACGTCACGGATTTGCGATTCCGCATCGAGCTGCTGCCACAAGTCCTGATTGGCTTTGCGCTTCCAGCCAAGGTTCATCGTGTTGACGACGTATTGGCTGTCGCTCCGCAGCACCACGTTCGAGCCCGGCTCCGTCGCGCGCAATCCCTTGATCGCGGCGGTGAGCTCCATCCGGTTGTTGGTCGTCGGAGCCTCGCTGCCGTTGTATTCGCGCACCGCGCCGTCCGGGTCGCGCACCACTACGCCCCATCCGCCCGGCCCGGGATTTCCCAGACAGGAACCGTCGCCGTAAATGAGATAGTTGCGCTTCGATGCCGTCACGCCTGCGATTCTAGCCGAGCCCGCGCTCTTTTCGGAGATGCTGAAACCAGTCCGCGTACTTGCGCGCCGCGACTTCCCACGAAAAGTCGGCCGCGAAGCAATTCGCCATCAGCCGCCGCCACAGTGCGCGATTCTTGAACGTCGCGACCGCCCTGCGGAGCGCCGCCACCATTTCCGCAGCCTCGAATTTCTCGAACACGAATCCGTTGCCGATCCCGCTCGCGGGATCGAACTCGCTCACCGTGTCGCGCAAACCGCCGGTCGCACGCACGATCGGCGCGCTGCCGTAGCGGAGCGCGTACATCTGCGTGAGTCCGCACGGCTCGAAGCGCGACGGCATCAGGAACGCGTCGCTGCCGGCCTGAATCCGATGCGCCAGCACATTGTTGAACTCGATGATCACGCGAAGTCTGTCAGGATATCGCTGCTCCGCCGCTTTGAAGAATTCTTCCAGCGCCGGATCCCCACTCGCGAGCATCACCAACTGCAAATCAAGTTCCATCACCGACGCGAGCGAATCGCGGAGCAAATCGATTCCCTTCTGCCCGGTCATGCGCGTCACCATCCCAACGATCGGCCAGCGCTCGCGATTCGGCAGCTTCAATGAATCGCGCAATGCGCGCGTGCATGTGCGCTTCCCATCAGACTTTGCGGGCGTGTAAGTCGCCGCGATATCGCGATCCGTCGCCGGATTCCACTCGTTGTAATCCGCGCCGTTCAGGATGCCGACGAAGTTGCCGCCCTTGTCGCGCAGCACTCCTTCGAGCGCGAAACCAAACTCGGGCCCGCTCGTGACTTCGCGCGCGTACGTCGGACTCACCGTCGAGACGCCGTCGGCAAGTACGATCGCGCCCTTCATCAGGCTCATGCCTCCGTAGAATTCCAGACAGTTCGTCGAAAAATATGACGGGTCGATATTCAGCAACGGAAAATCGCTCCGCTTGCCAACTCCTTGGAACGCGAGATTGTGAATCGTGAAAATCGAGAGCGCATCCTTGAGCTTCTGACTGAGCGCCGGGTCCGCTCGAATCACGATCGTCGCCGCCGCGGCGTGCCAGTCATGCGCGTGAATCACGTCAGGCCTGATTACTTCCGCTGCCGCGATCGCCGCCGCACGCCCGAAAAAAATAAATCGCTGGAGATTGTCGGGAAAATCTTTCCCGTTCTCGCCGTAGATACCGTCGCGCTCGAAAAATCTCCGATGCTCGATCAGATACATCGGCACTCCATTCCGACCCTCCGCGAGCAATATCGAAAATGGCTCCGCGATTCCGTCCATCGCGATCGAAAGCCCGCTCATCACCGGCTTTGCTTTGACGTTTTCCAGAATCGATTTGTAGGCCGGCACGATCACAGACGGCTGTTGTCCGATCGCTTTCAATGCTCCCGGCAATGCACCAATTACGTCAGCAAGCCCACCCGCCTTGGCGAAGGGCGCCACTTCCGCTGCGATGATTGCGATCTTCACCACACAATTATGCTTCATCGGAACGCTTGAAGCCCGCGGGTGAAATGAAAAAGGGGCAGCCCGATGGCCGCCCCCTCCTTACGATCACGTTGCTGCGATCTTATCTCAACGGCCGGCCGCCGCCGCCGCTTCCGCCTGGTAGATCTTCGAGCTCGCGCTCAGCTTCGGCATCACGTGCTTGCCGATCAAGTCCACCGTCTGCATGACCTTGTCGTGCGGCACCGCGCCCACCTGCACGAGCATCAGCAGCAAGTCGGTGCCTGCTGATTCGTAGAACTTGGCGACCTTCAGGCAATCCTCGGGATCGCCCACCATCACCGCGCCCTTTTCGATCCGTTTGTCGAGGTCCGCCAGCGACATCCGGTAGTCGCCGATCGCGACCGCCTGCTCCGCCATCTTCTTGTAATACTCGTAGCCCTTCACTTCCTGTTTGGCGAACGGCGTGAACAATTCGGCGGCTTTGCGCGTGGTGAAATCGATCGCATCCTTCGCGATCACTTTCGCTTCTTCGCGAGTAGGCGCGCACACGCAGATCGTGGCGGCCGCCGTTTTATCGTTGACGAATGCGCCGACCGGCTCGCACGTCTTGATCGCTTTCTTGTACACCGCGATCAGATTGTCGAGCAGGCCGGGTTCCGAGATTCCAAACCCGAGCGCGCCGATTCCCTTCTGCCCCGCGATTTCCCAGGTGCTCGGCTGCGTCGCCGCCACCCACATCGGCGGATGCGGCTTTTGAATCGGCTTCGGGATGATCGAAACCGGCGGCTCGACCGTCCAGTACTTGCCATGCATCGTGAACGGATCCTCGCGCCACATCCGCGGGATCGCTTCCACCGCCTCCGCCCAGCGCGGACGCGTTTCCTCAGGCCGCACGCCGAAGCCGAGCAACTCGTCCATCGTGGTCGCCCGGCCGGTCCCGAACTCGACGCGGCCATTCGACATGATATCGAGCACCGCGATTCGCTCCGCCACCCGCACCGGATGATTGAACGGCAGCACCACCACTCCGTGTCCGATCCGAATCTGCTTGGTGCGTTGCGTCACGCAGGCGAGAAAAACTTCCGGCGCCGAGCAATACGAAAATTCATTCAGGAAATGATGCTCGACGGTCCACACCGAATCGAAGCCAAGGCGATCGGCAAGTTCGATCTGCGCCATCGTTTCCCAGTACACGCGATACTCGTGATCGGGACCATGCGGTTTGACCGATTCGATTTCGTAGATCAGTCCCGCCTTCATTTGGCGACACTCCAATCGCGGAGAAACTCGCGGCCCTGGCGGCGCAGCGACCGGCGCAGATCGAAACGCGGCCCGTGCAGATACCATAGCATCGCGGAACCGAGGTAGCTCGAAAATATCTGCGTCGCGGCCCACTGCGTGTCGAGGCTGGCATTGAATTCGCCGAGCTCTTGTCCGTGTGCGACGACGCCGCGGAAATTGCTGAAGCCGTCCAGATTCGCTTTGCGCATCGCCCGCAATACGCGCGGACCAATCTTGTGCGACTCGAGCGCGATGATCATCAGCAGCCTGCTGACCCACGGATTCTGCTCGTTGAACGCCGCCATCGTATCGAACATCTTGAGAAATTCGGCGCGGAACTGAGCGCTGGTGCTCGCCGACGCGGCGCCGTCGAACGCCTGGTTCCATTCGCCGAGCACCTTCGCCACCACCGCGAGGAAAAATTCTTCCTTGTCCGCGAAATGCCAATACAGTGCGCCCTTGGTCACCCCGGCCGCGCGCGCAATTCGCGCGAGCGAGGTGCCGCGATAACCGTACGATGCGAATAGATCCATCGCGGCATTGATCAACACCTGGTCAAGCGAGCCTCGCCGCCGCGCGGGCGGCGGCACTCGCGCCGGGTTTTTTCGCACCGGTGATAACATTGAATGAACGGTATGGTGAGACAGAACCGCCCGCTAGGTCAAGCGGGTCTTTCAGGCTGGCGAACGCGCAGAACTTTCTGCGGACGCAATCTGCTGCGTTATCGGACCGCGTGGTCCGATCAATGTGACTGCGGTGCGCAGTCGCTAGTTGTTGCTCGAGGAGTCGTCCGGAGCTTTCATGTTGCGGTCCAGGCACCATCGATCGATCACTTCCGCATTGAAGCGCCAGTCGGTGCCAATCCTGAAGCCAGGCAACTCGCCGCGTCGCAGCAGCTTGTAAATGGTCGAGGGATGAACGCGCAGGTACTCGGACAACTCCTTCACCGTCATCACTCGCGGTAAGCTATACTTTGTTTCATTAGCCATGTTATCTCCCAAACCGATCAATCCTGCAGTCTGCTTACCGACAAGGACGGATCCTTTGTTTCGCATCTTCGATATCTCCCCTCCGCCCCATTACGCGCATCTTGAGTCTCTATGAAATTCTCAAAAACAACGCTGATGGTCAAGGGCTGCTTACGAGGATTTTTGATACTCTTCGCCTCTTTGCGAGCTTTACCTTACGGAATAATCGCGTTTATCTAACGTTTTTAGATGCAAACAGGCTGCCAAGTGCCGCTAGGATAGATTTACTCTCCTCTGGGCTCTAAAAATGGTCATATACCAACGATTTTCTCACCTATTTTGGTCACCATTTGTCGGAATAGCATTGATTTTACTGAATTTCAGCAATTTAGTCGATGCGCAATCGTCGCTGACCCTAGCCAGCCCCGCGTTTGCCTCCGGAGGCGCTCTGTCGGCAAATTATACATGCAGTGGCGCGGATAAATCGCCAGCCCTGACCTGGCGCGACGCACCTGCCGCTACCAGGAGCTTTACTCTCGTTATGGACGATCCAGACGCTCCGGGCGGCGCTTTTATTCATTGGGTTGCCTACAATCTGCCGGCTACCGCGACGGCGCTGATCGAGGGTGTCCCACGTGCGGCCAACATCCCGGGCGGAGGCTCCAATGGCGTGAATAGCTTCGGCCATGTCGGTTACAATGGCCCCTGCCCGCCGCCAGGACAGGTTCATCACTATCGGTTCCATCTCTATGCGTTGGACTCGGCCTTGAACCTGGGCGACAGTGCGGACGCGTCGGCGGTGCAGGCCGCCATCAAGGGACATGTTCTCGCCAGTGCCGAACTGACGGGAACTTTCAGCCGGTGAGGATAGAGCATTCACGATGAGAAAAGCATTCACGATTCTGGCGGCACTGGTGGTGATCGTGATCGTCGCCTACGGCGGATGGCGATACATGCAGGCGCGGCGCGCGCAGCACGCGGGTCTGCTCACTGAAAATATCGGACATGATGGCGACCTGTGGAAAGCGGATTTCACCGCACGAATACCGGCGCCCGAGCCCACCGTGTTCGATGCGATCCGCAACATCGAGAGCGCCCACAGCGATCAAATCAAAGCGGTGCGGGTGATCTCGCAAACCGGCAACAGCAAGGTCGTCGATATGGATATCGCGGGACCGGGCGGGCAGGTCGTGACGACCCGCCTGGAATTTCAGTACCTGCCGGACGAGAAAAAAATCGTTTACAAGACCGTGGACAATCCCCTGCTCGACACCCAGGCCGTGTATCAATTCGGCGATGAAGGCGCGAGCACGTTCATCGACTATCACGAGACCACCAAGCTGCTGCAGCCGGTGCCGGTGCCCGACGGCGTGATTAAACAGGTCATCCGCGGGATTTTCGTCGCGCAACTCGAAGGCCTCAAGCAGTCGCTCCATATCAAGACCGCGGACCAAACCGACACTGGCGACGACTGAGCGCGCCGCCATTCGCAGCATCGCGATGAACGAGCAATGAATGAGCAAATGAACGAAATCGATTCGCATTTCCGCAACGGCATCGAGCTGTTCAATCGCGGCGAATATTTTGAAGCGCACGAAGAAATGGAAGAAGCGATGAACCTGCTCGAGGATGACACCAGCGATTGGGATTTTTATCGCGGGATGCTGCGCGCGTCGGTGGCGAATCACAAACTCGGGCAGAGTGAAATCGCCAGTGCGCAGTTGCATCTGCGCGCGGCGCTGAAATTTCTTGAACCCTATCCGGATCGTCATCGCGGCATCCGGCTGCGTGAATTTCGGAGCGCCCTGACCGCGGAACTCGGACGACTGGAAGCTTCGGCGACGGACGTCAAGCCGCCGCGAATCGAATCCGATAGATGACTCGACTTGCCGCAGAATTCGTCACCTCGGCATTCGCTCTCAGCGGATGCCCCCGCTGGAATCGCGCCGAGATCGCGCTGGCCGGACGCTCCAACGTCGGCAAAAGCTCGCTGCTCAACGCGATCGCCAACACCAAAGGACTCGCGCGTACCAGCAAAACGCCGGGGCGTACGCGATGCCTGAATTTCTTCGCAGTCGGCGACGCGATCGCGATCTGCGATCTGCCCGGCTTCGGTTACGCAAAGATGGGCCACGACGAAGCGCGCAAAATCGCGACGATGATGAATGAATATATCGAGGGGCGCGAGAACCTGGCGGCGATCGCAATCCTGATCGATTGCCGGCGCGGACCGCGTGACGAGGAACTCGCGCTCGCAGATAGCGCAATCGATCGCGGTATCGAAGTGATCCCGCTCGCGACCAAATGCGACAAGTTGAAACGTTCCGAGCGGGCCGCCGCGATCAAGCGCTTCGCGCCGATCGGCATCGCGCCGATTCTATGCTCGGCGACGTCGGCCGAAGGAATCGGCGAACTCCGGCGCCGCATTCTCACGCTTAAGCGCCCGGCCGCGAACGACCGTATCGAATCGCGATGACAGTCGAAGTTTCGGTAATCATCCCGACTTTCAATCGTCGCGCGATGGTGCGCGAGGCCGTGGAATCGGTGCTCGCGCAAACCGGCGCGTCGTTCGAGCTGATCGTTGTCGACGATGGCTCGACCGATGGCACATCTGAGGAGCTTTCGAAGATCCCCGATGACCGGATGCGTGTCGAGCGTATCGCGAACAGCGGGCCGGCCGCCGCGCGCAATCGCGGCGTCGCGATCGCGCGTGCGCCGATGATCGCGTTTCTGGATTCCGACGATTTGTGGAAAAAGCAAAAACTCGAACGTCAGCTCGCGTTCATGCGCGCGAACCCTGACTGTGCGATTTCGCAGACTAACGAGCTTTGGCTGCGCAACGGGCGTCGGGTAAATCCGGGACTGCGACATCGCAAGCGCGCCGGTGATTTTTTTCTCGAATCGCTGCGGACCTGCCTGATAAGCCCGTCCGCCGTGATCATGCGAGCCGAACTATTTCGCTCGCACGCCGGCTTCGACGAACTCATGATCGCGGCCGAGGATTACGACCTGTGGCTCCGAATATCGATGGTTGTGGAAGTCGGGCTGCTCGATCAGCCGCTCGTGACGCGTCGCGGCGGTCATCCCGATCAGCTATCTGCGAGGACCTCGGCGATCGATCGCTTTAGAATCCTGGCGCTGGCGAAGCTGCTGACAGACGCGCGCCTGACCGGGGAGCGTCGCACGGCAACTGCCGACGTGCTGGCCGAGAAGTGCGGAATTTATGCGGGCGGCCTCAGGCGCAGAGGTAAAATCGAGCAGGCGAATTTCTACGAGGATCTTCGCGAGCACGCGCTCGCGACGGAGAAAGACCAGCCGGGTGGAGAGATCGCGCGGGCTGTCGAAGTCATGCGGACCATGCTCGCAGACAAACCTGGAACCGAACATTCTGCCATTCTGGGCGAAGCGAAGAATCCCGACTCGCGGATCAACGCAACATGAAAAGTGCGGAAGTCGAAACTCGCATTCGGCAAGTTGCAGGTCAGCGGCGCCTGCCGGAGACGCATCTCGAGCGCTGGCTCGCGCTCGATCAACCGTCGCGCGCGCGATTGCTTGAAATCACCGAGACGCTCAAGTTGCGCACCGGGCAAATCGTGACTGCGATCGACACGTTGCATGAAATCGCTGTGCGCGAACAGACAACGATTGCCGAGATCCTCGATCGTCCCGACATTCGCCGCACCCTGAAGTCCGCCGGCTCGACGCCCGCCCGTGCCCGTGCGCTTATCGACCAGTTGCGTACGATGCGCTTCCCACTGCTGCGCGCGATGCAGTCCCGGCTCGCGGCCGAAATCGCGGCCCTTAAGCTCCCGCGTGGAATTGAAGTAGTCTTGCCCCATGAACTCGGCTCTGATGAGCTCACCGTTTCGATCGCTGCTCACAGCGGCGCCGATTTCGAGCGGATGCTGGCGGCGCTCGAAAGTAAAAAGACCGCCTTGATGCGCGTGATCGAATTGCTCGGCGGCAAACAATGAACTTCGACCAATGAACTTCGAGATAGACAGCATTTTCGTTGAGCGCGGATGCGCCGATACGCCGCTCGCGACGCGCGTGATTCGCGCGGCTGCTACTCGCGTGCCGATTGTTCATATCGACGACGCGCGCGAGTTGGCAAAGCCCGACCCGAACGCACGCGATCCGTTTGGCGCGGGCAAACGGCGCATGATAATCGCGCGCCGCAAGACGCCATTTCTGATGGCGTGTCCGGCGGGATCGTCGCGCTTTGCCTGCTGCGGCTACCTGGTTTTGACGCTGGCCTCGAACTGCCCGATGGATTGTTCGTACTGCTTCCTGCAGGAATACCTGGCTGACAATCCAGCGTTCCAGGTGTACGCGAATTTCACCGACTCGTTTGACGAACTCGATCGGTTGATCCGGAGCGCGCCGGATAAGCATTTTCGCGTCGGCACCGGCGAGCTGGCCGATTCGCTCGCGTTCGATTCGATGACCGGGATGTCGCGCGACCTGATCGAATTTTTTTCAACGCGCGAGAATCTGACGCTCGAGTTCAAGACCAAGACCGACGAGATCGAAAATCTGCTCGCGACGGATCCGCGCGGGCGCGTGCTGGTTTCATGGTCGCTATCGACCGATGCGGTGTTTCGCAGCTCGGAGCATCGCACTGCGCCGCCCTCGGCACGGATTAAGGCCGCACGCGTGGTGCTCGATGCCGGCTATCGCGTCGCGTTCCACTTCGATCCGTTGATCGCGTACGAAAACGCGCAGCGCGATTACGTCGAGTTGATCGACGAGCTGCTCGATACCATCTCTCCGAAGAACATTTCGTTCATCAGCATGGGCGGGCTTCGCATGACGCCTGGCTTGCGCACCGTGGCGCGCCGGCGTTTCGCGAACGATCCGATGCTGTGTGGCGAAGAAGTGATGGCCCCCGACGGCCGCTACCGGACCTTCACTCCACTCAGGTTGAAACTCTTTTCCACGCTCGCCGAGCGCTTCCGCAATTGCGGCGCGGAAATCCCCGCCTACTTGTGCATGGAGCCCGCGGCTATCCACGAACGAGTCTTTGGCACCGTGCCGCCGCGTCCCGCTACAATCGGCGAGCGCCTCGCCTCGAGTTGAGGCAATCGGACGCGACCAGATGGCGATACGAAAAAAATCCGGACCCCGCAAGAACAAGCGCGGGCAATCGAAACGCTCAAGCGCGACTGCGCTTGCCGCTTCGAATGGACGCCTCAACAGCAACGCCGCGCGCGCGGCAAACGACCGTCCGATTGGCGTGTTCGATTCCGGGATCGGTGGCCTGACCGTGCTCAAGGCGCTGAGCGAAGCGATGCCGGGCGAGGATTTCATCTATCTCGGCGACACCGCGCGGCTGCCCTACGGCACCAAATCGAACGAAGTGATTATTCGCTACTCGAAAGAGAACACCGAGTTTCTGCTCGCCAAGGGAATCAAGATGCTGGTGGTCGCGTGCAACACTTCGAGCGCGGTGGCGCTGGACGCGATCGCTTCGCAAACGATGGTGCCGGTGATTGGCGTGATCGAGCCGGGCGCGCGCGCGGCGGCCAAGGCCTCGCGCCGCGGAAAAATTGGCGTGATCGGCACCGAGGCGACGATCGCGTCGGGTGCGTACACGCGCGCGATCCAGCGCCTCAGCCCGCGCGCCGAGATTTATACGCGCGCCTGCCCGCTGCTGGTTCCGCTCGCCGAGGAGGGATGGGTCGATAACGAAATCGCAGAACGCACGGTCGCGATTTACCTGGAAAGCCTGAAGCAGAGCGGAATCGACACGCTACTGCTCGGATGCACACATTACCCCCTGCTGCGCGAAATGTTTGTGCGGATTCTGGGCGCAGGCGTCAGGATTGTCGATTCGGCGACCGCGACGGCGCTGGAAGTGCGCGCGCGACTCCGCACCTCGCGCCTGCTGAAGCGCGGCGGCAATGGCAGTCAGAGTTTTTTCGTGACCGAGACGCCCGATCGATTCGTCCGCGTCGGTCGCAGATTTCTAGGCCCGCAAGTAGAATCCGCCGTCCGCATCGAACGCTGAATCCGCTCGACCCGCGATCACCGGCACTGTCTGAATTAAGACACTGAGGGCGGGAAATTAAGACAGTCAATGCGATGAATGCTCAAGCGCCTTCATTAGCGGGCCCCACAACTTGTCAATTAAGAACCCGCCAACCGCTAAGATAATGAAGAGAACCACTCCAGACGCATAAATTTGATGGCTGATAGTGCTGAGTTTGTTGCCCTGTTTCTCGGAGTCTTTTTGCAGAGTCCTAATCGCTTCTTTCAGTTCGCCGACCGAGCCTTTCAGATCGAGCATGATTTGAAGGCTCCATGAATGATCCGCTGGATGGCGATACGCCTCGGCAGATTCCTCCGGGTTGGTCAGCTGTTCGCCGGTCTCTTTACTGGCCATTTTTTTCTTCAACCGGCGGGAGATTGAGCCACTCCCATAAGCTGCGACTGTGAAATCCCCACCAGGTAGTAATTAAAAAAACAGCATGCGATACCGACGCTTTGCCCGTGGCGTCGCGCGGGAAAAGTGCCTGACTAATATCCTCTGAAGGTTGGACAGCTTTTACGACCCAAGCGTTTGGAGCAACTTCCTTAAAATCGGGAAAAGTTTTCTGCAAGCTCGCAATGGCGGTATCATGCTGAGCAGCATCTTTAATTATGAGCACATATGTAGGCATTATTTTTCAGGTTAGCATTCATTACATCGTCTGGGAGCATCTGCAAGAGCCGCACCATTCATCGCGGTTTCGTCATTTTTCCGCCCGGGATCACTCTCAGCTTAAGCGGCGCGTATCCATATTTGAGCGTCGATTGCGGAGTCCGATCCGGTAACGGTGGCACGTCCTGAGGCTCAAGAGCGGCCTGTACAAGGTCGCCAATCGTCCAGATGTGATCCGTGGTGCCGAGCGCCATCGCGGGCGTGCACCGCAACGTCTTGTGAACGCGGCACAGATTGTAGTGCGCGAAGTGCAAGGCGACCGACGCCTTGAGGTTAAGAGAAAAGGCGATGCCCCTTCCTTGGAAAGAGAGCATCGCCGGTTGAGGTCACCCTTTATTTCTTCGGGCGACGGATGCGGAGACGGAATGCGCGTTTACCGTAGTCTTTGGCGACCAGATATTTTCGCAAACCCTTGTGGTAGAAGCGGGTTACATAGATGTATTCCCACTCACCCGGTTCGTCGGGGGCGGCTGAAGCACGCATATAAAATGGTGCTCCTCGTCTTAAATTGGATGCCGCTTTTCGGGGGCTTGCGTGAAAGACTCTCCCACACTACTATGGAGAGTTAGGCGATCCGTTTAAGCCCATTGGGTCCGGCATCCGCCGCGACCCCCGAGAAGCTTCGGACCCTAATCCGAAGCTTCTCGCCGTTCTTGTTGACCAAGAAGTCCTAGTGTTTCGCTGCTCCGTTGATCGCGACCAAATCTATTTGCATCGATTCTGGCCTCAATCGCCAGAGTCCGTTTTCCTCGATAAACAGTTCAGGGTTACGTTTGAGCGATCCTTGGACGGACGACCAAGGCAGCCCCGTCGTCTTCTGAATCTCTGCTGCTCCCAAACCCGTTTGGGATGCTTGCAACGCTTTTGTGATTGCAGACAAATTTGCGCCCCTAGGACGACGTAACGAAATCGTCCCAGGAACGGATACGCCGCCGATCTGTTGAAGTCGGCGATTCCATGCAGCTAATCGCGTCTCTTTTGCTTCGAGTTCTTTAGAAATCCTTAGCGCCTCAAGTTTAAGGTGTTCGATTGACTGGCCAATGTCTTCGATAGTGCCACGAATCAATGTCGCTTCGTCGTTCATGACTTTCTCCTGCCTTAACTTCCATTATACCGAACGCACCAACGTCACGCAATTCAGAAACTGCGTTTCGGTTATTAAGGAAGTGTAGCAAACGAACGGCGAAGAAGTCTAGGGATGCGGCTCGGTTATTTCGGTCGTTTCTTGCTCCAACGCGCCTCTGCCGCTTTTTTTGCGATGGACTTTCGCCTACGCCCGCTCAGCTTCGCGGCTCTCGCTTTGCCGCCCTTCAGGCCGCCGAGTTTGCCGAGCGCGACCGCAGCGGGATTCTTGCCCGAATCCTCTGCTGGCAGTTCACCGGCCACGGCGTCTATGATGCGCGCGGCGATCTGATTGACATCCGATGGATTCTGGCGCTTTCTTGAGCGGTCAGGCATGAATTAAAGCATGGCACAATTCGCTTGGAGGGAAAAGGTATGACTTCAACTCAGGACAAACAGGTTGTAGAAAGCATCGAGGAAATTGCGCGACAGTTGAAAATTATTGCAGCTCTCCTGCGGACTATCTCTCTGAAGAAGTTTTCAAATTAGGACACTACCCGATCACCAAGGTCTCTCTCGCGATTCGGAAATTCAGTATAAGATACTTCTCAAGCCGACGAAGACGCCCGAGTGCTTTGGCCCTCGGCGCGGCTTCTCCGCGAACCTAATCGTGAGACTTGCTCATTTAAGATGGCTTCAGCTTTTTCCCTGGTAGCGCGCAAAAT
>PNBD01000109.1 GCA_003135855.1 Deltaproteobacteria bacterium
GCGGTCTATCTCGGCAAGGTGCAGGTCAACGAAAAGACCTGCGTCGGATGCCTTCTCTGCGAAGAGGTTTGTGGATGGGACGGAATTTACATCATGCCGTCCGGCCAGAAAGAGCCGTTCCTGAACTCGATCGGCTACAGCGGCGAAAGCGCGGCCTGACTTCCGCGCGCTCGACTACCGATACCGCAAATTCGGAGCCGGCTGCGTGGCCGGCTCTTTGTTTTTCACGTTGCTCGGGAAGCAATTCCCGGCATCGCTTTAGTCAGTCGATCGCGGTCACGTTCTTCTATGTGACACTAACCATCGCGCTCGCACCGCCGCTGATTCATGCCGATGACCTCGAGGTTCCGCTTGAATACAACTCTGAAGTCGCGTGCAAGGAAATAAAATCGGCGCTGCACGCCCTCGCGTCCGCTGAGCACAGTGAAGCTTTCGCGCTCGATCTCGCTTCCGACGGCGGCTCGACCGCGATCGTTGCCGCGCGCTTGTCGGACTTGCTCGATCGCAGTCAGGATTTGCGCGAGGTGCTGAAGCGCGC
The DNA here is from genome assembly GCA_003135855.1 of Deltaproteobacteria bacterium. Taxonomy (GTDB): domain Bacteria; phylum Desulfobacterota; class Binatia; order Binatales; family Binataceae; genus Binatus. The sequence continues at coordinate 539 of PNBD01000109.1, forward strand.
GCGCCACAGCAAGTTCGCTCGCGAGCCGATGCTCGATCAGTGCACGAGGATGGGATTTCGGGCGCTGGTGATATCGGAGAAGCTGAGCTCGGACGTCGAGGTCGTTCTGTTCGGCGACGACGATGACACTTCGTCGCTGGCCGCGGTTCCGCCGGTCAATTCAAACGGCCACGCACCCGAACCGTCGCCGGTTCAACCTCGCTGACCTCAAGAGCAGGCGAACTGCGCGGAATAAATAGCGAGGCAACGGCGAGCATCACGAGCGCAGCCTGCGCGCCGAGCGTCTGCAGCGTGGGGAAAACGCCTAGCATCGGAACTGTCGGCACGTAGTCGAGGAAAGTCGCCGGCACGACCGAGGCTTCCTGCAGGCTCGCCACGCCTTGTCCAATGAAGATGACCGCCATCGCGTAGAGCAGGATCGACGTTGCTTTGAAGATGATGCCGAGTGGGATGCGATCCGCGGCGCGTCGCACGATTACGAATGCGGCCGCGAGCGCAATCGCGGCGGCGACGATGCCTGCCGTTATCGCGTGTCGTTCCGCGAGTTCAGTCGCGCCGTTGTTGAGCGCCTGGAAGAAAACGATCGTCTCGGCGCCTTCCCGCATCACCGCCAGAAATGCGGTGAGTGCGAGCGCGACCGCGGGAATCGAACTGCGCTCGGCGGTTTCGAGTTTCTCGGCAATGAATTTGCGCCAACGATCGGACTGGCCTTTCGAGGTCAGCCAGGAACTTACATAGAAGAGCGTCGCGGCCGCGAAGATCTGAAAGAAACCTTCGAGCGTGTCGCCTGCGTCGTCGCTGATCAGGTGATTGACCGCCCACGCGAGCATGATGCTGGCGATGATCGCGATGCCGGCGCCGGCATAAATTTCGCGCGAGTGTCCGCGTCCGGTGCCGCGTGTGCCCGCCGCAAGTGCGACGATCACGAGCATCGCTTCCATGCCCTCGCGAAAGAGGATGCCGAGCGAGTAGAGAAAATATGCGGCTGCGGTTTGAGTCACGTTTGCTCTCGATTATGAGAATGATTCTCAATTGCGAATCTAGTGACACTCCCGCCAAATGTCAAACGCGAAATCCGCCTCCCCACCGAAATCGTTGTGCTGTCGGAGGCCAACGAAATCCATTCGCGCTTGCGGGCATCAATAACGGGTAGTAACGTCGATTTTGGAAGCGAGCCCGTCGATCCGGTCGGCGAATGGCCGCTTCAAATGTTTTTATGGGTGCCCAGATCGCCAAGACGAAGCTCCGGTGCTGGATATGAGATGTCAGTACTGCCGGAGTAGTGCTGGCTTTCTCCGCCGCGTCTGCACCCCATGCGCCAAGGTCGTTGCGATCGTCGAGCGGGCCGGCGGCGAAGTGGGACTCGCCGCGCTGGTCGATATCTTCCTCGCCGAAGGCCTCACCCGCGAGCAGGTCGATGTCGTGCTCGACGCTCAAATCGCCGCGGAGCCGACCCTGCGCGACCGGCTGACCTCGAACATGACGAACGCGCTGATGCGAAATTTAGGAATGCCCGGCCGCCAATCGCCGGAGGACGTCATGCGAGTCCGAACCGCGATGCGTTCAGGCGGTGGAGCGGGCACCTGGCAAGCGGGCGAGGAGCCGCCCGAGGGTCATTAACATCGCGGCGGATGAATCTGTCGATGGAAAAGGATCGCAGCGACTTCGCCGTGATGAACCGCATGATCGATCACATCCGGCTTTTGATCGCTGTCGATGACGAAACAATTCCCATCAAGAAAAAACTCGAAACGCAGGCGATCCTCAAGGATTTTCAATCGATGCTCGCCGAGTCGCCCGAGAATCAGGAGCGCGGGCGAATCAAGGGATACTACGAAATCCTCTGTCGCGATCTCGGTGACGAGGCTGACGTCGCGGCGCTCTTGAGTTCGCTCAAAAACTATATCCCCTATCTCTAGGACAGGTTTGCGCTGGGTCGAATCGATGCGAGAAAACAGGAATTGGAGAATTGAATGAGTCTTAGGCAGATCGGCGTGATTGGTGCGGGACAGATGGGGGCGGGCATCGCGCAAGTGGCGGCGCAAGCGGAAATCGCGGTCATCATGCACGACCTCACGCCGGAAATGTGCAAGCGCGGGGTCGATACGATCGCCCGCAATCTGGATCGTATGATCGAGCGTGGGCGCTTCAAGCCCGACGAGCGCGATCACGTCCTGCGCCGCATCGAGACCACCACTAATCTCGAGGACCTGGCCAAAGTCGATTTCGTGATCGAGGCGGTGCTCGAGAACGAGGACGCCAAGATCGATCTGTTCAAGCGCCTCGACCAGCTATGTCCGCCCGAAACGATCTTCGCTTCCAACACTTCGTCGATTTCGATCACGCGGATGGGTGCGCGGACCAGCCGCGCCGATCGCGTAATCGGAATGCACTTCATGAATCCGGTCCCCGCCATGAAGCTGGTCGAAATTATCCGCGGCCTCGCGACTTCCGAAGCGACCTTCCAGGAAACTCGCCGGCTGGCCGAGCAACTCGGCAAGACCACCATGACCGCGCAGGATTTCCCCGGCTTCATCGTCAATCGCGTGCTGCTGCCGATGATCAACGAAGCGATTTACACGCTCTACGAAGGGGTTGGCGGCGTGACCGACATCGACACCGCGATGAAGCTCGGCACCAATCAGCCGATGGGACCGCTCGAGCTCGCCGATCTGATCGGCCTCGACACCTGTCTCGCGATCATGGAAGTGATGCATCGCGTGCTCGGCGACGACAAGTACCGGCCGTGCCCGCTGCTCAAGAAATATGTCGACGGCGGCTATCTCGGCCGCAAGTCGGGCCGCGGCTTTTATGTTTACGATGACAAGGGCAATTTGATCCCGCCACCCCATTGAGAGCGGGCGCATCGTGGGGCGGCTAACCCGCGCCGGGAGGAAGCATCATGTCGGTCAAGGCATTCATCCTCGTTGATACGTCGCCGGGAAAAGCGCGGGAAGTCGCGACCAAGATTCGCCAGGTAGCAGGCGTTTCGGTCGCGCATGCGGTGACCGGGCCGCACGACATAATCGCAATCGCAGAAGCGCCCGACGTCACCTCGCTCGGCGAGCTGGTAGTGCAGAAAATCCAGAGCGTCGCTGGTGTGAATCGCAGCCTGACTTCGATCGTCGCGGATTGAGGCAGTTCGGGATCGACAATTGGTGCCGCGCGCGGGCGTGGCCGATGCGGTATACTATAAGTCAGAGCTAAGACGGGAAGACTGTTTCGATGGCTGAATTACCGGTAATCAAACGGCTCAGAAAAGACCTCGAGACCCTCAAGCGCGAGTTGACCGTGGACCTGCCCAAGGAACTCGAACGCGCCCGGGCGCACGGCGACCTCTCGGAGAACGCCGAATGGGCGATGGCCAAGCAGCGTCAGGAATTCCTGCGCGCGCGCGTCGGCAATCTCGAGGTGCGTATCGCCGAGCTTACGATGATCGATCTTGATTCGATTCCGCGCGATACGGTCGGGCTGGGCAGCAAGGTCCAGCTCGAAGATCTCGATGAAGGCGGGACCGCCGAATTCGAGATCGTGGTGCCGGAAGAAGTGGACGGCGCGCAGAACCGGATCTCGCTATCGTCGCCGCTCGGGCGCGCGCTGATCGGCAAGGCCGAGGACGACGATATCGAAGTGCAGACGCCCAAGGGCAAGCGCGCCTACAGCGTCAAAAAGCTGACCACGATTCACAAGCTGCTGGCATCCGAAAACGGCGCCCTCAAGCAATAGCGCGCCGCTCAGTCGCGTTCGCATGATTGTCCGCGATCTGAGTTTGCGACGAGTGCAGTATGCCGAATAGAAGATTCGTGATGCGCTGCCTACGGGTTATTCTCGATGCCGTGAGCTTCAGCTAGCATATAGGCAGGATACGAAGGCAAGGTGGAGATAAGGGTTCCCTACAATTTTGTGCATGCCGCGGAACTTGATCCGCGGTCGGCGTCGATTGATCCAAGAAAAGCGGGTTTCAACGAGCGCACGCTCGACATAGATCTGCGCGAATGCGCTTTCATTCAACCTGCGGCGTTGCTGTGGTGCGCGGTGTATGAGCTTCTTGCAGCCTCACACGGTGCTGCCTGCCGTTTATTGGTTCCCGAGAATCTGGGTGTTGCGATCTATCTGAAATCTGTGGGTCTGTTTGAGACACTAAAGAGAAACGGAATTGATGTCGATGATCGCGGAATAGGCGAACGTCCTCATGCCGGTCCACGGCTGATTCTTCCGCTGTCGCAATTTTTCAAAGAGTCAGAGGTGGATGAGCTAGCCAATACCGCTCTGGACCGGCTGCGCGAGTCTGGAGTTGGTGCCGCAAACTTATATCCGGTGGTGAGCGAAGTATTTGCGGAGCTGGCGCTGAACGCTGTTCAGCATGCGAAGTCTCCGATCGGAGCATTCGGTCTCATTCAGTTTTACGAGGCGGCGGCTGGCCAGCGTTTTGTCTGTGGTGTTGCGGACGGTGGGATTGGGATTCGAAGCGCACTTCAACAGAATCCTGACCTTAGACGACAAGCAACTTACGATTGGACCGCCATTGAGCTCGCGTTGCAGGAAGGCGTATCGGGTACAGGTTCGAGCAGGCGTGGAATCGGTCTTTTTGGCGTTGCAGAAGACATGACCAAACCCGGTCGCCAGCTTATCATCCATTCCGGTATTGGGTTGTTGCGCGCCGGCGGGGAGTTCGCCGATCGTGCGGAGCCGAGCAGAACCCCAGTGCCGTTTCCAGGAACGCTTACGTTCGCGTCGATTCCAACATAGAGTTTCAAAAGAGGCTGCGGTGAAATCTGTAAAAGTGCATGATCTTCTTCAGCGACGCGCTTTAATAACGCGAGAGTCTGCAGGAGCGATACGTGAGGCGCTGTTGAATGCAGTCGCAACCCATGACGACGTGGCTCTTGATTTTTCCGAGATTGACGCAGTGACGCCGTCGTTCATCGACGAAATCCTCGGCTTCATCGACGATGCTAGTCTCCAGAATCCCGGCAGAAACTTGAGAGTCGCCTTCCTGAATGCGCCAACCCGCCTTTCGTCGAAGTTCGCCGCAATCGGAAAGGCGCATGGCACTCGCATGGAGGAAGGGACGTCAGGAGCTTGGGAGCTCGTCAAGGAGGCGGGCTGATCCACTACCAACACCAGGACTGTCCAGCAGAACCATCATAGACGCCGACAATTGCTCGGCAGCGCGCTGCTCAGTCGCGGAACATCGAATCGATCTGATCCTTGTAGTGCGCCTGCACCATCTTGCGGCGCACCTTGAGCGACGGCGTCAGCTCCCCATTCTCCTGCGAGAAGGGCTGCGGCACGATCGCAAACGCTGCGATCGCTTCGACGTCCGAGAGCTGGTGATTCACTTCGCGAATCCGCGTCTGCAGCAGATGCCTCAGCGGCGCTGATTTCGTGATCTCCTTGGACTTCTTCGGATCGAGATTGTTCTCCTTCAGAAAATCGACCAGGTTTTCGTAATCCGGCGCGATCAGCGCCGCCAGATGTTTTTTGCGATCGCCGAACACGCAAGCCTGCGAGATGTATTTGTCGCCGACCAGTTTACCCTCGACGTATGCCGGCGAAATGTTCTTGCCGCCCGACAGCACGATGATTTCCTTCTTGCGGTCGGTGATCGAGATGTAGCCCTCGGCATCGATCTTCGCGATATCGCCCGTGTGCAGCCATCCGCTCTCGTCGATCGCTTCCTTCGTTTCGGCCTCGCGATTGAAGTAGCCCTTCATCACGTTCGGTCCGCGCACCAGCAATTCGCCGTCGGGCGCCGTCATCACTTCGACCTGCTTCAGCGGCAGACCGACGCTGCCGATTCGCGTGCGTCCTTGATGCAGGTTGCATGAGATAATCGGTGCGGCTTCGGTCAGCCCGTAGCCCTCGACGATCGGAACTTCAGCCGCCGCGAGAAAGCGGTTGATCTCGGCCGGAAGCGGCGCTCCGCCAGCTATCAGGTAGCGCAAGCGGCTGCCGAAGATCTCGCGAATTTTCGCGAACACGATTCGCCGAAACAGCGCCGTCGCGAGCGCCAGATGCGCCGGTACCGATTTACCCCGCTGGCGATATTCCGCGGCTTGCCCGCCGACCGCGAGCGCGGTGCGGAACATCCTCTGCCGAAATGGCGGCGAGCTCTCGACCGTGCGCATCACCCGGCTGTGAATTGCTTCGAGCAGTCGCGGCACCGTCAGCACGACCGTCGGCTCGACTTCGCGCAGATTCGATGCGATCTGGCCGAGCCCTTCCGCGAACGCGATCGTCCCGCCGCCCATCATGACCGTGTAGTAGCCCGCCGTCCGCTCGAACGAATGCGCGATCGGCAGATGCGACAGCGTCATGTCGGTGTCGTTGAGCGAAAGCGCGGCCAGCGCGTCCTCGCCGTTGGCGAGAATGTTGCCGTGCGAGAGCATCACGCCCTTCGACATCCCGGTCGTGCCCGACGTGTAGATGATCGTCGCAAGATCGTCGCGGCTGCCCTCGACGATTCCGGCCGCCGTATCGGCGCTCAGCGATGCGAGCGTCGCGATGTCCGGTCCGCCATTCGTCGCGCCGACGGCTTCGGCCCCGCGATGCATCGCGATGATTCCGCCAATATTCGGCAGCGAACTCTTCAGCCCGAGGATTTTCTGGAGCAGCTCGGGAGTGTTGGCCGCGATGATTTTCGCGCCGGAGTCATTGATTACGTGGGCGGTCTCCTCGAGTCCGCTGGTCGTGTAGAGCGGAACGACCACGGCGCCGAGACCCAGCACCGCCTGATCGACCACGATCCATTCGGGGCAGTTCTCCGACAGGATCGCGACGCGATCGCCGGGGCGCACGCCCAGCTTGACCAGACCCGCGCGCAGTCTGCCGGCCGCGTCGGAAATCTCGTTCCAGGAATGGTCCACCCACGCCTGGTCGCGCTTGTCCTTCAGAAAAGCCCGCGTCCCGTACTGGCGCGCTCGCTGTTCAAAAGCCTGGGCCAGCGTTGCCGGACGATCGATGATCGAATCAGCCATCTTAGAGCCGCGACCTCCTTAGCCCTTGGCGTGTTGTAGCCGAAACCGATGCAGTCGCCAATCGCCGCGTTCATTCGCCCGATATCGAAATCGCGAAATCACGCGAAATACTTGAAATCGCTCGCGAAATGTGAGCGTCATGTTCGGCGTCGGATTAATCGCGGTTGTCCGGCGAAGGCTGGATTTTTCATTTCACTTATCATTGATAATCGTGCCACTGATCCGCATAATCACGCCCAATCCATGGATTGCGTAGCGTCACAACGCGCTGCTCGCCGGCAAAATCGGCTCGGCGATTGCCCGAATATTTTCGCGCATCCTCTGAAGAGGTGAGGCATCGATGCTCGAGCACCTGTGGTTTCCCCACGACATCTCAACCTTCGGTCCTCGGATCGATTTTCTCTTCGAGTTGATCTTCTGGATCGTCTTGATCGTCTGGATCGCGGTGATGGCCGCGATGGTGACCTTCCTGATCCGCTACCGCACCAAGCCCGGCCGCAAGGCCGAGTATATCGAGGGCAATCCGCGCCTCGAGATAATCTGGACCACCGCGACCGCGGTCATCCTGATCATCCTGGCGTTCATGAGCCGCTCGACCTGGGCCGACATCAAGGAGCATGGCCCCCCGGGCCAGGTCTTCTACGGTGTCAATGCCAAGCAGTTCAACTGGGAAATAACGTATCCGGGCCCCGACGGTAAGCTCGGCACCAAGGACGACGTTACCGTTGAAAACGAGATGCATGTTCCGATCAACAAGGTCGTGCGAATCGATCTCACCTCGAAGGACGTCATCCACAGCTACTTCGTTCCGGCCCTTCGCCTCAAGCAGGACGCGGTTCCGGGCCGTCTGATCCACGTATGGTTCCAGGCGACTGAAACGGGGCAATACGAAATTCCGTGCGCCGAGCTGTGCGGCTTCGGCCATTCGGGGATGAAGGGCAATCTGACCGTCCAATCGCAGGAAGATTTCGACAAGTGGCTCAAGGACAAGTACGCAGAGAACAAGTAGCTAATGGGAAATTCGCCGGCCATGCCGAGCGAAGGAGATAATCCAAGATGAGCAGTACGGCAGCGGTTGCGGCGCATGGAGCGCACGCCGAGCATCATGAGCTCGGCTTCATGCGCACCTACGTTTTCTCGACCGACCACAAGATGATCGCGCGCCAGTTCTTGTTCATGGCGTTGTTCATGATGGCGATCGGCGGCCTGATGGCGATGCTGATGCGCTGGGAACTGGCGTTTCCCGAAACCGCCGTCCCGGGATTCCACTGGGTGCCCGAACCGTTCATGTACGACGGCGCGATCCCGCCCAACATGTACAACGCGATGTTCACGATGCACGCCACCATCATGATCTTCTTCGTGGTCATGCCGATCCTGGTGGGATGCTTCGGCAATTTCCTGATTCCTTTGATGATCGGCGCGCGCGACATGGCGTACCCGATCTTGAACATGCTGTCGTTCTGGGTCGGCGCAGTCGCTGGCGTGATCATGATCGCCTCGTTCTTCGTACCGGGCGGACCCGCCGCGGCAGGATGGACGTCGTATGCGCCGCTCAGCGCCGTGCCGGTCTACACCGGCGTCGATTGGGGCCAGGACTTGTGGTGCATCAGCCTCATCATACTGGGCGCATCGTCGCTGATGGGCGCGATCAACTACATCACCACGATCATCAATATGCGCACTAAGGGCATGACCTTTTTCCGCTTGCCGCTGGTCATCTGGTCGCTGTTCATCACCGCGGTTCTGCTGCTGCTCGCGTTGCCGGTTCTGACCACCGCGCTCGCGCTCTTGCTGTTCGATCGGATGGGCGGCACGCACTTCTTCCTTCCCTCGGGCGGCGGCGAGCCGTTGCTGTGGCAGCATCTGTTCTGGTTCTTCGGCCATCCCGAGGTTTACATCATGATTCTCCCCGGCATGGGGATCGCCTCGGACATCATCTCGGTGTTTTCGCGCAAGCCGATCTTCGGCTATCGCGCGATGGCATACGCGATGATCTCGATCGCCGGCCTCTCATGGATCGTGTGGGGACATCACATGTTCCAATCCGGGATGGATCCCGCGCTCGGGACCAGCTTCATGCTGACCACGATGGTGATCGGGGTGCCGTCGGCTATCAAAACCTTCAACTGGCTGGGCACGCTATACAAGGGCAACATTCACTACACCGCGCCGATGCTCAATGCGTTATCGTTCGTCGCGATGTTCGTAATCGGCGGATTGTCGGGAATCTGGATGGCTTGCACGCCGGTCGATATGTACATCCACGATACCTACTTCATCGTCGCGCATATCCACTACGTACTATTCGGCGGCAGCATTTTTGCTCTTTTCGCGGCGATTGAGTATTGGTTCCCGAAAATGTTCGGCCGCATGATGAACGAGACCTTGGGCAAGATTCATTTCTGGATCACCTTCGTCGCTTTCAACTGCACGTTCTTCCCGATGCACATTCTCGGGATGGGCGGGCATATGCGGCGCATTTACAATCCAATGCAGTATGACTTCCTGAAGCCTTTGCAGGGCATCAACGTCTTCATTTCGATCAGCGCGTTCGTGCTGGGCGCGGCGCAGTTTATCTTCCTCGCCAACATCATCTGGAGCTTGATCAAAGGCAAAGAGGCGACCGAAAATCCGTGGCACTCCAACACGCTCGAGTGGACCACACCGATTCATCCGGGACACGGCAACTGGCCGGGAGCGCTGCCGGTCGTTTATCGCGGGCCGTACGAATACAGTTCGCCCGAAGTCGCCGAAGATTATCTGCCTCAGTCGCGATTGCTCGAGCACGCGACGGTCGCGGCGGATTAGTCAGTCGCAGAAGTAGTAATGGTCGAGTACTCAGTAGCTAATCAGAAGGCGCGCGCTCTGCATCGATTCGCATTGCTGACCGCGTGCGCCACGTTTTTTCTGATTTTCATCGGCGGCCTCGTCACCTCGACCGGCTCGGCGCTGGCCGTGCCCGATTGGCCGCTGGCATTCGGCAAGTTGATCCCGGCGTGGGAAGGCGGCATCCGTTTCGAGTTCGGTCATCGCGTCGCCGCCGGTACGGTCGTGATCCTCACCCTGATCCTGATGAGCTGGGCATGGCGCGCGGAACCACGCCTCTGGGTGCGCAAGCTGATCTTCACGGCCTTCGGATTGATCGTCGTGCAGGCGATTCTCGGCGGTATCACGGTGCTGCTCGAATTGCCGCTCGCGATCGCGGTCACCCATGCCGCGACCGCGCAGGCGCTGTTCTGCCTGATGGTATCGATCGCGATCTTCACCAATCCCGCGTGGCAAACGACGCCTCATCTCGATGAAGCGCCCGCACGGATTTCATTGGCGACGCTCGCCGCGATCACGACTGGCTTCATTTATCTACAAATCCTGATCGGTGCCCTGATGCGCCATATGAGCGCCGGCCTGGTGATTCCCGATTTCCCGCTCTCGTTCGGCCAGCTCGTGCCGCCGTTCTTCAACGAATACATCGCCGTCAATTTTGCCCATCGATGCGGCGCGATCGTAGTTACCGCGATGATCGTCTGGACCGTCGCGCGCGTGATGCGCTCCCATCGTGACGTTGCCGCGCTCAGACGCCCGGCACTCGGACTGTTCCTGCTGCTGGTGATGCAGATATGCCTCGGCGCACTGACTATCTGGAGCAACCGCTCGGTGCTGCCGACCACCAGCCACGTCGCGATTGGCGCCGCCGTGCTCGCCACGAGTCTCGCGCTGACATTGCGCGCCTACAAGATTTTCGGATTGCCCGAGCGTGCCACGCTCGAAATGCCCTCGAGCGCGCGGCGAGTAGCAGGGCGCCGAGCCACCGCATGAATTCATGGACCGTCATCGCTGAATCCGAACTGTCGCTGCCTCGTGGCGGCGTCAGCGAGTATTTTGAGTTGACCAAAGCGCGCGTCGTTCTGATGATTCTGGTCACTACGCTCGCCGGCTTCTATCTCGGCGNNCGCTCGCCGCGGGCGGCACGCTGGCGCTCAATCAATACGTCGAGCGCGACACCGACGCGATGATGGATCGCACCCGTCATCGGCCGTTGCCCGACGGCCGGATGCGTCCGAGCGAGGCGCTGGCCTTTGGCGGACTAGCTACTGTCGCTGGTTACATCTATCTGCTTCTGACTACCAACTGGCTATCCGCAGTAGTCACCGCAGTTATCACCATAGTTTATCTGTGCGCATACACGCCGCTTAAACGGATGACCTGGATGTGCAATGTGGTCGGCGCGATTCCGGGGGCGCTGCCGCCGGTCGCGGGTTGGGCCGCGGCGCG
>PNBD01000144.1:0-37803 GCA_003135855.1 Deltaproteobacteria bacterium
TCGGCCGTGAGGCTTGACCACTAACTATCTGCTTGCTTGCAAGCCGGTAGTCGCCGGAACCCATCCGAGTTCCAATCGCTAATCGGATGGGACGGCAAAGTTCGAGTCACAAACAAGACTTGAAAGCACATTTGAAGACCCTACATTCAGTTAGTCGGAGCTTAGAGCCGACGCGAGCGACCCGCCGTGCGGGCGCGAGCGAAGGTTCGTCAAGTTTCCGGTCGCCATGGCGAAGGTGAAACACCCGTTCCCATCCCGAACACGGCAGTTAAGCCCTTCAGCGCCGATGGTACTGTGACCGTAGGCGTCATGGGAGAGTAGGACGCGGCCGGGGAATCCCAAGGGCGGAATCGAAAGATTCCGCCCTTTTTTTAAGAGCGAACCAGGTGCCCGCGAATCAGATACCGGGGAATAGCGGGTTGAAATGCGCGCTAGATTTCGCCGCGGATGTCCTGGGTAGCCGACAGCACCCGGACCTTCACATGATGCTCGGACTCGGCGAGCGATCCCCAATGCATCGCGAAGTTTTCGAGCTGCACGTCCGGTCGGAATCGCTCTGAGACGCCCATCACGACTTCGTCGGCGTCCAGCAGATACGCGATTCGCGCGATCGCGTGGATCTGATCGTTCGAAACCGCCACCAGTTGCGAAACCGCACGGCCGTGATCTTCGCAGACTTTGACAACCTTGCTGAAAAGCTTCTGCTCGTTTTCGGTGAAGACCTGGACTCCGTCGCTCGCCGCGAAACCTTTCTCCATGCGGACAGTCAGCGCGATCAATTCGGCATGATCGGGCTCCGACAGGTATCGATGCAAGTGCGCCAGGTTGGCGGGATCGCGGATCGCGATAATCCTCTTGGTTTGACCGTCGAAGCCCAGCAGATTGGGATGCAAGCCCGCTTCCTCGATGAATTCGAGATTGAATTTCTCGGGTTCCTCCCCGTAGGCATGCTCGACTTGACCGTTGATCTTTTGGGAGACTTCGAAAATGAGGAACAGGACCGCGGTGAAAGCAATTCCCGCGACGGTCGCGACTTGCTTGGTCAGTAGATTGATCAAGGCGGTGCCGAACAGGACGAGAAATGTGATCACCAGTCCAAGCGGAAAATCCTGACCACCGGGCCGGAACCATTTCAGATTGAGCGGCACGCGCCACATGCGCGGAGTGGTCTGCCGGTAGCGCAGGACCACGACCGACAAGGTCTTGAAGACGAAGCTCCAGATGACGCCGAAGGCATACGCCTCGCCGAGCAGGAACATGTCGCCGCGCGATAGCACGATCGTCGCGATCTGCATGATCGCGACCAGATTGACGATGCGATGATTGGTGCCGTAGCGCTTGTGCGGATGGCGAAACCAGTCGAGCAGGACGCCGTCTTCAGCGACGCGCGTCAACACGCCGGTCGAACCGACGATCGAAGTATTGACGGCGCCGGCGAGGATCAGGAAGCCGACGAACACGACAAAGGCGCGCAGTGCAATCCGGATCCAGAGCGGGCCGACCACGAACATCGCGAGTCCGCCGATCAAATTGTCGCCATACTTGAGCATCCGAACGTCGTCGGGGACGATCATCACGGCGAAGAACGACATCAGCGACGTCAGCAGCAGGCTGTAGAGAAAAATGATCAAGCCGGTGCGGAGCAGGTTTTTGAGTTTGGGCGCTTCGATTTCGCGATTGATTTGCGCGAGCGATTCTTCGCCGGACATCGCGAGGATCGAATGGCCGAAGGCGATCATGATGCCGATCGCGCCAATCGTGCGCGCCGCTGGCAGATGCTTGAGCCATCCCAGCGATTCGCCGGTGAACTTCAACTCGAGCGGCGGCAGATGCGAGCCGCGCACATAAACGGTGATGCCGCACCATACGATCATCATGACGGCCATCACCGTTGTGATCTGCATGATGCGCATCGCCTTGCCGCTCGATTCCTCGATGCCGAGGGTGTTCTGCCACCAGAAATAAACCGTTACGCCGATCGCGAAGACGGCCGCGGTCAGATCAGGCGGCAAGACCAAATGCACGCCGCCGAGTTTGAACAGTTCGTTAATCAAGCCGGTGAGATACTGGCCCGCCGACACGCCGCTAATTGGTCCGGTCAGGATGTAATCGAACATCAGCGCGGATACGGAGATCTTCGCGAGCGTCGAGCCCATCGCTTCTTTCACGACGCGATAAACGCCGCCGCGCGTGAACATCGAACATGACTCGACGTAAACCGCGCGGACCGCGTATGAGAAAAGCATCACGGCGAGAATGAAATAAGGAGCGGAGCGGCCGACCGCGGTTTCGACGATGCCGCCGATGTAGTACGCGGTCGAGGCGAGGTCGCATAACACGACTGCCGAGGCGCGCCAAAATGAGATGAACGCGAGCATCCCGGTGGTGACCACGATGGTCCGGGTGTTTCTGCCGAACAGTGGTGGAGAAGGTTGTTGCTGTGCGAGAGAGACTTTGGGCGAAGCGGCCAAGACGAAATACCCCGTGACGAGGAGGACTCACTCATCAAGGGGAGCAATTACTGGTCCGAGATTTCTTTCAGCATTGGCGCAAGGTGCAAAACGCAGGCATTGCATCGCGCAATCCATTCACTCGAATCGCATCCTGCATTTTGCAGTATAGAAGGGTTGGGACGTTGCATCGAAGAAAACGGCGGGCTCACCAAATCGTGCGAACCAGCGAGCGATTAGAATGAAGCGCCGGCTCCGCACGGTTGGTCACGCGACACTGAAAACTGCAAAAATAGAGCTAGCAGCCTCACCGCCCGTACTTTCCTTCGAACTCGTCAAGGACGTTGTCTGGAAGCGGATCGAAGAAACGTTTCGAAATCCGGATTTGCCCTTTGAACAAACCGATCGGCCGCTTGCCTTTGGCGGGCTTTTTAACCGCGCGAATCTCCGCAATCGGCACGTTGCGCTTGCACAGGATGATCGTATCGCCTTCCTTCAATCGCGCCAGATATCGCGATAGGTGAGTCTTAACCTGACGTATATTGAGGCGAATCATAGTTCAAATTGTGAATCAGGAAACCGAACTAATTCACTCCCGAGCGATCGTTCCTACGTTCCCAATTTCCTTTCATGGATTTTCTAACTACGAGCATATCAGGCTATGACGTTACGATGACAAAAAGACCGGTTCGAAAATCATCACGTCCGCGAGCGCGGGACTTAGGGGTTCCATTCGATGGAACACCCGGACCGCTGAACGCGATCACGGATGTCGCCGGCGTCGAAGTCGGCCACGCAACCATCATTCGCGGTCAAGGCAAGCTGGTAGTGGGGCGCGGGCCGGTGCGCACCGGCGTTACCGCGATTCTCCCGCGCGGCAAGCGCCGCAATTCGCCGGTGTTCGCCGGATACTTCGCGCTGAACGGCAACGGCGAGATGACGGGAACCGCGTGGGTCGAAGAGTCCGGCTTTCTTACCACGCCCATCATGATCACCAACACTCATAGTGTCGGCGTGGTGCGCGACGCGGTGATCCAATGGCAAGTTCGGCGCCGTCAGATGACGCAGCCATGGTCATTGCCGGTGGTGGCCGAGACCTGGGACGGGCGGCTGAACGATATCAACGGATTTCACGTAAGGGCGGCGCACGCATGGGCGGCGCTCGACGGTGCGCGGACCGGGCGCGTCGTGGAGGGATCCGTCGGCGGCGGCACCGGAATGATCGGCTACGGATGGAAGGGCGGAATCGGCACCGCGTCGCGACGGCTCGCGGACCAGGCAGGAGGCTACACGCTCGGCATCCTGGTGCAGCTCAATTGCGGACGCGCGCGCGAGTTGACGATTGCGGGCGTGCCGATCGGTTATGAATTGCGGCCGGATCTCAAAGCACGCGGCACGCCCGAACGCGGCACGCCTGAACTTGGATCGATCATAATCGTCGCCGCGACCGACGCTCCGCTATTGCCGCATCAACTGAAGCGAATCGCGCGGCGTCTCACGATGGGTCTCGCGCGAACGGGCAGCGTCTCGGGCGACGGTTCCGGCGACTTGTTTATCGCTTTTTCTACCGCGAACCCGCAGCAAGCGCGCGACGACGTCGTGAGTTTGCGGATGCTCCGCAACTCGCGAATGGATCCACTATTCAGCGCCGCCGTTCAGGCCACCGAAGAGGCGATCGTCAATGCGTTGATCGCTGCTGACACGATGACTGGAATCAACGGCGAACGCGTCGAGGCACTTCCGCACGATCGATTGGTCGAGGTAATGCGAAAGTACAATCGACGTTGAAGGTAGTCCAAAAAACGAAAAAGGCGGCCACAGCGGCCGCCTCGCGAAATAATGTCCGTCAGATCTGATCAGTGCTTGGTCTCGATTCGCCTGCCGTAGGTCACTTCGCCCTTATCGACTCGCAGGCTGAATCCGCAATCCGGATTGGTGCATACCCACGCCTTGAACATAACCGAAGCACCCTCCTGACCGTAATCCGATAGGGGAATTAAGGTGCCATTGTTGCACTTCTGGCACTTCGGCCACTCCATCACCCAGCGCCTCCTTGCAGCCGACCCAAACCGCGTCGTCCTGTGCAGAAATTATCCGACCCTCAAATCTAAAGCAACGTGCCGCGAAGCACAGTCAAGAACTGGCGAGGATGGGGGAAAATCCGCAGCGCCTTCGTAGTCTCGTCTGATTGCGCAAGACTGCGCGCGAAAGGCCGGATCGGTGGACGCGACCGCCTACTTCAGCGAGCGCACCGAGAAGCCGCGATCGTTGCTGCATAGCAGCGAGCGCTTGCCGTCGAGCACGGTCTCGAGTACGACTTCGCGGCCCCATAGCCGCTGCAGATAGGCGAGGCTTTTTTCGGCGTATTCGAGATGCAGGTCGCGAGCGTCGTGATAGTGCTTCACGTACAGCGTGCGATTCTGGCCGAAGTCGGCGTCCTCAACTTTGAGCACGGGAATCGAGTTGGTGCCGACGTTCTTGATCAGCGTTTCCTTGACCTCGCGCCAACCCTCGTCATCGGCAACTTTGCTGACGACCAGTTCCTCGCCGCGCGCTTCGTACTCAAAAATATCCATTTCGCGCATCAGGTCTTCGGTGAGGAAGCGGCGCAGGAATGACGAATCGCGCTCGACCTCGCGGACCTCGAAGATTTTTGCCATCCCCGATTTGACCGGCGGACCGTCGCGCTTGATCTCTTCGGCGGTCGGATTCGTGTAGCGCCGATAGATGTCTTCCCACAGCTTGAGGCCGAGATGGTACGGGTTGATCTGCCCCGGAATCGGCCGCACCACCTGGTTGTGACGCACGATGAATTCGAGGAATAGGCCCTGCTCGAGGCCGAGCGACTCGAGGATCTTCTTGTGCCAGAAGCTCGCCCATCCCTCGTTCATGATTTTGGTTTCCATCATGGAGACGAAGTACTTGGCTTCCTGGTCCACGATGGTCAGCAGGTCCTTCTCCCAGTCGGCGAGAAACGGATTGTGATCGCGGATGAAGAGCAGCACGTCCTCATCGGGTTCGAGCGGCACCTTGTGAAAATCGGGCTCCTCGATCGTCTTGCGCGCGTGGATTTTCTGGAATGGATCGGGCTGCCCCTGGTTCGTTTCGACCGCGCGATCGAGCTGCTCGCGCGGAGTGAGCTTCTTGATCGCGAAGTTGCGGCGGCATTGCCAACTGAGTGCGTGCGCGGCGTCCAGAATGCGTTCAACCTTTTCGATGCCGATCGACGGATCTTCGACGTAGCGCCGCACGCGCATCGCGGCGGCC
The DNA here is from genome assembly GCA_003135855.1 of Deltaproteobacteria bacterium. GTDB lineage: Bacteria > Desulfobacterota > Binatia > Binatales > Binataceae > Binatus. Next base: position 5,718 of record PNBD01000144.1, read on the forward strand.
TTATAATTTTCAATCGTCAGTTCGGCGCGGGTCGCAGACCGGTAGGTGAAATTGTTTTTGAAGAAATCGTTATGCCCGTAAACGTGCGCCATGGTCAGGATTTGCAGCAGCAACGTATTGTCGCGCATCAGGTACGCGATCGCCGGATTCGAGTTGATCACCATCTCGTACGGCAGTCCGCTGATGCCGTGATCGTAGAGCGTCTTCAGCTTCTCGTACGATTTGCCGTATGACCAATGCGGGTAGTGCGACGGCATCCCGTTGTAGGCCATGTAGCCGAGCATCCCGGAGTGATCGCAGATCTCGAATTCCTGCGTATAGCAGTCGAGGCCGAACTCCGCGGCCTTCTCGCGGATGCGTTCGTCCCAGCCGACGAGATCGTGGAGATCGTACGCGCGGTCGCGTTCGTTGGCGCCGGCGGTGACGGTCGACACGCTCATTCCTTCACCCGGTCCTTGGCGAGAAAGGCTTTGAAGGACGGCCAGATGTCTTCCTTGCGTTCGATCAGCACGGTGTGAAAATTGGGCGCCTGGATTCGGCGAAATACGTTGAGCATCGAGGATTCATAATAGCGCGAACCCAGCGGCTTGATCTCACCGTAGCCAAACAGATTGCAGATGCCGGCGAGTTCCTCGGCGGCCTTCAGCGCGGCCGGATTGTCGGAGTCGAAATTGTCGCCATCGGAGCAATGAAACGCGTACAGGTTCCACAGCGAGGGATGATAGCGCGCCGCGATTATCTCGAGCGCCTTGTTGTAGCCTGACGAGATAAAGGTGCCGCCCGATTCGCCCTTGTGGAAAAATTCTTCCTCGGTGACTTCGGTCGCTTCGGTATGATGTCCGATGAAGACGATTTCGACGTTGCGATAGCGCGTCGAAATGAACTGGTAAAGGAGGAAGAAAAAGCTGCGCGCCAGGTATTTCTTCATCGTGTCCATCGAGCCCGAGGTATCCATGATGCAGATGACGGCGGCGTTGGACTCTTCCTTGGTATCGACCTCGACGTGTTTGTAGCGCAAGTCGTCGGTATGGAACGGGAAGCGGCGCCTGACGCGCTGCAGCGTCGCGATCGAACCCGGCGCGAGCGACTCTTCGCCTGGCGCGAACGATTCTTCGGCTTCAGCATCCTCGAGCGCCTCGTCCGCGCTGTCCAATTCGGCGTCGAGGCCAGCCTCGACTGCGGCCTTTGCCGCTGCCGCGGCTGCCGCCTCCGCACGCGCAGCGGCGTCCAGGCGTTTGTCGGATGCCAGCATGCGCATCACGCGCTGCTTGGCGGTGCGCCGCTTGTCGAGCCGGATGCGGATCCCGACTTTTCGATAGCCTTTGCGATGAGACGAAAACTCGGAAAGGATTTCCCGCAACGCGCGACGCTCCAGATTTGGCAGTTCGAGATCTTCGAACATGATCTCGATCAATTCCTCGAGCGTGACGTCGGTTTCGTAATAATCGACGCCGGGGCGATCGCCAGCTTCCTCGCCCTTGCCGGTGCCTTCCTTGCCGGTCTTGCCGACGACCTGGCCGGGGCGCGAGTCGCCATCGCCCTGTGATGCGCCGGGCGAGTTATCGCCGTAAACGAAGCGATATTCCTTGATTCCGCGCAGCGGAACCTTGATTACGCGATCCTTGTCTTTGCCGATAATCGATTCTTCGGCGATGATGTCCGCGATATTTTCGCGGATCGATTCGCGAACTTTCTGGCGATGCCGCAAACGGTCGCCGGCGGAGCGGTCGGAACGTTCGGCGTCCGAGATCCGGTATTCGCGGAAGATTGTATCTCCGGTCGCCATGGTCACCTCAGACACATGCCGCTCCAGTCGGGAGAGGCCGTGCGACGCGCGCTCGCAGGAGTCAGGGCTGTCGCCGCCTCAATTGTGCAGATGTTTTGCGCCCTCGCCCTGACCGTGCTCGACTCCTCAATCCTTCCAGAGATTGTTGGCCGCATACTTGAGCACGACGTCCACGCATGACTCGCAGTAGCCGTTTTCGAGCAGGTTCTTCACCATCGAGTTGTACTTCTCGCCCTGCTCCTCGTCGCGGGTGCGCGCCTTGGTAATGATGCGTGAGATATCGCGCACCGAGGTCATCAGTTTTTTCTCGATCGCTTCCTTGAGCGGCTCGTAGCTCTTGTAGCTGATCTTTTCGCCGTGCCGCGAGGTCGACCACAGATACGCGATCACTTCCTGGCGGAAACCATCGGCAGCCGACCCGATGATCGCGATCTGCTCCTCGATCGACTTGAGGAAGCCTTCATCCGGCGGCAGCTCCTCCTTGGTGTTGCGATCGCGCACGCGAGTCTTGTTCACGTACGCCTCGGCATGATCGAGGTAGTTCTGAAACAGCGATTCCGCCTGCTCCTGGTAGGAGTATACGAATGCGCGCGTGATCTCTTTTTCGAGCAGGTCGAGATATTCCTTGTGCAGGGTATCCTGCAGGAACTCGAGATACTGTTTGCGCGTATCGTCGGGCAGGTCGCCCTCCTTGGTCATCGAGATCAGCGCCTCGCGCACATTGATCGGATTGATGCAGTTGCCGGTGACGTTGTCCGACAGCGCGTTGTCGAGCGCCTTCATGATGAAGCGNNTCGCGCTTGGTGTCTTCCTTGAGCTCCTGCACGTCGATCTTTTTGGTGCGCCCCTTCTCGACGACCTCTTCGCCGTTATAGAGGCGCAACTTGGTCATCAGATCGCATTTCGAGGTCGGCTCGAGGCGCGACAGGATCGCATACATCGAGGCCAGCTCGAGCGTGTGCGGCGCGACGTGCGCGCGAAAATCCGAGTTGCGAATGATCTTCAGATAGATCTTCACCTCTTCCGACAGGCGCAGGTTGTACGGAACCTTCACCACCACGATCCGGTCGAGGATCGCTTCGTTGGTGTGATCGGCCTTGAACTTCTGCCATTCAGCCTCGTTCGAATGCGCCACGATGCAAGTATCGACGTACACCATCCCGTGGCGGCCGGGCGCCGGGATCACTTTTTCCTGGGTGGCAGTGATCATCGCGTGCAGGTATTCAGTCTCGTTCTTGAACACCTCGATGAACTCGACGATTCCGCGATTGCCGACGTTGAGCGCGCCGTTAAGTTCGAGCACCCGCGGGTCGCCCTCGGAATATTGGTCGAGTTTCGAGATGTCTTCCGAACCGATCAGCACCGAGGTGTCCTGATTGTTGGGATCGACCGGCGGCACCACGCCGACGCCCACGCGGTTGCGCTTGGAGAAGTTGCGCGCCACCACCGGGAATTCCTCGTAGCGGTTGCCGAACTCGCTCTTCAGGCGGTAACGGCAGACCGGGCAGAGATCGCCTTCGATATGAACCCCGAGCATCTTTTCGAACTCGCGTCGCAGATGGCGCGGGATCAGATGCAGCGGCTCTTCGTTCATCGGGCATCCTTCGATCACGTAGATACCCCCGACCTGCTCGAGGCCGCGCTGGATCCGCTCGACCAGCGAGCTCTTACCTGAGCCGACCGGACCCATCAGGTACAGCACCTGGCGGCTTTCCTCACCCTTCAAGGATGCGGAATGGAAGTAGCGAACGATCTGCGAGATTGTGCGCTCGATGCCGAAGAATTCTTCCGAGAAGAAGTTGAAGACCTTCAGCGGCTCATCTTTGTAGAGCCGTTTGGTGCGCGAGTCGTCGGTGTCGTGCAAGGCGCGCGTGCCCAGCGAAATGATCAAGTCGTAGATCCGCGCGTGCGCGAGCTTGGTGATCGTCGGATCGGACTTCAGGACTTCAAGGTACTCGAGCAGGTTGCCTCGCCACACCTTCGATTCACGCGCGGCGCGGTCTTCTTTGATCACTCGCTCGAAGTGGTTGAGATCCGCCATCGGCTATCTCCTTCGGTTAAGAGTATGTGAGGCCGGTAAGCTGCCAGGGAAAGCTGCAACAGAAGTTACAAACGGTCGGGCCGTGCTATTTAAATAGCCCATCCTGTTACAGAGTATAACGGAGCAAATCATACGCAACAACTAGCAAGAAGGTGTGCCAAGCGACGCCTCGATGCACGTCTTTTGCCACGAGGCGCCATTCGCTCGCCGAAGACGCGTGATTGGTTGATTCCGCGACAGACTGCTTCACGCTGACAACGTTTCGGATATGGCAACCGCATCTGTGACTCCGAATCGACCGTGTTCTTTCTTCACGCGCGCGGCGAATACGGAGTCATCATGCGCAAAAGACAGCCACCACTTATTGTCAGATGCCATTTCCAGGTAGCGCGCCTTTTCCTCCATCGAGCGCAACGCGTCGAGGTCATACGCCTGATTCCACGGCCCGCGCATATGCGAACGCGTCGGCACGATATCGGCCAGATGAATAAAACGATCGGCGCCATCTCGAACGATCGCGATCTGATGATCGGCGGTGTGGCCGCCGGTGCGGACCGCCATCACGCCAGGCACGATCTCAGTGTCGCCATCGATGGCCTCGAACTGATCTTTCACAGTGGCGACGATCTCCTGGGCCGCTTTGTACGCCGCGCGCAACCGTTCGTTGCGCGGATTGTTCGCGATTTCCAGTTCACCTTGCTGCACAAAGATTCGCGCTTTGGGGAATGCGGATTCGAGCACGCCCGAATCGCGCCGCCGGACGATACCGCCGCAATGGTCGAAATGCAGATGCGACACGATCAGATGAGTGATGTCGCCCGGTTCCATTCCGAGCGCGCGCAGATGGTCGGGCAGCCAGCCGTCGGCATGATCGAAAATCTTGCGTTCGACGGAGCTCAGCCGGTTACCGATTCCGGTGTCGACCAGTATCGCGTCTGTTCCTTTGATGATGAGCGGGCAGGTCAGATTCAGGCGGATGCGATTCTGCTCGTCGGGCGGATGTTCTCGTTTCCAGAGTTCTCGTGGCACCACGCCGAACATGCATCCGCCGTCGTTGCGCCAGAGGCCATCGGTGAGGAACGCGACGGTGAACGAGCCGACGGCTATTTTTGGTGGCGTCTCACGCATCGTGATGTTCTCAGCTGCCAACCAACCACAATCCGAGGATCATCGCGATACTGCCCATCGCGAGCGTCGCGATATGCGCTCTGAGCATTGTGCGCATCGCGCGCGGCACCGGGTCATGCGCAAAATCAAAACGCATCGCTGTAATCGCTCGCATCGCAGCGCCCAGCATCATCAGCATCGCGAGGTAGAGCACTATCTTCACTCCGAGCACGTAAAGAAATGCCGGCGAGAGCGATCCCGCGCGCAGCTGGAATACGCGACCCAGATTCAGCATCCCGGTCAGGACCAGCACGACTGCGGAGAACATCGCGAGCCCGTTGATGCGCGACGCGCCCCGCTCGACGAACCGTCGCTGTTCGTCGCTGCGCGGCGTTAGTGCGAGGCCCGCGATGACGAAGCTTGCGGACGCGCCAATCCAGAGCGCGCCTGCAATCGCATGTGTCCACAAAATTGCCGTTCCGAGCAATCGCTAAACCCATTCCTCTCTGCTGACGCGAGAAAATGGCGCCGCGCAGAAAGACTAACGTCACGTGCTCCGGAATGCACTCCTCGAATTGTTTGGTGCCTCGCGCGATTTTGGGTTAATAAGCAACTCGATGAACCGCTGAATCATTCAGAAATCATTTGAGGTACCGCCGATGCTCAATCCATATATCGAGGCCCACGAACTGCGCGAGATGGTCATGAAGAAGGACGTGCGGCCGCGCGAGGTGGCGCAGTTTTTCATCGAACGCGCGCAGAAGCTCAATCCGAAGCTGGGCGCGTTCATGACGATCACGCCCGAGCGCGCGATCGCCGACGCCGATCGAATCGAAAAAATGAGCGAGACCGAGCAACGCCGCGCGCTCATGTTCGGCGTGCCGTACTCGATCAAGGATCTTAACTGGACGAAAGATATTCGAACTTCGATGGGGTCGAAGAATTACGAGAATTTCATGCCGCCGAGCGACGACGAAGTCGTGACGCGGATGCGCAATGCGGGCGGAATCCTGCTCGGCAAAACGACGACGCCTGAGTTCGGCGGACGCCCGACGACCGAGGGCGGGCTCTGTCCGCCGGCGCGCAATCCGTGGAACCTCGAGCATACTGCGGGCGGTTCGAGCGGCGGCGCGGGAAGCGCACTCGCAGCTGGACTCGGCCCGCTTGCGCAGGGCAGTGACGGCGGCGGTTCGATTCGGATCCCGGCGGCGTGCTGCGGCGTCGTGGGTATCAAACCCTCGCGCGGACGAATCTCGATGTCGCCGGTGGCAGGCGAAGCGTGGGCGGGATTTGCGACCTTCGGTCCGATGGCGCGATCGGTCCGCGACGTCGCGACGATGCTCGACGTGCTGCACGGTCCGGTCGTCGGCGATCCGTACTGGGCGCCCGATCCGGTAACTTCATTCCGGGCCGCGTGCGAGATTTCGCCGCGTCATCTGAAGATCGGGATGATTTCGAAAACATCGCTCGCGACGGTGGATCCGGAAACGCTCGCGGCGCTCGATTCGGCAGCGAAAGCGTTCGAGGAAATGGGGCATCACGTCGAGCCCATCAGCACCGATCCGGGTGGCCGGATGCGCGACATCGTGATGTCGCTGATTTGCGCGGGCGTCGGCTCGGTGCCGGTCACCGATATCAACCTGGTCGATCCGGTGGTGCGCGAACTGTGGGAAGCCGGGCAGAAGATCAGCGCCGCGCAGTACATCACGACCGTCACTCAGATGCACAACATGGCGCGCGAGATAGTGCAGGAACTCGCACCCTGGGACGTTGTCATATCGCCGGTGACGAGCAGTCCCGCGGTCAAGCTCGGCACCCTGCCATCACATCCGAGCAAGGGCATGACTGAACTTACCGCGTGGATTCCGTTCACCTTCGCGTTCAACGCAACCGGCCAGCCTGCGTTTTCAGTACCGAACGGATTCAGCAAAGCGGGGCTGCCGCTCGCGCTGCAAATCGTGGGACGGCCGGCCGACGAGGTGACGATCATCGGACTCGCTGCTCAATTCGAGAAGGCGCGCCCGTGGAAGGACAAGCATCCGCAACTCGATTAGGGTCGGGCGATTGGCGCGAGATCTCTCGACGGCGCTTGATCCTTGAGGAGAGTCACAAATGCTCGACCCATATATTGAGGCTGTCGCACTGCGCGAGATGGTGCGCAAGAAGGAAATTCGGCCCCGCGAGGTCGCGGAGTTTTTTCTGGCGCGCATCGAGAAACTGAATCCGCGCCTTGGCGCGTTCATGACCGTCACGCCGGAGCGCGCGCTCGCCGACGCCGATCGGCTCGAGAAAATGAACGCCAGTGACGCATCAAAGCTGCCGCTATTCGGCGTTCCCTACTCGCTGAAAGATCTGCTCTGGACCAAGGACATTCGCACCACATTCGGCTCGAAGAATTACGAGAATTGGTTCGCGCCCGCCGACGCGGAACTGGCGGTGCGGCTCGCCAACTCGGGAGGAATCCTGCTCGGCAAAACCACGACGCCCGAGTTTGGATTGCGTCCCACGACCGAGGGCGGGCTCTGTCCGCCGGCGCGCAATCCGTGGAATCTCGAGCATACCGCCGGTGGATCGAGCGGCGGTTCGGCAGCAGCGGTCGCCGGCGGATTGCATCCGGTGGCGCAGGGCAGCGACGGCGGCGGATCGATTCGGATTCCGGCGGCGTGTTGCGGCCTGGTGGGAATCAAGCCGTCGCGCGGGCGAGTCACGATGGCGCCGCAGCAGGGCGAAGGTTGGGGCGGGCTCTCCACCACCGGACCAATCGCGCGCACCGTGCGCGACGCCGCATTGATGCTCGACGCGATGACGGGCATGGTCGCCGGCGATCCTTATGCAGCCTGGCCACCGGCGCGGCCATTCGCCGAGTCGGTAACGCTACGACAGAAGAAACTTCGACTCGCGCTGATCACGGAATCTGCGCTCGGCAAAGTCGATCCTGAAACGCTGGAGGGAATCGAGTCGGCGTGTGATTTGTTTCGGCAGATGGGTCATACGGTCGAGCCAATCAAGATCGATCCGGGCGAGCGGCTTAACAAATATGCGCGCGTAATAGTTGGATCATCGGTCGCTGCGCTCAACATCCCGAATCCCGACCTGCTCGATCCGGTGGTGCGTGGCAGTTACGAATGGGGCGGCAGCATCCGCGCCGCGGATTACGTCCGCGCGGTCACCGGGATGCATAATACGTCGCGCGAGATCGTACAGGCGCTGATGCCGTATGACGCGCTGCTCGCACCGACCCTCACGCGGCCGGCGGTACGGATCGGTTCGCTGCCGTCGAAGCTCGAAACTGGCGCCGACGAAATCTACGCGTGGATCGCGTTCACGTTTCCATTCAACTCGACCGGCCAGCCGTCGATTTCGATGCCGAACGGCTTCAATAGAGCGGGATTGCCGCTGGCGATCCAGATCATCGGACGGCCCGGCGATGAAGCGGGAATCATTTCGCTCGCGGCGCAGTTTGAAGAAGCGCGCCCTTGGCACGGCCGGCATCCACCGCTTTGACCCGCTGCCTTGCGGATAACATCGTGGTTGCGCCGAATTGACCGCAAGGCTATCAACGTTGGAGCGCTCGTACGCGCCGTATTGACTGCCTTGGCGAAGTCTGTAGGCTTTTGCTACTTGATGTTTGGTTCGTGAAACGCTTCGGGCGTTTCTCGACCGCGTCGCGAGCGCGAGGTTCAGGTCCTACGCTGGCCAAAAAGGGGAACGCTTGTGAGATTCCTGATTTCGATCATGCGCGCGGTTGCCACGTGCATACTGGTGCAACAACTTTCGGCGACCGTCGCGGACGCGCAAGTGGTCTGCGATCAGCAGAACAGGCTTTCACGGCCCATCCGGCTTGGCGTCTCCGGCGGAAGTATCAACTCGTTTGAAACCTTCAGACAGCAAAGATTCTGCTTCGGCGGGACGCTCGGCTCGCTGGTGGAGGACTCCGCTGGACAATACATTTTGAGCAACAACCACATACTTGCCCGGACCAACAAAGCGAGGCCGGGCGAACCGATCGTGCAACCCGGCCTGGTTGATAACAACTGCATGAGGCAGCCGAGCGACATCGTCGCTACGTTGAGTCGCGCTGTAAAAGTGTCGTTCAACAGGCGGAGACCCAACACCATCGATGCTGCGATTGCCGCCGTGAACCCGGGCGACGTCGATAGCCAAATCAGAAATATCGGACCGATTTCCAGTACGACCCTCGCACCCTCGCCTGGCCTCAGCGTGCAGAAGATGGGCCGCACGACCTGCCTGACGACCGGCTCGATCCAGGCAGTTGGCGTCAGCGCGATCGTCAGTTACAACGACTTCAATCCACGCAAGAAGAGAGCCCGTTTCGTAAATCAGATCGTGACCAGCAGCTCTTTTTCCAGCCCCGGAGATTCCGGCTCTTTGATCGTGACGAACGAATCGTGCCCGCGGGCGGTTGGCCTGCTGTTCGCCGGTTCCAGTGACGGCACGACGATCGCGAACCCAATCTCGAACGTACTGAGCGGTCTCGGCGTAACGATGGTTGGATCGTGCTCCGCGGCGCCTTCCTCGGCGGCGGAAATCGCGCAAGATAACATGGGCGTGCCGACTGAGGCAGTAACTTCGGCGACGGCTGTGCGCGATCGCCACAGTGCCGAGTTGATGAGCATACCGGGCGCCGTGGGGACGGGAATCGGCATCGCCGATCAGCCCGGCCAAGCCGCGATCGAGGTGTACGTCAAACAGATCACGCCCGAGATCAAAGCTGCAGCACCGACCAGGCTCGAGGGTCTGCCGGTTCGTTTGGTCGAGACCAAGGGCGGTTTCGTCGCGTACTGAGTGGATCGATGCGCTGCCAGCCTAAAGCTTCGCAGCAGGCTCGACCCATTCGTGGGCGATTTTTTCGAGATCGCTCAGGAGTTCGGCTTCCGCGCGTGGCGGTCTCAGATTTACCAACACCACTTCTTCGACGCCCGCATCGCGATACCGCTTGAGGTCGTCCCTGGTGATCGGCTTGGTGTAAGGCGACACCGCGAGCTCGACATCGGAGAGCTTGCGGCCGTTGGCCTTGAGCAGCTCCTCGATTTTCTTGATCTTCGCCGCCGCCTCGGCGGGCGTGAGATTGAATCCGACCCATCCGTTGCCGTATTCGGCGACTCGTTTGAGAGCGGGCCCGCTCTCGCCGCCGAAAAAGATCGGCAGCTTATCGCCCTGCACTGGCTTCGGATACGAACGCACGCCTTCAAAATTAAAAAACTCGCCGTGATATTTGCTTACGTCGTCGCCCCACAGACGGCGCATCGCGTCGATACATTCGCGGGTACGATGCGCGCGGCGTTGCCACGGAATTCCGATCGCCTGGAACTCTTCTTCGAGCCATCCAATTCCGACTCCGAGGATCGAGCGGCCGCCACTCAGGAAATCCAGCGTCGCGACGACTTTGGCGAGCACTACCGGATTGTGCTCGGGCACGAGACAGATGCCGGTCGCGAGGCGTATCTTGGTCGTCGCCGCGGCCATCCAGGTGAGCGACAGAAATGGATCGAAGATCGGGGCGTTGGTGGGCGCGGGCAGGACGCCATCCTGCGAGTACGGATACTTCGACGAGTATTTATCGATCAGGACGACGTGCTCGGGCACCCACAAGGTCGAGAAGCCGAGCCTCTCCGCCTTGGAGGCGAGCGTGGTTAGTAACGCGCCGCCAGCCATTTTGCCAGTGCCGACTGCGAATAGTCCGATTTTCATTTTCATCCTCCCGAAAAGAATCGAAGCCGTGGATTTGATCAGGGCCGTGCTTCGAGCACCAAATTAAACGGGGTCGCGGTTGCGCGCCTGATCTGCGAGAAGCCGCCGGCCTTGAGCACTTCGCGGAGGCGCGCTTCGCCGGCTTGCGCGCCGAGGCCGAGGCCAACTTCCTGAGCGAGCGACCCCGGCACGCAAATCGTCGTCGAGGCGGCATAGAAGAGGCGTCCGATCGGATTGAAATTATCTTCAACGCGATCGTTGGCGAACGGCTCGACCACCATCCAGGTGCCGCCGGGCTTTAGGGTTTGTTTGACGTGAGCCGCGGCGCCGATCGGATCGCCCATATCGTGCAGGCAATCGAAGAACGCGACCAGGTCGTAACTTCCCGGATAATCTTTGGCGGAGGCGCGCTCGAATTTGGCGCGATCGGCAACGCCTGCCTCGCGTGCAAGTTCGCGGGCGCGCACGATCGACGGCTCGTGATAATCGAAGCCGGTGAACTGCGACTTCGGAAATGCCTGCGCCATCAGTATTACCGAAGCACCGTGGCCGCATCCGACGTCGGCAACGTTCGCGCCGCGTTCGAGTTTTTCCTTGACGCCCTCAAGCGCGGGGATCCATTCGGCGACCAGATGCGTCGCATAGCCGGGGCGGAAGAATCTTTCGGTGCCGCGAAAAAGGCACGGGTCGTGCTCGTGCCATCCGACGCCGCCGCCATTGCGAAACGCCTCGGCAACTTTTGGTTCGTCGCGTACGGCAGCGGCGGCGATCTGGTAGATGCCTGGAAAAAACGCCGGGCCGTTTTCGTCGGCGAGCAACAGCGCCTGTTCAGGCGAGATCGAGTAGCGCGCGCTAGCTGGATCGTAATTGATGTAGCCGGCGGCGGCCTCTGCCGCGGCCCATTCGCGCACGTATCGTTCGACGGTGCCGGTGCGCGACGCGAGATCGGCCGCGGAGAGCGGTCCCGCGGATGCGAGCGTTTTGTACAGTCCGAATTTGTCGCCGAGCAAAACCAGCGCGGCGCCCATCGCGGCACCGACGTCTCCGAGCATTTTGCCGATCAATTCCTGGAGCTTTTTTTCATCGAGAGCCATGATGATTCTTCCTATCGCCGGCGTTGAGTTCTGAAAGAAGCGTAGGGGATGAATCGCGCGCTCGTCAAACGGATGCAGCGGAGGCGCGAGCTATTTCAGAGAACTCAAACAATCCACGATCAGCGAAATGGCTTGATCCAGGTTCTGCCATTCGGTGCGACCGGAGCGCGCGCGCGGTTTGAACGAGTGATCGCCATCTTCGATCCATTCGACTCGAATCGAACGCGAGAGTTCGTACCCGGCGACCTCGTCAGGACTGCCGAATGAATCGCGCGTGCCCTGCAGAATCAAGCCGGGTGTTCGGAGCTTTTGCAGATGCGCGATGCGCGGCAGCTCGGGTCTGCCGGGCGCATGAAACGGGTAGCCGAGGCATACCAGGCCGCGGACGCCCGCTTCGTCGGCGATCATGCTCGCCATCCGGCCGCCCATCGATTTGCCGCCGATCACGAGCCTATCGGCGCCGCCCAAATCCGCGATGACATCGCGCCAGGATTGCAGCAGCACCGGTGCGCGATCGGGCGCTGAGCGCCGTCCTGTCTCGCGTCGCATCCTCATATAAGGAAACTCGAAGCGCACGACCTTGGTGTTCGCACTCGACTTTGCGACGCTTTCGGCGATGATGTTCATGAATGTGGAATCCATCGGAGCGCCGGCGCCGTGCGCGAGCACTATCGTGATCGCAGCTTTTTTCGGGCCGTTGATCAGGAGCGGCGACGCTGATCGCGATTCACTCATTCCGAGGCTGCTGAATTTGCGCCAGCTAAATCATTCTACCGGCGGAATCGGTGTGCCGCGTTTCGCGCTGGATTCGTAGCAAGCCTCGACGACGGCCATCGTCTTGATCGCATCTTCGACGCCTGAGATCAGCACTTTGTCTTCGCCGGCGATAAATCGCTGCAGATTCGCCATCGGTCCTTCGAACGCTTCGAGAAACCACGAGCCGCGCAGTGCAATCGCCGACCAGTCGGAATCCGTTGGCGCGACTTCGAGCACGTCGGGCTGACCGGCAGGGTAGTTGAGATTCACGCCCATCTTAGCGATTGCCGCGGCGCGCGTGCCTTCGATCTTAAGCTGCGACATCGCGTAACGATTTCCGAACCGATGCGCGTGATTCAACGTGAGGCTGCATCGAACGACGTCGCCATAGTCGAGAATGATGCTGGTGCGCGTGTCGGAGTAATCGGGCATTTCCGGATGACGAACGCCGCGGCAGTAAACTCCGCGCGGTTCGCCGAGAAACGAACGAACAAGATCGAGATAGTGAATCGAATGCATCAGGACTTCGAGGCGCGGCACGCCTTTCAGGAAGGCCCAATAATTCCACGGCGTGTGCAGATTGATGCGCACTTCTAGATCGAGAATCTCGCCGAAGAGGCCGTGCTCGAGCGCGTCTTTGATCGCGAGCATGTTGGGTGCGAAACGCAACTGGAAATTGATCTTCGCGATAAGACGGCGCTCGCGACAAATCGCGACGATACGCTGCGCGTCGGCCAGGTCGCGGCCCATCGGCTTTTGAATCAGCACCGCGGACGCACTGGGTAATCGCTCGAGCACCGCGGCGATATTCTGCGGCGGAATCGCAACGTCAAACACCGCATCGGGTGTGGCGACGGCTTCGTCGAGGCTGTTGAAAACGCGCGGCAGCGAGAATGCCTTCGCTCGTTCGCGCGCGGCGTCCGCTTTCAGATCGAAAATCCCGGCCACCGGAAATCCGAGGCGCTGATAAATCGGCAGATGCGCGTCGCGAACGATGCTGCCAGCGCCAATCACCACGATTGGTCTGGGCGCGGAAGGCCGCGGCCATGATTGACGAAGGTCTGCGAAGCGCTCTGAGATTTCAGTCGTCATCGCTGGCGCTGCGATGCTACCATGCCGCGCTGAGGAAGCAGACATGCCGCGCCAAATTTCCGGACTCACGGTTCGCGATATTCGCACGCCCACTTCGAGAACGCTGGCGGGCTCGGACGCCGTGCATACCGACCCGGATTATTCTGCGACCTACGTCGTGCTGACCACTGACGCGGGCGACGGACTCGAAGGCCACGGCATGACGTTCACGCTCGGGCGCGGCAACGAAGTATGCGTCGCGGCGGTGCGCGCGTTGCAGCATCTCGTGCTCGGTTCGACGCTCGAATCGATCACCAGTGACATGGGCGCGGTCTGGCAGCGTCTCACGCATGAGAGCCAGCTCAGGTGGATCGGTCCCGAGAAGGGCGCGATTCATCTTGCGACCGCCGCGATTGTCAACGCGGTGTGGGATTTGTATGCCAAGGTCGAGCGCAAGCCGGTGTGGAAGCTGGTCGCCGATATGACGCCCGAGCAAATCGTTTCATGCATCGACTTCCGCTACATCACCGACGCGCTGACGCGTGGCGAGGCGCTCGAAATTCTGCGGCGCAAATTTTCCACGCGCGCCGAACGCGAAGCGCAGATGCGTGCTGAGGGTTACCCGGCATACATCACGTCGGCAGGATGGATGGGATATCCCGATGACAAGGTGCGCCGTCTTTGCCGCGAGGCGCTGGCCGACGGATGGCGCGCGTTCAAAATAAAAGTCGGGCGCGATTCAGATGCGAACGTGCATCGCGCGGCGCTGGTGCGCGAGGAAATCGGTCCGCAGAACAAAATGATGATGGACGCCAATCAGGCGTGGGATGTCGGCGAGGCGATCGAATTTATGCGGCCACTCGCCCGCTTCAATCCGCTCTGGATCGAGGAGCCGACCAGCCCCGACGATATTCTCGGTCATGCGAAGATTCGCAACGCGATTCGGCCGGTCGGTGTCGCGACGGGGGAGCACGCGGCGAATCGCGTGATGTTCAAGCAATTGCTGCAGGCGCAAGCGATCGATTTCTGCCAGTTCGACAACTGCCGGCTGGGTGGATTGAATGAAGCGCTCGCGGTGCTGTTGCTCGCTGCGAAGTTCGACGTGCCGGTATGTCCGCATGCCGGCGGAATCGGGCTCTGCGAATATGCGCAGCATACTTCATTGATCGATTACGTTTGCGTCAGCGGGAAACTCGAAAATCGGATGACCGAGTTCGCCGATCATCTGCACGAGCATTTCAAGGATCCGGTGGTGGTGCGAAACGGGCGATACATGCCGCCGACGGCGGCGGGCTTCAGTATCGAGATGAAGCCGGCGTCACTCGATGCGTTCGAGTTCCCCGGCGGCGCGGAGTGGAAGCAGTAGCGCCCATCACAGATCGAAAACCAGTTCCATCTCGGCCCACCATTCGTCCGGCTTCGCGTTCGGAACCGGCTCCTGAAACGACGCCATCAGATCCTGCCATTCCTTGATGCGCGGATGGCCTGCCTCGTACCGTGGCCAGTCGCGCGCGGCGTCAAAGTCGTCGCTCGTTTCCATGAACATGAAAAGTTGACGATCGAGCTTCCAGATCAGCATTCTGGTAATGCCGATCGACTTGAGGCCGTGCTCGACCTCGGGCCAGATCGCACGATGATACGCGAGGTATCGCTCGATTGTTTCCGGGTCATTTTTCAGATTGATCGTGCGGCCGTATTGTTTCATCGTCGCACGCCGCGCGCGCCGCTTAGAATGCGAGCACGCCACCGTCGATCGGATACGCCTGCCCAGTGATGAACGACGCTTCGTCGGAGCACAGGTAGAGCGCGAGCGCCGCGACTTCCTCGGGCGTGCCCATCCTACCGATCGGTTGATATTCAGAGAGTTGCTTGAACATCTCGGCTTCTCTGCCCGGATAGGTCGCGTGCAAGTAGCCGTCAACGAATGGAGTGTGCACGCGCGCGGGGCACATGCAGTTGCATCGGATGCCCTGCTTGACGTAGTCGACCGCGATCGAGCGCGTCATCGTCAGCACCGCGCCTTTACTCATCGAGTACGCGAAACGATCGGTGAGCCCGATCAGCGACGCGATCGAAGCGAGGTTGAGGATCACGCCGCCGCCGGTTTTCAGCATCCGCCGGACCCCCGCCTGTGCGGTGAGATACACGCCTTTCACGTTGACCGAGTAGATACGGTCGAAGTCCGCCTCGCTGGTATTCTCGGCGGTACCGACATGCGCGATGCCCGCGTTACAAACCACGATGTCGAGCTTCGCGGCGTCGCGATCGACTTGCGCAAACGCAGACTGCACCGACGATGCGCTCGCGACATCGCATTCAATCGCCGATGCGGTTCCATCGGCAGCGCGAATTTTCTTCGCGGCGACTTCAGCCGAGGGCATGTCGCGCTCGAGTATAAATACGCGCGCGCCACTCGCGGCAAACGTCGTCGCTATCGCGAGACCGATTCCGGAACCGGCGCCGGTCACGACCGCATTTTTTCCATCAAGTCGAAACACGGCAGCTTTTTCCTCGGCTGTGAGATCTCGAGGTGTAGTTCCGGCTACTTCAGCGCGGTCGGGGATGGTGCGGCCGATGGAGTCGCTTCCCCGAGCGGCGTCGATTTCGGTATCGGAGTGCCGACCGGAGCGCCGAAAGGAGCCATCGCTTCATGGCCGTAGCGCATCGCCTGCAACGGCCGACCCGTCAGATTGGCCGCGGAGGGCGCGGGACTCACGACGATCGCCTCGGCGACGCTCTGATGTTCAAAGATGCGGCGCACATCGAGCGGCGCTGGTTCGACGACGCGTCCGATATTCAGATCATCTGCATCGACCCGAATCTTGTACTTCAGAATAACACCGCGCTCGGCGCGCAAATCATAAAGGCCGGGCGGCAGGTCAGCGGTGAATGCCCCATCAGGCGTGGTCGGCGCGACGAACATATCGCCAGTCGCGCGATTCTCGTAGTGCAGTTGTCGTCGCGTTGCCGGAGAGCCGTTGACGTAAGTCATCGTGCCGTTGACGTTGGCCGCGCTTGCGATATGCGCGCCGGTGCTGAAAAGAGCGGCCACCGCGAGCGAAACAGCTATCGCCGAGAAAATAATTTTACCGGACCGCGAATTCGAGTTCGTCACGATGTCTCCCGTCTCGTCAGGCACTTGGACGCCGCCCGATTCTAATCATCCCGCACGGCTTCATCAAAGCCTCCGCGCAAGCGTTTGATGCGTCGTAGTGCGCGGCTTATGCTTATCGAAAACCACGAACGAGGAAAGCAGTGCAATGGAGCGAGTAACCCTTTATCACAACCCTGGCTGAGGCAACTCACGCGGCGCGCTTGAATTGCTCAGCGCCCGCGGTGTCGAGTTCGACACAGTCGAGTATTTGAAGGAGCATCCGACGCGCGAGACACTCGAGAAGATCGTCGCGATGCTTGACGAACCTGTCGCCGAGCTCGTCCGTAAGGACAAGCGGTTCAAGGAACTGGGACTGAATCCGGACGACTACACCGATAAGAAGCCCGTGATCGAGTTGCTGCTGAAATATCCCGAGCTGATGCAGCGGCCGATCGTGATTCGCGGCAAGCGGGCGATCATCGCGCGCCCACCCGACAAGATCGCGGCACTGCTCTGAAGTCTATCCGTTCAGGCGCTTTTTTTGACTTTGCCGCTACGGATGCATCGTGTGCACACGAGGATGCGACGCACGTTGCCGCCGATCTCCGCGCGCACTTCCTGCAGGTTAGGATTCCACCGCCGCTTGGTCTTGTTATTAGCGTGGCTGACGTTGTTGCCGACCGACGGATGCTTCTTGCAATAGGCGCAATGTCTCATGACTACTTCCGATGTATTCAGGTTAGCCTGCCAGACTAGCCCGCCAACGTGACTTGTGGAAGAGGGCGCGCATCATCCTATGCCAAAGCTGCGAGCGACGTGATCGATCAGGGCAGGCCGACTTGCGGACGTTTGAAGCTCGGCGAATAGTTCGCCTTGAGAATCGTGCCGCCGACCGATTCGCCGGTCAGCACGGCGCTCGCGTCGCATCCGCACTTGAGACTCATCAACCAGGCGCTGCGACCGAGCGTGCCTGCGTAAATGTCGAGTTGTTCCTTGACGCCCTTCACCGCGGCCTTGTCTTCGATCGTGACGTCGTTCGCGCCCACCACGACTTCCGCCGGCGTCGAGCCGGTCTGCTCACCGAACATTTGTTTCAGCATCGCGACGAACGCGGCATGGTCGAGCGTCGGCACGTCGCTTTTCAGCACAGAGTCATATGAAGCATCGACGCGGTGGTCGACTGCACTGGCGAGCGCACGGCGAATCGCGTCGGCGCGCGAACTCTCGGCGAATGGAGCCTGTTCGTATTGCGCGAGGATCGTGCGCGCCTGACCGTTGTTGCCGCCAGCCATCGCGCCGAGGGTCTTCCCGAGCAGCGACTGCGCCTGGCTGCGGCGAAGTTGCTGCTGGGCCGACGCGATCATCCGCTGGACTTCAGGATTGTTGAGGCCCGCTTTCTGGAACACCAGCATCGCGGTCTCGCCATCGCCGCGATCGAGCAGGTTACGCGCGGTCTCGAGCGGGTTGAGCTGTGCGGTATCGCGAAGCGACGCGGTCTGCAGATAGAGCTTGGTGGCGGCGACGAGTTTTGCTTCGACCCGCGTTTCCACCGCCTTGAAAGCTTGCCATTCGTCGCTCGAAATTAATTTCTTGCCGGTTGCGCGCTCCGCGAATAGCTGCGCGGGCATCGCGAGTATCGCCGCGGCGCCGCCGATCACCGGCTCGCGATCGGTAAAGGTAAAGCGATGGCGGTCTTCGGCGAGGGTGGAAAGATTGAGCGTCCAGATTTCGTAGGCGCCGGTGAACTTCGCCTCGCTCCGGTCGCGCGTGCTTTGGAACGACTCGGGCGGCAGGCTCACGACCATCACCGCGTCGAGCTTGTCGTCCGCATCGCCCGCGACGAATCGTTTGACGCACGCATCGACATCGCCGGGCGGCTGAATCGGTACGGCGTGCACATTGGGCAACTGCCCGACCAGCTGATCGATGTCGGTTTCGGTCTGCGGCGAGATCGGGCCGATTACGCCGACGCCGATTCTGATTTCAGCCGCGGCGCGAGTAACCCCTGCTAGGACGAGTATCCCAACGAACAAAATCGTAAAGATGCTTTTGATCATCGGGGGAGAATTTACCACCAAGACACCAAGGCACAAAGAATAGTAAGTCGGAAGGAAAAGACTACAGACTGTCGGCAGGACATCCTCCGAATTTCATCTTCCCGATTATTCATTCTTCCTTTGTGGCTCCGTGCCTTGGTGGTGACATAGTGAAACTCGAAGATGCGGGCAGGTTGCTTGAGTATCCGGTCGGAAAGCTACAATGTCTAGCCAGCCGGTTCGCAGTCCGGCGCACGATGACGGAGCACGTAGTTCACATATTGCCGGAGCAGGTCGCGAGCCAGATCGCGGCCGGCGAGGTCGTCGAGCGGCCCGCGTCGGCGGTGAAGGAGCTGATCGAGAATTCGCTCGACGCAGGCGCGCGTGCGATCAGCGTCGAGATCGAGCGCGGCGGTTCCGCGTTGATCGCGGTCGCGGACGACGGATGCGGGATGATGCGCGAGGACGCGATCCTGTCATTGCGGCGCCACGCCACTTCGAAAATTCGGAGCGCATCGGACCTCGCGGCGATCCGCACGCTGGGGTTTCGCGGCGAGGCGCTGGCGTCGATCGCGAGCGTGTCGCATTTGAAGCTGCAGACCCGCCGGCCGGCCGATACGCATGGCGCCGAGATCGCGGCTGAGGGCGGCAATATAGATGATACGCGCGAGTGCGCGATGGCGGCGGGAACTCGAATCGAAGTCCGTGAGCTGTTTTTCAACACGCCGGCGCGGCTCAAATTTCTGAAAACCGTCGCGACCGAACAGGGTGCGATCGCCGAGGCATTCCAGCGAATCGCGCTCGCGAATCATCACGTCGCATTCACGCTTACCGCAGATCAGCGCAAGGTGTTCGAATTGCCGCGCGCTACGTCGGCGCTCGAGCGGGTGCGCCAACTGTTCGGTCCGAAGCTGGCGGGCAGCTTGCTCCCGTTCGAGCTGGACCGGCCGGGGGTTCGTGCGCGAGGACTGGCGGCGACCAGTCAGGAATCGTTTGCGACCGGCAGGATGATTTTCACCTTCGTCAACGGCCGCTCGGTGCGCGACCGGATCCTGATCCGCGCAATCGAGCAGGCATACCAGACGCTGATTCCGCGCGGGCGCCATCCCGCGGCCGTGCTGTTCGTCGATATTCGGCATGAAGACGTCGATGTGAACGTCCATCCGATGAAAACGGAAGTGCGGTTTCGCAATGCCGGCGCGGTGTTCGAAGTCGTCTATCACGCGATTCGCGATCGGCTGGCGGATCAGACCGACTCGGACCCGACCAAAATCGAAAAACCAACTCCGGCTCCGGACGACGTCGCGATGGGCCTGATCACGATCTCGACCGCGAACCCGGAACAACCGACATCTGATGGGTCGCGCGAACCGACTCCGAGGTCGTCGACGCGATCCGATGCGCCGCTCCGGCTGATTCCCGACGCGGCGCGGCCGACCGCATTTCAGCGTCCGCTCAGCCTCGCGTACGATCGCGACGCGCGCGTTGGCGCGGGTGGTTCGCCCGCGACTGCTCCGATCCCAATGTACTCGCGGCTCCGCGTCATCGGGCAAATCTTCGCTGGCTACATCGCGCTCGAGTCCGACGACGGTCTCATCTTGATCGATCAGCACGCCGCGCACGAGCGCGTCACGTTCGAGCGATTGCGCGCGGAACTGCGCGATGGGGGCGTCCGCACGCAACAGCTTTTGACGGCAGTGCCGGTCGAGCTCAATCCTGCACGCGCCGCGCAGGTTCAAGGTGCAATCAGCGAACTGCGCGCGATGGGATTTGATATCGAGCCGTTTGGACCCACCACCTTGCTGTTGAAAGGGGCGCCGGCGGTCTTCGGGCCCGAGGGCGGCGCGAAGCTGCTGTCGGACATGATCGATAGCATGGGCGAGGCGGGATTTCGCGGCGGCAAAGAGGACGCGTTCGAGAATTGGCTGAAACAGCTCGCCTGTCACGGCTCGGTTCGCGTCGGGCGTGTGCTCGAGCCGGCGGAGATTCATTCGCTGCTTGCCGAATTGGATCGCACCGAATTCAAGACCAATTGTCCGCACGGCCGGCCAGTGCATATCAACTTTGGGCGCGGACAAATCGAGCGGATGTTCCGGCGATGAGCGGTTCTCATCAAGAAGCGAGCGCCCGAGCAGGCGTCGAAAAATCGGCGAGGATTCGGATTGGATTCATCGTGGGGCCGACCGGATCGGGCAAGTCGGCGCTCGCGATGCAGATTGCCGAGCGACTCGGCGCCGAGATCATCAACGCCGACTCGCGCCAGTTCTATCGAGGGATGGATCTCGGGACCGCGAAGCCGTCGCCGGACGATCGGCGGCGCGTGCCGCATCATCTTATAGATGTGCGCGACCCGGGCCAGCCGCTCGACGTGGCCGAGTTCGGCGCGATGGCACGTGAGGCGATCACGGAAGTTGCGGGGCGCGGTGGACGGCCGATCGTGGTCGGGGGCAGCGGGCTCTACCTGCGGGTGCTGCGGGGCGGGATTTTTCAGGGGCCGGCGGCATCGGCAGATATAAGATGCAAGTACGCGAAAGTCGCGGACGAGCGCGGCGCGCCGTATCTGCACGAACGGCTGAGAGAGATTGACCCTCTGGCGGCGATGCGAATCGGCGTTAACGATTTGTACCGGATCACGCGGGCGCTCGAGGTTTTCGAGCTCACCGGCGAGCCGATTTCGGTGCATCAGGGGCGGCATCGTTTTGCCGACGCGGGTTACGATGCGTTGACGGTGGGCGTCGAGGTCGAGCGCAAACGATTGTACGAAGCGATCGATGCGCGCTTCGACCAGATGATCGCGGCGGGATTGGTCGACGAAGTGCGACGGCTGATGAAGGCTGAGCAGGCGGTTCAGAAATCTCCGTTGAGCACGATCGGCTACAAGCAGATCGCGTCGCATCTTCGCGGCGAGAGCACGATTGCCGATGCGATCGCGCTCGCTAAGCGCGATTCGCGCAGATTGGCAAAGCGGCAACTGACCTGGTTTCGCCGCGAGCGGGAGATCGTATGGCTTGACCCGCAGCGCGGCGCTCAGGATGCTCTTTCCTTGTTCCAGAAATTTTTCACGAATCGCGGTGAACTTTGAAAGGCAGCTCGAACGGACATAAGGTGCGCCGCGGCGCGAAGCATCGCGCCAACGGCAGCGCGACGGCTGAGAGCGGTGGAGTCGGCCTGACGGCGATCGAACGGGTGCGGCTCGCGCGCAATCCGATGCGGCCGCAGACGCTCGACTATATCGATCTGCTGATTCGCGACTTCTTCGAGATTCATGGCGATCGCAGGTTCGCGGACGACGGCGCGATCGTGGCCGGACTCGGCTACTTCGGACGCCGCGCGGTGGCGATAGTCGGACAACAACGCGGGCGCACAACTACGGAGCGGTTGAAGAGAAACTTTGGCAAACCGCATCCGGAGGGTTATCGCAAGGCGGCGCGCGTTTATGAACTCGCGGAGCGGTTTTCGATTCCGCTGGTCACTTTCATCGACACCCAAGGCGCTGAGCCGGGCGTCGGTGCGGAAGAGCGCGGGCAAAGTGAAGCGATCGCGCATAATCTCGAATTGATGGCACGCCTCACGGTGCCGGTGATCGCATGCGTGATCGGCGAGGGCGGTTCGGGCGGTGCGCTCGCGCTCGGAGTCGGGAATAGCGTGCTGATGCAGGAGAACGCGTGCTACTCGGTGATCACGCCGGAAGGATGCGCGGCGATTCTGTGGCGGGCTGGCGGCGAGGAAAACGTCGCGGCGGCGGCGAGCGCGCTCAAGATCTCATCGCCTGATTTGCTCGAGTTCGGAATTATCGACGAGATCGTAGCGGAGCCGAATGGCGGTGCGCATACTGCGCCGGCCGAAGCGGCGCATCTGCTGGGCGCGGCGCTCGCGCGGCATCTCGAATCGTTGGTGAAGCTGAAGCCGGGCGAGTTGCGGCGCGCACGCGAGCGGAAGTTTGCCTCGATGGGCTCGGCGTATCTCACGCGGCTGCGCGTCGATAACGACGAGCCCATCGGCTAGCTAGCTCATTCCAGGTGATCGGAACTACTCGCTGCGTTCGTGGCGTTTGTCCCAACGTCGCTCGCGATGGGCACCCGCTTCGCCGTACAGCCGTTCGCGCACATCGGGATGCGCGTCCAGGTAAGCGCGAAATCCCGGCTCATGGGCCATGATGTCCTTGTCATAGATCATGTTCGGGTTTTCGCGGAACCTGCGCGCAAAATCATTATTGTTCCCGTTGTTCAGGAACTCGCCCAGACCTTCGTCGGGATCGCCGCCGGGAAGGCCGCGGCTGGTTTCGAAGCTGCGATCGCTACTCGGGCCGTAATCGCGATCTTGGGCGAATGATGGCGCCGCGATTGCGCCCGCGATCATCGCTGCAGAAAAAAGAGTCACGGCAGTTTTGTACTTCATGTAATTTCTCCTTCAATCCCAGAGCAGGGATATATCCTGGGCTGTTAAACCCTACGGTCGGATTGAGGGGAGCGATTTCTGTGCCACGCCGGAGAGAGCCAGCGTCGAGAAGTCGCGAGAAGCTTGGTGCTAGCGGCCTCTGCCGTTGATCGGCGCGGCGAATGTTTCACGTGAAACATTGAGTTCAGGAGAAAGGAAAACGAAAAGCGCAGACGGGGAGAAGATTTCCCGAAGAAAGGATTTCCGAAACCTCACGCAGGTTTCGGGCTTCCCGTTTGAAAGAAGATGCGCGCTCCGCGCTGGTAGAAAATAGAAAAGGAAAGAGAAGAGTGAAGCTGTGGGTGAGGTCGCGCGGTGAGTCACGTTCTCAGCTGTCCAGCGATCAGGATTGCAAAGCCGTTGGTTCTACCGAATAGACGTAAATTCGCGCGTTGTCGCATCCAACCAATAGCTCGGACCCGTCTGGGCTGAAGGCGACGGCCGCAACACAGTCTGGATGAGGCAACTCCTGAAGACACTCGTTCGACCGAAGGTCCCAGAGCCGCACGGTATTGTCTTTCGCGCCAGACGCTACAATTCGATAATCACGTGAGATAGCAACGCGCCAGACAATGTCGCTATGACCGCGCAGCACGCCTTCACATGATCCAGTGTCTATATCCCAAATTCGCAGGGTGGCATCCTCCGAAGCGGATATCATTCGATGATTGTCTGACGCGATGGCGACGGAGTTCACCTCTCCCGAATGACCTTCAAATACGCGGACGCATTTCCCGGTGACTGCGCTGCAGATTCGCACAGTCTTGTCCGCTGAGACAGACACTAGTCGCTCGCCGTCTTCCAGAAATACAACCTTTAATATCGCCTTCGAGTGGGCTTGAATTTTCTGTTCGCATCTCCCGTCCTCAATGTTCCAGATTTGCAGGCAACCGTCAGCACCGCCCGACAAAAGTTGGTTCTCACCAGGTCCCCACGCAACCTTCGCGTCCGGGGCGCCCTGATTCCAGTCAGCGCGCAGTTCGCCGGAGTCAAGCGCCCAGACTTTGATGGTTCCATCCACAGCGCCGGTCGCGACCAGGTTCCCTGTCTGCGACAGTGAGAGCGAACAGACAAATGCGTGGTGCCCCTTAAAGGTAGCCAATAAGTTTCCGGAAGATATGTCCCACATTCGCACAGTTTGGTCGTTTGAAACGGAAACGGCACGCCTCCCATCTGGCGTAACCGCTACGTCCCACACAAAGTTCGTGTGACCCGTAAGAACATGCCGTAGGGTTACCACCGTCGTTCCACCTGGGACGGCTCCGTGAATCTTTTCGAGCGCCTGAAGCTCAGCGCGATCCTTCCATCGTCTGAGGAGCTGTACCGAGAACCTAATTTCGTCAGAGTCGACGAGCTTTGCGCATGACTGGCAAAGCCAGATTCCGTTTGTGAAGGAGCGACGCTCATCGCTAGTGAGCACAGGATCGTAACGAGGACCTCCGGGTGCCGCCGCTGTGATATGGGCCGCGACGCCAATGTTGATTGTGCCTGAGACTTCCTGTTGTGGGCCTACAGTGAACTGCTCACACGACGGGTTGGAACAAACATATCCAACGCGCTTGGCCAGCACCTCGATCACTACCTTTGTGAAGTCGTCGCGCATCCACACCGTCTCAGCTCATTGCATACTCCTCCGACTCGATCGTGAATACGCAGCGTTCGCCGAAAGGTTCGCGTTTGATTGCGGTGAACCCGCTTACGCTCGCGATTTTCGCGCGATTCAGCGGAGAATGCGCAGCATCGAGCACGGGTGGCGGCGGGGCGTCTTCGGCGCGTTCCGGCGCAGAGATCGAGATCCTTCGACTGCGGCAGCCTCCGCTCAGGATGACGGAGTTGGAATGGCACGGAGGAAGTGGCGGGCGATGGCGGCACCCTCTGCGGACGGCGCGTTTTTCAGCGGGCGCTCTGGGACGCGCGACGCTCGGCGGCGGCAAGGACGGTCAATGCCACGCTGGTGATGATGGCGCGCGCGCGCCTGGGGGACAGGCTATAGTGCGCGCGCAGGAATTCCCACGCATTCCAGGAGCAGACCATGTGCAAGCTCGTTAGCAGGTCGCGCTTTTCGCTGCGAGAGAAGGGGCTCAAGGCGGGCCCGAGGGTCTTTGCCAAATCGCGCAAGGCCGCATCGCGCGCCCGCTTCATCGCCGCGGCCACATCCGGATCGACGCTCTCAACCATCGCAGCGGTACGGTGAAACGGCGTCACGTATTCGAGCCTGCGCGTTTGCTTTTGCACGAAGAGTTCGAGTCTTTCTGCGGCGGAACCGCGATCCGGAATTTCTTCGGAAAAGAACTCGCTGCTCTGCGCTTGGGCGCGATTGAACGAGGCCAACCGCAGCGCGCGCAGATCGGGAAAGTGGTTGAAGATGGCGCGCAGCGAGAGTCCGGCGCGCTCGGCGGTTTCGCGCGCGGTCGGCGCCGGAACACCGCTGCGGATCAGATCGATATACGCGGTCAGGATGCTCTCGCGGGCCTGTTCTCTGACTCGCAAGCCTTTGGCCGTGCGCCCATCGATACGCTTCTTCACTCGATCACTCTACACTATTAATGCATAGGGTGCACTAGTAATGCATAGAATGCACTCACAATGCATAATACTTGACGCGCGAATGCAAATCGGCATAGAGTGCGCAAATGGCGGCGCGACGTTCGTGGTCGGAACAAGCGCCGATGAAGATCACTCGAACAGGATGGCTGCACACGATGGCACCACCATATCCCGCCGGGCTCTCCGCGTTGTTGGTTGTTTCACTTTTCCTGCTTCCGGCGATTGGTTGTGGTGGCGGTTCATCCGGAACGGCTGGCCCCACCGCTTCCAATTCCAGGCCCAAGTCGGGGTCGTTCTTTTCTCCGGTTTCGCCGACCCTGTCTCCGGACACTGTTTGGCATAACGTCGTGAACGGCGTGCGGGGAGAGGAAGTCGCTGATGCGGTCCCGGTCGCCCCAAGTAGCGCCAGCTTCGATCACTACTTTTACATCGTTAATGGCCTGCTGTCGGACGGGTCTCCGCTGCCAACCGGCCCAGGGGACCTCCTCGTTATCTTCAACCCCGCTGGTGCTGACGGTCAGCGGCAGGCCTCCCTTTGGTGCTACCAACCCCAACGGAGGGACTCAGGTGAGCTTGGCGCCATACAATCCCACTGCAAACGGCAGCCAATTATGGAAAGCCGTCGAGGCGCCCACCGCTGCAAACTTCTACTTGCGCAGCGCCGAGAGTTTCGCGGTGAGCCAGGTCAATTCCGGAGCTCCCAGCATGCTCGTGGGCTTGGGTACCGCAGCGCTCCCACTGGAACTCGGCTTCCTTTCCACCTGGGGAAGCGCCATCTACAGCAACCAACAGAATTCTCCGGCCGGCGATAACAGCGGCTTCGAGCAATGGAGCTACGATACGAATACGGCACAGCTAACCAACCTGGATGTCAGCGGGCAGCTCTATAATACTCTGTCGGGCGGCACGATCGGTGTCGCGCCGCAGGCACCTTCACCCGGCAATCAGTGGTACACCTATCCTAGTTACTTCGTAGGGCAGGTTGTAAGTGAGCCCAACTCGAGCCCGCCGTTTCCGGCCCCGGCCACCGACGGTCAGACAGCAGCTTATGACTACATCAGTAATTATCCAGGTGTAAATGTCGGTAGCGTCAGTTGTAACTATGAAGGGACAACATACGCGGGCATCCGTTGCGAATACGAGATTCTGACTACTTCCAGCGCACTGACAAACTGTTATTCCGCGATCGCGAGTGCGAACAACAATCCTCCTACTTCATATAACGGTACTCCCATTTCATCCAGTGATTGGTCGGCCGTAGCGAGCCAGATCGCAAATGAGTGCACCTATGCGGTAGGCGTTCAGAATACCTTTAATTTCTATAACCAGATCTTTGTCTATGTCTTCGTAAACGCCGGCGATCAAATCCTTGCCCTGTCGAAAGATGTTGGCGTTTCCAGCGGCCAAAGCATGACCGCGGCGGCGCCGATCGAGCTTGTTGACGGCGTCATCTATACGCTTCTCAACGCGACTACGGCCGGCGGCACTGCCCTGTTCACCGGCGGCGGCGCGTTCGCCAATCTGATGGAGACGGCGGTCAACAGCGCGCTATCTGTTCCCGGCAACACCCTGAATCAGAAGTTGGCCACGACCGTTGGGGAACTGTACGGAGCTCTGTCAACCCAATTTAAGCAGGTGTCCGATGGCGCGGTTACTGCGGAGACTGCAATTCTGCAGGACTGGGGCCGACTGCAGCAGATTGGACCGGCCACCAACATCGTTGGCTATAACGGATTGGGTCTCGCCAAGAACGGTATAATCAACCTCGAGAGTCAAGCCCTTAGCGCCTACGAGCTCTCGATCATGCAACAGCTCATGCCG
Source organism: Deltaproteobacteria bacterium (assembly GCA_003135855.1). GTDB lineage: Bacteria > Desulfobacterota > Binatia > Binatales > Binataceae > Binatus. Next base: position 33,220 of record PNBD01000144.1, read on the forward strand.
CTGGCCTACGATCAGTTTAACTCGTTCGCCAACAAAGGATCGATTACCGGCCTGAATACCTCGAACTATAATAGCTACAGCTACGCCACCTTTGGCGGCGCCAGTACTGACAATTATAATTTGGCCAGCTTTGTGAAGAGCGGGGACTCCTCGATTCCGTCGCTCAAGGTACTGCAAACCGACATTTTCGACAATGGGGCCAATCCCTTCGAGGTATTCAACGCCATCAACGGCTGGAGTTTGCTCAAAGTAGACGTAAATGGAAGTGGGAACCAGTACTGCACGGTCGCCACAATAACCCTGTTCAACGCGACAGCCGGCGATCTAAATGTCAACATTACGCCGTCAGAAGGAACAATCGCGATGCCGGGATGTAGTGGGGTAAGCTGCGAATCGAGCTGGACGGGCGCCGAACTGCGGCCGTATGGCTATCTGACTTTATATGCGGGCGCTAATGGGGGCGCCCATCATTTACAGGATAAGGTGGATATCTATTCGGGTTCCACGCTGGCGGGATCGCTGTCCGTCGGAGGAACCTCCTTTTGCTCCAACGGAGCGAGTTTGAGCGGGACCGCTACGCCCAGTGCCGGCTTCAGCTTCTCCGCGGTTGGAGTAGTAGAGCCGCGTCACTCCGGGGATGGAGGTGTTTGGACCACCATTTATCAATAAGCGCGGATGGGTCGCATGGAGGACTCACTACCGGGTGAATTCCTCGTAGTTGGTTGGCGGGAGTTTTTTGGTCGGGCCGTCCATCAGGTTGAGATCCCATGGGCCGTCGACCGTGATAAAAACCAGCGCTCCTTGATCGGGCTTGGTCCACGCCTGGTGAACCATCCTGGCAGGCATGTAGTTGAAGGAACCAGGACCTAGTTCCTCCCGCTTGCCGCCGTCATCTTCCATGATGAAGGCGCCGCTGATAACGGTGTGCGTTTCATTGGCGGTGTGCCAATGTCTCGGCACGTGATAGTTCTTTGGGGTCCGAATTATCAGCTGGGTCGCCCCTGATTTTGGATCCACGTGCAGGAAGGTTATTTCAGGTGAACCGGCTCCCTCCTCGGGAATGAGTTTCTCCCACTTCAAGTCCTGAAATTTCTGGTAAGCCGCGTGGGCAGAACTACCATGATGAGCTGCGTGATGAGGTGGCGAAGTCGTTTGCGCAACTGCCGGGGACACGGCGATTGCTATCAGCAGTATCGTATGACGAAACGTTTTCATGGCATCTCCAGTGAGCGATCATTTGTAAATATACTCTCCCGGGACCGGCGCGTCCCTTACAAAGAGGAGTCCCGTAAGCACGAGGAAGAGGATAGCAATGAGCAAGTTAATTTCGGCGCGATGCTCCGTGGGTGGAGGACGGCATCCTCGACGTCAGCGAATCACGCTCAAGCTGATTGCGTTCGCGTGCGCGATTGCGGCGCCGCATCTTGCGTATGCCCAACAGACTTGTCCGCCATCGCTTGCCGTCGAACAGAAAGCGTCGGCGCCGGCTGCGGACTGGACCGTTACTTACTCCGGCTACAAGACCGCGATTGCGGGCGTCACAATCTTCGACGGTCCGCCTGCCGAGCAGGCATCGCTCGTGCCCGACAACGAGCAAACGACCAAGACTGCCGTTATCCAAACCTGGAAATTGGCGAAGAGCGATCGTGGCTACTGGCTGCAGTGCGACTATGCGAATACTACGGCGCAGATCTACCGGCGATTGCCGGCGAGCGTCACGCGATGCGACGTAAGCTACGAGCGCAACGTTCGCTTCGGCGGCGGGGGCGGCAAGGTAGTCAAGAGCGTGAGTTGCAAGTAATGCCGTGCGCGCGGGGGAGCGTTGAAAATGGCGGGGCAATCGGTTAGCCATTCGTTCAATTTCATCCAGAGTTGCCAGATCATCCAGAGTTGCCAGATCATCCAGAGTTGCCATGTCATCCAGAGTTGGTAAGAAAGCGGCGGCGGAACCGCCGTCGATCGAGACAATCCGGGCGCGAATCGACGAGATCAACCTGAAGATTCTCAGGCTGGTGTCGTTGCGGGCGAATCTCGCGAGCGAGATCGGACGGCTGAAGCATAACGGCGGCGAAGTGGTTTACCAGCCGGTGCGCGAACGGCAGGTGATCGAGAAGATGATCGCCGAAAATCGGGGGCCGCTGGCCGACGAGCACATCAAGCGGATTTTTATCGAGATAATTTCGGCGTGCCGCGCGCTCGAACACGCGCCACGGGTCGCGTTCCTCGGGCCGGAGCATACCTATTCGCACGAGGCGGCGCGGATGAGATTTGGCGCGAGCGTCGATTTCGCGCCGCAGCCGTCGTTCGCCGCGGTGTTCAACGAAGTCGAGAATGGGCGCGCGGACTTCGGCGTGGTGCCGGTCGAAAATTCAACCGAGGGATCGGTCGGGCTCACGCTCGATCTGTTAATCGACACGCCGCTGGTGATTATCGGTGAGATTCTGGCGCCGGTGCGGCATTCGATTCTTTCGCGCGACGGCGATCCGGCTTTGGTGAAGAAAATCGTGTCGCATCAGCAATCGCTCGCGCAATGCCGCGGGTACCTGACCGCAAATTTCCCGCATTGCGAGACCGAAGCGGTCGCGTCGAATGCGCTGGCGGCGCAGCAGGCCAGCAAAACGCCGTCGCTCGCGGCGATCGCGTCGCGCGCGGCGGGCGAAGCCTACGGGCTCAGGACGATCGCGGCGAACATCCAGGATATCGCGAGCAACACGACGCGGTTCCTCGTGATGGGCCAGCGCGCGACGGATCGTTCGGGCGCGGACAAGACCACGGCGCTGTTCGCGGTGGCGGATCGGGTCGGCGCGCTCAACGAAGCGCTCAGCCTGTTCGCGCGCAATTCGATCAACATTTCAAAAATCGAATCGCGACCGCTGCGCTCGCGGCCGTGGGAGTATTTGTTCTTCGTTGATTTGATGGGGCATCGCGAGGATCCGAAACTCGCGCGCGCATTGAAGGCGCTTGAGCGTAAGGCTCTTTTTTTAAAGGTGCTCGGATCGTATCCTGAAGGCAGGTCTGCCGCCGCCTAGCGGGCAGTTCATCGCCTCTTGATCAAAGCACAAGATTTGGTTCTGCCGTCGGTTGCCGGGCTCGCACCGTATCAGCCGGGAAAGCCGATCGAGGAGCTGCAACGCGAGCTCGGAATCGATGAGCCGGTGAAGCTCGCGTCGAACGAGAATCCAGTCGGCCCGTCGCCGCTCGCGATCGAAGCAATCAAGGCCGCACTGCCGGAACTGAATCGCTATCCCGATGGCGCGAGCTACGCGCTGGTCCGCAAGATTGCCGAGCGTCACGGGGTTGCGCCCGAGCAGGTTTTCCCGGCGTCGGGATCGGTCGAGGTGATCAATCTGCTCGGTTTTCTATTTCTGCGGCCGGGACTCAACTCGGTGTACTCGGAGCATTCATTCGCGATCTATCCGCTGGCGACCGCGGCGGCCGGTGGCGAGCACAAAGTTGTCAAGACCAGCGACGGATTCGCGCACGATCTAGAAGCGATGGCGGCGGCGATCGATGCCAACACGCGGATCGTGTTCCTGGGCAATCCGAACAATCCGACCGGCACGATCTATCGGCGCGCCGAGTGGAAGCGCTTTCTTGAGCGGGTGCCCGAGCACGTGGTGATCGTCGCCGACGAAGCGTACTTCGAATTTGTGCGCGACGGCCAATATCCGGACTCGTTGCAGGACCACGACGATCAGCGGCTGATCATCACGCTGCGCACGTTCTCGAAAATTTTCGGGCTGGCGGGAATCCGGGTTGGGTACGCGGTCGCGCGTCCCGATATCATCCAGATGCTGCACAACGTGCGGCAGCCGTTCAACGTGACCTCGCTCGCGCAGGTCGCGGCAGTCGCGGGGATGGACGACACGGCGCATCTTGCGCGCACGCTGCAAGTGAACGCCGAAGGAATGGACTATCTCGAGGCAGAGTTTAAGAGGCTTGGGTTGAGCTTCGTTCCGAGTCACGCGAATTTTATCCTGGTCGAAGTCGGCGACGGACGCGCAGTTTACGATGGTCTGCTGCGGAAGGGTGTGATCGTGCGACCGATGAACGGCTACGGCTATCCGCATCACGTGCGGATCAGCGTGGGACTGCCAGAGGAGAATCGCCGGCTGATCGCGGCGCTATCCGAGGTGACCCGCGCATAGCATCGGGGAATCGATACGCCGGCGCGGCTTCGAGCAGCGTTTCGGCCCGGGCGATACAGCCGACGTTTAAGCGGAAAATTATCGGCGGAAAATTATCCAACGTGGCGCAGATTTTCAGGCAAATGACCGTATGCGGAGTGGGACTCATCGGAGGATCACTCGCGTTGATCGCGCGCAACGCGGGGCTGGTCGGTAAGGTCGTTGGGCTGGGGCGCACGCAAGCGAATCTCGACGTCGCGCTCGAGCGCAAGATGATCGATGTCGCGACGCGCGATCCAATAGAAGCGGCGCGCGGTGCGGATCTGATCGTGCTGGCGGTGCCGATTCTCACCATGCGCGCGACGCTGAAAAAAATGATCGCGCACACGGCGCCCGATGCGGTGGTGACCGATGTCGGCAGCGTGAAGGGATTTGTGGTGCGCGAACTGGAGCCGCT
>PNBD01000144.1:37935-38099 GCA_003135855.1 Deltaproteobacteria bacterium
CGTGCTCGGCGCGGCGCTCGCGGATGAACGCGTCGGCGACAAGATTGCGGTGGAATACGGCGCGGGTGGGCTCCGCGATACGACGCGCCTCGCGGCGTCGTCGTGGGAGATGTGGCGCGACATCTTCATGACGAATCGCGACGCGATCGTCGAGGCGCTGAAGA
>PNBD01000145.1 GCA_003135855.1 Deltaproteobacteria bacterium
GTGTCGCCGAAGTCCGCTCACGCGGAGAACGATCTAGCCGTCAAGCCTTGACCTTCCACTGCACGAGCGTCGCTTCCGGATGGTCCTCGAACACCGCCTCCACCGCGACATCGAAGGATGGATTCTGCTTCGGGTCGCCCAGCAGGTTACCCACCATGCGGACGTTACCCGCGTCCGGCAGCTCGACCACCGCGACAATGTATGGGCACGCCTCCTTGAGCGCCGGATGAACCGGGTTCCAGCATCGCACCCAGCTATACAGCCGTCCGCGTCCCGAGACCTTGTGCCAGCCCATATCGAACGAACGGCACTCGTGGCAGATGAATTCCGGACCCCATTGAAATGTTTTACAGGAATTACAGCGCTGCACCACGAGTTCGTGGCGCTTGGTCGCCGCCCAGAATTCATTGTCGAGTCCGGTACGCTGTGCGCGCGGAGCAGGTAGTCCTTCGGGCAAGTAGTATTTATTTTCGTCGGCCATCGCGCGCTCCCCTACATACTATGTACGATCAGATCGCTGACCGGCGAGNNCGCGCACCTGACGCACCGCTTCATTCACCAGTTCCAGGCCATGCATGTAGCATTCGGCGATGTTGCCGCCGCTGGTGTTGATCGGCAGCTTGCCCTTGGGCGCCGTGATGTTCTCGAAGGTCACGAACTCCATTACCTCTTCAGGCTTGCAGAAGCCGTGCTCGACTAGGCTGATCATCACCGCCCCGCTGAAGTGCTCGTACATCTGCGCGCAATCGACGTCCTTGGCTGTGATGCCGGCCATCTCGAACAGTCGCGGCGCCAGCGTCTTGAAATTCGACGACGCGTAGTCGGCCGAGTTCTCAATCGTCGCGTTGTGGCGATAGTTAGAGCCCTGCGCCGCCGCCATGACATATGCGGGTTTCTTTTTCGCGTCGCGCGCGCGATCGGCCGTAGTGACTATCAACGCGGCCGAGCCGTCGTTCTCCATGCAGCAATCGAACAGATGAAACGGCTCGGCGATCCACCGCGACTTGTCATATTCTTCGCGCGTTAGCGGTCGCCCGTACATCACCGCGCGCGGATTGAATTGCGCGTGGTAGTAATCGGCGAGTGCGACCGCCGCCAGTGGCTCCTGGTTGATGCCGTACTGATGCATGAAGCGGCGCGTCCGCAATGCCACCCATTGCGCCGGAACATACAGCCCGTAGGGTGCAGTATAGGCGGGGCCGCCGGATACATAGTTGGTCACCGGCGCTTGCCCGAAGCGGCCGAACTGTCCCTGCGCGAGCGCGCGAAACACCACGCAGTATTTCGAGTAGCCTGCCGCCACCGCCGCCGCCGCATTGCCGACCGCGCCCGAACCGCCGCCATCCCCGCCGCCCCAGACCATCCCGGCGAACCCGAGCTGCTTCAGCCCGAGCGCCGTCGCCAGATGCGACGCCTCGTTGCGATCGTCGGCGTAGCCCGAAATGCCGTCGATATCGCGCACGTCGATGCCCGCGTCCTCCGCCGCCTTCGTTATCGCCTCGCACGCGAGGCGAAATTCCGGCACCGGCGCCTGTCCGCGCTTGTAGTACTTGGTCTCGCCGACCCCGATAATCGCGACCCGATCCTTGATTGTGTATTCGCTCATCGACACCTCGCGGTTGCCGTGCTCATTCGATGAGGGCGTGCGCCCTCTTGTCTATTAACCGCGGACGCCCCGCACTATGTCCGGGCGTCCGTCAGCAACATTAGTAGCTATCGCCGATTCGTTCGCTAATGACTATTCGGAATTNNGTCGGCGCCATTGCGCGAGCGGTTCTCGAAATGCGGCATCACTTCTTCCGCCATCAGCCGCATCGATTTGAACCACGGCGCCGGATTGTCCGCGTAATCGAAACCAAAATGCAGCAACGTGCCGAAGCCGCCGACCTCGTCGTACATCTCGCCGAGCTTGCGCGTCACCGTCTTGGGCGATCCCACCAGCCAGCCGTTATGCGCCAGATATTCCGGCGTGACGTCCGCATCCGCGATGCTCTCGTCGTGCTTCAGGTACTTGGTGAACTGGAATTCGTGGAACAGCGGCAATAGGTACTCGCGCATCATGCGCCCCATCCCGCTCTGCACGCAGCCCTTGTAAGCCTCATCGTCAGTGTCCGCGACAAAGATTTCGCGCACGATCCGCCAGTCGGCGCGGTCCGGCGTGCGCCCGGATCGCTTCGCGCCTTCCGTCACCGCATCCCAATGCGACGCGATGTACGCGTTGTTCAGGTTCAGGCTCAGCGGAATGAATCCGCGCTCGCCCGCCAGCTTCAACGTGTCCGAATTGGGGCTGAAGCCCGCGATTCCGATCGGCGGATGAGGCTGCTGCAATGGCTTGATGTGATGCTTCAGCGTCCCGTACATGGGCTTGGGCACGTTGACGTCCCAGTATTTCCCGTGATGCTCATAGCCCCCGTCCGACGCCCAGATTTTCAGCATGACCACGAGCGACTCGCGCGTCATGTCGCGGGTCTCGCCTTTGACACCATCGACACAAAACAGTTGCCAATCGCTCGGCAGGCCGCTCGCGCCGATCCCCAGCATGTATCGGCCCTCCGCCAGATGGTCCATGAAGGCGACGCGGCACGCCAGTTCCGCCGGATGATGATACGGCAGCAGATGTGCCCCCGGTGCCAACTTGATCCGTTTGGTCTGCATCAGCGCCTGCGCAATCAGAAGATCGGGCGCTGGATTCGGCTCCCACGGCGCGGTGAAATGCTCACCGATCCAGCACTCGCTGTAGCCCAACTGATCG
>PNBD01000085.1 GCA_003135855.1 Deltaproteobacteria bacterium
GCGCTGCCGGTGCCGGAGCCTTATGGCGATTACGGCCGCGTGGTCAACTTCAGAATCGACGAATCAATTCCGAAAGCGATCGCCGCGTTCATTAAATGGCTGGTCGATAAAAGCGGATGGACCGTGACCGAGCGCGAGGCGCCCGAGACCCGCGTTGCGATTCGTCCGCGTCACATCTGCGTGCTTTTCCGCCGCATGAATTCCTTCGGCCGCGACGTGACCCGCTCGTACTTGCGCGAACTCGAGGCGCGTCATCTGCCGCACGTGCTGGTCAAGGGCGGCTCGTTCAACGAGCGCGAGGAGGTCGTCGCGATTCGCAATGTCCTCGGCGCGATCGAACGTCCCGACGACGAACTGCTGGTGTTCGCATCGTTGCATGGCCCGCTGTTCGCTCTTTCTGATGCGGCGCTGCTTGAGTTCCGCGAAACTGTTGGCAGCCTGCATCCCTTCCGCAAAATTCCAGGCGGTCTCGCTGCGCATCTCGAGGAAGTCAAAAACGCGCTCAACGTGATCCGCGATTTGCATCGCGGCCGCAATCGCCGCCCGATCGCCGAGTCGCTCGCGATGCTGCTTGCGAAGACCCGCGCACACGCCGGCATCGCGATTTGGCCGACCGGCGAGCAGGCGCTGGCCAACATCATGCGCATCATGGATCAGGCGCGCCGCTATGAGGCCCGCAGCGGTGCCACTTCGTTTCGTGGCTTCGTCGACGAACTCGAAGCGCGCGCCGAGCGCGATGAGGCGAGCGAAACGCCGATCGTCGAGGAAGGCACCGAAGGCGTGCGCATCATGACGGTGCATCGCGCCAAGGGTCTCGAATTTCCGATCGTCATCCTCGCCGATCCCACCTGCAATGAAACTCGCGCCGAGGCCTCGCGCTACGTCGATCCCGCGAGCCGTTTGTGCGCGATGGAACTCGCTGGATGCGCGCCGCGCGAGTTGCAGGACCATGCCGCCGAGGAACTCGAGCGCGACAAGCAGGAGGCCGTCCGCTTGCTCTACGTCGCCGCCACGCGCGCACGCGATCTCGTGGTCGTACCGACCGTCGGCGATCTCGATCCGTTCGCGCCGGCCGCGCGCACCGGCGAGCGTGACGGATGGCTCGATCGCCTCGATCCCGTCATTTATCCCGCGACGCCAAATCGGCGCCCTCCTTTGATGCCGAAGCACGCGGGATGCCCCGATTTCGGCGATGACACAGTCCTCACGCGTCCCGAGCGCGCGCAGCTCAAGTCCAAACCGGTTGCGCCGGGATTGCATCCTCCGAAAGTCGGCGACCATCGAGTCGTTTGGTGGGATCCGTCGCGTCTCGATCTCCAAGTCGAAGAAGCGATGGGCCTCCGCCAGAACAAGCTGCTGCAGGTCGATGAAAAAAAGCTGGTCTCCGAACGCGGCAAGCAAGCTTACGAAGTCTGGCACGCGAAGCGAGCGTCGATGCTCGAGTCTGGCGCCACGCCGTCGCTCAAATTGATCACCGCGACCGAACTCGCGCTCGCGATGCCCGACGCCGCCCGCAACTATGCCGACGCGATCGTCATCGAGCGCACCGCCCGCGACGCGCGCCGTCCCCACGGCAAGCGCTTCGGCACGCTCGTGCATCTTGCGATGCTCCGTACGCCCTTCGACGCCGACCCCGCGCACGTTGCCCGTATCGCCGCTGGCGCCGGCCGCATCCTCGGCGCGACCGACGACGAGGTCGCTGCCGCGTCGATCGCTGTTGTCGCGGCGCTGGCTTCTCCGCTGATGCGCCGTGCCAGCGTCGCGCAAACTGTGATGCGCGAATATCCCTTGATGCTGACCCTCGACGACGGCGTCACCGTCGAAGGCATCGCCGACCTCGCGTTCGCCGAGCTCACCAACGGCGCCGCCGCCGCATCATCATGTTGGACCGTCGTCGATTTCAAAACCGATCTCGAAATCGCCGCCCGCCTCGACGAATATCGCGCGCAGCTCGCCATCTACATGAACGCGCTCGCACGCGGCACCGGCGCCGCCGCATCGGGCGCCATCCTCTGGATTTGATGCTTGGTGTCGCGGGCCGCTTTGTGGTGAAATCGCATCCGAGGCAACCACCATGGCGATAGACATTATCTACGGCGAGCACGTCACCACCGGCGTGGACGCTCGCGAAACCCCTTCCGCACTCTGGCTGAACGCACGCGATCTCGAACGCGTCACCGGATGGGTCCACAAAGCGGAGGGCTTCTGCAAGGGCGATGTATGCATCCCCGCGCCTGCGTCGCGCAAAAGCGATTTCGTCTCCGGCGATCGATTTAATCTCAGTGCGCTCGCGGGCTTGCTGGGACGGCCGGTGGTCGCCGACGCGGAGCATCACGTCTGGTGCGTCGGTGAGGCCGCCGCCGATCGCAAGCGCACTCTGACTTCACTCGACGCGCCCGATTTTACGCTGCCTGATCTCGCCGGCCGGATGCATTCGCTGTCGCACCATCGCGGCAAAAAAGTCTTCCTCGTCTCATGGGCCTCGTGGTGAGGATGCCGCTTTGACCTGCCAGTTTGGCAGGCCCTCTACGAAGAACTCGGCCCGAAAGGATTTGTCCCCATCGCGATTGCCTTCGATAGCGGCGGCAACGCGGCCGTCGAGCCGTGGATCAAAGCCGCGAATCCCACTTATCCATGCCTTGTCGATCGCCGTCACGTCGTCGCCGAACTTTACGATATGGTCAACGTCCCGACCGCGGTCTGGATCGACGAGCGCGGCAAAATTGTCCGTCCGAGCGAGCCGGCCGGCGTCACCGACGCTTTCCGCAAGATGGATCGCACCAACTTTTCGATTCCGACCGACGCGATGAACGAGTTGCAGGCCAAGCGCAAGGCTTATCTCGACGCGCTCCGCGATTGGGTTGCCAAAGGCGCGGCCAGCCGCTTTGCGCTGAGCGAGTCCGAGGTTCTCCGCCGGATGCATACGCCCGATGATTCCCACGTCCGCGCGGCCGCCAACTTCCGTCTCGGCGAGTACCTGTTCGAAAAAGGGCACGCCGGCGCGGCGAAGAAATATTTCGAGGAAGCCAAGCGGCTTCGTCCTGAAAGCTGGAACTACAAGCGCCAGGCGTGGGCGCTCGAAGATCCGATGAAGGCGGGCGGGCCCGAGTTCTGGGCCGCCGTCGATTCACTCGGCGAAGGACAATATTATCCGGGCCCCGAAGACATCTAATAAGACATCCAGGTCGCGTGCTCGCCAAAGCGTGCCGGCTGAAGAACCGAATCGGCATCTGCTCGTCATCGGCTACGGATCGCTGCTGAGCGGCTACGGCCTGCTCGGCGAGCGCCGCAATGGAAATAGCCGGCTCGTCGCGCGCGATGCCGAACCCGTCGCGATTCAAAACGCGCGTCGCGGCCTCGCGAAGCCGTCCAGCCACGGTAGCTACCTCGCGATGGATATCGAGCCGATCGATCGCGCGATGCCGATAACTGCATCCACCTCCACCGGCGCTGCCGGTATCGGCGGTCTGCTGCTGACCTTCGATCGCGACTCCGCGCCGATGATCGCCCGCCGCGAGGAGTACTCCCCCGCGGCCTTCGCTCGCCTGCTCGCGCTCGCCGACCGCGCCGCGCAGCCGCTCGGCGCGTATCTCCTCGAAATTGCGCGCGCGACCGGCGCTGATTTGCTCGCGTATCGCCGCGCCCTTCGCGACCTGCTCGATTACACGTCGCCCGGCTACGTCTTTCATCCTGTGGCGCTCGCCGATGGCCGCGTCGCGATCATCGCAATCGCGTCCGGCTTCGACGGCAGCGGCGATCCTGCCGTCCCTTCGCGCCGCCAGGAACTTGCAATGGACCGCCTCCTCTCGCTCGAGGAGGCGCTCCAACTCGAACTGCCCGAATTCGATCGCGATGGACAAATCGGCTATTTCGCCGAATGCCTCCTCGGCGGCCTTCATGGCCTCAGTGTTCACGACCTCGCGGGCGGCATCGACGCCGACGGGCGATGCGCCCTCGAAATCGCGCGATGGATTTCGCGCCATCACGCGAGCGAGCGCGATCGTTTCATCCAGGCCACTTCGCTCGACGCCGCCCGCTACGGCGCGCGCTTCTCTGTCGTTAGCCATCGAAGCCTTGCGTCGCTTCTCAAGCTCGCGGGCGTCATATAGTCAATTGGATAGTGACTGTGACGCCGAAATTCTCAGTGCACGTCGCCAAAGAGAATCTCAAATTCTCGGCCGCGCACTTCATCGCCTACGCCGGCTTCCGCGAGCCGCTCCACGGCCACAACTACCAGGTCGGCGTTTACCTCGAGGGCGGCCTCGCCAGCACCGGTTATGTAATCGACTTCGGGCTGATCAAGAAGCTCACCAAGGAAATCGTCGATCGCCTCGATGAGCACACCATCATTCCCGCCAACAGCGATTGCCTGACCATCGAGGGTCCCGCGGACGGCCAGCTACGCGTGCGTTACGAAAACGATGAGTTCGTTTTCCCCGCGCACGACGTACGCCTCCTGCCGATCGTTCACAGCTCGGCCGAGGAGCTTGCGCGCTACATCTGGAATCAGCTGACCGACGCGTTGCGCACTCGCGATGCGCTCGCTCAGGTCACCGTGATCGAAATCTCTGTCGCCGAAGGCCCCGGCCAATCCGCCATCTACCGCAGCGGAATCTCAGCGCTGAAATTCCCATAGCCAGGGGTTCAATTCCCCGCCTCCACCATTTTCTGAAAGGGGAAATAATGCGTCCGAGTAAGATTTGGAAGAGAGTCCGGGGAGCAGGCCAGGTGCTCTCTGTCGTCCAAAATGCCGTATTATGACGACGCGTTTTTCCAAGATCCAAAACCAGGAGGGCGAGTCGGAGGATGGATGCAAAAGATAGCGCGGCTCGAATCCGTGAGCTTGCCGCCGCCCTCGGAGGACTCAGCACTTACCAACTCGAGTGGCTGGAAGGCGTTGTTAACCAGTTCAAACTGAAACCGGATCTTTGGCGTGAGCCGAAGTCAGAACTTGTAACAGATTGTGTCTCGGAGATGTTCGGAGACGCTCTCCAGATTCATCACTGTTTTTCGCGTGAGCCGCTATCAAAGGACCGTTTCGAATACGCGTTCGAGCGTGTCCTCAGCCGCTGCGGCATACCAGCGCAACTGGCTTCAAGGGGCAACCCCGGTCATGACATCACCATTGCGGGCGAACGGTTCAGCCTGAAGACTCAGGCTGACCGAAGCATAAAAGAAGACTTTTTGCACATATCGAAATTCATGGAGTTGGGGAAGGGCAGGTGGAATAAGGCTGAGAAGGACCTGGTGGGCCTGCGAGATCAGGTTTTTAAACACATGAATGGCTATGATCGAATCCTTCAACTCCGGCGCATCACAGACACCGCGACACTTCAGAAGTACGAGCTCGTCGAAATTCCCAAGGATTTGCTCCTCAAGGCCAAGGATGGAACTCTCCGTATGATGCACGGCAGCGCGCAGCGTCCTAAACCGGGGACCTGCACGGTCGCCGCAAAAGACCGCCGCCTATTCGAGCTGTATTTTGATGGGGGAACCGAGAGAAAATTACAGATTCGATACTTGGATAAACGAGACTGCCAGGTGCACGCATCCTGGGGAATTAAGCGGATTCCAGCGACGATCGTTGAGAAAACAACGTAGTTTGCACGGCAGCCGATGCGATTCTCTTCCTGGCAATCTCTGCGTACTCGGGTTTAAGTTCGATGCCGATGCAGCCGCGGCCGAGTTCCTGTGCCACCACACCTACAGTGCCGGCACCGAAGAACGGATCAATGATCTTACTCTTCTCTGGGCTGCCGGCGACCATGCACAGTTTCACCAAGGACGGCGGAAACATCGCGAAATGAGCTTCTTTCGAAGCCTCAGTATTGATTGACCAAACGGTTCGCCGATTTCTTAGCTGGCCTCGCGTCGTTGTCGGCTCTTTGCTTCCGTCGGAGTCGTAGAAGTAATCTTCGTTCTTTGAAAGCAAAAACACATATTCGTGTGAACGCGTTGGCCGATCCTTTACACTTTCCGGCTGGCAGTTCGGCTTGTACCAGATGACGTCCGACCTCAGATACCAGCCATCGGCTTGCAGAGCCAACGCTATTCGCCACGGGATTCCGATGAGTTCTTTGTCTTTCAACCCAGTCGGATTTGGCGGTCGGTAACTCATCCCGCGTGCGGGATTCTTCTTGTCTGGATCGCGCCAGCCGCGGTTCCCGCTGGTGTAAGAGTCGCCAACATTGAGCCAGAGGGTTCCGTCGTTGCGAAGCACTCGTCTAACTTCGCGAAAAATCGCTACCAAATCTTCCAGATATCGTTCCAACGTCGGCTCCGCTCCGATTTGGCCCTCGATACCGTAGTCACGCAAGCCCCAGTACGGCGGGCTCGTAATGCAACATTGAAAGGTTCTCTCCGGAAAGGAAGCCAATACCTTTCGCGAGTCGCCGACAATAATCTCTACGTCAACAGCCATCGGGATTCTCTTTGGATTGATTTTCAACTCGTCATCTACCACGTTTGCACTCGATAATCTGTCGCACAAGCCTCCGCTCAAGGCGATTCCACAAGGGTGGTTCGCTCAATTCCGGCTGATGCCGGCGCGTGGCCGACTGACTGGTGTTTTCTGCGCATCGCGTGCTGCAAATAACGCTTTCCGCAACTTCCGTCCAGCTATACTGTCCACTCGCTGTTCATAGCCTGTCTCCCGTGCGTCCAACGTGGATGATCTCGCTTCGCGACGTTCCGGAGAATAGATCCCCGCTATTACCCGCTCGTGCTTTCGTGTTTCGTTCTCCTGAACTCAATGGGGATTAGGTGGCACTTGACTCTCACGTGTTCTTGAGCGTATAATCCAAGGCATGAACGAAACAACGCAATCAGTCGATGCATTCGATAGACGGTATCCGACCGAAGAGTCTTGCCGCGAGGCTTTACGAGATGCGCGCTGGCCTAACGGTGTGACTTGCCCTAAGTGCGGCAAGAAAGAAAAGGTCTATGCGCTGAAGTCAAAGCCATTCTATTGGCTCTGCAAGAACTGCAAGAGCTATCGCTTCAGTGTGATCTCCAGCACGATTTTTGAGAACACAAAGAAGCCGCTGAAAATTTGGTTCAAAGTCGCCTACCTGATGCTGGTCGCGAAGAAGGGTCGGAGTGCGCTGGAGATTCATCGCACGATGTACGGCGATCCGTTCACTGCCGACTATCATACAACTTGGTACATGTGTACGCGGCTTCGCGCTGCGATGCGGAATCAGACATGGGAACAACTTATGGGCGTGGTCGAGATCGATGAGGTCTATCTTGGCGGCAAAGAGCACAACAAGCACCGGAGCCAGCGCGTCGGCAATCGCGCCCTGCAAGGCAAGACCGAAGTGATCGGAGCCATCGCCCGCAAAGGCAATATCGTCTGCCAAATGGTCGAAGAAGCCGACTTTAAGACCTATGACGATTTCGTCAAAAGGACTGTCTCAAGCAAGGTCGATTTGATCGCTACAGATGAGAGTTTCCGTTATCGGCATCTCAGGCAAATGGGTTATCCGCATGAGTTTGTAACGCACAAGAACGATGAGTTTGTGCGCGGTCGAGTCCATACGCAAAGCATCGAAAGTTTCTGGTCTCTGCTCCGGCGCGGCATCATGGGCAGCTACCATAAAGTCAGCAAAGATTACCTGCCGCTGTATCTCGCGGAATTTTCTTTCCGGTACAATAACCGAAAGAATCCCGACATGTTCCGCGAGCTACTTTCGGGTTGCTAGTAAACCGATTGGACGACCGCTAAAATGCCAGTATGTCGTCAAAACCCGCTACCAAAAAAGCCGTCGAAGAAGCGCGCGAAGAACTAAAGCACGCCGACATGGAAAAGTTCGATCGGATGTTGCGCGCGCTAGTGAAGGTTACTGGCGACAAGAAACCGAAGCCGCGCAGAAAATAACAGAAGGGGAAACAAGAATGGTAGCCGTTGACATTCGACAGGTTGAGCAACTCAGCAACACAGTAGCCGAGAAAATCCTAGCCGCGATTGATCGCAATACGAAGGCTCTACAGGCTCTTGCGGTAATAGTCGCCGCTCACGGCAACCAGACTCTGCCACCATTGCTAGATCCGAAATCGACCGAAGAATATGTTGCCGAACTCTTTAATCGCGTGGTAGGGCCCGGTCGTTCTCGCGCTTAGCCAGCAATAGTGGACTGTCGGCTTTAACGACTTGTGTAGCCTGCAAAAGGTCGCAAGCGTAGAGTAACGCCGACTTCGCTATTTCCAGCGACAATCCGTCTAAGACCTGAATCAGTTCGCACGCTAGCTGAGTTTTTGATTTTTCGTGTAAGTCCATCAAATCTTTCGCTTCGGAATATTTTGTCGCTGGCAGAAGTCAATCAGACTAGGCGCACGGAACCTTTCTCGGTACCAAGGATGATTGTCTTGCAAGCTAAAATGCGTGTGAGTGTATTTTACCTGCAAAAATAACTGACTGAACGCCTTCCATAGCCAAGGTTCGATGCTTTGCTGAACGATCTTTCCGGCTTCATGGTCCCGCATCAAGTTCAATAGCTGCCATGCCGCGAAGTCGGCGGACTGCAATTCAATAACGTCCTTCTTCTTCTCAGTTTGGATAACTATTCCGAAGTCTCTTTCAACACAGCGCACTAAGCTGTCTTGATGCGTGTCACCGAATTCAAACACGAAAAGCGGATATTTATATAAGTGGTCATCGCACCAGCCACGAACCCGTTCTACGCAACTCCATCCTGCAATGGAGTATGGAAGAAAGTCGCGCTCTGCGAGCGCATAGTCTTTGTTGGCACGTCGCCAGTCATCCAGTATCACAACACTGGCAAAACTAAGCACGACGGTCTTAACAACGACCTTTATCAACTCCGTTAGCAGTCTCCGCTTATCAGAGGAACGTTTCTCCCATCCCTTGAATTGATGGCTATTGTTGATGAAGTCGGTCATATGGAATTGCTGGATGCCCGCCTTTTGAAGCGCGGTCGTCCAAAGCCTTTCAAACTCGCACCAGCGCGGCTCAAACGAGATAAATCCGCCGACCACCAAAACGTTGCCCTGTTTTGGATGTCCGGCAGCATCGAAGTAACCCGTTAAGACAGCCACTAGACTACTTTCCGCATCGCGCCCACGACGAAGCGCATCGAGCATATGACGAAGGCGAGAGTATGCCTTCGACTCACTGACCGTCGAATCATAGGCTCCCCAGCGGCAGGAGTCAACAGTCACCCAATCCCCAACTCAATGTTTCACGTGAAACATACGCGCACCAAATGTTTCACGTGAAACATTTTACTCGACTCTAATTTCTACCAGCGCGGAGCACGTCTCCGAGGGCAACGCCCGCATCCTGGTTGTTTCTCCGTCCCCAATCTCCACAATCTGCGCCATCTGCGGTTCCACTCTTTCCCCCTGACGCCCACCGAAGCCGTTTCTTCCCATTCGTGTGCTGCGAGTAACGCTTTGCGCGACTTCCTCCCACCTATCCTGTCCACTCGCAGTCCATAGCCTGTCCACCGCCCGTCCAACGTGCGATCATCTCCCCTCGCGACGATTCCTTAGTCCTCCCAAGCTTCTATGCCGGCAGCAACCTTCCAATCAAAATTCGCTCACGCCGAGACTCCGCTCGTGCTCCAGCGGACCATGATCGGCGACCATCCTACGATTGCCAAGCTGCGCAAGCTGATGGAGCGCGTCGCGATGACCGAAGCGACCGTGCTCATCACGGGCGAGAGCGGCACTGGCAAGGAAGTCGTCGCGCAAGCGATCCATGCGATGTCGGCGCGATGCAATCAGCCGTTCGTCGCGGTGAATTGCGCCGCGATACCCAATGACTTGCTCGAGTCCGAGATGTTCGGTCATGAGCGCGGCGCTTTCACCGGCGCCGCCGCGCCCCGGCAAGGTCTGCTCTCCAGCGCTGATCGCGGCACGATTTTCCTCGATGAAATTGGCGAGATGCCGCATGGACTCCAGGCCAAGCTGCTCCGCGTGCTCGAGGACGGTCTGGTCCGCCCGGTCGGCAGTGATCGCACCAGCCGTATCGATGTCCGCGTGATCGCCGCCAGCAATGCCGACCTGCAGAAAGGGGTGCAGAACGGCTCATTTCGCGAGGATCTCTTCTATCGGCTCCAGGTCGTCCCGATTTTTATTCCGCCGCTTCGTGACCATCGCTCCGACATTCCGCTGCTGATCGATTATTTCGTCGACCGGATTCGCACCCGCAATCCGAGCCGCCAAATCGAGGTCACCCGCGAAGCGATGGTGGCGCTATGGTCCCACGATTGGCCTGGCAACATCCGCGAACTCGAGAACATGATCGAGCGCCTCGCAATCATGTGCGACGATTCTATAATCGGCTTATCGACCCTTCCCGAAAATCTGCTCGCCGGCACTCGCCCGGCGATTCCACGTATCCCGGAAACGCTCGGCGAAGAGGGTTTGGACTTGAATCGATTGGTCCGCGACCTGGAAGGCAGGTTGATCAACGATGCGCTCAAGCAGACTGGCGGCAACAAGCAGGCGGCTGCGCGCCTGTTGGGCCTCAAGCGGACCACCTTCTCCGCAAAACTCCGGCGATGCGGCGTAATCACTTCCAACGCCGCCGATGACGACGAGAAAGACTGAGGGCGAGACATCATGAGCGAGCAAAACCGGCTGCCCCAGATCATGGTGGTCGACGACGATCAGGACACCGTTGCGATCCTCGCGCGACATCTTCAGCGCGAGGGCTTCATCCCGATCGAGGCCAGCTCTGGCGCGCAATGCCTCAAACTGGTGCATGAGAACGAAGTTGATGTGATCCTGCTCGACCTGATGATGCCCGGGATGGACGGGTTCGAAGTCGTGCGCGTTCTCAAGAATGATCCGATCACCGCGGAAATACCGGTCATCATGATCACCGCGCGCGACGACCTCGATGCGCGCGCGGAAGGCATGCGCCTCGGCGTGAGCGATTTCCTCGCCAAGCCGGTCTTTCGCCGGCAACTCGCGACTCGCGTTCGCGCGCAGCTCGAAGTCGTCGAGACTGCCCGCAAAGCCACCGACGCGCTGACCCGCCTCGAGCGCGCCGAAAAGGCCTAGCCGCATTCCGCCGCATTCTTCCGGACTGGCTATCGCGGCAAGCTCTCGACTGCGTCGTCGCGCATTGCGATCTGCTCGCGCGTTCGATTACACATTAGGGCTCACGAGTCTTCTTTCGCTTCCGGATCCGAAGTCACGGAGGGATTCGCAATGAACGGCGATGCCGCCAAACCCGCAAACCAACCAATCGCCGCGCTGGCCTACCTCGGATTTTTCGTCAGTGGCGTGATTTTGCTGTTCGTCGAGCCCTACAACCAGGACGAGTTCATTCGCTTCCACGCCCGCCAATCGATTGCGTTCACGATCGCGTGGTTCGCCGCCTACATCGTGTTCTCAGTTTTTATCGCCGTGATGCCTCATCCGATCGCCGTGTTGATCGCGTTGATCGCGCAACTCGTCTATATCGGCTTCGCGGTCTTTTGGGTCATCCTGATGTACAAGGCCTACAACGGCGAGCGTTATCGCATTCCGCAACTGGCCGACATCGTCGATAGCGTCGCGGGCCCTACGCCCTGATCGCGCGCGCTCGGGCGGAACGCGCGTAGCAACTCGATCTATTTATCGACCGGAGCGCCGTCGTCCGCGGCCGGCGGCGGTGACTGCGCTTGGATGTTCGCGATCCCCTGCATCGCGAGGCGCAGATTCGGCTCACGATTGATCGCGTCGAGCACCCGCCGCGATACTTCGTCAGTGATCTGCGTCGCGGTGTGCGTCTCCGCCGGGTAGCGAATTATCACTTCGAGCCCGTTCTGACTTAAGCTCAGTCTGCTTTGCGGCTTGGGCGTGTCGAGCATCATGTTGAGGTCGCGCTCGAGATGCCGATAGTCGCTCAGCACACGGTCGCGATAGCGCGAAAACACTTCATCGACCGCGTCCAGCAGTCTTTTTTCGGCCAATCGATAATCGCAATCGGGCGACAGCGTGAGCCGCACTTCATTCCAGATAAAGCTGGTTCCCGGCGCCTGCTTGAAGTAGTTGCCGCTTGGCTGAAACACGATCGAATTCGAAAAGACCACCACGCGCCCGGTCGGCTGACCATGGCTTGCGGTGCCGCCGAGTTCGAGCAGCGACAACTTCACCAACCCGATTTCGATTACGTCACCGGTGACCCCGCCAATCTGCACCCGGTCACCGGCCTTGATTCCGAAGCGCCCGATCAGGAAGAAATAGCCGGCGATCGACAGGATCACGTTCTGCAGCGCGACTGCGATCCCGGCTGCCGCGAAGCCCATCACCGTCGCAAACGAACTCAGTTCGTCGGCGAAGGTCAGCAACATTACGATCACGACCAGCATCGCGAGCACGAACCGCCTGAGCGCCATCAGCTGCCCGCGCCGCCGGATATCCTGCACGTAGCGATCGGTGAAGATCCGCCACAGCGCGCCGCCCAGGAATATCAGCCCGAAGATCGTCGCCAGGCTGCCCAGCCGAATCAGGAGGTTTCGCAGCTCGGTCGCGGAGCGCTGCTCGATCGTCGCGCGCCATCGCGCCAGGTTCTTCAGATAAAGATCGAGGATGACGATCTGCTTGCTGAGCGGCAGCGACGCTGCCACCGCCAACTTGTGCTGCACCAGCAGCAAGTCGAATGTCTTCTTGCGATCTCTCAGCGTGGCCGCATCGGCGGCCGCCGTACCGTGCGTGAGTGAAGCGCCGCGTTGATCGATATCTCTCATCTGCCTGGTCAAAGGATCGAGTACGCTTTGCGCGCGCCGCACCAGCGCTTGCGTGAGCGAGGCGGTCTCGTCGAGCGCGTCCTGCTTGCGTTGCAGCGCGATCAGCTCGGTCGCGATGCCGAAAATCCCCGACGGCTCCGCTCGCCGCGGCGTGACTGCTGTAGCGATAGCGGTGGTAGCGGGCACGGTCGCAGTCGTCACCGGATGCCTTCCGGTGCGCTCGGACTCGGGAATCGAACGTTCGAGCTCGTCGATTTGGCTGCTCAACCCGCCGCCTTCCACCGGCGAAGTCGTGCCGCTCTCGAACTGCAGCATCGCCTTGATCGCCGCGGCGCGCGCCGCCACCAGATCGAGTTGGCTCTCCGCCGCCGAGAGTTCTGACGAAATTGCCAGGCGCTGCTTTCCTCGCGCGGCCGTCAGCCGCGCTTGCAGATCCTTGATCTGCGCCTGCAAAGCGGCGGTTTGCGCATCGGCGGCGTCGGCTCTTTGCTTGAGGTCGGCCAGCCTGGCTGCTTCGGTGGAATCAATCGTCTTCGGGTTGCCCGTGTCCGACTGGCCGGTCGTCTGCGCGATG
This sequence comes from Deltaproteobacteria bacterium, assembly GCA_003135855.1. Classification (GTDB taxonomy): domain Bacteria; phylum Desulfobacterota; class Binatia; order Binatales; family Binataceae; genus Binatus. The sequence continues at coordinate 13,279 of PNBD01000085.1, forward strand.
AAGTCCGCCTGCGCCCGCGCGTACTCGAAGCCGAGACTCAGAATCTCATTCGCCATCTGCCGGCTGTTCGAGAGGAACAGCGTCTCGTACGGATCCTGAACCAACTCCGCCTCGACTCCGAGATGGCGATACCAGCTGATCAGGTCGCTCAGATATGACAGGACAGTTTGCGGATCCCATGGCGAGACGACTTGCGCGTTCTGACGCACCGGCGCGGTTGTCCCCGTTGCCTGAGCAGGCGTCGCGCTTGCGGAAGCGAGGGCCGAAGACGGCGTCGAGATCGATGACGGATTATTGATCGCGGACGGCGGCGACTGTGCGGACGCATAAATGGCGGGCATCGCCAGCATCGCCGCGATTAAGATCGTCGCGATTAGGATCGTCCTGGCGCGGAGCGGCCTGCAAAAGTTGCGGCGAGACACAATCATCAGCGGCCTGATCGTGCTCAGTACGTGGAATCCAGAATCGCTACCAACTGCTCGAGAGTTACATCGGCGCCAACCGTATTGGATCGCTTCACTTCTTCGAGCACGGTACCCGCGATCCGCGAAATCTCTTCGCGCGGCACGCCGACGTCTCGGAGCCGCGTCGGCACTTCGAACTTCTTGATGAATTGCGCGGTGCGATCGGCGCATTCCAGGGCTGCCGAGCGAGGATTTCCTCGATCGAAACGAATACCGAATCCTTCCGCAATCGGACCGAAACGATCGGCTGCGATCTCCGCCATGAAGCGCATCACGTGCGGCAGTGTGATGCACGACGTAACGCCGTGCGGCACGTTCCAGAAGGGCCCGATCTGATGACCGAGCGCGTGCGATACTCCGCCGCGCGTATTCATCATGCCAAAAATCGACAGCCACGCCGCGAGCTGGCATTGGACGCGGTGCTCGAGTTCCTCATCGCCGGCGGTCTGCAACGACGGCAGAAGATGGGCGTTCAAAAGCGCGATCGCGCGCGATGCGAGCGTGTCGGTAATCAGCTGATGCCGAATCGAATATGAACTTTCGACCGCGTGATCGAGCGCGCGCATCCCGGTCGAGGCCCACAGCCAAGCCGGCGTCTCGACCGTCAGCGCGGGATCGAGGATGACGACTTTGGCCTGGAGACGCGGGTCGGCGACGCCGCCCTTCACACGCGTCGACTCGTTGGTAACGCCGCCCGCCGGCGTGAATTCTCCGGCGGATAAAGTAGTCGGCACCGCGATATGAAGAAGCTCGCGGCCGTTGTTCTCCTTCATCAACGCCATTGCCGCGGCTTTGACGGTATCGATCGGACTGCCGCCGCCGAAACTCACCATCGCGTCAACTTCAAGGTGGCGCGCTTCGCCAATCAATTCCGTAACCGTGTTCGACGGCACGTGTTGCGCGGCGCCGGTGAAAACACCGGCGAGAGAAGAGCCCGCGGCAGTTTTCACGCGGTCGAGCAGCTTAGAGCGCCCAAGCGTCTTGCCGGTGACGATCATCGCGCGCTTTGCACCGCGTCTCGCGAGTTCGGCACCGAGCGATTCAATCTTGCGCGCGCCAAAGATCACGCTCTCGAGTTGCGTGAAGCGATATTCGCCAGTGGTCTTCTCCACCTGAATTCTCCTCGGGCCGCGCCCGCGCAATCTGTCTGCGATCTTCAGCTAGGGCTTGATTATCACAACCGTGCCGACTGGCAGCAGTTTGTAAAGCTCGACGATGTTTAGATTGTCCACCGAAATGCATCCGGTGGTCCAGTTCACGCCGTCTTTGTTCAGGAGGGGATTGTCGGTGCCATGAATTCCGATCCTGCCGCCCGCGCCGAGCGGGGCGCCCTCTTCGGCCGGGACGATCCCGCCTTCGCGCAATAATTCGTAGCGGCGTCGATCGACTTCATTGGGATAGTTCAAGGTGAGAAACCAGAGCCAGCGCTGGCTCAAATGCTTTTCGACAATGGCGTAAACGCCTTCCGGAGTGCGGCGATCGCCTTCCCACAACTTGGTGCCCGGTTCAAAGCTTCGGCCAAAAACCGCGCGATAGATTTTGTACAACCGTCCCTTGTAATAGACCGTCAGTTGATGACGCTTCTTCATTATGGTCACGGACCAACTGAGCGGATCGATGTAGGAAGCATCGCGAGTCGCGCGATATGCGATTAGCCCGGGGGTCAGCGCGTTGTCGTTCTTGCGAACTTTCTTCGGAGTCGCGGTGGCAGTTGGCGTGGGATAAATCTGCGGAGTTGCGCCAGGACTGGATTCGGGTTCCGGCGTGGGCATCCCGGGATCGACATACGCGACTACCGTGGGATCGTAGGGCGGCGGTGGCGGCAACGTTCCGGCTTTTTCGGCATCGCCCGCAGTGATGGCGTCAGCTGAGGTTATTGGCGTCGCTGTCGGAGTTGCGGTTGGAGTCGGCGTGAGAGTTGGCGTCGCGGTGCGCGTCGCAGTCGGAGTCGCAGTTGGAGTTGGTCTTGCGCGATGCCGCGCAGCCCACGAAGACGTCGCGGGAGCAATACACAGAACCAAAGTGACTGCGGTTATGGTTCGAACGATCCAGCCCATCAAAAATAGCACATCCTGCAGGTACCATTGTGAAAACGGTTGGGTCGCAGGTCAATTGCCCAGTAGCCTCTAACTGCGATTTCGGTGAAAAATCTGGGAGTGTCGGGAGTTATCACTATGGACGAAAATTTCGCGCACGCGATGGCCAGTCTCACCACCGGCATCTACGTTCTGACGGTGCGGGAGAACGGGCGCAATCACGGGATGTCGTCGTCATGGGTCACGCAGGTCTCGGGCGAACCGCTACTGTTCACCGCCGCAGTGGATATTGGCCATTTCAGCAATGCCGTGATTGCGCGAACCGGCGTATTCGGTCTGAATATCGTGGGACGCCGCGGCCGGTCGCTTGAGGATTTTTTCTATTCGTCGCGTGCGCGGCGTGAGGACAATCTCGAGCAGTTCGAATACGAGCTGTCGCCCACGCTGCAGGTTCCATGGCTTAAACTCGCGATGGCCTCGATCGAGGCGCGCGTCGTGGACCAGGTGATTGCCGGCGACCATACGATCTTTGTCGCATCACCGGTTGGCGTGCGCGCCGGCGACCGCGAGGCCAACGATCGCCCACTCACATCGCTCGAGCTGGATTACGTTTACCTCGGCGGCAAGCAAGTCATCGCACGCAACCGAACTGGCTGGGAATGAAGCAGCGTCGCTCGTCGGTACAATGGTCCGCTAATTTGACCGCTTGCAAAATCGTCTGATAGCATCCGCCCCGTTGGAGACTTCAGATGCCTATCGAGAAAAATGAACTGCGTCGCATCATGGGCCATTTCGCCACCGGCGTCACGATTATCACGTCGGTCCGCAGTTCCGGCGAGTTGCACGGTCTGACCGCCAACGCGTTCACTTCGGTCTCTCTTGTGCCCCCGCTCCTGCTGATCTGCGTGGACAAAAAGGCCGAGAGCTACCCATGCTTCAGTGAGACCAAGGTCTTCACGGTCAATGTTCTCTCGTCCGACCAGGAAGCGTTGTCGCGCAGGTTCGCCGTGAGCGGCGGCGCCAAGTTTGAAGGCGTGAGCTATCGGATCGGGGCCAACGGCGCGCCAATCCTCGAGGGCGGTCTCGCGTATATCGAGTGCAACGTGACGCAGGAGATCGACGCGGGCGATCACACGGTGTACCTGGCCGAGATTCAACAAGCCGAGACCCCGCACGAAGGGAAGCCTCTGCTGTTTTTTCGTGGCGGCTATCGCGAGATGGGCGATTAGCCGGTCGTCTCGCGCTTCGCGAGTTGAATCGTAGTTCGGAAGCATCGCACCGCTCTGACCCGCTGATCGGCGAACGAGTTGAATCAACAACCAGGGAACACTCCCGCGCGCCTGCCCGGGCTCAGCGTTTTCCTGCCCTCACACAACGAGGAAGGGAACGTCGAGCGCGTGGTCGCCGAATTTCTTGCCGAGCTGCCGCGAGTTACCGACAATTACGAAGTTATCGTGGTCGATGACGGCAGCCGCGATCGGACCGGCGAGATCGCCGACCGGCTGGCTGCCCACGATACTCACGTCAAGGCGGTCCATCATCCGGTCAATCGTGGATATGGGGGCGCGGTGACATCGGGAATTCGCGCGAGCACCCAGCCGTACGTGCTGCTCTGCGACGGTGACGGGCAGTTTGACCCGGCGGACATCGAGCGGATGATTCCGTTCGTGCCGGAATACGACGTCGTCGCCGGCCGGCGTACCCGGCGCGCGGACCACCTGATGCGCCGAATCAACGGCAAGGCATGGACGATACTAGTGCGCGCGCTGCTCGGCATAACGATCAACGACATCGATTGCGGCTTCAAACTGTTCAAGCGCGAAAAGCTGGACGGTTTGGAATTGCGTGCGCACGGCGCGATGATCTCGACGGAATTGATGGCGCGACTGGCCGGTCGCGGCGCCAAGGTCAAGGAAGTGGACGTGCAGCACTTGCCGAGATTGAGCGGCGAGCAATCGGGGGCAAATCTCAAGGTGGTTACGCTCGCCTTCAAGGAATTATTTGCACTTTATCGTGATCTGAAGGATGAGCGTCGGGCGGCGCGATAGCCTCGCATCTTCCTGAACGTCGATCATGCCATACGCAAAGCGGGTACTGAGTCGCACCTTTACGTCATGGTAGAGCTCGGCCGGCCCAAAAAAAAGGCGTACTTACAGCGGTTTTTGCATTAGCTCCGTGGCACGGCTATAGCAGTAGATGGCATTGACACCGCGGTCGCCTAACGACCGCCCAACTCAAGGAGATTCCCGTATATGAAGCGCACTCTGTCAGTTCTTACCGCCGCCCTGTTCGCGACTGCATTGTCAGCCACGGCTTTTGCCGCCGACATGCCCCCGGCGGCCGATGCATCGCCTGCAGCGATGGCCAGCCCGGCGACCTCGGAAAGCTCGTCCTCGACCACCACTACCGATTCATCGTCGACGACCGCAGCGGCCCCGAAGCATCATCATCGCCATCATCACCGGAAGTCGACGACTACGACCGAGTCCTCGAGTGACAGCAACGCCCCGGCGGCGGCCTCTTCGCCGGCAAGCACGGAGCCGACGACCAAGTAACTTCAACTCGGTAATTTTCGGGAGGCAGAGCAATCTCTGCCTCCAGCGTTCGACGGCTGTCCCTAACCGCGCTATGCGCGGCCACGGCTTGTACGACGCCATTTCCTGAGGCGCACAGCGTCAAAATACGCTGTGCGCTTTTTATTGATCGAAAATACCTGCTACCATCCGGACGCGTCCCCGCGCATTTTTGCGGGCCGCGGGAGCGGTTAATCCCTTGAGCTGTCGCAGGTCACGCCTGATTCTTGTGGCTCTGATCAGCCTGGTATTCCAGTTGCCGATTAGCGCGTGGGCCCTCGCTACCAGCAACAACAACGTGATTGATGAGCAAGTCTGCAATCCCTTAGCCGATTATTTCCTCGGCATGGAAGATTACAGCGAAGCGATCCAGCGGCATCGCGTGGTGCTCCATGATGATCCGACCAATGCACTCGCGCACTATCATCTGGGCTTCGCCTATGGCGTGACCGGGCAGCATCAGAAGGAACTCGCCGAGTACCAGCGCGCAGTCAATCTCGGCCTGAACGATTGGCAGCTGTTTTTGAATCTGGGGCTTGCATATCTCGAGAACGGGCACACCGCAGATGCGACCGCAGTGCTGCAGCTCGCGACTCTGCTCGGACCGGCGCGGCCTGAGACGCATTTCAACCTGGCGTTGGCGTACGAGCGGCGCGGAGCATTGGCGCAGGCAGAGCAAGAGGCGCTGCTATCGCTGCAGATCGATCCCAACCAGCCGGATGCGCGAAACACGCTCGGCGCGATCTACGCCGAGGAGGGCAAATTTCACCGCGCCGATGAAGAATGGCGCGATCTGATGTCGGCGAACCCCGACTACACGCCGGCCCGTACTAACCTTGCAATTTTGCAGAACGTCGAGAGTGATCCGCCGAAAGGCGTCGGCGTAAACATCTTCACGCTCTCGCCGTAAAACGGAAAAGACCAGATAGAGGGACAATAGAGGTGGTGGAATTGGCAGGGCGGCGGATTATCTCGAAACTGGTGCTGGCGGTATCGATCCTCAGTTTTGCAACTGTGGCAGGCTCGGCGATCGCGAACGCGAGCAAGCAAGCTCCGCATCGTCATAAGATTTCGCACGCAAAGAAGGGAGCGGCGGTGGCTCACGCGGCGACGGACGGCCGCCTGTACAAAGGCGCGCTGCTCGAAGATGCGGATAGCGGGCGCGTGCTGCTCGCCTACAACGCCGATATGGAATGGCCGCCGGCCTCGATGGCCAAGATGATGCTCCTGCTGGTCGCGCAGGAGCAGATCGCGCAGAATCGCTTCAATCCCAACGAAATGGTGCGCGTCTCGGAACGCTCGGCGCATACCGGCGGCTCGCGGCTTGGCCTGAAAGAAGGCGACGTATATCCGCTGCGTGAGTTGATGAAGGCGGCGCTGGTGAAATCTGCCAACGATGCGGCGGTGGCGGTCGCAGAAAAGATCGGCGGATCGGTCGAAGCGATGGTTCGAATGATGAATCAGCGCGCGCGCGAACTCGGGATGACCCATACCGAGTATCGGACCGTCGACGGACTCCCGCCGCGCCCGACTCATGACGCCGATCGCACGACCGCATACGATCTAGCGACGGTTGGCCGTGCGATCATCCGCGAAACCAATTTCCTCGAATGGTCGGGGCAGGAGAGCGTGGATTTCGATGGCGGCGTATGCATGCTGCACAACACGAATCATTTGATCGGGCATTTCGACGGATGCGACGGCCTGAAGACCGGCTTCACCTACCAGGCGGGATTCAACGTCACGACCACGGCCAAGCGCGGCAACATGCGGATTATCGCGGTAATTCTCGGCGCGCCGTCGAACGGTCAGCGCTTTGCGCAGGCGGCCAAGCTGATGGAATGGGGCTTCGACCGCTACACGGCGGTGTCTTTGCTCAAGTCCGGCCAGGCATTGCCGGTGCAGGTGCAGGTACATCGCGGTCCGATCATTCAGCCAGTGGCGGCCAGCGACCTCAAAGTTGTGCTGCCGAAAACTGATGTCTCGTCATTGAAGCTCGTGTACGATGTACCGCCGACTGTCGACGGTCCGGTGCGGACCGGAGAACAACTCGGCCGCGTAATCGTGCACAATCAAGGCGAGGTGCTGACCGAAGTTTCGGCGATCAGCCCGATCGCGTTCACCGCGCCGAGCGATCAGGTGGTGAGCGACGGATCCGATGCGGTCGCCACACCAGCGCCCCAGTGAAATTTTGAGACTCCGGAGAACCGATGAAAGTAGAATCCAAACAGAGAAATCGCCGCAATCGCAAACTCGCGCGCAAGCGGCGGAGAGATCCCGCCCAAGCCAAGTCGAGACTGCGCAAGATGCGCCGCACGCGCGTCCGCGGCAAGTAGCCGCACCAATCACAAACGCGCCGTCGGCGCTGAGGGCTCGAAGTCTCCGCAAAACCCGTTGTGGGTTTCGGGCCTCCCATCGCGAACAAAGATGCGCGCTGCTTAAGGACTTTTGCATTCTCCAGACGGGTATTCGGGGAGTGCCCGAGCTTGAGCAACTCGCAGTGAATCTGAGGTGCCCCCTTCAGTCCAGCTACGTTTATTCGGGGACCGACGCTTCGAGTCCAAACAACTCAGCAATCGCGATTGCGGCGTAGTAGGCTGCACCCCAGGCGATGAAGCGCCATGGCTGATCGTTGAAAATCTCGCCACTATGGCCAGCCGCCGAGGGCCACTGGACCGCCATCACGGTGGCTCCAATCCCGAGTCGCGGTAGTGGCAGAGTCATGGCCAAGCCGAAAAGAACGATGTAGCTCAAAATCTGGCAGCCGAACATCGGAGCGAGTCTCGCGAACTCGGTGGCAGGATCCTCGGTCGAGAAGATCGAGGCGAACGTGCGATTGAGCAGTAGCAGGCCGAACCACCACAAGCTCGACGAGTAGATCCCGCTCGGATTTCTGAGTACGAGGATCACCACGATGGCGAGCATGATGGCAAACGCGGAGTAGCCCACCGCGAGAATCTGGAGAACGAGCGCGCCGAGGTCGCGGAGAAACCATTTCCTCCAGCGGTCGCGGATGCTTGCTCGGTTCTCCACGTTGGCGCGGGTCTTCTCTGAGTTGGCGCGGTTCTCCTCGCCGAAAAAATAAACGACCATGCGGATCAGCGGCGAGACAATTATTCCCGCGATCAAGGCGGAGAACTCCAGCAGGACTAAGGTGACGAATCGGGAGATGGTGTGCTTGCCAAACGTATAGGGCGCGATCCACGAAATGAGGAAGCCCGCAGAGAGCGCAAAGTCGGGCGCTGCGTTGACTATCGTCGCCGCCGAGATCGGATGGAATCTGAACAATCGGTCACCAGGGCTGGTCGAAAAGTCGCGCATGGCGGCAATATATCGTCGCGCTCCTGAGTAGGAAAACCGCACGTTGCTCTGGTGGTATGGGCGCTGTAATTGGGTCCTCGACTCCCAGATTGACCGGAGCCGTCCTAGTTGTTAGAGCCCACCTGACCTAGAGTTGACAAGCAAAAGTGACTGCTTGGGGGGCCATTGGCACTGCGGAGACGATCCCGTCAGATTTCGGCGAACCGTGTGCCGCGGATGCGTGGCGTGCGGGTGCGTCTAGTTAAGTGCCGGCAGCGATGCGCGGCGCGGCAGACGCTCGCCGGGTTGATCTGTCTTGTCATCGTCGCGCTCCTCGGTGATTGGGCACCTGCTCGCGCCGCCACGATCAATGTTCCTGCCGACCAGCCGACGATTCAGGGCGCGATCAATGTAGCGTCCGATGGCGACATCGTGATCGTTGCGCCGGGCACCTACTCAGAGCTGATCAATTTCCAGGGCAAGGCGATTCGGGTCGCGAGCGCCAACGGACCTGCCGTAACCAAAATCAATGGAAACGGCGTCGGGCCGGTGGTCACGTTTTCCTCGGGAGAGACAGCCAATTCAGTACTGGCCGGCTTTACGATTACGGGAGGAGTCGCATCGTTATTCGGCGGCGGCATTCTGGTCGTGAGCTGTGCTCCGACAATTTTCGGCAATATCATCACCGGCAACTCCGCGTGCGCCGGCGGAGGGGGAATTGCGGTTTACATCGCGTCACCGACGATTCAGTCGAACACCATTACGAACAACGGCCAGGCGAATTGCACCGGCGGCAGCGGCGGCGGCGGAATCCTGCTTATTGGTACGGTAACCCCGATGATCCTTTCCAACACTATTTCCAACAACTCGTGGCTGAGCGGCGATGGCGGCGGGATCTCACTCAATGGCGCTGGTCATCCGGTGATTCTGAACAATCTAATTTCGGGCAATCTCGCGACCGCGACCGGCGGTGGCATCTCGATGTTCAACGACTCGAACCCGTCGATCGAGCAGAACGTGATCGTAAACAACAAAGCCGATATTGGCGGAGGCGTTGCATTTTTGATCGGCGACGGCTCGAGGGGACCCCTGCTAATCAACAACACGATTTTCGGAAACACCGCCACGCAAGGCGTTGGTTCCGCGATCTTTGCGAGCGGATTCGACGGGCCCAGCGAACTGTTCAACAATCTGCTGATCGCGCCGGGCACGCAAAACGCGGTGTATTGCGATAATACGTTCAGTCCATTTCCTCCGGTTTTCGAGTCCAACGACGCCTTCGGCGGCGGCGGCGCATTTTCATCGTGCGGTGTCAGTGTTGGCGAGTTCGGCAACTTTTCGGCCGATCCGCTCTTCGTTGATTCTGCCCACGGCGATTTTCACCTGACCGCAGGATCGCCCGCGATTGACGCCGCGCTGAATCTAGCGGCCGGGTTTTCTATGACCGACTACTACGGCAATCCGCGGATCGTGGCTGGAAGGGCGGGCGATGGCGCAATTGTCGATGCCGGCGCTGCCGAGTACCAGCCGCCATCGCCGGTCGCAACTCCTACGCCGAGTGCGACGCCCACGCCGGTACCCAATCAGATCAACGTGCCAGCCGATTATCCAACTATCCAGGGAGCAATCGATGCGGCGTCCAGAGGCAACGTAATTCGAGTCGCTCCGGGCACGTACTTTGAAGCGATCAACTTCAAAGGCAAGGCGATTCAGGTGATAAGCACCGCCGGCGCAGCGGCGACGATCATCGACGGTCACGGACTGGGATCGGTGGTCACATTTTCGTCCGGCGAGACCACCGCCTCGGTGCTTTCGGGCTTCACGATTACCGCGGGACTGGCGAATGCGGGTCTGTATCCTTACGGCGGCGGCATTTTCATTATGGGAGCATCACCCACGATCAAGTCGAATAACATCGTGAGCAACTTCGCGTGCGCGGGCGGCGGTGGGATTTATTCCAGAACCGGCTCGCCGATCATCCAGGACAATGTAATCACCAACAATCACCAGTTCGGGAACAGCTTTGGTTCGTGCAGTGGAGGATTTGGTGGCGGAATCGGAATCGCCCAGGGAGGTTCCCCGCAAATAATCGGCAACACCATCTCCGGGAATTCCTGGACCTCTGGCAACGGCGGTGGCATCGACCTCAATTACGCCGGAACCTCGCTGGTGATGAACAACACCGTTTCAAACAATGACGTGACATCTCTACCGGGCGCGAGTCCGGTCGACGCAGGGGGCGGTATCTCCGTGGAGGGCACCACGGCGCGGCTAATTCAAAATCTCGTAACCAACAATTCCGCTGATTTGGGCGGAGGGGTCTCTTTGGCGCCGGCTTCGGGCTCCAGCGGCAGCGTACTCGTGAACAACACGATCGCGGGAAATAGCAACACCCAGGATCTTGGCTCGGCGCTATATATCGACAAAGCCAGCAATGCGATTCAGATATACAACAATCTGATGATCGGCAGTGGGCAGCAGCACGCGCTTTACTGCACGACGGGAGCGCCCACGTTGAAGACGAACGACCTTTACAGCGACCGCAAGAAAGCGATTGCTGGTAGGTGCAGCTCTCTCACGGGAACTTCCGGAAACATTTCCGCTGATCCGAAGTTCAAAAGCGCCAAGTTCAATGACTTTCATCTATCGAGCGGTTCTCGCGCAATCGACGCCGGCACGAACTCGGCGCCCGATCTTCCTGCCAAAGACTTTTATGGCGATCCGCGGATCGTACCCGGAGATGTCGGCGACCGTGCGGTCGTCGATATGGGAATCGCCGAAGCCCCGGCGGGTGGGATCAGGCCTAGTCCCACGCCCACCCGCACACCGACCGTTACTCGCACGCCTACGCCGACCTCTGGTCGCACACCCACGCCCACGCCTACGCCGGTCGCATCGAAGCTCGTCGTGACGCCGCGAACTCTCCGCTTTAAGGTCACGAATTTGGGCCAGAGGAGCGCACCCAAGCGCGTCACGCTTTTCAATCCGCGGAGAGCCCGGCGAAACACTCCGATCGTAATTAATGGCGCGTTGGTGAGCGGTCCTTTTGAGGAAGACGGATTCCTCAGCAATTGCCGCAATGGTGCAAGCATTCGCCCTGGAGGCAGCTGTCACTACGCCTTGAGGTACATCCCTTCCGCGCCCGGCCCACAAAGTGGAACGTTAACGATCTTAAATAGTTCAGCGGCGCACCAATCGGTTGTGACGCTCGAAGGAAGAAGCGTGCCGTAGCGGAGCCTTTGGGAATTCGGTCAGTTTTTGCGCGGCGCGGGAGAGGAAATTGACAAAGGCTGCGGCGCTCGGATACCTATACTTGTGCCCCTCAAATCGCAAACTTCACTGAACCGATCGGAAGCGTTGAAGAACCGATCGGAACCTTCGCACAACGGATCGGAAACTTCCCGCATCGGAGAAAAGCTCTGGCCGACGTTTCGGTGATAGCCGTGGTGCCGGCCCGCTACGGCTCGGCGCGATTGCCCGCGAAAGCGCTCGCGGAGATCGCCGGAGTGCCGATGGTGGTGCGGGTGTGGCAGCAGGCGTCGAAAGCGAAATCACTTCTCCGCGTGGTGATTGCGACTGACGACGAGCGAATCGCGGCGCCCGTGCGCGCAGCTGGCGGGACCGCAATCATGACCGCGGCGACTCATCAGAGCGGGACCGATCGAATCGCGGAAGTCGCCGGGCAGATTCACGCCGACATCTATCTCAACGTGCAGGGCGATTTGCCGTTTATCGCGCCGGCGGATCTCGATGCGCTGGTCGCGCCGATGCGAATCGATACGTCGATCGCGATGGCGACGCTGGCGACGCCGATCGTCGATGGGCACGAATGGAATAATCCGAACGTGGTGAAGGTAGTGTGCGGCGCCGACGGCAACGCGCTATACTTCTCGCGAAGCCCAATTCCTTTCGCACGCGACGGCGGCATGCCGACTGCGGCGCTGCGGCATATCGGCGTTTATGCATATCGTCGCGACTTCCTCCTGAAGTTTGCCGGCCTCCGCCAGGGCGTTTTGGAAAAGATCGAGAAGCTCGAGCAGTTACGCGCGCTCGAGCATGGATACATGATCAGAGTGGTGACGTCGGTCGCCCCTTCGATCGAAGTCGATACCGCGGACGATTTGGCGCGTGCGCGGGCGGAAGCGACAGCATCAACTCGTTGAGCGGCGGGGGAGGGACTCAAACCGTGGAGCGGGCAAAGACCAAATTCATATTCGTAACGGGCGGCGTGGTTTCCTCACTCGGCAAGGGACTCGCAGCCGCGTCGCTCGGCGCGCTGCTCGAGGCTCGCGGGCTGAAAGTCTCGCTCTTAAAAATGGATCCCTACATCAATGTGGATCCCGGCACGATGAGTCCCCTGCAGCACGGCGAAGTCTTCGTCACCGACGACGGCGCGGAGACCGACCTCGACCTCGGTCACTATGAGCGCTTCGTCGAGACCCGGATGAGCAAGCGCAACAACTGCACCACCGGGCAAATTTACGACACGGTCATCCAGAAGGAACGACGCGGCGATTATCTGGGCGCGACGGTGCAGGTGATCCCGCACATCACCGACGAGATCAAACGGCGCATTCTGCTTGCGGCGGACGGATGCGACGTTCTGATTGTAGAAGTCGGCGGCACGGTCGGCGATATCGAGAGCCTGCCGTTCCTGGAAGCGATCCGCGAATTTCGCTGGGACCTCGGCCGCGAGCACGTGTTGTACGTACATCTGACGCTCGTGCCGTACATCCCGACGGCGGGCGAACTGAAGACCAAGCCCACTCAGCACAGCGTGAAGGAGCTGACCGGCCTCGGGATTCAGCCGGACATCCTGCTCTGCCGATGCGATCGGCAACTCGAGAAGCGGCTCAAAGCCAAGATCGCGCACTTCTGCAACGTCGAGGAGAATTGCGTGATCTCGGCGGCCGATGTCCCGACCATTTACGAGGTGCCGCTACGGTACCATGACGAGGGCTTCGATCAGCGGGTTTGCGAAAAGCTGAACATCTGGACTGGCACGCCGAACCTCGCGAAGTGGCGGCGAATCGTCAAAACGGCGCTCGACCCGAAGCTGACGGTCAACATCGCGGTGGTCGGCAAATACGTGAACCTGGCCGATGCGTACAAGAGCCTGCACGAGGCGATTGCGCATGGTGGAATCACCAACGAGGCGAAGGTCACGATCGATTACGTCGATTCCGAGGAACTGGAAAAGCAGAACGTCGAAGAGCGGCTCGCGCAGGCGCACGCGATCATCGTGCCCGGCGGATTCGGCGAGCGCGGAACCGAAGGAATGATTCGCGCAATCCGGTATGCGCGCGAGAATGGCGTGCCGATTCTCGGCATCTGCTATGGGCTGCACATGATGGTGATCGAGGCGTCGCGCAATCTGCTGGGACACAAGCGCGCCAACACTTCCGAGAATGCGCCCACCTCACCCGATCAGGTCATCCATATTATGGAGGCGCAAAAGGAAGTGTCGAAGCTCGGCGGGACGATGCGGCTCGGCGCGTACCCCTGCGTCGTCAAACCCGGCTCGCTGACGGCGTCGCTTTATCGCAAGTCGCGCATTTCCGAACGGCATCGGCATCGTTATGAAGTGAACAACTCGTATCGGGAGCAACTTGCGAATATCGGGCTGGTCGCGACCGGTACTTCGCCCGACGATCTGCTGGTCGAGATCATGGAGTTGAAGGGACATCCGTGGTTCATCGGATGCCAATTCCATCCTGAGTTGAAGTCGCGTCCGCTCGATTGTCATCCGCTATTCCGCGGATTGATTCGCGCCGCCGTGCAGCGCCGCGCGGAGTCGGCGAGCAAGAACCCCAAGGTGCGGGAGTTGAGATCGGTTTCGTGAGCGTGACCCAAGTCCAAGCCGGCGATGCGATCTTCGGCGGCGCAGAGCTGGTGATAATCGCGGGACCGTGCGTGATCGAAAGCTACGAATCATGCCTTCGTCACGCGACACGCCTCGCCGAGATTACGCGGCGCGCAAAACTGCCGTTCGTTTTCAAATCATCATTCGATAAGGCAAATCGCACCAGTCACGATTCGTTTCGCGGTCCTGGACTCGAAGAGGGACTAGAAATTCTCGCGCGCGTGAAGCGCGAGGCCGGGGTCGCCGTCCTGACTGATATCCACGAACCCGGGCAGGCCGCGATTGCGGCTAAGGTGGTGGACGTGATCCAGATTCCGGCGCTGCTGTCGCGACAGACCGACTTGATCGATGCGGCGGCGAGAACCGGGTGCGCGGTGAATATCAAGAAGGGGCAGTTTCTCGCGCCGTGGGATATGAAATCGGTGATCGCCAAGGCAGAGAGTTCGGGGACGCGCCGAATCATTCTGACTGAGCGCGGGTTCTCATTCGGTTACAACAACCTGGTGTCGGATATGCGCTCGCTCGCGATCATGCGGAGCTTCGGATATCCGGTCGTGTTCGACGCGACACATTCGGCGCAATTGCCGGGGGCGGGAGCGGGTGGCGAGCGATCAGGCGGCCAGCGCGAGTTTGTCGCACCACTCGCGCGCGCAGCGACGGCAGTCGGAATCGACGGGCTGTTCATGGAAGTGCACGAAGACCCCGATCACGCTTTGAGCGACGGTCCCAATTCCTACCGGCTCGAAGATTTGCCCGCATTGCTCGATACGCTGAAGCGAATCCACGATCTCGTCCACGCCGTATAGTAGTTTGCTTGGAGCGGCACGTTGATTGCGTGACGGTGAGCGCGACTGCCAGAAAATGCGTATAATTGGGGCATTGGAGTGCTGTTCGGCACAGTTTCGGCGCGTTGCGGCCAGCTTGGTTTACATGAAAAAATCCAGTTGGTACGTTGAGGTATCAGGAGTGGTTAATTGAGTCCCAGGCGTGTCGCGAAGGCGCTAGGCGGCTTCGGCGCGGCCGCTGTGGTTGTTTTGCTGGCGGTCACGGTTTGGGTCGTGCGGCATCGCTCCGATACGCGCGTACTGAAAACGGTGGCCGCGGTCGTGCCGGGTGCGCTGGCGCATGCGCATAATTTTCACTGGACGCAGATGAAAGCCGGCGAGCGGCAATGGGTGCTGACCGCGTCGGACGCCAGCTATGCCAACGATCGGAGTTCGCTCACCTTGACCGACGCTAAAGTCGAGATGACTTCCAACGACGGCAAATCCGTGGTCGTGACCGCTCCGTTGGCGGTGATGAGCCTGAACGGGAACCATGTGAATCTCGCTACGCTGAGCGGCGGGACGACGATTCGTTATGGAGATTTCGTTCTCAGCACGGATTCTGCAACCTTTAAACCAGATGATGATCAAGTCGAGGCGCCTGGATTGGTGACCGTGATTGGCGAAGGGATGAAAGTAACTGGGGTGGGTCTGACGGGCCATCCCAAGTCGCGCGTTTTCCAGCTCCATGACCAGGTCAATACGCAGTTTATCCCGAAGAGCAATCATGAAGATGCTAAAGCGAGTTGATTGCGCCTCGGGGCACGCGCGATGGGCCGGGCCGATCGCGGCAGTGGCAATCGCGCTCGCCGTCGCAGTACCCGTATGGGCGCAGAACGGTGTTAATTCGGCGGGAACGTCGGGAGTGTCGGTGCCTCCCCTCACAGACGGCAGCGGCACGGGCACTATAGGCAATACGATTCGTGCTGAGCGGCCGAGCAGTACTGCGCCCGATGCGCCCAATGCGAAATCTCCCGACGATGACTTATCCGGCGATACGATCACGGTAACGGGCGGCGTGCCGGGAGCATCGACCCCGGCAAATTCTGGCGCAACTGATACTGCGAATGCGCCTGCCGAGCCAGCGTCATCGCCGTCGAGCAGCGCGCCGGCGTCGGAAGCCAACGCATCAACGGCGCCAGTGCCGTTGCCGTCGAGCAGCGCGTCAGCAGCGCCAGCGGAAGCACCACCTCCGCTAGCGAGTGCGCCGGTAGTTGTGCCGAACGCTCCGCCGCCCGATGTAAGCTTGGCGCCGCGTCTGGAAGCACCTACGGCGACATCGAATCCGCCGGTCGCGAGTGCGCCGATGACCGCTCCAGAACCAGCCCCGGCGCCAGTCGCGAGTGCGCCAACTACAGCGCCGATACCGGCGCCTGTTGCTAGCGCACCGGCTGGAGCAGCCGAGACCGCGCCGCCGGCGGTCGCGAGCGCGCCGACTGCAGCGCCAGTGCCGGCTCCTGCCGAGGCGAGCGCGTCAATTTCAACGGCGCCCGCCCCAGCGCCAGCGGTTCCAGCAGCCGCGACGACGCCGATCACGGCGGCGTCGATCGCGCCACCGGTCACGTTCACGGCGCCCGAACCCGACGCGCCTGCGGTGTCCGCGCCGGAACAGCCTGCCGCCGCGCCTGCTCCTTCGGAACAAAAGGTCGCGACCGGCAAGAAATCCAAAAAGGCGAAAGCCGATGCCGACGGCAACACGAAGGTCGCGTCGAATCCACCGGCCGACGGCGCTTTTGCCGGACTTCAATTCGGCAACAGCAAGAGTCCAATCGATATCAAGTCGGAGTCGATGTCACTCGACTACGAGCATCACGCGATCTTGTGGACCGGTCATGTGCACGCGAATCAGGCCAATGCGCAGCTGACGGCCGATAATTTGCACGTGAACTATCTCGACAAAGATTTCAAACAGATGAAGGACATCGTCGCCGAGGGCAACGTGCGGATCAGCCAAGGCACGCGCTGGGCCACGGGGAATCACGGCGTGATGGACCAGACCAAGCATACGATGGTGCTAACGGGCAGCCCGGTCGTGCATGATGGCAACGACCAGATCACCGGCTCGAAAATAACCGTATATCTCGACACCGGCCGAAGCGTGGTGGAAGGCGCACACGCGGTAATTTTCCCGCATCAGGGCGACGAAGCGGACAACTCCGCGGGGGCGCACGCGACCGATAATCAGTAATCAGCCATGGCGATGGACATAAAACTCGGACAGGACTTGCGGCTTCGTCAGCAATTGGTGATGACGCCGCAGCTGCAGCAGGCGATCAAGATACTGCAGCTTTCGCTTCCCGAACTTGAATCGATCGTACAAACCGAACTCGAGCAGAATCCGATGCTCGAGCCGCTCGATCAAAGTCCGGCGGAAGCGGCGGGCGAATCCGAGCCCGACCGGGAGGTCGCCGAAAGCGATGGAGAACCGCTGCCGCCCGAGCCGGATGGTAGCGCGACCTCCGATGCAGATGACGAGTGGGGAACCGACGCGCGCGAAGAGAAAGCTGCGCCGGCGGTCGAGGTCGAGGCGCGCGACGCGGCAATCGAAATCAAGGAACTGAATAATCTCGAGAAGCTGGATTGGCGCGAGTACCTGGAAACTTATTCGAACAACTGGCAGGAAAGCGCGCCATCGGATCCCGATGACGACCATCGCAGCGCGCTGGAAAATACGCCGATTCGCCGCAGCTCGCTCGAAGACCACATGATGTGGCAGCTCCGGATGTCGAGCCTGGCCGAGGCCGATCAACGAATCGGCGCGACCATCATTTACAACCTGGACAACGACGGGTACCTCGAAACTCCGGTCGAGGAATTGGCGGCGCAACTCGAAATCGAACCGGCTGAAGTCGAGCGCGTGCTGATGCGCGTGCAACGCTTCGATCCGCCGGGAGTTGCGGCGCGCGATTTGCGCGAATGCCTGCTTGCGCAACTGCAGAATCTCGGGATGGAAGAATCGCTTGCCGCGCGCATGGTGAAGAATCATCTCGACTTGCTGGAGAAGCATCGCTACGCCGAGATCGCGAAAATTCTGGGCGTCACGATCGAGACGGTCGGGCAGGCGGCGAAGGTCATCTCGGAGCTGGAGCCCAAGCCGGGCCGTGATTACGGCGGCGAAGAACCGACCTACGTCGTGCCCGACGTTTACATCCACAAGGTCGGCGAGGAATACGTCGTGACGCTGAATCGCGACGCGGTGCCGCGGCTCCGGCTGGCTGGTTACTATCAGCGCGTGCTCAACGACGTGGACGTCGCGGCCGAGACCCGCGAATACCTGCAGGAGCGATTGCGATCGGCGCGATGGTTGGTGAAATCGATCTACCAGCGCCAGCAAACGATCTTCAAGGTTGCGACCTCGATCGTGAAGTTTCAGCGCGCGTTCTTCGATCATGGAATCAGTCTGCTGCGGCCGCTGGTGCTGAAGGACGTCGCGGAAGACATCGGGATGCATGAGTCGACGATCAGCCGCGCGACCGCGAACAAGTACGCGCACACGCCGCAGGGAATCTTCGAGCTAAAATTTTTCTTCACCTCGGGGGTGAAAGGCGCAAGCGGCGAGGACGTCAGTGCGGAGACGGTCAAGGAGCACATTCGGGCGCTGGTCGGGGGCGAAACGCGGAGCAATCCGCTTTCGGATCAAGCGATCGCGGAGATGCTGAAGGCGCGCCAGATCAATATCGCACGACGCACAGTTGCGAAGTATCGACAGGCGATGGGAATTCTTCCATCGGCGAATCGCAAACAGGTCGGATGACAAGAGGCGAGGAACATGAAGACCGGCAGCCAGGGAAAAAGGGCCCGCGCAGCCACTCGCAAAGCGCGCCGCAGCACGCGCCTCGGACAGGCGGCACAATGCAACGTGACGGTGACTTTTCGGCACGTCGAACCAACCGAGGCGATTCGGCAATATGCCGAGCGCAAATTCGCGCACGTCGGCAAGCTGATCAAGCGCGCCTGCGAGGCTCATCTCATTCTCTCGGTTGACAAATATCGGCAGCACGGCGAAGTTACTGTGAAATCGGGCCGGCTGTCCGTGACCGCCGCGGTGGAGACCAAGGATCTATATTCTGTGATCGATCTGCTCGCGGACAACGTTGGACGCCAACTGACGAAACATCTGGAGAAAATCAAGGCGAAAAAAGTCAGGTCGCCATCGACCGGAGTGGTCCTGGCTGCCAGCGAAGAACTGTGATTGGCGGCGTTGAATCTCTACCGCGCGACTGGAAACCGCGCTGGTATCTAGCGCAATTCGACGGGCGCTGTCATTGACGATTCGATGGCGGATCGCGGGTCGGAATTGAATGTTGATCCGCATTTTTTGAACTTCAATTGACTGAGACATCTAAATGAAAATTTCCGAAATTCTGAGCCCGGACATGGTCGTTGCCGATTTGAAAGGGACCACCAAGCCCGACGTTTTGAATGAACTCGCGCAGGCGCTGGCCGCGAAATACAAGGAAATACCGCTCAGCCATTTGACCGCCGTGCTTGCAGAACGCGAACGGCTGGGCTCGACGGCGATCGGCGACGGGATCGCGATTCCGCACGGCAAGCTGCGCGGTGTGACCAAGATCATCGGCGCCTTCGGACGGCATCGCGTGGGCGTGGACTTTGATTCGCTCGATGGTGAGGCGACGCATTTGTTCTTTGTGCTGGTTGCGCCGGAGGATTCAGCGAGCCTGCATTTGAAAGCACTTGCGCACGTGTCGCGATTGCTAAAGGACAGTTCCTTTCGCGATCGACTGATCGCGGCGCCCGATGCGGCCGAACTTTATCGCCTGATCAAGGACGAAGACGGTAAGTTCTAGCCAAAGCGTTAGCGCCAAACTCTACGATCGGCGCACCTAACACAGAGTCTCATGAGCGCGCCCGAAAAACCCCAGTTGATAATCGTAACTGGTGTTTCGGGCGCCGGGCGCGCGTCCGCGATGCGAGTGCTCGAGGACCTCGGGTTCTACTGTGTTGACAATCTGCCGGTCGCGCTCGCGCCGAACGTACTGGAGCTGACAGCCGGCCGCGATCCGGCATTGAAGGGTGTCGCACTTGGCGTTGATGCGCGCGAGCGGCTGTTCTTTCCACATTGGCCACGCATCTTTGCCGAGCTTGAAGCGAGCGGGATTCGTCCCGAGGTTATTTTCCTTGACGCGGCCGACGATGTGCTCGCGCGGCGCTACTCTGAGACTCGCCGACCGCATCCGATGGCGCAGAGCGGCAGGTCAGTTACCGACAGTATCCGGCTGGAACGCATCGCGCTGGCTGAGATCCGCGAGCGCGCCAATCGCCTGATCGATACGACGGCGCTCACCGTTCACGAACTGCGCGAAGTCATTACGGCGGCGGTGCTTGGATCGGGAACGGGATCGCGCATGGCAATTTCGATCGTCTCGTTCGGCTACAAGTATGGCATGCCGGTCGGGATGGATTTGGTGCTCGACGTGCGATTCATCCCGAACCCGTTTTTCGTGCCGGAATTGAAACCACTGACGGGACTCGATGCCAAAGTCCGCGACTACGTACTCGAGCAGCCCGAGGCGCGCCGGTTTATCGACGAGGTCGGCAAGTTGCTCGATTTCCTGATTCCGCTATATCAGCGCGAAGGCAAGAGTTACCTGACGATCGGGCTCGGATGCACCGGCGGACGGCATCGCTCACCGGTGCTTGCGCACGAGCTGATGGAGCGGCTGCAGCGCGCAGGCTTCGAAGGGACCGTTCGCGATCACGATATCGCGCACTGAAATCCTCACGATCTCGCGCGCGGCCGCTTCGCGACTCACTCAGTTCATGATGCTGCCGCAATCGACGTTGATCGTCTGGCCAGTCACGCCCGCGTAAGCATCCGAGACGAGAACCAGCGCGACGCGCGCGACTTCTTCCTCGGTGGCCATCCGATTCAATGCGGCGGTTGAAAGAAAGCCGGCTTTGACTTGCTCGTATGGTTGCTTAAGAGCTTCGGCGCGCGCACGCATGACCCGTTCGATGCGATCGCCTTCGATCGCGCCGGGACAGATGCAGTTGCATCGGATGCCGCGCTGGCCCCATTCACCGGCGATCGTCTGAGTGAGTCCGATCATTGCCCACTTCGCCGCGGCGTACGGCGAGCGCATCGGATAGCCGCGTCGTCCCGCGCCCGACGAGATATTCAGGATGTTACCGGAGCGCTGCTTGTCCATCGCGGGCAACACGGCGCGGCTGGCAAGCCAGGTGCCGGTCAAATCGATATCGATGGTCTCCTGCCATTCCGCGAGCGACATGTCGGTGATGCGCTTGGTCGGTCCGGAGATGCCGGCGTTGTTGACCAGGATATCGATACGACCGAAAGCCTTGAGCGTTTCGTCCGTCATCTTCGCGCAGGCGGCTTCTTTGGAGACGTCGGTGGCAACGTAGATCGATTTTGCACCAGCGCGCTCGAGTTCGGCGCAAGTCTGTTTCATCGGTTCGAGCGAGCGCGCCGCGAGCACGACCTTGGCGCCGGCCTTGCCGTAAAGCAGGGCAATCTGTTTGCCGATTCCGTAGCCGCCGCCAGTGATGATTGCGACTTTGTCTGCGAGTTCGTTCATCGATATAGGTCTTCCTTTTCGCCGCGCAAATGTTGTGATGGTAGCGACCTTAGTAGCATCGCCGACGGCTCCTGACGAGGGCCGAGCCTTGTGTCGTTCCGCAAGCGCCAAATATCATAAAGCGATCGCCATGGCAGCCGTCAAACCAATCCAAAACGTAACGGAAAAGCGAGCCGAGGGCTCGAAGCTCGCGAATTATCTGAGACTCGCGATCATCGTAGTGCTGGTCGGCGGCTCACTCTGGCTACTGCTCGCGCACTCCGAATGGTTTCGCGATCCCAAGGCGGTCAAGGTGGAAGTCCTGGCCTGGGGCGTCTGGGGCCCGGTGATCTTCATGCTGATGTACGCGGTGGGGCCGTCCTTTCTGGTGCCCGGCGCGGTGATGACAATTGCCGGCGGACTCGGGTTCGGCACTTTCTGGGGCGCCATTTATTCGCTGATCGGCGCGAATGTCGGAGCGTTGGTGGCATTTGGCGCGGGACGATTTCTCGGCAAATCTTTCGTCGAAGGAATTGTCGGCGAACGTTTCCATGCTCTGCTCCAGAAGATTGCGAAAAACGGCTTCCATATCATTTTTTATTTGCGAGTCGTGCCGGTGATTCCGTACAACGCGCTGAACCTGTTGGCGGGAGCGTCGCCGATCGCGTTCCGCGATTACTTCTGGGCGAGCGTGATCGGAATGATCCCGGGGACCATCCTGTTTGCATTTCTGGGCGATGCGCTGTGGCATCCGCTGTCGCCGAAGTTCCTGCTGGCGCTGCTGCTGATCGGCACGTCGGTCGGATGCGGCGAGCTTTATCGCCGCTGGTCGCGCGTCAAACTCGCCGACTAGCAGCCGACGCGGCTAAAGAGAAACCACAGATTCTTGTTCGAGACGACCCTCTGTATTACATTGTAAGTCATGAAGCGCGACGTAGTTACTGTTCGCCTTGACAGCGACCTGAAACCGCTGCTGGAAAAGGCTGTTCGACGCTCGGGCAGGACACGGAGCGAGATCGTCCGCGAGGCGCTCAGGCGTCACCTGCTGATTCTTCAGTTCGAACAAATCCGGCACAAAGTGATGCCGTCGGCTGAAGCGCGCGGCTACCTGATTGACGAGGACATCTTCAAAGACGTTTCGTGAGAGTCTTCCTGGACACGAACGTGCTGGTTAGCGCGTTCGCGACTCGCGGGCTTTGCCGCGATCTGTTCGCACGAGTTGTCCGAGAACATGAGTTCCTGACATCGGAGGTGGTGATCAAGGAACTTCGCCGAGTTTTCAAGCGGAAGCTGAAAGTGGATGACGCAACGATCGAAGAGACCGAGGCGTTTCTGCGGAATTTTCACGTCGAAACCCAGCCCGTGGAACTTCCCGCCATCTCGATAACCGACAAAAGCGATATTGAGGTATTGGGTTCGGCGGTTGCCGCTCGCGCCGAAGTTTTCATAACGGGGGACCGCGAACTGCTTGCGCTCGGTAAGGCAATTCGCGGCCTCGATATTCTCGATCNNCAAGCCGTAGCAGATCGTTGGGCTTACGTGCCTGATTCCCAGCTCGCGAGATATTTCTTTTGTTCAGCAGTCAGCGTGTCGAGCTTGATTCCCATCGCGGCCAGCTTCACGCCGGCGACTTCCTGCTCGATCTCGACCGGCACTTCATGAACTTTGATTTCCAAGTGTTTGGCCTTGGCCGCCCACTCGGATGCCATCGCCTGAGTGGCGAAGCTCATGTCCATCAC
>PNBD01000062.1:0-33795 GCA_003135855.1 Deltaproteobacteria bacterium
GAGCCGAAGATCGCGGTCGTGGTCGGCGCCGGCGCGGTCAGGGTATTACCGAACGATCGAATCGCCAGGTAAATCAGGACCAACGCGCCGAGCATCGCGCTGTAAGCGGCGGCCGCTTGCAATCCTGCGCGCGTGATTCGCGGCTGCGTCTCAGCCATCGACACCAACCTAGCAGACCTGCGGCGTTATGCGGAGAGGCGGCGCTTGACGCTCAGAACGGTTGGTCGGCGTCCGTTTCGAGCGCTGCACGGCGAGTCAGATTATCGCCAGGTGGTAAACGGTTTACTGATCAGATTCGCGTTGAAGTATTTCGGATCGTCGCTGACTTCGCGATCGATCCAATCTGGAATCTCTACTTTCTGATTGGCGTNNTGGCGTCCTTCAGCTCGATTTCCGCGGTCGTCAGCCCGCGATTGACGCCGGCGAATTCGTCAACCTCCCAGGTGTTGCCCGCGTAGGGAATTCGGTAGCGGGTCTTTTCGATCAGCGGCTTTTCGCAGAGGTTGTCGAGAATCTCGGTCGCGTCCTTGAAAGGGATCTCGTACTCGTATTCGTCGCGGCTGATGCCGGTGTTGACGCCCTTGATCGTCAAAAACCCCTTGTCGCCGACGGTGCGCGCACGGACGGTGCGCTCCTTCACGGTGCTCAAGTAACCTTGGCGAATCGGCTTGCCCGGACCCAGTTCGCTCCATTTCCGGGGATGCGCGAGAAATTTCCGTTCGATTTCTTTGGCCATGAATGTTTGCCGACGGCACTTGTCAGGTCGTTGATTCGGGCGCCGGTGACATCCCGATCATCGTCTTCAGATGCCGAATGTAGTTTACGTTTGGTTGCGCGCTCAATCCAAGTTGCACGATCGCGCCGAGCGCCGCGACGGGATCTTCGGCCTCGACCTGCACGGTTTCAGAAACGTTGCCGCCATCGATCTCGACAATCGCGAACTCGGCGGTGCATCGCTCGAGCTTGTAGCCGTAGCGCTTCTTGGCGACGTTGACCGTTGCGAGATCGCGAATGGAGCGCACGACATCCTGGATCAGTTCGCCGTGAGTATAAGCGCTGCGCTCGAGCGCGGGCGGCGCGACGCGGAGATTTGGAAAACAGACTTCAACGAGCGTGCGCGAGTCGAGCGGGAAGCCGGTTTTGAGCACGGGGCGCCACCGCTCGAGACGGCCCTGCTGCTCGACCAGCAGCTTGATATCGAGCAGGTTGTCGCGAATTTTCACGTTGGCGGTATCGGTCAAGCGCGAGAGAATGTAGGTCTCCGCGCTTTCGCGTGGATCCGAGGCCGCGGCCAAGGCGTCGAGCCGCTGATGCGCGGCGTCGAGATGACTACCCCAGATGCGGAACTCGAACCGTGCTTGCGGATCGGGCATTGTGCGTCTGCGCTGAGAGCCGATTGCCGAGCGCGAACGCATTATAGCAATTGGCAGGCGCGATTTAGCAATTGGCCGCGATCTGTGCGGGGATCAGGAAAATTCAAACGGCGACGGACGTATTCGAGGTGCGCGCCGCGACCGGCACGGCGGGCGAATCGAGGACGCTCCGAAAAGCGACCCCGCTCACGGGAAGCACTGCCAGATTGACCGGGCCTCCTGCCAGCACGCTGCCAGAGAAATCGACCTCCGGGATGCCCGCGTAGAGGCGCTCGATGACCGAGCGTTCGCCGCGGGTGCCGATTGCGGAGCGAATCGAAACGAACGCCGAATAAAGTTTGGGCTCCGCGATCATAATCACGCTGAGCAAGGTCGAGACGCGCGCGACGGTAACGAAACTGTTCCAGAGCGCGCCCCGGCGCATCAATTCGATCGCGAGGCTGTGCTCAGGCTGTCCGACGAAGCGGCGCACCGAGCGAACCGGATCGCTTGACGAAAGCTGATCGCCCGGCTCGATCCATCCGTAGGAACACTCGGGGCCGAGTGCCGCCATCCCAAGGATGACGGTCATTTCCGGGCGCGCCTCGACCGCGGCGAACGCGAAATTGACGTGGCGCATGAAAACGCGATCGTCGCTCAGATTGTGATCGGCGGGAAAAATTGCGACGGCGTTCTGCGGAGCCTGATTCGCGATGCGCAGCAACGCGAAGAGAATCGCGGACGCGGTGCCGCGATTCGCCGGCTGGAGCAGAATATTGCGCGCGGCCTCGGCGCCAATCCCGCTGCCGGGCGGCGCGATCGGT
Source organism: Deltaproteobacteria bacterium (assembly GCA_003135855.1). Lineage (GTDB taxonomy): Bacteria > Desulfobacterota > Binatia > Binatales > Binataceae > Binatus. The sequence continues at coordinate 2,177 of PNBD01000062.1, forward strand.
TCGCCGCCATCCACTTTAGTCAGGACGGTGAGCGTCCGATGCTCAGGCACGGAGATCGAGGTGCGGCGCCAAGTGCGCTCGAGCATCTGGTCGCGAGTCGATCGCGTCGGCTGTGCGCAATCGCGATCGGCGAGAATGATCGCATGTCGCGAGGAGTTGAATTCTTGTCCTGATATCGCAGCCATGGCCCACCTCCCATCCACCTGCCACCGCTCCGCCTATTTTGAAATTGCGTCGATCAATATCTCATTTCTGCATCGCCGAGCCTCGGCCACGCAACTCGATTGGTCGTGGCTCACCGCGGCGATAGCGCCGGCGCGATGCGCGTCCGGAGCGAACCACCTGACGCCGGCCCACCGAGCGCATCTGCTTGGTCGGCAAATCGTCGGGGCTCATCAGGCCGAGCCGTTGGCGCAGCGCAACCGCCTCGATACCGAGTACGTCGCATACGTACTCGAACGAGAATGGGCTATGAATCCCCGGCTCGGCATGGAACCAGCCCTGGACTTCGGCGAACTGGGCTCGGTCGCCGGGCCGCGATGAATTGATCGATTTCACGTAGCATCGAACGGCGTCCTCGAGCACGGCGAACACGAGTCTCGTTTCGCCATCGAGGTTGGAGCGCCGCCGGGTTAAATCGAAGTACTGAATCGGAACCAGGAAGTCGGGCTCGAATCGGGCGCTTAACCAGGGGTCTGGACTCGCGCACTCGTTGAGAACCTGATTCTGGCTGGAAAGTCCGCTGGTGATTCGTTCGGTCACAAGTGCATTCGCTGACATATGGGCTCTCCTCCTTCCTTGCGGCAGGTTTGGGCTGAACGGAGCATCCTCTATGCCAACAACATCGAAGTCGTTTTGACAGGTAAAATGCTTGAATAATTAATGAATTCCTCGATCGAGCGTCCGCAGGCTGCTGCTCAAGTAAGAGGCATCAGCGCTCAATCGAAGGCAGCCTCGGCCATCAGTGGCGGAGTTTGCGGGAATGATTACTTTTGCGTTTGGGTACTTGATTGGTGTTGCGCAGAAGTTCAGATTATACATCCGCAGTTTCCTGGCCTCCCGGCGCGAAAGCGTTGGAGTGACGCCCGATTGACGCGTCGGTATCCAAAAAGGGGATGGCTGGACGCGGCAGCGGGAGGGCAGACGGAATAACAAAAGACTTTTGGGCCGTAGTGAGCGGCACGATCGATGCACGAATTTTTGACGATTACTCACTCAACTTCACTATGAAGACGAAAAGAAAACAGGTTCGAAAAATGAAACCAACTGCCACGAGCGAAAGCCGGCGCACCGCCGCGCTCAGCAGACTGCTCGAGAAGCAGCGTGAAGATACTTTGGCGCGGGTCCGGGATTTCCGGCGTGGACAGGCCGATAACGTGGCGTCGTCACCCGGCGACGAGATGGACGTGGCGCGCTCGCTCGCGGATGTCGAAACTCATGCGGCGTTGATCGAACGGGCGCAGGAACGCTTGAAGGCGATCGACGCGGCAATCGCGCGGCTGACTGCCGGCGCTTACGGTAAATGCATGAACTGCGGCGAGGAAGTTCCGCTCGAGCGATTGCAGGCGGTGCCGTTCGCGCAATACTGCATCGACTGTCAGGACGAAATGAACGATGACAAGCGAGCCGGCCCAGGCAGCATCTCGCGAGCGATGCGCCGGCGATGGACCGGGCCGGAAGAATTGACGGAAACCAATGACGACGGCGATGTGGAAGAGCATCCCGAATCGGCACAGCCGCCGGAAGACGATCTGCACGTGAATATCGATAGTGCGTTCGGCCCCGATGAGGACGAACCGCAGGTCATCGACGTCGAGAAGCGGCGCCGTGGGCGTCCGCCGAAAGCCAAGCAGCGGGCGTAAGCAATCGCGCGCGCGGAACTACAAAAACATGATGATGGGCGGCCAATCGTGGCCGCCCTTCTTTTTTGTCGATGAGTGCGGCGACACGATCGACCTTCTCGCGTTTGTCAGCGCGCGATCGTCTCACAATGGGACATGACACATGCCCCGACCCGAATTGGAACATTTCGCGTGACGTCGGGCGCAATTAGTCGAGCAATTTAGGCAGGCCAGGTCGCGAAAACACCTCCATACAGCGGCACGTCGTTTGCTCCCTCTCTTTGGGAATGACTGCCGTAACGAAACGCCACCCTGCCGAGGACGTGAAATGGACCTGATGCTCGTCGAAGACAATCCCACCGACCGCAAAGTCATCGAGACGCGGTTGCGTCGAGCATTTCCGCACGCCCGAATCAGCGCGGCAGATGATCTGCTCCAGTTGCGCGAAAATCTGAAGCGCGACGACTGCGACGTCGTGGTCACCGACTACTGGCTGGGCTGGAGCGATGGATTGTCGGTCCTGCAGCAGGTCAAGGAGCGCTGGCCGCGGGCGCGGGTGATTCTTCTCACCGGCAATGGCGGCGAGGAAGTGGTCGCGGAAGCGTTCAAGTTGGGACTGTTCCGCTACCTTTTGAAGCCTGACGGTTTCAGCGAAGTGGTCGAGGCAGTGAAGACAGCCTACGAGAGCAGGCGGCGCGAAGACGAGCAGCTGTTGATGGAAACAATCGTGAACGCGATTCCTGACAGCCTGCAATGCGTCGATGCGCAGGGAATCGTCACGGTTTCGAATCCTTCGACGCAGCGACTATACGGCTACCTGGAGAATCAGATTATTGGGCGTAGTTTCGAAATGCTGATCCCCGAAGAGAAGCGCGAGGAAAGCCGGCGCATGCATCAGCAAGCGTTGCTGGGGCAAACCAGTCCGCGTTTGAATACGCTCGGGCTGCGAAGTGACGGCACCCAGGTCGCGGTGGTGGTGACGCTGATTCCGATTCGCGGCGAGGGCGGCAAGATCTCGCGGGTCGTGCACGTCGCGAGTCCACTGAGCGAGATCGATACCTGAACGAGCGCCTCTCCCGCAGCGCAAAAAACCGCTTCGAAATCGCTATCACTAAGCCATGGCTGAGGACTACAGTGTCCCGCTTGATGGCTCATCAATCAGCCGCAAACACGATCGCGCCGAACGGAGCCGCGCCATCGGTGCCGGTCATCCGCGGCCACCCGGCCCGGATCACGCTCTACTACATGATCGGTGGATTGATTTGGGTCGTGATTTCCGACCGCGTGCTCTCGCTGATGCCGGCGCATTCCTACGCGCTCAATCGCTTAATGTTCGTTGCGGTCAACGCGCTGCTGCTCTATTTGGTAGCGCGGCGATACACCAAGACGCTCAGGCTTTCGCACGCGGCCGGTCTCGAGGCGGTCGTGCGATCGCGCGGCTATTTTGAATCGTCAGTCGAAGGAATCATCACGGCCGACAGCGACGGCATGATCAGGCAGGTCAATCCGCGCGCCGAGGAGATGTTCGGCTACAGTGAACTCGATCTGATCGGGAATAAAATTGAAATGCTGTTGCCGAATCGTTTGCGCGAGCGGCACGAAGCGCATCGGGATGGATTTGCCGCCGGTCCGGAGTCGCGGCGGATGGGCAGTGGGCTCGAGATCGTGGGGCGGCGCAAGGACGGTAGCGAGTTTCCCGCCGAAGTCAGCCTCAATGCGATCAGCACGCGCCGAGGAAACCAGGTGGTGGCCTTCATTTCGGATATCACCGAGCGGCGTGCGATGGAGCGGGAAGCGCGCCGCAATGAAACGCTCAATGCGCTCGGCGCGGTGGCGGCGGGTATCGCGCATGAGCTGAACAACCCGCTGGCCGTGATGGAATCGCGAATCGAGCTGATGCTGACGCCGGAGAAAGGCCTCGCCGCCGAGACGCGCGACGACCTGATGGTGCTGCTGCGAAACGTCGTGCGCGCGAGCCGGATTTCACAGAACATGCTGTCGTTGGCGCGCCAGCGCCCCGGTGCGAAGCATCCGATCGACATGAATGCCGTGATCGAGGACGCGATCCAGATCGCGGGTGCGGAGGAGCGCGGCTCGTCGCCGCGAATCGAAACGCACTTCGATCGATCGCTGTTGCCGGTGCTGGGCGATGCGACGTCGCTCCAGCAAGTCATCATCAACCTGGCGATGAACGCGCGCGACGCTGGCGCCCGGACGGTGCGAATCGAAACCGCCGTCGCGCCCGAGCGTGCTACTCATATGAGAGTCGCGGTGTCCGATGACGGCGCGGGGATCGCGAGCGACGCGGCGGCGAAATTGTTCGAGCCGTTTTTCACGACCAAGCCAAGAGGCACCGGATTGGGCCTCTGGCTGAGCCAGCGAATCATCAGAGAGCACGGCGGCACCATCGCGGCGCACGCGGCGCCGGTCAACGGCACCACCTTCGTGATCACCTTGCCGACGATCGGCGATCCGCAAACCGCGGCGGCCTTGTCAGCCGCCCGATCAGACTTGAGCATGCCGCGCTCCGCGACCGATCAGGCGGCTCCGCTGAGCGCAAAGAAACGGGATAGCCAGTGACGGCGAAAATTCTCCTCGTCGATGACGAACGCGATCTGGTCGACGCCTACGTTCGGCTGTTCGAGCGCGCCGGCTATCGATGTATCGGGGCCTTCGATGCGGCCGCGGCGATTCCGCTGATCGATACGGAAATGCCGGACGTCGTAATCACCGACCTGTACCTCGTGGGCGACAGCGGTCTCGACGTGATCCGGCATGCGCGATCGAAGTCGCAATTGACGCCAATCATCGTGATGACCGGACACAACACGCCTGAGGTGACGGCGACGGCGATCGCGGCCGGTGCGAACGTATGCCTGTTGAAACCGGTGTCGATTGTCGAGTTGACGCGCGTGATGCGCGATCAGCTCGCGCGTGTGGGCTCGCAAGGAGCGGCGGCGCCCAGCGCCCGCAACTCCTCCGATAGCAAGTAGGAATCAGATCACTTTTCGCAGCGCGATTGCGGGCGGAATCTTGAGCCCGCAGGGCAGCAGCATACCCTCCAAATGATCTAGCGCTGGCAGATTGGGCGAGAGCCGCTCACTGTGTATAGTTGAAAACTATCGGACACATCAGGATGACGAAATGCGGACAAATATCAGCGCGTGCAGGCGATTGTCGAAGCGTTTTCCTCGATCCAGGACGACTTAGCCCGAGGAGCGAAGGCTATTACTAAGCAATAGGCGAAGCGTGCGGAGCAGATCGAGCGCGTTATGCAGGCGACCGTCGGCATGTACGGCGATTTGCAAGAAATAGCTGGCAAAACTCTTCAGGAGATCGAAGAGGCCTTGAGCCTTCGCGCTCTGACCGATGATCGTGAGGAGTGATCGTTCCCACTGGCATTAGCACGTGCGGTTGGAGTAGTCGGATATGCGCCTCGTCGAGGTCAAGTTGACCAATTTTAGAGGGTACCGGACTGAGACAATCATTCCGATCGATCCCCTAACGGTTCTGATTGGTCGCAACGACGCGGGCAAATCATCAATACTGGATGCGCTGGATATCTTCTTCAACGATGCCACTATCGAAAAAGATGACTGCTGCGTCCATACGAACGAGACTGAGATATCGATAGCGTGCTCTTTCGAGGAACTGCCCTCGGAACTGGTGATTGATGATCAACACCCAACCTCTCTTCAATCGGAGTATCTCGTTCGAGCGGACGGCAGATTAGAGATCGTCAAAGAGTATAACTGCGCCGCCGGAAAAGGCAGGCTGGTAAATACCTTCGCGCGTGCTCGCCATCCCAGCGCTTCGGGCGCGAATGATTTGCTGAGCCTGAAGATTGGTGAATTGAAATCAAGAGCCCAACAGCGACAAGTCGATCTGTCCAATACCAATCAGGCAATCAAGGCCGAGTTACGGCAAGCGATCTGGACTCAGACATCGGATCTAGCACTTGCAAATCGCGACGTTAGCCTGACCAAGGAGTCCGGCAAGGAGGTTTGGGAACAGATTCAAACCCGCTTCCCGGTGTACGCCTTGTTCAAGTCAGATCGGAGTAGCACGGATCAGGACGCGGAGGCCCAAGACCCTTTGAAGTCTGCGATCAAGGAAGCAATCCGGCGGCGCGAGACCGATCTCACGGGGGTCATTGCTGACGTCCGCACGGAACTCGATCTGGTGCTAGCGCGAACCGTGGATAAAATCCGCGAGATGAGCTCAGAGCTAGCAAGCCAGTTGCACCCGGAGGTGAAGGTCAAGAATTGGGACTCGCTCTTCTCCGTTAGTCTCACCGGCGATTCGGATATTCCCATCAATAAGCGGGGCAGTGGCACGCGACGGCTGGTGCTACTGAATTTCTTCAGAGCGAAGGCCGAAGACGACTCAAACGCTCGCGGTTCCGGAGTGATTTATGCGGTCGAGGAGCCGGAGACTAGCCAGCATCCCAACCATCAGATCATGCTACTCGACACGTTCGAGGACCTGGTGGCCCAAGGCAAGTGCCAAGTGTTGGTGACTACACATACCCCCACGCTGGCGAGGCGCGTTGACCGCGGTGCTCTGCGGCTGATCAGCATGGCCAACGGAGCTTGTACAGTTGAGCGCGCGGATAGCGATACTACTCTTCAGAAAATCAAGGACACGTTAGGTGTGCTTCCGGACCATGACGTTAGAGTATTTTTTGGGGTCGAAGGTAAACACGACATCAACTTCATGAGACGGATATCCACTACTTTGGCGGCGAGTGAGCCTGACATTCCAGACCTAGCCGCGGCTGAGACGGCCGGTAAGTTGGTTTTCGTCTCCCTTGGCGGCAGCAACCTAGAGCTCTGGCTTACGACGCTGGCGGGATTATATCGGCCGGAGTTTTACCTTACAGACCGCGATCAAGCTCCGCCGTCACCACCAAAGTATCAGCAGCAGATTACCGCATGGAATAACCGCCGATGCACGGCGTGGTCAACATCCAAGCGTGAGCTAGAGAACTACCTGCATCCCGTTGTCTTGACGGCCGAAGCGCCAGGTTATGCCGGGACAGGCGAACCTTTTGAAGATGTTCCCGCGTTATTTGCTGAAGCGGTTCATAATGCCGCACCAGGCACTACCCCATGGGCTACACTTACGGAGGAAAAGCGGGGCGAAAAAATGTCCCATGCGAAGAAGAGGCTTAGCAGCACCTGTGTTGAACGAATGACTGCCGCGCTGTTGACAGAAGTAGACCTAACTGACGAATTTCGAGGGTGGCTACGCGCGATAGGCCAGGCCTTGAACGCCCCAGTCCAAGGGCGATGAGCAACAATGGGTGGCGGTGTTCTCAGTCTGCTCTTCGGTCATGGCGGATGAGGTCATCCGCTGTCCCAGGCTTCTGACGCTGTATCGAATCGGTATCAGATGGCGTCCCCCAGAGCCGATGGTCAAGTCAGCTTTGTTACTATTCGGGCTGGTTGCAATCAAATAGTCAACGCAGCGCCGCCCCTGCGTCAAACGCGAGACCTACAGGGTGCGTTTGAAGGACACGCTCGCGAGCACCAGCATGATCGCCATGAATATCAGCAGGAACGCGATGTCGCCGCGGACCGCGGCGAAGTCGGCGCCCTTGAACAGGATCGATTTGATTGCGCTCACCGAGTGAGTCTCAGGATTGTAGTGCGCAAAGGCGCGCAGCCACGGCGGGAAGCTCTCGACCGGATAGATCGCGCCGCTCGGGAAAAACAGGATCACATTCAGAAAGCCCGAGAAGGTGCCGACCAGGCGCGGATGTCCGGCGCGGCCGAGCAGCGCAAACGTCATCGCGAGCAGTCCGGTCGAGCTGATGATGATGATGCCGATCAGCATCAACAATGCGACCAATCCGCCTTCGACTCGGCCGCGCGTGATCAACAGGCCCAGAAACAACACGAACACGGCCGCGACACTGGTGACGGTGACGCCGCTCGCGAGCACACCGCCCGCGATGTCCCATCGCGAGAGCGGGGTGACGAGGTAGCATTCCGTCACGCCGAGAAATTTGTCCATTACCCAGTTGAAAACGCCGGACATCAGCGAGCCCATAAAAATGGCCATCACGATCACGCCGGGAATCAACGAGCGATCGTAATCGACGTACGGAAACAGCCAGCTCGGGCGCAGCGAGATTTCGTTCAGCTTGGGCTCGCGCGCGGTGACGAAGCTGACGTGAACGGTCGCGGCCGCCTGCGCGAGTGCGGCTTCGAGCGTTCCGGAGCTGATCGCGTCGACGTTGTCGGTGAACAGTCCGATTTGCGCGATGCGTCCTTCGGCGACAGCGTGACTGAAGCCGGCCGGGATCACCACCACGCCTTTGTAATGGCCGTCGCGCGCGTCGTCGATCGCTTCGCCGATGTTGCTTTCGAACGTGACGTCAACGGTCTTCGGTCCGGCCTGGAGCGCGAGCAACTGCTCGACGATGCGACGCGCATAGATACCCTGATCCTGCTGCACGATGATCACGGGTAGGTGCTTCAACTGCCCCTGAAAGGAGTTGCCGATAATGACCAGGTAAACGATCGGCATCAGGACGGTGGCCATCAGCGTGATTGGATTGCGCGTGAGCTTCTTGAGATCGCGCCGCATGATTGCGAGGAACTTTAGACCGAGCATCGTCTTCCGACCTCAGCGCTGCTGCGGCATCCCGGCGCCGACCAGCAGGCTGACTTTCTTGGCCGGCTCGTCGCGCAAAGTTCGGCCGGTGAAATGAATGAAGACGTCTTCGAGGGAGAGTTTCTGCACGGTGATCGAGGTCACACGATCGCCGGCGGCATCGACTGCTTCGAGAATCATCGGAATCGCGTGGGCGCCGTCGTTGGACGACAGTTGCAGGCGGTTGCCGCCATCGCGATTGACCGAGCGCAAGTACGGCATCGGGCGCAGCATGTCCGCGATCGCGTCGGGATTTTTTTCGACCTCGAGATCGATTCGGTCGGCGCCCGGCACCATCGATTTGAGCCCGATCGGGGTATCAAGCGCGATTATCTTGCCCCCGTCAACGATTGCGATGCGATCGCAGAGCGACTCCGCCTCGTCCATGTAATGAGTCGTCAGCGAAATCGTAATCTCACTTTCCTTGCGCAGCGTCTCGAGCAGATCCCACACGGCGCGGCGGCTTTGCGGGTCGAGTCCAATGGTTGGTTCGTCGAGGAACAACACCTCGGGCGAGTGAATCAATCCGCGCGCAATCTCGAGGCGACGGCGCATCCCGCCCGAATAGGTCGCGACCAGATCATTGGAGCGCTCGCTCAGACCGACCAGCTTGAGCAGGCGATGGCCCCGTTCACGACGCTCGCGCCGCGAGAGGCCGAAGAATTCGCCGTAGATATCGATGTTCTCCCATCCGGTGAGATCGAGATCCGAAGTGAGCGCCTGGGGGATGACGCCGATGCATTCGCGCACCTGCCGGGGATGGCGCGCGACGTCGAAACCCGCGACGAAGCCCTGGCCCTCGGTAGGCGTCAGCAGCGTCGTGAGCATCCGCACGACGGTGGTTTTGCCGGCGCCGTTGGGACCGAGAAGTCCGAACACTTCGCCGCGACGAACTTCAAAGTTGACCTGATCGACGGCGGTGAACGAGCCGAAGCGCTTGGTCAGGTTAACGGTGCGTATTGCGAGTGAGTCGGGTTCCATCGATCCTCGGGAAGGTAACTTCCGCAGTCATGCCGGGCTTGAGTTCGCCGCCGGCCTGCAGGACCTTCACTTTGACGTAGAACGTGCGGATATCCTGGCGTCCGCGCCGCACATCGCGCTGGGTGGCGAACTGGCCTTCCTGCCCGATCGCCATGATTTGTCCGCTGAAAATTTGCGGCGGGTCGGTCGGCAATTCGATTTGCGCGGGCTTGCCNNTCGCCGACCTCGAGCGCCTTGCTCACGATCACGCCGTCCACCGGCGACTTGATCTGGGTATCGGCCAGTTGATCTTCGAAAAATTTCAAATTGGCGCGCGCACTCAGAACTTCGGCTTGCGATTGCTGGACGGCGGTCAACACGTCGTCACGCACCTTGCTCGCGATGACGTGCTCCTGGAAGAGCTGGTTGTCGCGAGTCAGATCGCGCTGGGCCTGTGCGAGGTTGGCGTCGGAGTGCGCGAGATCGGCTTTCGATTTGGCGAGCTGATTGCGCAGATCGATGTCCTCGATCCGGCATACGACCTGGCCCTGCTTGACGCGATCGCCTTCGATCAAATCGAGCTGCTTGATCCGGCCGGCGATCCGGCTGGNNATCTTCGACCGATCCTGCGGCGGCCACAGATAGGCGCGTCCGAAAAAATAGAAACCGACTGCGAGCCCAGCCAGGATTGCCAGCCGGACCACGCGGCGAATCACTTTGCGAATCATGGCTGATGCGTCGGCTTGAAAAATTGCGCGGGATTGGCGCCGAGCGACTTGAGCATCAGGTCGCCGAGCTCGCGGCTGATCTCTGCGACGGGACGGCTGGCGCCGTAGTAGAGCAGCAGCGATCGGATCGAACCCTGAATCGCCAGCGTCGCGAGGCGCGGATCGACCGGCGCGAAAACTCCACTGCGGATGCCGTCCTGGATCAGCGACTCGAAAAAATTTGAGCCGCGCTCGCGCGCTTCCTCCATGATGCGATTGCGCGCGTCGGCCAGGCGCGGTTCTTCGGTGGCATAAAACTGCAGGAAGTCGCGACGCTGATCGTAGAACTCGACGGTGACGGTAATCGCGCGGCGGACTCGCTCGATCAATGGCAACCTCGGATCGGCGCTCGCCTGGTAGGTCCGGTACGCGGTGTCAAGGTTGTCGCTCAGGATGCCGAGGTAGAGCGCGTCCTTGGACGAGAAATAGAGATAGAGGGTGCCCTTGGCGACGCCGGCGGCGCCCGCGACCCGGTCCATCGTGACGTCTTGATAGGGCTCGTGGGCGAAGAGTTTGAGCGCCGCGGTGAGAATACGCTCGCGTTTGGCGCGTTGATCGCTGTTGTTCGGCAGCGGGCGTCCATTAGTGAGGGTTGGCGGAGAGAGGTGTTTCTTCATAAACTGACCAGTCAGTCACAATATCGGACGGCTGATGGCGGGAGTCAACCATTTCTGAAAAGTTTGTTAAATTTGCACTTTATTTGCGCTACCGATGGCTACCGTATGAATCGGCAGCACGACGCAGATTCTGGTCGTTTGGGTTGCGCGTGGGCGATTCGCGCGTTTAGACTTTCGTGGCTTTCAACGCGTGCGCCCGTAGCTCAACTGGATAGAGCATCAGACTTCGGATCTGAGGGTTGGGGGTTCGAATCCCTCCGGGCGCGCCAACTTTCCGACGCGGGGTTCGCGCGCGCTAGTTATCTCGCACGAGCCGCCGACCCCTGGAGTTGACTTCCCTCGAGCGTTCGAGCGATCCCAGCGAGATGTCGCGTTCACGACGAGGCGCGGACCGAAGCTCAACTACTTCTCGACGAAATCATCGTTTCTGTGAGAACGGATGTGACCGCTTTCGATGCGTTCGGCAATGTCAGCAGCGAAATCAATCTCGATACCTAACCAAAGGCGCTCTTTTGCTTCACAGACCGCATAGGTGGTCCCACTTCCGCCAAAAGGATCGAGTACCACATCACCGGGAACCGTTGTCATTTCGATCACTCTGTCGAGAACCTTTGTGGAAAGAGCATTTGCACGGCGACTCTTCGATTTGAACTTCCAGTGACGAACGGGCGGAATGTCGCTCCAAACGTCTTTGAGAGTGACGCCCTTGGGATTCATTGCGTGACGGTGGCCGCCGTAGTCCTTTACTTCGCCTCCGCAATGTCGGCACGTCTGGATCGGTACCCGAATCCTCCGGAAGGTTTTGGGCTTGCCCTTCGTCATGTACAGCAAGCCGTAGTGACTGGGGTGCAGCCTACCGGGAATCGGAAGGGACATGCTGATCTCGATCGCGATCCAATGCCGGAATTGCAAACCCAACTCCATAAGATACGCGCCAAGTAGGACGTTCCATTTCGGCAGGTTGTATAGGAAAAAGGCACCTCCCGGCTTCAAAACGCGGACGCACTCCGTCATCCAGTTTTTGCACCATGACAAATATTCCGGATCGGATTTGAGGTCGTCCGTGTTTTTTCCGTACTCCTTGCCCAAATTGAACGGTGGATCTGCGAACACGGTGTCCACCACATTCTGCTCGATGAATGGAAGGACGGTCATACAATCGGCAGAAAACAGCGCTCCGAGATTGGTGTGATAGAAGGGCGCAGTTGGTGCGCGGCCACCTTTGAAGAAAGGCTCAAGGGTGAGCGTGTTTGGGTCCCATTTGAACGGGGTTTGTCTCATCAATTTCGACAGAATAACCTAAATTGGGATAGGCACGCAATTCAACCGAATCGATGATATGAACAGCCTATCCGAGCGCGCGACCGGCGGTGCCCTTCGGGATGCGCGGAACTGATGTGCTTTCTGCGTCATGCTCGACGACGACAATTTCGAGGACGCCATCCGTGCACGGAATGGACTTCCACAAATCGAGATATGGTTCGAGTTCATCGAAATTGCCAATTCGATCTGTGAGGAACTTGTATAGTTTTCGCGATGGTACTACCAAGGTTCCTGCAGAAAGTACGCCTTTAAGTAACCCCAACGCCATCTTGTTCAAAGCTCGATGGCTTGACGAGATGTTGCCCGTCTCCCATTCCAGCGCGACCAGTTTCCCTCGGGGAGTTTTTAGAATCGCATCTATGACGCCGGGTCTCTTAGATACGGCTATCGCAAGCGGTTGCTCGCGCCTCCAACGTTTCTTCACGAGTTCGTCCATCAATCCGGCCTTGATGGGGGTCACGCCATTGCCCTTGCCCCTTTTTTTTCCGCTTTCGGGGTAGATTGTGAAGGTGCTACTTCCGGGGGGCCAACCCACCTTTCTGATTTTCTCGTGAAGATCTGCCCGTATTGCTCTCCAATTCGAAGAGGCCGCGAACTTTCCAGCGCGTATCAATGTTTCGACATGTACGATCTTCATACTCTGTCAACGGGCCCGCGGCTTCGAAGCCTTCTGAGAAGAGTTTCGGGCGTGGTGCCCAGAGCGCCAGCGACTTCGACAAATTCGATAACGTCGAGGCGACGTTCACCGATTTCATATTTAGAAACGTAGGACTGGGGTTTTCCGAGCTTTCGCGCTAGCTGGACCTGAGTAAGTCCCGCATCTTTTCGCGCTTGAACGATCAGTTGTCGGAAGCGCTCGTATTTCCCGGTGAACACCGACCGCGTCACAATGCACACCTCTGTGAAAGGAAGGTATCAATAACCCTGTTTTAGGATTAACCCAAAAGAGGTTTTTGGAATGGGAAGTCGGTGAGGAGCGCATAGCGCGCGCGGGGGCTTCGCCCTGTTAGAACTTTCTGAAAGCGCGCAGCGCGCATCCGGACGGACGGGAAGTCCCCGTTCGGCTTCGCTCAGGGTAAACTCCACCTGCGTGAGGTTTCGGGAAGCCGTTTGCTCTTGGTTTGCGCGAGGCCGCGCGGCACGCAGGCAGTAGCGATTTCGATCGCCGATTCAGAGCGGGACGGCGGTGCGGAAGAGGATGAAGCGGCCCAGCATCTCACCGACAATCACCGACATCAGGGCGATATAGAGGAGTCCGGTCGCGGCCATTGTTTGCGGGATTTTCAGCGTCTGCCAGCACATCCAAACCAACACGATAGTGGCGACCGGGCCGAGCAGCATCCGAACTGCGAGCAGTCCCGCGTGCGAATCCCAGAGCGCCGTGACGGGCGAGGCGGCGCCGGCGACACCGGGGATCGCCATGATTGCGATCGCGAGGCCGAGCGCGATCAAGTCGGCGACCAGCACGACGCCCAGGATGCGGACGAAGCTGCGCAGATAATCCACCGGCATCGCGAGATCGATGAGATACCAATGGCCGAAGAGCATCGCGCCGCTCACCAATCCGAGCGCCAGCGACGAGGTGATTGCGGTCAGCACGTATGCGAGGTCGGCGACGATGCTGAAGCCGCGCGGTTTCAGCAACAGCACGTTGGCGATTAGCGCAAACATCCCGGTCGCGAGCGCGAGTGTGTACGCGCGTGCGCGGAGCGGGCCGTTGTCGCTCCACAAGGTGTAGAGATAGGTCGAGGTGACGGCGATCCACAGCGTCCACAGTGCGGCCGCGATCCAGAGCGCAGTTGCGCCGGGACCGTCGCGCGCGCCACCGCGCATCGCGAGCAAGCCGAGGCCGACGGCGGTGATCAATCCCGCGCACAGGAATACCGATGCGCTCGATTTGTAGAATCCACGCTCGACGCTGAAGAAGGGCGGAATCGCGAGCGCGAACATCCCGCCCCATGCGAGTTCGCCGAAGACGAGAATGAAGCAGGCGGCAAATCTGGTCACGCGGGAATATTAGCGGGCACGGCGCGGGTACGACAGATGGCGCGGGCGGCGGTTCGCCGGATCACGCAATCACGTCGGCGGCTTGCCGAACGATGCCATTCGATGAAATAAGATGAGATAAAAGATGGCCTGAAGCCGGCCGTGGGGACTGTTAGACATCCGAATTGCCGGGGCTATAATCAGCCAAGAGAGATCGCGGAATCGACAAGGAAGAACAATGAGAGCATCGAAGATTTTTACAGCGGCGGTTGCGGTTACAATGACGCTGGCGCTTTCTGCCTGCGCGGCGATCAAGGAGCAGCAAGCAGAACGGGAAGTGAAGAAGCAGGAATTCACGCATCGCGTCGATTTCGCGCATATCTGGGTGACGACGGAAACGCCGGCGCCGGGCAAGCCGTACACGGTTCTCGGTCCCGTGGATTACACCGAGCCGTTCACGCCCGACGCGATCGATGAGGCGAAAATCAAGGACCATCTGAAGAAGGCGGCCTTCGAAAAATGGCCCGACACCGTCGATGCAGTCGTGAAGGAGAACCAGGAAGTTTCCGCCGACGGCTCGCAAGTCAAAGTCACCGGCGAAGCGATTCAGTACGAGTCGTCGGTTGACCGCAACGCGCTGCACAAGATGAACGAGGGCATGGTCGCGTCGCCGAACGGCAACTAGCAGAAGCCGATCGCATAAAATTTACGGGCAATCTCCGCGCAGTCGGGGATTGCCCGTTTCTATTTTTGGATTGGCGATGGGCGCAAGCTCGATCTGAAGAAAATGCCAGGCGCGCGAGCTATCGCGCGCTCCTCGATTCTCACGCAGGCGCGGGCGCGGCGAGCAAATCGTCGAGTTTGCCCTCATCGTCGAGCGCCTTCAATTCGTCGAAGCCGCCGACGATTTTGCCATTGATAAAAATCTCGGGCACGGTCCGCCGTCCGCCCGACATCTCGATCATTTTGGCGCGCAATTCGTCATCCTCGGTCACGTCGATTTCATCGAAGGCCACGCCCTTGCGGGTGAGCAGGCTCTTGGCGCGCGTGCAGAAGGGGCAATAGGTAGTTGTGTAAAGTTCGACTTTGGCCACAGTATGCCTCGCTGGCTCCATTGTTCTACCACGCGACGAACGTGTCCAGAAGCGCCGCGCACTCAGCGCGTGTCGGCATAGTGACGCTTGAGGCGGGCGGGCGAAACGCCGAGCAGATACATCGCGCGGATCAACCACATCCGCATCACGGTGCGCGCGATGCCTTCGCGGGTCCATCGCCGCGACGAAGTGATCACGCGCGAGCGCAGGCATGCGACGGGGCCGGCGCGTTTCAGGCGGCGCGTGAAATCGAGATCCTCGCATAGCTCGAGATTCGGGAATCCGCCGATGCAATCGAATACGGCGCGGCGCACGAAAATCGCCTGATCGCCGGTGCCGGTGCGGCTGATCCGCGAGCGAAGACTGATCATCGCGCCAATGATGCGCAGCGGCAGGCGGTCGGAGTCGAGTTGGACGTCGAAGCGACCGCCGACAATTGCCGGATTCGCCAAAGCGCTCGCGATGTCGTCGGCGAACGTCGCGGGCACAGTCGTGTCGGCGTGTACGAACACCAGTGCATCGCCGTGAGATTCGCGCGCGCCAGCGTTCATTTGCAGCGCGCGTCCGCGCGGACCGGTGATCACCTGGTCGGCCAGCGGCGCGGCCTGCTCGACGCTTGCGTCGCTGCTGCCGCCGTCGACGACGATTATTTCCGCGTGCGGTGCGCCAGCGCGGAGCGCGGACAGAGTACGGGCAATCGTGCGCTCCTCGTTGAGCATCGGCACGATTGCGGAAAGCTTTTTCAATGCGATCGAATCGCGATCACTCGGCTGGCGGATTTACCAGCGGCGGCGAATTCGAAACAGTCGAGTCGCCTTTCACGATCACGGTGCGGCCCTGGATTTCGAGCCGGCCTTCCTGGAAGAGTTGGATCGCATGCGGAAATATCCGATGCTCCTGCTGGAGGATGCGGGCGGCGAGCCGGACCTCGTCGTCGCCGGGCAGCACGGGCACTGCGGCCTGCACGATTATCGGACCGACGTCGATGCCTGCGGTGACGAAGAACACGGTGCATCCGGCAATTTTCACGCCGTGTTCGAGCGCGTCGCGTTGCGCATGCAGTCCGGGAAATGCAGGCGACAGGCCCGGATGGATGTTCATGATGCGGCCGGCGAACGCCTCGAGCATCACGGATGACAGCAGGCGCGTGAAGCCGGCGCAGATGACGAGTTCGACCGAGCGCTCGTTCAGTGCGGCCAGCAGCGCGCGGTCGAAGTCCTCACGCGAACGGAATTTACGATGCTCGATGACGCGCGTCTCGATTCCGTGGCGGCGCGCGCGTTCGAGGCCTTGAACGCCGTCGCGATTCGAAATGACCAGGCGGACTTCGGCTTTGAGATCACCGCGCAGAATCGCGTCGATGATCGCTTGCAGGTTGGTACCCGAGCCCGAAATAAGTACGCCGAGTTTGACCGCTGGACGATCCGTCATGATGCTCGCCGTCATTGCTACCCGCCGCTCAGATGATGGAAACTCCGCGCTTGCCTGCGCGCACTTCACCGACTACATAGGCGGCGCAATCGCGGCGCTTCAGATGAGCGATCACGCGGTCAGCCTCGCGCGGCGGTACGATCGCGACCATGCCGAGGCCATTGTTGAACGTCCGATCCATTTCGTCGCGGCTGATTTTACCCAGCCGCTGTATCATCTCGAAAATCGGCGGAGTCGGCCAACTACCGCGTCGGAGCACGGCCCGCGTATTCGGCGGCATCACGCGTGGAACATTTTCGAGCACGCCGCCGCCGGTAATGTTGGCGAGTCCGTTGATCTTGAATCGATCGAATAGTTCGCCGACCACGCGTGCGTAGATCAGCGTCGGGCGCAGCAGTTCATCAGCCAGCGTGCATCCGAGTTCCGGGATTTTCGCGTTCAGCTTGAGCTTCGCGCGATCGAAGATGACCGCGCGGACCAGCGAGAAGCCATTGGAATGGAGCCCGCTCGATGCGAGTCCAATCAGCACGTCGCCCGGACGTACTTTCGATGGCTCGGGGATGCGCGCGCGATCGACGATCCCAACCGCGAAGCCCGCGAGGTCGTACTCGCCGGGCCGGTAGAGTCCCGACAGTTGCGCGGTTTCGCCGCCGACCAGGCTCATGCCGGCTTCCTTGCATCCGCGTGCAACGCCGCTCACGATTTCGAGCGCGACTTTTTTCTCGAGCTTGCCGGAACCGATGTAATCGAGAAAAAACATCGGCCGCGCAGCGTGGCAGATGATGTCGTTCACGCACATCGCGACGCAATCGATGCCCACGGTATCGTGTCGGCCGGCCTTGAACGCGATCAGCAACTTGGTGCCGACGCTGTCGGTGCCGGCGACCAATACCGGCGAGCGCATTTTGCGCGCACCGTTGAGCCCGACCAGTGCGCCGAAGCCGCCGATGCCGCCGAGCACGTGCGCGCCTGCGGTGGACTTTGCGATCGAACCGAACAGCGGAATGAGGCTCTGCTTCAGCGCGATATCGACCCCGGCGGCTTTGTAGCTCATGCCCGTGGACATCAGCTTGATCCTCTTCGACGCGCCGCGATGGACGCGCGATAAGCGCGCGTGCCGTTCGGGTAGGTCACCAAACCTTCGCGATATTCCTCGACCTCGAGCCCCGCGACGAGCGTCGGCAATTCGCCGTGTCCGAGCAGAAAGCGCGGATCGCGAGGATGGCCAATCTCGGCTTGATCGATCAGAAAAGTATCGGCGATCAAAATGCCACCGGGCCGCAGCGCGCGCACAAAATTCGGGAACAGCGCGCGGTCAAGAAAATTTACATTGACGATCGCGTCGAGCGATTCAACACGGAGATAAAAGTTATCCAAGTTTGCGACCACGGACCATAGCGGGAGCCGTTCGGCGCGCGCGGCGGCCGCCAGACTGCGCATTGCCTCGATCGAAAAATCGACGGCGACGACGCCGATGCCGGCGCGCGCCATCGCAAGTGCGTTGCGGCCGCGGCCCGCGGCGACGTCGAGCGCGATGCCGTGCGGGATTCGCGGGAGCATCTCGGCAAGGAACGGCTCGGGCGCGCCGAGCGGCTGATCGCGATGCCGGTCGTTCCAAAGTTGTGCCAAGTCGGACGCGGTGAGTTTATGACTCGAGTCGCTCATAGCACGCGCGCGAGAGTGAACACGTCCACGCTCCGGGCGCCGGCTGCGACCAGCGTACGCGCGCATTCATCAACCGTGGCGCCGGTTGTCATCACGTCGTCGATCAGCAGAAGGCGCCGGCCACGGATGCGTTCCGGATGAATTACGACGAATGCGCGGCGAACGTTTCTGATGCGATCGTCGTGATGGCGCGCGGTTTGTGAAGTCGTGGAACGATGGCGCACGAACGAAACCACATCGAGTGGAAGCCGCAAGCGTCGCGCGATTTCTTCGGCGAGCAGCGCGGCCTGGTTGAATCCGCGCCACCAAAGCCGCCGCCAATGAAGGGGTACCGGAACGATCAAATCGTAGTCGCTGGCCGATACTGGTAATCGATCGCCGAGGTATTCGACCAGCGCGCGGCCGACGGACTGATCGAGGCCGTACTTGTGCCGCCGAATGAGCGCGGGCAGCGTGCCGGGCTGATCCTCGGCGGTGGTGCGATAACGGGCAATCGCGCGAGCCTTGCCATAGTGCGGCCGCGTCGCGACGCATCGAGCGCACCGCGATTCTCCGCTGACGACCGATTCGAGCGGACCGCCGCAGATCTCGCATTGCGGCGCCGGCATCCGCTCCATCCGCGCNNATGCATGCGTCACAGATGCGCCGGCCTTCATCGGCCAGGAAGCGCGCGCTACACGCGAAGCACCGCGGCGGATAGAGAAAATTCAGGAACTGCGAAAATGCGGCCACTTAAGATAGATGCGTCGCGCGGCGGCCAAACTCAAGAGCATCGAAACGAGCCACTTCTCTCGGCGCGACGAATTCAGCCAGGTTGTGGTATAGAGACGGCATGAGCGGACCGCTTGACGGCATTCGAATTATCGATTGGACGATTTGGCAGCAGGGCCCGGTGGCCACGCAGATGCTGGCCGATCTTGGCGCCGAGGTGATCAAGATCGAGGAGCGCGAGCGCGGCGACCCGGGACGCGGCATCGTCGCGGTCTCGGGTAGCGGAACTGGCCGCCGCGGGCTCAATTTCTATTTCGAGGCGAACAACAAGCACAAGCAAAGTATCGCGCTCGATTTGAAGAAGCCTGAAGCGTGCGAAATCGTCTATCGGCTGGTCGCGAAGAGCGACGTCTTCGTGCAGAACTTTCGCAAGGGCGTCGCGAAGCGATTGGGATTCGGTTACGCCGATCTCTGCAAGCACAATCCGCGGCTCATCTATGCCAGCGCGTCAGGCTACGGTCCCGACGGTCCCGACAGCGGCGAGCCGTCGTTCGATTATCTGGGCCAGGCGCGCTCCGGAATCATGAACACCATCGGTATCGACAGCGCGACGCCGCTCTACATCATGGGCGGAATCGCCGACCAGATGGGCGCCACGATGCTGGCGTATGGAATCCTCGCCGCGTTGTTCGCGCGCGAGCGCAACGGATTGGGGCAGGAAGTCGATGCGTCCCATCTCGGCTCGATGATGGCGCTGCAGGGACTGAACGTCGTGTCACGCACGATCATGGGCAAGGAATTTCCGCGCAGCACGCGCGACAACGCCTACAATCCGCTGTGGAACCACTACCAGTGCGCCGACGGAAAATGGTTCTCACTCGCGATGCTCCAGCCGGATCGCTACTGGAAGGATTTCTGCGCGGCGATCGGGCGCAAGGAACTGGAAACTGATCCGCGCTTTGCCGAAACGAAAACTCGCGGCAAGAACTCGGCGGCATTGATCGCGATCCTCGATGAAGTTTTTGCGGCGCGCCCGCGCGACGAATGGATGAAGACCCTCAAAGCCGGCGGCGATTTCATTTATACGATCGTCAATTCCGTTTCGGATTTGCCCGACGATCCGCAAGTGCGCGCCAACAACTACGTCGTCGACTATGAGCATCCGCAGGCGGGGCCCGTGACTTTGCTCGGAATGCCGGTGAAGTTGAGCGCGACGCCCGGCGAACCGCGCGGCCATGCGCCGGAACTCGGCGAGCATACCGAGCTGCTACTGACCGAGATGCTCGGATACTCGTGGGACGATGTCGCGCGGTTGCGGGAAGCGAACGTGATCTGAACGTCAGTAGGACATAGATCCAAGGAGTCAAGTCGATGGGAGTCTCCGGAAGCTTAGAGGACCGCGAAGAAATCCGCGAACTACACGCGCGCTATTGCCTTACGATCGACAACGGCCGCTACGAAGAGTGGATCAGCTGTTTCACCGCGGACGGAGTGTTCGAAAGCCCGCGCTTCGGCCGTCATGCGGGAACCGACGGGCTCAAGAAGTTCGCCGCGATGTATAAGGAATCGCTCGGCGGCGCGCGCGTGCTCCACGTAGTGACTAATCATACCTTCGAGATAAGCGGCGCGACTGGGTCGGGAACTTGCTATTTGCTGTATTACCATTGCAAAGATGGGCGCGTGCAGCAGACGACGGTCGGTTACTATACCGACAAGCTACGCAAGACCGACGCGGGATGGCGATTCGAGAACCGGCAAGTGACTATCCTGGGGCATAGCTGAGTATTGCGAGTGAGTAATGAAACGGGGCGGGATCGCATCGCGATTCCGCCCCGCTTGTTTGTTTCCAGATCTAGTTAGAACGCCGCGTACCAGGGAACCTCGTGCGGATTCTGAATTTCCCAGTTCACCTGGAAAGCCTGTAGCAATGTGCCATCGGCGTGCAGCATCGCCAGTTTGGCGTTCTCGAGATCGACCTCGGCTTGGACCTGATTCCCCTCGGCGCTCACTTCCTCTTCCTGGAATTGCAGCAAGTCGTGAGTCGTTGCCATCCCGACGCGGAACCTTATCTGCTCGTCACGCAGCGATTCGCGCGCAAAGAAGGTCGCTTGGGCGGTCGCGACCGCGCGTTTCTGATCGGCGTAGAGATTGGCCAGCGCGCTCTGTACATCAATGACCGCCTGCGACAGCGCGCTGCGATATAGCAGGCGCTGTTGCTCATACAGGACCCGAGCTTGCGCCAACGCGGCGCGCGGCACGGCATTGTCGAGCGGCATCTGAAACGTCAGCACCGCCGCGTAATTGTAGAAACTGAATCCCCAGAGGCGATTGAGCGCATCGCCATAAATTCCGCCGAAAGGCAACTTATTGCCCGAGAGCGCGATTGTTGAACCCGCCGGCGTGCAGTTTCCGCTGTCCGCCTTCGGTGTGCCGAAGGGCGCCTGGCATGGCGCGGTTCCGGCAGTCGCGCTCAGACCGAACTGCGTGCCGAGATTCAACTGCGGCAGCACCTGGTTCTCCGAGAATTTCACTTGCAGCAACGCATTGCGGATTGCTTCACGCATCGAGCCGAGCGACGGGCGGTATTGCACCGCGAGTTCGAGCGCGCGTTCTTCGTCAACGACGATTTTCTCGGTCGGATTGGTCCGCGTGATCGGCTCGATCTCCTCGGGCAGGAACGTGGCGTATGGATTCATCATCACGTCCTGCCGCAGTTGGGTGCGCGAATTTTTGAGATTCGCCTCAGCGGTATAGACGTTGGCCTCGGCAGTAGCGGAGGCGGCTTGCGCTTCCTGCAAATCGATCGGAGCGAGCGTGCCGACCTTGACGCTGATCGAATTGTTTTTCACAAGGTCCAGATTGAACCGCAGCGCGGCGCGCGCAACTTCGAGATTTTCCTCGGAGAGCACGACGTTCCAATACTCGCCGCCGATTTTCTGCACGAAATCCTGCAGCGTCTGTCCATAGTTCCACTGCGCCTGTTTCTGGCCCGACTCGGCGATCTGCACGTTGATCGTCGCAAACTTCCAGCCGAAGTTCTGCAGCAAAGGCTGCGACAAGGACAGCGTAAGGCTCGGGTTGTAAGACGGGTTGACGCCAGTAAATAGCGAATTGTTCAGAGCACGATTGTTATTGAAAGTGACTCCCCAGGTTCCATTGGTCACTGACGACACTTTGTTCAAGCCAAAATTCCAGTCGAAGTACTTCTGCACGAAGTCTTTACCGCCGCCGGTCTGCAACACCGAGGTGACGGGAACGACCGTCTTGTTGACGTCACCCAGCGCAGTTAAGTTTGGATCGAAGGTGCCGTTGGCCTGCCGAATCGTTTCGGTCGACGCCACCGGATCGAGTGACGAGGCGGCAAGGCCTGGGTTGTTGCGCAGCGCGATGTAGATGGCCTCCTTGAGCGTGAGACCGCGAACGTTCGAATCGCTCGAGCGGAGGAAACGCTCGCTGATCAGGTTCTCCGGCGCGACCTCCTTCGACAGCGACCATTGATGAGCGAAGATCGATGGCAGACTTATTATCGAGTCATGATGCTCGAAGTCATTGGCCGCGCTCGGCGGGATGCTTGCTTGCGGCGGTTCCTGCGGCGCCACCGGCATCGACTGCATCCGAATCGGGCCGGTGGTATTGGGCGGCGGCAGCGGAGTTTTCGGCATCTCGCCGCTAACCTTGAGCGACGAATCCTGGGCGACGCCGGCTCGGGTGCCGACTAGAAGCAGGGGCAAAATCACGAGCGTCAGAATGAAAAATTTCTTCCTCAACATCTCGAAGGGACCTCCTTGTCCCCCTCGCCACCGCTCGAAGGTGGGGCGGTGTCGGCCCAGCAAACTGCCGAACGCGGAGATTCGCAGGTGAGCGACGCAATTTTCTCGCCGCATTTTAGATTGCCTGCTTGCGCCGCACCAATCGGCTGGCGATTATATCCAAGGCCGTGAGCATTGTCTGCCGTTTGCGAGCGTCGGCGGCGGATCTTTTCCGGCGAAGAGATGGAGTTGGCATGCGCGCAATCAGACTGACAATCGCACTACTGATACTGTCACCGATATTTCTGCTTGCGATCAGCGAGTCAAGACTCGGCGTTCGCTTACTCGCACAAGTAACAACACTGCCGGGTCCGGCGCCACTGACTCCACCTGCTGCTCCGGGTCAGCCGAATTCGTTCGCGACGATTGGCGCGTTGCCGAGTCTCGCGCCGGCGCCCGGAACTTTCAGAGCAGCGCTCGCATCGATTCAGCCGACGCCGCGAGTGTTCCGCTGCACCTGTTCGGCGCCTGGTTACTGGACGCAATGGGTGGGCGTCGTCAGCGCGCCGAGCTACATCCTGGCGAAGCAGGCCGCTTCCGGGCAGTGCGTTGGTTACCAGGTGAACTCGCACGCCTCGTCGCCATTTCTGCCGCCGCCGGGGTCGCGCGTAGTTTCGCCGCTCGTTACGCCGTACAACTCGGGGCACGCGTTGATTGCGAGCGGTGCCAACGCAGGCCAACCCGCGACCGTGTTCAAGCGACAGGTCGCAGGCGAATGTACGCAATGCGCGTGCAACTGAGCAAGTAACTGAGATTGTAGCGCGCGGTCGCGATTAATCGAGCAGCTTTTTCAAATCGGGCGCGAGCGGCGCAGTCGCCTTGACGTGCCCGACCGCCGGCGAGTCGAAAGCGATATCGCATAGATGCAGCCAGAAGCGTCCGTGCGCGAGTAGCTCGCTCTCGGGGCCGCCGTACAGCGTATCGCCAACGATCGGCAGGCCGACGCTCGCGAGATGGACGCGAATCTGATGACGGCTGCCAGTCTTCGGCACGATCGAGACCAAGGTGAAATCGCCGACGCGGCGCAGCGGCTCGACCGTCGTGCTCGCGGGACGGCCCGCGCGTTTGGGATTGCCACTGGCAGAATCGCCGACCACCATCTTGCGCGGATTCTTCGGGTGGTGCGCGATTGGCGAATCGATCGAGACTTTGCGATCGAGATGACCGGCCACCAATGCTTCGTAGCGGCGCGCGATCTTCGATGATCGGATCGCGTCGCGCAGCTTGATGAAGGCGCCACGATTTCGCGCGATCAGCAAAGCGCCCGACGTGCCGTTATCGAGGCGATGGACCAGCCCGCCTTCGAGCAGTTTTTCACCGGCGTTCGCGGTATCGGGAAATCGCGCGACGATTGCATTCATCACGGTGTCGTGTTCCTCCGATCGCAGCGGATGACACGGGATGCCGCCGGGCTTGTTCACGACGATGACGGCCGCATCCTCATGAACGACCTCGATCGCAATGCTGGAGTTGGGCTGGAGCGGCGTCGAGCTTCGCGGCGGCGTGTTTGCACCGCGCACTTCGACTCGATCGTCGGCGCCGACGATTTCGCTCTTGCGCGGATAGCGCCCGTTGATTCGCACCATCCCGCGCTCGACCAGTTCCTGCGCGAGGCGCCGCGACGACGCGAGACCGGTCCTCACGAGATAGTGATCGAGACGCTCTCGACTGGCCTCGTCCACGTTTGGCGATCGTTAAGGCGATTTGGCGCCGGCTATGCTGCCGGGCGCTTGCGGTGCGTGATGGTAGGTAGCGAACTGCAGCGACGCCACGTATAGCAGGATTCCCGTCAGAATCACGGCGGTGAGCACGTCGAGGAATCTGAGCTGAGTCGCTCCGCGCCGATAACCAGTTATCAAGTATCTCCTCATCCGTCCTCCGCTTTCACCATTATGCGCCAGCCGCGGCTCGCACCGCCGAACGGACCTGCCGCCCGCGCTCGGGAAGGCCAAACAACCGTCGGAGTTCGCGTCCGGTTTCCGATTTCTCCGACGCGGCGATATCGACTGGCGATCCGATCGCCACGATTCGGCCGCCATCGTCGCCGCCGCCGGGTCCGAGATCGATCACATAGTCGGCGTGCGCGATAAATTCCAAATTGTGCTCGATCACTACCAGCGTATTGCCTTCCGCGACCAGGCGCGAGAGCACTTTGGTCAGGCGCCGGAGGTCGGTGGAACTGAGGCCGGTGGTCGGCTCGTCCAGCAGAAACATCCGCGGCAGACTCTTGCCTGCATCGTTAACCGGTGCGGGCTCGAGATCGACCAGCAGGAAGCGCGCGAGCTTGAGACGCTGCGCCTCGCCGCCGGACAGTGTCGACGTGGTCTGCCCGAGGCGCAGGTAGCCGAGGCCGACCGCGCTTAGCGCCTCGAGCCGTTTGCCGATCGCGCGCGAGTTCGCAAAGAAGCTGCGCGCATCCTCGACGGTCAAATCCAGCACTTCATTAATGTTGAGCTTGCGATAACGAATCGCGAGGATGTGGCTCTGGAAGCGGCGCCCGTCGCACGAATCGCACTTCACTTCGAGGTCGGCCATGAAATGCATCTCAATCGTGACGCTGCCGGTGCCGCTGCATTTCTCGCATCGGCCGCCCGTCACGTTGAACGAAAAATGGCGCGGCAGCACGCCCAGCCGCTTCGCTTCGGGACTGCTCGCGAAAATTTTGCGGATCTCGTCGTAGATTTTGAGATAGGTGGCTGGATTCGAGCGCATCGATCGCGCCGGCAATTCCTGGCCCATGTGCACGACGTCGCCAATCTGCTCGAAGCCGTCGATCCGATCGCACTCGCCCGGCTCCACCGACAGGTCGCCCTTGCGCCGCAAATAATTGTTGTAGAGCACGTCCTCGACCAGCGACGATTTTCCCGAGCCCGAGACTCCCGTTACGCAGACCATCCGGCCGAGCGGAATCGCGACGTCGATATCGTGCAGATTGTGCTCGCGCGCGCCGGCGATCCGCAGCGCGGGATCGCGCTTGCTGAATTTTCGCTGCTTCGACAACGCGCGCATCAACAGCACGCGTCCCGGCGAGGACGCCATGCTGTCGAGCTGCGTCGCAGCGGGATTGCCGGAATAGATCAGGCGCCCGCCTTCGCTGCCGCCGCCGGGTCCGAGTTCGACGACGTGGTCGGCGCCCGCGATCATCGTGGGATCGTGCTCGACGACGACCACCGTGTTGCCGAAATCGCGCAGATGATGCAGCACGCCGAGCAGCCGGCGCGCATCCGCCGCGTGAAGTCCCACAGTTGGCTCGTCAAGCGCGTACAGGGTGCCGACCAGCACGCTGCCGAGCGCCGTCGCGAGATGAATCCGCTGCGCCTCGCCGCCCGATAGTGTGCGCGCCTGCCGCTCGACGGTGAGATAGCCGAGGCCGACTTCGAGCAGGTAGCCGACGCGATTGCGCAGTTCCCGCATCACCACGCCGGCGCGCGCCGCGACCTCGGGCCGCCTGGCAATCTTGTCGAGCCATCCGATCAAGTCGCGAACCGATAGCCGGCCCACGTCGGCGATCGACGCTCCGTCGACGCGAACGTTGAGCGCCTCGGTCTTCAGCTTCGATCCGCCGCAACTCGGGCATGTCACGAAGCGCCGATATTTCGCGAGCAGAATTCGCACGTGCGTTTTGTAGCGGCGTCCTTCGAGCCATTTGAAAAATCCGTGGACGCCCGGCCATTTGTCGGGATCCCATTTCTCGCGCGGGCCTTCGTCGCCGTCGAGCAGCCAGCTGCGTTCCTCGTCGGTCATCTCGCGAAACGGCGCGGTCGCGCGAATTTTTCTGCGCCGCGCGAGCTTGAGCATCCACTCGTTCATTTCGTGATAGGCCGGCGTTCGCCACGGCGCGATCAGTCCCTGCCTTAGCGACAGGTTCGGATTGGGAATTACTTTCGCAAGATCGAGCTCGACCGTGCGGCCGAAGCCCTCGCATTCGGCGCACGCGCCAATCGGACTGTTCGACGAAAATAGCGCAGTGGTCGGCTCCGCAAACGGCGTGGCGCATTTCGAACAATTGAATCTGCGATCGAACTCGAGCGTCGCGACGGTGTGCATGTTGCCGTTGTCGCGCTCGACGCGAACGGCTCGGGCGCGCGAGGCGCCGAGGTAGAATGCCTTCTCCAGCGCTTCTCGCACGCGCTCATTATCGGCGAGGCCGGTCACTGAAATTCGATCGACGACCACCAGCATCGCGCCGTCCGGCCGTGCATCGGCAGCGCCTGCGATCGCCGCGAATTCGACCGTCTCTCTGATCGCGCCGTTGGTGAACAGGCGATGATAGCCGTTCTGGATCAGGTAGTTGGCGGCATCGAGCATCGTGCGCGAGCCAGCCTCGAACGGCGCCAGCACCAGGTACATCCCCGGCGTGGCGAGGATCTTCGCGCCCGCGCTCTCGACCGTATCGCGACTGACTTCGCTCCCGCATTGCGGACACGTGGTCACCCCGACCGTCGCGAACAGCAGCCGCAGGTAGTCGCTGATCTCGGTGACAGTGCCGACCGTCGAGCGCGCATTCTTGATCGTGTTCTTTTGTCGGAGCGCAAGCGCCGGCGGAATCTGCGTGATCGCGTCGACGTCGGGCCGTTCCATCCGCTCGAGAAACATGCGCGCGTACGTCGACATGCTCTGCACGAAGCGCCGCTGTCCCTCGGCGTAGAGCGTGTCGAAAACCAGGCTCGACTTGCCCGAGCCGGAAACGCCGGTCACGACGGTGAGCATCCCGCGCGGAATTTCGAGCGAGATGTTAGCGAGGTTGTGAGTCCGCGCGCCCCGAATACTGATCGTGCGGTCCAAGCTTCTTCTCAAGTCTTACCGCGGGTCGGCGATCGGACGCGCCTTTTTCTTGCGTTCGCCCGGATACTCGTCAGCCACCTTCGCATACAGTTGAGTGAGCCGGATATCGAATTGAGCCTGCAGGCGATGAGTTTCGGCCTCGCGTTGTTCAGGCGGCATCACGACCAGCTTGCCCAGCGCTTCTTCAAGTTGAAACATCAGGCGGTTGCGTTCGATCAAATATTCATAGCCGTTCATAGGCGCTCAAAACCTCAAATTCCAAAGACTCCAATTATAGGTTATCCTGCGACGAGCGAACAACCTGACGTGGAAACCGAGACAGATTTATCCACAGGCGCAGGCGTTATTCCGATCCTGCGCGCGTGGGATGAGACCGGGTCGCCGCTAAGGGACGGGTTCCTCGGACGCGAGGGCGGCATCAGTACGGGACCGTTTGCGTCGCTGAATCTATCGTACTGGGTAGGCGACGACGTTCGCGCCGTCGATGCGAATTGGGAGCGACTCCGCGCACAAGTGCCGGAGCTGAAATTAGTCGCGCGCGTGAATCAGGTGCATGGAAATGTCGTGCACGTCGCGACGCGCGAGACCGCATCGTCGCGGCCGAAGGCCGATGGCATCGTCACGGCTGAACCGGGTGTGATGCTGGGGATTTTCACAGCCGACTGCGTGCCGATTCTGATGATCGATCCGAAGCGAAAAATCGCGGGCGCGCTGCACGCAGGATGGCGTGGCGCCTTGTCGGGCATCGTGCAGAGCGGAATCCGCGCGATGACCTCGCTCGGTGCGCATATAGATGATATCCGCGCCGCGACCGGACCTTCGATCGGGTCGTGCTGCTTCGAAGTCGATGCGGCCCTGGCCGAGCGCTTTACGAAGGAGATTAAAGGCAGCGTGCGACACGCGAGAGCGGGGCGGCCTGGCAAGGCGTATCTCGATCTGCGCGCCATCGTGAAAGATCAGTTGCTTGGCGCGGGACTGGCGGACGCGAATATCAGCGCGGTGGGCCGGTGCACGCGATGCGCTTCCGATCGGTTTTTCTCACGGCGCGGCGCAGACGGAAAAATCACCGGACTGCAAATGAGTTTCGTCGGCTTCGCGCGCTAATCGTCATGCCGCAACGAAAATCAAAAAAATCTCCGCGTGGCGCGATCATCTCGAAAATACGCAAACCCATTGCGCCACCGTCCAAAACGATCGACGACCCGACCAAGTACAATCGCGAGCGCGAACTCGAAAGAATCCGCCGCGAGGAAAAATCGGGAAACATCTGATGCCAGCTCCCGTCGTCGGCGCGATTCGAGTCGGAATTATCGGTGCCGGTCTGATCGGCCAGGTGCATTCGCGGATGCTGCGGCTGATTGCCGATCGCACCGGGCAGAGTGTGCGCGTCGTGTCGGTCGCGGATGTCGTGCCCAGCGCGGCGCAAGCGCTCGCGTCGCGATGGCAGGATGCTCGTGCGGTCGCGTCGGCTGACGACATTATCAACGACTCGTCGATCGACGCGGTGTGGATTTGCACGCCGACCGCGTTGCATCGCGAGGTCTGTATCGCCGTCGCGCGCGCCGGGAAGCATATCTTCTGTGAGAAGCCGCTCGCGATGACGGCCCAGCACGCAGCCGAGATGGCCGCCGCTATCGATGCGGCGGGCGTGCTCAGCCAGGTAGGACTCGTGATGCGATTCTCGCCGGTTTATACGGTGATCAAATCGATGCTCGCGGACCCGCGCGTCGGCCGGATGCTCGCGGTCACGATGCGGGATGACCAGGATTTTCCGACCCGCGGCGTGCATGCGAGCCCGTGGCGCAACGATCCCTCGCTTACCGCGGGTGGCACGCTGATCGAGCACAGCGTCCACGACCTCGACTTGCTGCGCTGGATGTTCGGGCCGATTGTCAGTGTCTCGTGCGTCACGCGAAATCTGAATGGCGCCGATGGCGTCGAGGATTTCGGCGCAATCGAGCTGGAGTTCGCCGGCGGTTTCCACGGCCAGCTTACCTCGATATGGCATCGGATGATCGGCCGTCCGAGCAATCGCCGGCTCGAAGTGTTCGCCGAAAATTTGTTCGTCGCGTCGGATTTCGACACGCTGGGTCCGATTGTTTTTCAGCGCGGCGATCGAGCCGACCTCGAGACGATCGCTCCGGACGAAGTGATGGCGCGCTTCAGAGACATCATTCTCCGCGAGCGGCCGTATCTGGCGCCGATGAAGGACAACTTCGCGATTCCATATGCGCTCGAAGACGCGAGTTTTGTCGCGGTGCTCAAGGGCGTGTGCACGCCGGATCCGCCGTTCGCCGCGGGAGTAGCGGTGCAAGCGATAGTCGAATCGGCGTACGAGTCGGCACGCACGCGCCGCGCAATCAGAATCGATAATTAAAGTATTACTTTAAGCTACGAGGACGCTACAAATCCATGATCGACTTCGAACTTAGCGAAGAACAGCAGATGATCCGCGACAGCGTCGGCGGCTTTGCGCGCGAAGAAATTCGCGCGGCGGCGCGGCCGGCCGATGAGAGCGGCAAGATCCCGCCGGAACTGGTCGTCAAGGCCTGGCAGTTCGGCCTGGTCAGCGGCGCGATCCCGGAGAAATTCGGTGGCGGCGGCGACACGCGCTCCGCGGTTACCGGCGCGATCGTTGCCGAAGAGCTCGCCTTCGGCGATTTTGCGATTGCGCTGCACGTGCTCGCGCCGCGGCTGTTCGCATACCCGGTGCTTGAGATGGGCACCGAGGAGCAACGCGCCAAGTTCTTGAAGAAGTTCTGCGGCAGTGATTTCGTGGCCGCGACAGCCGCCGTAATGGAATCGCGCTTCGATTTCGATTTGACTGCGATGCAGACGATCTCCAAGCGCGACGGCGCCGGGTTCATTTTGAATGGCGCCAAGTGCAACGTGCCGCTCGCCGATGAGTCGGAGAATATCCTGGTCTATGCGACGACTGACGCGAGCAAAGGCTTCTCCGGCGTCGACGCGTTTCTGCTCGCTCGTAATGCGCCGGGCATCGCGATTTCCGAGCGCGAGAAAAATATGGGCCTCAAGGCGCTCGCGACCTACGAATTGACGCTGAAGGATTGCCGCGTCGATGCGGACGCGCGGCTCGGCGGAGACAAGGGCATCGATTTTTCACGTCTGATGAGCGAGGCGCGGGTCGCGTTCGGCGCGATGGGTGTGGGCGTCGCGAATGCGGCATTCGAATACGCGCGCGATTACGCCAAGGAGCGCAAGGCGTTCGGCGTGCCAATCGCGACCAAGCAAGCGATCGCATTTATCCTCGCGGACATGGCGATCGAAATCGACGCGTCGCGCCTTCTGATCTGGGAAGCGGGGGCGAAACTCGACAAAGGCGGCGACGCGCTGAAAGAAAGTTATCTCGCCAAAAATTACGTCGCGGCGAGCGCGCTCAAAATTACTGACAACGCGGTGCAGGTGCTCGGCGGGCATGGCTATATCCGCGAGCATCCGGTCGAGATGTGGCTGCGCAATGCGCGCGGTCTGGCCGCGATTGACGGAATCGCAACTGTCTAGCCGATACGGAGAAAACCGATGATCGATTTCGAACTCGAACCTCAAGTAGCTAAACGGCTCAAAATGTATCGCATGGTATCGGAACACATGATGCGTCCGATTTCGCGCGAGTGCGACGAGAACGAGCACGTCAAACCGACGCAGTTTTACGAATCGATGTGGTCGGCGTCGGCGATGGCTGAAGTCCAGGTCGGCAACGAGAAAGCAAAGAGCGGTGACGGCGCCAAGACTGACGCGGATACCGCCCCTCCCAAGCTGCGCAATCTCTACACCGTGCTCAGCACAGAAGAACTGTGTTGGGGCGACGCGGGACTCTTTTTATCGACCCCCAACTCGGGCCTGGGCGGCGCGGCGGTCATGGCGGCGGGAACCGCGGAGCAGAAAGAGCGATTCCTCAAGCGCTTTCGCGAAGGCAAGCCGAAGTGGGGCGCAATGGCGATCACCGAGC
>PNBD01000062.1:33863-42111 GCA_003135855.1 Deltaproteobacteria bacterium
ATCAAGCCGTTCGTGGTCGAGCACAACACGCCCGGCATGGAAGTGGTCCGCGTCGAGAACAAACTCGGCATCCGCGCATCCGACACCGCCGCGATCGTTTTCGACAACTGCCGGGTCCCGTTCGATCACTTGCTCGGCAGTCCCGAGGTTCGGCAAGACGGTGGTTTCAAGGACGTGATGGCGACCTTCGACGCGACCCGGCCGATCGTTGCCGCGATGGCGATCGGGGTAGGGCGCGCGGCGCTCGATTTCGTTCGCGATTTCCTCAAAGAGCAAAACGTGCCGATCCGTTACGGCATCTCGCCCNNGAGCGCGACTTCATGGATATGGAAGTGCAGTTGCAGGCGGCGCGATTGCTCACTTGGCGCGCGGCGTGGATGCTCGATCTCGGCAAGCGCAACAGCCTGGAAGCCTCGATGGCGAAAGCCAAAGCGGGGCTCGCAGTTACACAGATTACGCAGAAGGCGGTCGAACTGCTCGGACCGATTGGCTATTCGCGCAGGAACCTCGTCGAGAAATGGATGCGCGATGCAAAAATCAACGACATCTTCGAGGGCACGCAGCAAATCAACATGATCATCATCGGCCGTCGTATCCTCGGCTACAGCAGCAAGGAACTGAACTGATCGGGTAGGGTATAGAGAGTCGAGATCTTTCGATTCCGGCAGCCTTCACTCAAGATGACGGGAGGGCTGCGCGCGATCTAGTTTGCTGGCGGTCGCTTTGCCAAGGACCAAATTGAAGCCAAGGCGACTATTACATATGCGGCTCCGACAACCTCATAAAGCGCCGGGGACAAATGGCTGGCATGCAGACCGTATATCGAAGAGATGATTCCGCTCGTGCAGCCGCCAAGGAACCACACGTGCATAGTTCGCTTAAAAAATTCAAATCGATCTTTGGAACTCATTGATTTCGCGCCGCGTGGTTTGATCAACAGCAGGGAGCTGAACGAAAGAGTCGCCGGGACAAGAACCAGGGCCACATTCAAAGGCAGGTTCCCCCAGTATCGTGGCGGGATCCAATGTTGCGCTGCTCGCGGCAGGCCAACGGTCGTCCAGACAAAAGTCAGCGCTCCAATCATGAAAGGGAGAACGGCCCAGTGCAAAGTTCCGGGCCCTTCGACGGTGCCGTCGCTAGAGCCGGCGAAGAGTCTCTGAAGCCTGGCCACGAGAACCGCTAGACGATTTCAAGAGCACTTCTACTCACTGGCTAATGGACTAGTAGAACCACTTGTTGTTTTCCCAACGGAAGATCTCAGTCGTGCGAGTATCGCTTACCGTTTGCGGAGTGGCGCTGCGCGCCTCATCCTTGGTCTTGCCGGTCACGTAGTAAACGAATTCCTCGTAGGTGATCTTGCCGATCGAGTAGCCGTCCTTCGACTGATGAGATTCGCAAATCGAGATCTTGCCGTAACCGGTGTAGGTCGCGGTCTCGAATCCTTCTTTCAGTTTATAGTTGAGCTTTTGCAGATTGTTGGCTTCGCGCTCGCGGAGATTCTGTCCCCAATGCTGGCAGAATTGCGGGAAAGTTTCGGACGCGGTTCTGAATTCGATGTCGCGCTTGAGGCGTTCCGGAGCGATCTTCTTGACCAGCGCGTTGACCTTTTCGCCGAGAGTCTTTTTCGCCGCCGGTAAAGTGGAGGCTGCCGGAGCGGTCTGATCCGAAGGACTACTGACCGCCAGCGACGCCTGGTCCGTCGCTGCGGGCGCTGCCGATGAGTCCGTCACGGTGACGCCAGCGTTGGATATGGATGATGCTCCCGATGATTCCTGCGATTGGCCCCGCCCCGGTGACGCGATGACCAGTGTGGCAATCGCGAGCGAAGTGACAATTCCCCCGATTCCCATATTGTTCCCCTCCCGAAATTTAACGTTCCCCTCCCGACAAATGCCTGCAAGCCAGAAATGTATAGCAAAATCGCCTGCGCTCGAAAATAACTACCGGGGCGATACCCTACCAATTGACATAAAATCATTTAAATAGTTATTAATTTGTCCCAGGATGAGAAACGGCCGCAGCCCCCAAAGGGACTGCGGCCGTTTGTTAACGTTCAGTTTTGGCCGGATTTAACTCATTGCGGCATCAATTCGACGCGACGGTTCTGAGCGCGGCCTTCCGCCGTATCGTTGGTCGCGACGAAGTTGGTCTTGCCGTAGCCGTGCGGAACCAGACGGCTCTCCGGGATGCCCGCTTTCACGAGATAATCCACGACGGCGTTCGAACGACGGTCGGATAGCTTGAGGTTGTACTCGACGCCACCGATCGCATCGCAATACCCGTTGACGTCAACCGTCACGTTCGGGTTGGCCTTCAGAGTTGAAGCGGCCTCATCCAGCACTGCCGCATCCCCCGGCCGGATGTTCGACTTGTTGAAGTCGAAGTGCACGCCACGCAGCACCAACTTCTCCTTCACTGGAGGAGGCGGCGGCGGTGGAGGCGGCAGCGGGAGCGGCGCTGGCGGAGCCGGCGGCGGAGGTGGAGGAGGAATAATCGGATCGCAAATATAGTGTCCAGCCACGCCGCCAATCAGCCCGCCTAACACGGCGCCGCCGATACCGCCCCAAGCCCTCAGGTCGGAATCCGAGCGCCCGTCGTCGGACGTGGAGTGATCGATGATCACGATGCCTGAAGCTGCACCAGCACCTGCGCCCAAGGCTGCTCCAATGGCTGCGCAGGTTCCCCATGAGCGCGGCTGCTGCAGATACGCGCAACTACTTACTCCGCTGGCCAGAAAGGCGGCGACTATTATCGTCGCAGCCGACTTGATCAGTCTAGATTTCAGTCTCATGAACTCCTCCTCACCCGAGTGCGTGTATGCGCGGAACAGTACCCCTTCGCCCCCGGCCCGGCGCGTTTCGCTACGTACAAGCGGACGCGTGGCCCAATTGACGGGGAAATATAGTTATATTTGTGACATAAATGCAATACGTCCCGGACGCGGACGATCAATATTTTGCCGGATCGCCACCGCACGATTACCGCAATGTTACAAGAATGGCGAATTTTCAATAAGAAAATCGGGACCCTGGCGAGCCCCGATTCTGTGCCTGCGAACTTTGAGTCAAGTCACGGGCACTCGCTTCGCGCGATCACGATCTAATCGTCACCGTGTCTGTGGCCGTGATGCTTGCCCTCGTGCCTCGCTTCCTTCTCCGCGTGATCAGCAGCTTTTTCTGCGCGCTTCTGCTCCTTCCTCTCCTCGTGGGCTTCGTGTTTGTCGAACCAGCGCGGATGATGGGCCTCGACCCAATCGCGGCGATTCACAGCCCACCAATCACGACTGTGCCAGACGTGCCGATCGTCCCAGTCGCCGTCGTTGTCGCGCCAATCGGGATTGTTCGCCGCCCATTCAGGATGATGCTGCCAGAACCATGCGCGATCGTTTTCATGCCACCAGTTGTAATCGCGCCACTGATGATAGCGATCATACTCGCCCCAGGTGGAACCCGGCCCCGGCATTATTCCGCCCGTTCTGATCGAGCGCCAAACGTTAGGATGCGACGCCAGAAATTCGTTGAATTGCGGATGCTGCGCGCGGAAACGTGGATCGTAGACGAGCTCTGGATTCGCGCTCAGGTCGCGAGCAACTCCTGGATGATTGCTCAGGAACTGGCTGAAGCGCTCGTCGTAATAAGTCGATCCCTGGGCGCGCAAGCTGCGCCACTCGCCCGGATGATTCTGGATGTACTCCTGCATCTCGGGATGTTTGTAGCGCCACTGCGGATCGTAAATCTGGTACGGGTTCGCTTGGAGATTGCTGGAGATATTCGGATGCCGGCTGAGCCAATCCTGGAATGCCTGGCCGTCAACTCCTGAGTACCATCCTTGCGCCAGCGCTGGAGCCGCGATCGCGAGCAGGGCACTCGCAATCAACGCGATGATCGTTTGATGTTTCATCGTGATTCCCTCCTCGACAATGGTCTTATCCAAATTCATCTCCAGATTCATCCGGCCCTGCAAAAAAAAAATCGGGGACCCATGTTGGGTCCCCGATCCTTCCCAGTCGTTTCAACCCGGCGCCTGCAAATGCCGGGGGCTAGTGTTTCATTTCGCCTGCGCTCGTAGTTCCTTTTGCTTCAGGCACTGCTGCTTCAGGTGCAGGCTCGCTCTTGGACGACTCGCTCTTGACGGTCTTGTGCGTCTTCACATTTTGTTGCGCGACGGTGCCTTCGTTCGGGGACGCCTGACGCGTCGTCGCTTCTCCGCTCTTGGCGGTTCCGCCCGATGCCGGCATGCGATGCATCGTCGCCTCTCCGCCGTTGGCAGCTCCACCCGACGCTGGCGGCATGCGATGCATCGTCACTTCTCCACCGTTGTTACCCGGGGCTGGCGGCATGCGATGCATGGTTGCTTCTCCGCCGTTCGCTGCTCCACCACCGGCCGGCGGCATCTTGTGCATTTTCTGTTCTTCGAGCTTCGCGGATTGCTGCTGTTGGCGCTGCTGCTCGCGCATTTGCTGGATCTGTACCGCCTGCTGCTGCGACTTCTGTTGTTCGGCTTTGAGTGCTTGCTGATAGGCTTGGCGCTGCTGTGCCCAGTTCGGATGCTTGCTGGCCACGACATCAGCACGATTCTGCGTCCACCAGTCACGATCGTGCCACTGGCGACTCTCGTCCCAATCACCCCAATCCTGATGGTGCTGCCTTACCCAATCAGCGCGATTCTGCGCCCACCAGTTGCGATCATGCCACTGGTGATTCTCGTCCCAATCACCATCGTAGGCGCGCCAGGACGGTTCATTCGCGGCCCATTCCGGATGATGCATCCAGAACCAATCGGGATGGTACTGATGCCACCAATAGTAATCGTGCCAGACGTGGCTATCGTCGTAGTCGCCCCACGCGTTGCCGTAATTGACCGGATAGTCCTCTCCTGCATATTCGGTTCGCCAGGTACGCCAGATCGGATACTGCTGCAGGAAGCTCGCGAACTGTGGATGCGCTTCGCGATATCCTTCATCGAAGATCAGCCTCGGTTGCTGCATCAGGTCGCTCGCGATTCGAGGGTGATTCTGCAGAAATTGGTTTAGCTGATCGCTGTAGAAGTTTCGGCTCTGGGCCCAGAGCGCCTCCCGCACGTTAGGATGTTCCTCCATGAAGGCGTTCATTTCGGGATGCTGTGACCGCCAATTGGGGTCATAGATGAGGGTCGGATTCGTCTTAAGCTGACCCGAGTCCATCGGATGGACACTCATCCATTCCTGGAGCGCCTCTGCGGCGTGGCCTGAATACCATTGCGCCATTGCGGGCGCCGCTATCATCAGCAGCGCACTCGCGACGAAAGCGATTATTCCTCGATTCCTCATAGTGGCCTCCTCAAACCGTTACCGACCTGCCAAGGATGACATACTCTCCTCAGCTGTGTTTCCTTTCGCTTCTTCGAAGATACAGACGCGTTCTCAAGAGCACAATTCGTCTGGGCCCATCGTTACCCAATTCGCCACGATGTTTTCATCGTGATTCTCGTCTCGACAATGGCCTCATCCAAATTCATTCCAAATTCATCTGGCACGGCAAAAAAATCGGGAACCCATGCGGGTCCCCGATCCTTCTCAATCGGCGCGACCCGGTGCCTGTAAATGCCCGGGGCTAGTGAGTCTTTTCGCTTGCGCCAGAAGCCCCTTTGGATTCATGCACTGCTGCGTGGGGCGCGGGCTCGCTCTTGAAGGTCTGCCGCGTTTTCACGTTTTGTTGCGCGATGCTGCCTTCGCTCGGGGGCATCCGATGCATTGCCGGTTCGCCGCCTTTCGCGGTTCCACCGGACGCCGGTGGCATGCGATGCATTGGCGGTGCAACCGCTACCGGAGGCATGCGATGCATCGGCGGTGCAACCGCTACCGGAGGCATGCGATGCATCGGTGGTGCTACTGCTACCGGAGGCATGCGATGCATCGGCGGTGCAACTGCTACCGGAGGCATGCGATGCATCGGCGGTGCTCCGCTGTTTGCTGCTGCGCCACCGGCCGGCGGCATCTTGTGCATTTTCTGTTCTTCGAGCTTTGCCGATTGCTGCTGTTGGCGGCGCTGCTGAATCTGCACGGCTTGTTGCTGTGCTTTCAGTTGTTCGTTTCTGAGTCCCTGCTGATAGGCCTGGCGCTGCTGTGCCCAGTTGGGATGATTGCTGGCGACCCACGAAGCGCGATTCTGCGTCCACCAGTCACGATCGTGCCACTGGTGATTTTCGTCCCAATCGCCCCAATCCCGGTGATGCGCCCTTACCCAGTCGGCCCGATTCTGCGCCCACCAATTCCGATCATGCCATTGATGATTTTCGTCCCAGTCACCGTCGTAGGCGCGCCAGGACGGTTCATTCGCGGCCCATTCCGGATGATGCATCCAGAACCAATCGGGATGGTACTGATGCCACCAATAGTAGTCGTGCCAGACGCGGCTGTTGTCGTAGTCGCCCCACGCATTGCCGTAATCGACGGGGACAGTGCCCGCATATCCGCCAGTTAAGGCTCGCCACACGTTCGGGTGGGTCTCCAGGAATGCCGCAAGACGAGGATGGGCCGCTATGTAATTCGGGTTGTACAGTAATGCTGGATCGGCGGCCAACTGGGCCGCAATATTCGGATGATTCGCCAGGAATTCGCTGAAGCGCTGGTCATAGTAGGTGGTGCTTTCAGCCCGCATTCCCTGCCAGATATCGGGATGCGCGACGAAGTATTCCTGTATCTCCGGATGATCGGCGCGCCAACCTGGGTTGTAAACCAGGTACGGATTCGGCGCCAACAGGTTAGCCAAATTGGGATGCTGGTAAACCCAGGTCTCGAATTGGCCGCCGTAGGGTCCGCCGGTATACCAACTCTGCGCCATTGCGGGCGCCGCTATCGTGAGCAGCACGCCCGCGACGAAAGCGATTATTCCTCGATTCCTCATACTGGCCTCCTCGAAACGTTACCAACCTGCCAAGGATCAAATGCTCGCCAAAGCCGTGTTTCTTTTCGTATCTCCGAGGATGCGGACGCGCGTTTCTCAAGGGCACAATTCGTCCGGCCGCATCGTTACCCAACACGCCACTGAACTAAGCAACCGCTATGCCATTTGGATGTGCCCGCTTGTGACGGGAAAAAGTAGCAGTCGGATTCGGTTTTTCCATTTGGGGTGTTTTTTGGCTGCAACTGAAAAACGATGTAATAACCCTTTTTTGGGTAGTACGGCCGTTCCTTAACCTGCGTTCAGAATCCGCATTAGCACCGCTTTAATCCTCACAGTCCTTTGCGGGGGACGGGAACGCGCCGATACACCGTTCGCGGACCCTTCACCCTGAGGTTTCAGCCTGCGATATGATTCCTGATAAGCTTTTTCTCCATCATGCTTTCATTGGCGCGCGGCACAGAAGGAGTTTTCCGGCTGGTATCGGGCTACAAGCCCGAGGGCGATCAGCCCGCCGCGATCGATGCGCTCACCCGCAACTTGACCGATGGCGTCCCGCATCAGGTGCTGCTCGGCGTGACCGGGTCGGGCAAGACCTTTACGATGGCTAACGTTATCGAGCGCGTGAATCGGCCGACGCTGGTGATGGCGCCGAACAAGACACTCGCGGCGCAGCTTTACAACGAATTCAAGAGTCTTTTTCCCGACAACGCAGTCCGCTACTTCGTCTCGTATTACGACTACTACCAGCCCGAGGCGTACGTTCCTTCGACCGACACCTTCATCGAGAAGGACGCGAGCATCAATGACGAGATCGACAAGCTGCGCCATTCGGCGACCAAGGCGCTGCTCGAGCGCAACGACGTCCTGATCGTCGCGTCGGTGTCATGCATCTACGGCCTCGGCGAGCCGGAAGTTTATTTCGAGACCGTGGTGTTCGTCGAAGAAGGGCAGACCATCGAGCGCGATCGCGTGCTGCGCAAGCTGGTCGATATTCAGTATCAGCGCAACGACTACGATTTTCATCGCGGGACGTTCCGCGTGCGCGGCGACACCGTCGAAGTGTTTCCCGCCTACGAAGAACAGCGCGCAGTGCGGATCGAATTTTTCGGCGACCAGATCGAGGCGATGTATGAAATCGAAGCGCTGCGCGGCAAGGTGATCCGCAAGCTGCAGAGCGTCGCGATCTATCCCGCGTCGCATTACGTGACGACCTCCGATCGGATGGAAATCGCGGTCAAGAACATCCGCACCGAGTTGAAAGAGCGGCTCGAATTCTATCGCCAGGAAAATCGCCTGCTCGAAGCGCAGCGCCTCGAGCAGCGCACGATGTACGACCTCGAGCTGCTGGCCGAGATGGGCTTCTG
>PNBD01000106.1:0-20037 GCA_003135855.1 Deltaproteobacteria bacterium
ATGCCACAGCGCCTCGGGCATCGAGAGGTACGGAATCTCTGACTGCAGGAGCGCGACGGCTTCCGGATTGATTCGCGGGATCACGTTGCCAACCACAACCAAATCCGGCGCAGGCGTCAGATTGGCGGGAGCGAACGATGCGATCACTTCGACGCGCGAGTTTTTCAGCAGCGACGCGGTCGGCTCGTACAACTGATTGTCGGAGCCGGTGACGCGGAAGCCTCGCTCAGTGAGCATCCCGGCAAGCGCCGCCATCGCAGTGCCGGCGACGCCGATCAGATGAACGTGCTTGACGTTCCGGGGAATTTTCTGAAGACGCGCGGCGCTCGCGGAATCAGCCACCGTCGATCGCTTCCATGATCAGGTCGTGGATCTTCGGGCGGAACTCGCGAATCGCCTGATTGTCGCGCTTGGGATGCACGCGATTCGTGAGCAGAGAAACCGCGATCTCGCGCTCCGGTTCGATCCAGAGCGAGGTGCCGGTGAAGCCGAGATGCCCCACGGCTTTGGGCGAGAAGTGGTGTCCCGAGCTGGAGCCTTGCGGCGACGGCGTGTCCCATCCGAGCGCCCAGGTCGAGCCGGGCACGGTTTGATCGCGCGTCCAAAACTCGCGAATAATTTTTTGCGGAATAAAATCCGAGCGGCCCGCATAGCACGCGATCAACTCGGCGGCGATCCGGTCGACCTCGCGCACCGGCGCAAACAATCCCGCATGACCGGCGACGCCGCCCATCGCAAACGCATTTTCGTCATCGACTTCACCGACCAGCAGGCGCTTGCGCGAGGGACAAATCTCGGTCGGCGCGAACATGTCGGCCACCGGCTCCAACCTGCGCGAACGCACCAGCGAGATATCGATGTAGTCGGTCGCGCGCAGTCCCAGCGGACGAAAAATCTTCTCGCGGCAAAACCGGTTGAGCGCGACGCTCGAGACTTTTTCGATGGTCTCGCCGAGCGTGATGAAACCTTCGTCCGAATAAATCGTCTTGCTGCACGGCGGCGCTTCCGGTTTCTCGCGATGAATTTCCTCGTAGGTGAATTCCTTGGCGCCGTAGCTCGCCATGAAGTTGACGCGTCCGCCTTTCTCAATCTCGGCGATGCGCTGAAAGAACGGCCGCCACGCCGCGAGCCCCGAACAATGCGCCAGCAAATGACGAAACGTCACGCTGGTCTTACCGTACACGCCAAAGGTGGGGAAAAAGCGCGTGACGCGATCATCGAGGCGGAACTTGCCGTCGCGCGCGAGCAGCATCACGGCCACGGTCGTAGCGAGCGCCTTGGTCAGCGACGATAGATCGTAAACCGTTTCGATTCTGAGCGGCGAACGCTCCGGCACAAGCGAACGAAAGCCAAACACGCCCTCGAAGGCGACGTCCGTGCCGCGCCGAACCACCACGGTCGCGCCGGGAACGACTCCATGCTCGACCGCGCCGTTGAAAGCTTGCTCGACTTCGCTCCAACCCATCCGCAAATCCCCGCTAAGCCGCGACCGCTCGCTCGGTGAATACGATGCGCCGCGCCGCTGCGTCAATTTGCGCCGCGATCCCGAATGGGATCGTAAAGTTCTCAGTGCCGTGCCCGGCCTCGATTCCGTACAGCACCGGACAGCCCAATTCCGCGGTCTGCTCCGCGATGAAGCGCGCGATCAGCCGCGCCTCCGGCTCGTCGCCATCGACGGGCCGAATCGCGCCAAAGACCACGCCCGCAACTCGCGCGAGCGCGCCCGCCTGCCGCAACTGCACCAGCATCCGATCGATGCGATACGCCTTCTCGCCGGTGTCCTCCAAAAAAAGGATGCGCCCATCGAAGTTCGGTGCGTACGGCGTCGCCAGCATCGCAACCAACACCGAGAGACAGCCACCAATCACTTCGCCGCGCGCGACGCCCGGATGCACCGCTTCGCGGGCCTCGAGCTCGAAGCCATTCAACTCGCCACTGAGCAGGCGCTGCATGTGCTCGATCGAGCGGGCGCTGAGTCCACGCGCGAAATCCATCGCAACCATCGGGCCGTGGAATGAGACCACACCGGCGAGATCGACCATCGCATTCAGAATGAAGGTCTCATCCGAAAAGCCGACGAAGATTTTCGGAGTGCGGGCAATCGCGTGGAAATCGAGCAGCGGCAGCAGACGTCCGCATCCGTAACCGCCGCGCGCCGCAAATATTCCTTTCACTTCGGGATCGGCGAAACACCACTGCAACTCACGTGCGCGGTCAGCATCGTCGCCGGCGAGAATCCCCGAGCGCGCGAGCAGGCGCTCCGAAACTTTCACCCTGAATCCCATCGACGCAAGGACGTTGACGCCGCGCTCGAGATGCTCGCGCTCGATCGCCGCCGCGGGCGCGACCACTGCGACGGTGTCGCCAGCCTTCAGGCCCGCAGGTTTAATCAGTTTTCGAGTCACGATTCCCCTGCGCGCAAGTTTATCAGAACGTTGACACTAACGCTCATTTCTCGATGATGCGCCGGTCGGTTTCCGCTGGAAACTCAGACTGCGGGAGCAGCGCGGCGGCGTTTCCCAATCGCGCAATCGGCGAGGATGCCAGCATTAAGCCGGCGACCATCAATCCGATCGAGCCTGCGAACATGGTGGGCCGAATCCCGATCAGTTCCCCCAGCGCGCCGGCCAGCAGGATCCCGATCAACGTCGAAGCGAGCCCGAGAAACGAGATCGTTGCATTCACGCGACCGAGCACTGTGCGATCGGTAATCGTCTGCACCAGGGTCGTGGTCGCGATTTGGTAGATCGTTCCGGCACAGTCGCCGAGGAGTTGCTGTCCAATCAGCAGGATCACCGCGGTCGCAGTCGCGCCGTGCGCCATCGGCACCAGCATCCAGGCAAGACCTTCGAGCGGCAGCGCGATTGCGATGATTCGTCCCATGCCGACGCGATCGATCACGCGCGTCGCAATCAACGCGGTGAGCAGCGAACTTACGCCGCCAACGGCGAATATCATTCCGAGCACGCCCGGCTTGAATCCCAGAGCGTTGACCACGAACAGCATGTAGAGGGTCGAGAAAAGATTGTACGAGATGGCGCCGAGCGCAGAGGCGGCGGCCAAGGCCATCAAGCGACGGTCCGAGCGAAACGCGCGGGCGCCCTGCGCGATTTCGCGAATCATCCCGGCGCGATGCGATCGCGGCGGCATCGCCTTTTCCGTTTTGCCGATCGCGGCAATCGCTACCGCCGACGCGAGAAACGAAAGCGCATCGATCAAAATGGCAAACGGCGCCGTGACCAATTGCACCAGCCATCCGGAGAGCCCGAAGCCTCCAACCTCTGCCGCGGCAAAGCTCGCCGACATCTTGCTGTTCGCGTCGGCCAGATCCTCGCGGCTCACCAACGAGGGCAGATATGCGCGGTAGGCGACCTGAAACAAAATATCGAGCGCCGCGACCGCGAGGATGACGGCGTACAATTGCGGAAATCGAAGCGCGCCGACCAGCGCCGCCGCGGGAATCGTCGCGAGCAGTGCGAAGCGTCCGAGATCGGCGGCAATCAGTAGCGGCCGCCGTCGCAAGCGATCGACCCACACGCCGGCGAACAGACTGAACGCCAGCGCCGGGACAATCCGCGCCGACGACAGCATCGACATCTGGAACGGAGTCGCGCCCAGCGAAATCACGGCGGCAAAGCTGACGGCGACGTCGCCCATGCGCGAGCCGAACACCGAGATCGTCTCGCCGGTCCAGAGCTTCAGAAAATCGGGATGCCGCAGCAGCAGATTGCGCTGCATCGACGCGACGCCATCAGAATCCTGTGCCGGTTCGATCGCCAATGATCAGTCGAAGCTCAGGATGATTTTTCCGAAGTGCTCGCTCGCCTGCATCATGCGATGCGCCGTCGCCGCTTCAGCCGCGGGCA
Organism: Deltaproteobacteria bacterium; assembly: GCA_003135855.1. Lineage (GTDB taxonomy): Bacteria > Desulfobacterota > Binatia > Binatales > Binataceae > Binatus. Next base: position 3,867 of record PNBD01000106.1, read on the forward strand.
ATATTTTGTAGATTGGCGGCCGCAGCCGTCCCGCGTCGAGCGCCGCGCCGAACTGCTTCACAAATGCGGCGACGATCTCCGCTTTCTCGGCCGCTGGACGAGTTCGCAGAGTGGAGCCGAAGATCTTCAGATGCCGGCGCAGGACCGCGCTCAAATCAATCTCCGCGCGCGCACCGCTCATCAATCCGATCAGCACCAGGCGTCCGCCCTGCGCGAGCGACTCGATATTCCCCGGCAGATACGCGGCGCCGATGCTGTCGAGAATCACATCGACGCCGCCTCCGCTGGTCGCAGCTTTAACCGCCGGCGCGAATAGGCCCTTCTTGTAATTGATCGCCACGTCCGCGCCGAGCTTAAGACACTGTTCGCACTTTTCGTCCGAGCCGGCCGTAACGATCGAGCGCATCCCAGCTTCCTTGATCAACAAAATCGACGCGGTGCCGACGCCGCTGCCGCCGCCATGAATCAACGCGGTTTCGCCGCGCTTCAATCCGGCCAGCGTGAAGAGGTTCAGAAACGCGGTCAGAAAAACCTCGGGGATGCCCGCGGCTTCCGGGTAGCTCAGCGCCGCAGGAATTTTCATCGCCGACCCGTGATGCACCGCCGCCTTCTCCGCATAGCCGCCACCGTGCAGCAGCGCCATCGCGCGCTCGCCGATCGCCCATCCGCTCACCGCGGACCCGATCGCCGCGACATCGCCGGCGCATTCAAGACCGATGATCTCCGGCGCACCGGGCGGCGGCGGATAAAATCCCTGGCGCTGCAGGATGTCGGCGCGATTGAGTCCAGCCGCTCGCACGCGAATCAAAATCTCGTCGGGCTTGATGACAGGATCGGCGACCTCGCGGAGTTTGAGCACATCCTCGTCGCCGGGTTTTTCGGCAATGACGGCTTTCATAGATTCAGAGGCTGCACCAGCGCGATCGAAGAGTCAAAACAAATTCGCGCCGCATCGGAACGCGCTCAGTAGCGGATGTTGATTACCAGATAGAGCTTCTTGCCGGTGTAGTTGAAGGACGCGGAGTCAAAGGTCGGCGGTCCAAACAGCGCGGCCGCATCGTTCGAAAATCCGTAGCCCTCTTTCGGCATGCCGAACGCGTTCATGTTGAATTCGTGATCGCCATTTTCGTCGTGGAAGACCACCGCCGCGTATGGACCGGGTTGCAGTCCGACGAACTCGCAGACCGCCTTGCCATCATGGATCGGCGCCCACACGTGACTTATGACTTTCGAATCGTCGCGCGGATATGCGACCGGATCGTTGAACAGGGAACATCCAACTTCGCCCGAATCGTTGCGCAGCCCGACGACTTCGATATCAAGCGCATTCTCGGAGCTCGCACTCGGAGTCGCACTCGGCGTGGCGGATTGTTCCGCGAGCGGTGTCGCCAGCGCGGTGCGGCTCGCAGTTGGAACCTCTTGCGGCGTCGCGCTCACAGCGATGCCCGAGGTATCGAGTAGCGTCGGGCTCTCAGCGCGAACCGAGCTAGCGAAACAAATCGCCAACATCGAGATGACTACTCCGCCGGCCAACCGCAACCTTGATCCCCCCTTCATCGTCGGGCGCAAAAATAAACGCAAATAAAGAAAGAGGGCCGCGTGCGACCCTCTTCCGTGCTGCACACCAAAATTCCGGCACAGTCTCTAGTACTTATTGATCACCGTGACGCCAACATTCTGGAAGGTGTTCATTTCCTCGAAAATCTTGTTGATGCCGTCGAGGCCGCAGGTGCCGGTGATCATCGCCTTGGGCGACACTTTGCCCGCCTGGACCATCTGCAGCATCGCGGGATAGTGCGACGCTTGCATCCCGAGCGAGGCGATGATTTGCAGTTCCATCGTCACCATCCGATCGATCGGCACCGAAATTTCGCCGCCTTCCGCCGCGGTCGTGAGTCCGATCTGCAGATGACGCCCCTGCTTGCGCAGACTCATGATCGAGTTGCGGCAGGTGGTCGCGATTCCGAGCGCATCGACGGAGACGTGCGCGCCGCCGCCGGTGAGTTCCTGGATTTGCGGAATCGGATCGCTCTTTTTAGCGTTGATCACGTGCATCGCGCCGACGCCCTTGGCCAATTCGAGTTTTGCGCTGTCGAGATCGACACCGATCACGTTGGCGCCGATCGCGGCTGCAATATTGATCGCCGAGAGGCCGATTCCGCCGCATCCGTGCACGACTACCCATTCGCCCGGCTTCACTTGTGCGCGATCGACGATGCCGTGGAACGACGTCATGAAGCGGCATCCCATCGAGGCAGCTTCGACGAAGCCGATGCTCTCCGGCAACGCGACGAGATTCAGATCCGCGAACGGCACGGCAACCAGATGGCCGAAGCCGCCGTGATAGGAAAAGCCCGGCAGCAGCGGCGTCAGGCATACGTTGGATTGGCCGTTGCGGCAGTACTCGCAGGTGCCGTCGCCCTGACTGAACGGCACGACGACGCGATCGCCCTTCTTGAAATTCTTGATGTCCTTGCCGACTTCCTGGACGACGCCGGAAAATTCGTGACCTAGAATCGAGCCCGGCTGCGCGGCCAATCCCATCCACGACCAATCGCCGGACCATGCGTGCCAGTCCGAACGGCAGATACCGTTGGCCTCGACCGCGATGATCGCGCTGTTCGCTGCGCACTCGGGATCGGGAACATTTTTGATGACAAGAGGCTTTTTGGTCGCCTCAAATACTGCTGCCTTCATTACTCAGGTCCTCCTTGAGCGGGATCTTTGATTTTCAATTACGGCTGGTGCTGCCGGCAATCCAATGCGCGCCACCGATTTGCGGCGCCAGGTTCATCCTTCGTATAGCGCCTTTGCCCGCGCGTCGGCAATTCGGCGATATTCTCATCCAATCAGGCGCGCGACCGTCTTTTCGAATTCGGCGACGTTGTTGCCCGCGTCGNNTCGCTCAGCATCTTGGGCGGGACGGCGGCGGTGCCGGCTTTCGCGCTGCCAGCATCCCACGCCTGCTTGATTTTCTGCACTTCGTCGCCGAAACCGAAGCGCGTCAACTGCTCGGAATAGAAGGTGCCCATGCGCGCCGCGTAAAACGCGACGGTTCCAGCGTGCCCGGCCGTCGCGCGTTCGGGATTGCTCGTCACGGTGACTCCGCCCGGCGCTTTGACTTCGACCGCGCGCGGCTCGCGTCCCGCATCTTTCACGATTTTGCGGAAATCCGCGATCGCCTGCTTCAGCGAATTGACCGGAATCATCACGGGCAGCCAGCCGTCCGCCTGGCGCGCGGTGAACTCGACGCTCTTCTTGTTCAGCGACGCGATCCACACCGGAATATGCTTGCGCACCGGCTCGAAGCGAATCGTGAAGCCGCGCTGGAGCTTGAACAGCTTGCCCTCGTAGTTGAGCGGCGTGCCCGCCATGATCATGTTGATGATCTCGACGGTCTCTTTCATGCGCGTGAGCGGAGGATTGAACGGGACGCCGTGGAAATGCTCGATCACCTGCGGACCGCTGGTGCCGAGGCCGATGATCATGCGGCCGTTGCTGAGCTCGTCGAGGGTGCCGAAATGCTGCGCGAGCGCGGCCGGCGTGCGCGAGTAGATGTTCACGATCGAGGTCGCGAGCTGAATCTTACTGGTGTGCTCGGCCAGCAGCGTGAGCAGCGTGAACGCATCGCGGCCCCACGCCTCAGCGACCCATACGGAATGAATCCCGGCAGCATCGGCGAGCTTTGCGCGTTCGATGACGGCCTTGAAATCGAGCCGGCCCTGCCAGTTCACTCCGATTGCTAATTTGCGCGCCATGACATTTCCTCCCTGATCACGCGAGGTCGCGGATTCGTTCGTACCATCTGACAATGTTGCGGTAATCGTTCACGACCGCGAAGTTTTCGGCGTTCAGCGCGAGGAAAAAGAACGGATGATAGAGCGACGCGTCCGCCATCGTGAAAGTCTTGCCGAGAAAAAAATCCTTGCCTGCGAGTTGCTCGTCGATCATTTGTAAATACGTGACGAGCGTTTGCTTGTGCGTCGAAGCGCCCGCGCGCATCTGCGAAATCGTCATGCCGATCAGCTTCTCGCGATTCGCCTTCAGGTGATCGTCGCCCACGCCCTCAAGCAGTGGCGGAATCGTCAGCATCAGGATCGGCACGAAGAAAGTATTGTCGGACCAGTTGTCGATTATTTCGATCACGCCGCGCGAGTCGTCAGGAATCACAGGATGCGCCGGCACTTTGCGATCGAGCCATTTGATAATGTCGGCGGAGTTGTAAACCACGTCGCCGTTCCACTCGAGCACCGGCACTCGCGTCCACGCGCCCTTGGTCACCGCGAGCAGATTGGTTTTATCTTCGTAATGGCAGTCGATCGGATTCCATTTCAGGTGCTTGTAGGTAAGCACGCGCCGAACTTTTTCGCTGAACGGCGAGATTGGATACTGATACAGATTGATTTCACTCATTCGGAATCCTTGCGAAGGTTGGATTGCCGCGGGTGCGACCTTATATGCGCGCGACTTGCAGTGAAAATGCAACCTCGTCGCGAATCAGCGCGCGAATGTGGCATCCACGCTCGGCGACTTCGATCAGCCGATGAAGTTGATCGTCGTCGATTGTAGTCTCAACTTGAAGTTCTACTTGAATTTCTTTCACGTGCCCCTTTTCGTTGGCGCGCGCATGAATTGAAGTGCGGCCGATGTGGATTTTGCGCGCCGTCGCCGCCACTCGGAGCGACATCAGCAAGCATGATCCCAGCGCGCCGAGAAAAGACGAAACGGGATCGGGAGCGCTCGCATCGTCGCCCGAGAGCGGCCATCGAAGCGCGCCGTATCGGACCTCGGTTTTGAGCGTTTCACCGAGCGCCTCGATTGTGACGTCGCGATGGCGCGCCGGTGCGGCCGCAGTTGTCGCAGAGCCTGCGTCGAGGAAATCGGGCGCTTCGAGCAGCGCCTTGACGCGCGTGGTGAAGCGCGAGGCGATCGCGCCGTCGAGGCCGCGATGGTCGTACGCGATCGCAATCTGCATCGCGGGCCGCACTTCGGCGCGCCCATCGATCGCGAGCACTTGATCGTGAATCGCGCCGACGAACATCAGCGCCGATTGCGGGGCGAAGATCACTGGCGTGCCGTTCTCGATTCCATAGGCGCCAAGATTCGATACGGTGAACGTCGCGTTCTCCATGTCGGCCGGGCGCAACTGCTTGTTTCGAGCGCGCTCAGCGAGTTCCGCCGCTCTCGCGCTGATTCCCTTGAGGTCGAGCGCGCCCGCGTCGTGGATTACCGGCACCACCAGTCCGTCGGGGGTGTCAACCGCGATGCCGAGATTGATCAGGTCGTAGATCAGCCGCTCGCCATCGCTGTAGCTTGCGTTGATGCGCGGATTTTCCTTGAGCGCAACTGCGGTGGCGGCGAGGATCACGTCGGTTACGGACACGCGCGCGCCCGACGCGTTGGACGCGTTTATAGATCGTCGCGCCTCGAGCGCGCGCTTCATATCGATCTGCACCATCTGCACGAAGTGCGGAATTTCCTTCCAGCTCGAGGTGACGTTGCGCGCCCCGACCATCTGAATGCGCGTGAGTTTTTCACGCCTCGACGGAGCTAACGCGCCAGGCAAAATCGCCGGCGTCGCTTGAGCCGCCTGCTCGGCTGGCTGGTCGGCAAGCTTGCGGACGTCATCTTCGGTGATGAGACCGTCGGGGCCGCTGCCCGCGACCTGCGAGAGATCGAGGCCGCGCTCCGCTGCCATCCGCTTCGCGCGCGGCGATGCGATCACGCGTTTCGAGTTCGCTTGCGATGCAGTTCTCTGCGGCGCCGCGGCGGCGACTGAATTGCTCGATGCGGTCTTCGCAGGCGCCGGTGAAGCAGGCGATGCGCTAGCGGTCTCGCCCTCGCGCACGATCTCGCCGAGCGGCAGACCGACGCCGACGACGACGCCTTCGTCGGCCAGCACGCGCGCGAGCACTCCAGAGGTGGGCGATTCGATTTCGACTTCCGCCTTGTCGGTCTCGACCGTCAGCACCGCTTCGCCTTCACGAATACTGTCGCCCGCGTGCTTGTGCCACTTGAGGACGGTTCCCTCGGTCATCGTGTGACCGAGCTTGGGCATCTGAATGACGAACGGCATCTGACGGCTCGCAACGTCGCGCGCGGCGATTCGCTAGTTCAGCAACTCGCGGCAGGCTTGATAGATTTTCTCTTCGTTCGGCAGCACGAACTGCTCGAGCGCGGCCGCAGTCGGAATCGGCACATCGGGCATCGCAACGCGCCTGAGCGGCCGGTCGAGATATTCGAGCGCTTCTTCCATCAGCATCGCGCCGATTTCCGCGCCGACGCCGAGCGTCTTGTAACTCTCCTCAGCGACGACGATTTTGCCGGTCTTTTTCACCGATTCGATAATCGCGGGCCGGTCGAACGGATTCAGCGAGCGCGGATCGATCACCTCGATATTGTGCCCCTCCTTCGCGAGACGCTCCGCAACTTTCATCGCCTTCGGCACCATCGCGGAAATCGCCACCAGCGTGAGCGCGTCGCCCTCCTGGCGAATCGCGGCCTTGCCGAGCGGCACCAGGTAATCGGGGTCGTCGGGAATTTCGCCTTTGGTCGCGTAGAGCAGCTTGTGTTCGAAATAGAGGACGGGGTTGTCGTCGCGAATCGCGCTCTTGAGCAATCCCTTCGCGTCAGCCGGCGTTGCGGGCGAGACGATTCGGAGCCCCGGCGAGTGCATGAAAAACGCCTCGGGACATTGGCCATGCTCGGGGCCGACGCCTGCCGCACCGGACGGGCATCGCACAACCATCGGCACTTTGTAAGCGCCGCCGTGCACGTATCGCCACATCCCGGCCTTCAGAATGATCTCGTCGCCGGTAGTGAACAAAAAATCCGCGAACTGCAATTCGACCACCGGCCGGAGTCCGGTGATCGCGGCACCGACGGCTGCGCCGACGAATGCGTTCTCAGAAATCGGCGTATCGAACACGCGCTCTTCGCCGAACTCTTCCTGCAGCCCGCTGGTGATGCGAAAAATTCCGCCGAAGTGCGCGACATCCTCGCCGTACAGCACGACGGTCGGATCGCGGCGCATCTCTTCTTCGAGCGCTTCCTTGATTCCTTGTGCATAAGTGATCGTCCGCATTTCTCTCACCGCCTTGACGCGTGCGCAGTTTGGCCCTCAGGCATACAGGTCTTCGAGCGCGGTCTCGCCTTTCATGAACGGCTGCTTTTCCATGAACGCGATGGCGCGATCGATCTGCGCGCGCGCATCCTTGTCGATTTCCGCCCGCGCCGCATCGGTGAGCACTTTTTCTTCCATCAGCTTCAGTTCGTAAGCCGGCAGCGGATCGCGGCGCCAATGCTTCTCGACTTCCTCGCGCGTGCGATAGGTATCCGGGTCGCCAATCCAATGCCCCCACAGGCGATAGGTCTTGCCCTCGAGCAGCGACGGCCCGTTGCCCGCGCGCGCGTGCGCGACCGCCTCGCTGACGGCGTCGTAAACCTGCTCGACGTCATTGCCGTCGAACGTTTTGCCGGGAACCCCGTAGCCGTGACGCCGATCGGCGATGTCTTTGACCGAAGTGGATTGCTCGGTCGGCACCGATACTGCCCAGCCGTTGTTCTCGCACAGAAAAACCACCGGCAGTTTTCGGACGGCGCAAAAATTAAGGCTCTCGTGGAACGTGCCGCGATTCGAAGTCCCATCACCGAAAAAACACAGCACGACTTTGTCTTCGTGCTTGACCTTGATTGACATGCCGGCGCCCGCGGCAATCGGGAAGCATCCGCCGAGCGTGCCGCTCTCGCCGAGCACGCCAAGTTCCGGAGAGACGACGTGCATCACGCCGCCTTTGCCGCGATTGGTGCCGCCTTCGCGCCCCGACAAATCGCAGAGCACACTCTGGATCGGAATCCCGCGCGCAACCCAATACGCGACGCCGCGATGCGCATACAGCATGTAGTCGTCGGATCGCAGCGTCGCGATCGCGGCTACCTGCAAGGCTTCCTGCCCCACCCCCGGATGCATGAAGCCGCCGACCTGTCCCGCCTTGATCAATTCGGCGATGCGTTCCTCGAGCCGCCGGCTGAGGACGATCTTCTTATAGATGTCGAGTTTCAGTTTTTTGTCCATGACGTTGGTCACCCGAACTTGTGCTGGTGTAACTGGTGAAAAGAGCGATTCAGCTTGCAACCTAGCCGAATCGGCGTCTTTTCTACAAACCCGTGTTCGATGAGCGGCAGGCCAAATCGTCTCGCAGGCATGCGCCATCTGGCGCTTGGAATCAGCCGATCGCGGGCCCGCAACGACCGATCGCGCCAGGTTCGTTGTTCCATGCGCGACGAAGTAGCATCGTTGGCACCTGATCATCGCAGTGTAATTATCAGGCTCGCCTCGCAGCTTAGAGAGGTATCTCGCCGTGGCATCAAAGCGCTCGACATCATTACTAATGGCATCAGCATTCATCGTTGCTGCGCTGGTGACATCCGCAATCGCGCACGATATGGACAAGATGGAAAAAGAAGATTCGGGCGGCAGCGCGATGGGTCAAATGGGCGCGCATATGAAAATGGGCGACCACATGAGGATGACCGATTCGCGCGCGGCGACGCCTGAGGATACTCATCGTGGCGAAGCGATCGTCAAAACGATGCGCGAGAAACTCGCGAAGTACCAGGACTACAGAGTCGCGCTCGCCGACGGATATCTGCCGTATATGGAAACGGTGCCGCAGGACGTTTACCACTTCTCGAGTCGCGCCGCGTCGGCCGCCGAGTACGCGGGCAATTTCGATCTCGAGCATCCCGGCTCGCTGCTCTACGAAAAGCAGACGCTCGGCGGATACAAGATGGTCGGTGCGATGTATTCCGCGCCGCCGACCGACGATCCCGCGCAACTCGACAAACTGATTCCGCTCAGCCTGTCGCATTGGCACGCGCATACCAACATCTGCCTGCCCGCGGGCGTGACCGAAGACGACGTGTTCAACGGGCGCATCGTGCCGAGCCATCCGAGATTCGCATCTCCGCGCGACAGCTCTAATCAAATGGGTCATGCGCTGCAGATGCGCCTTGGATATCTGGCCGACGCGCGCTTCGGTTTCACCGGAACGATTTCCGAGCAGGCGGAATGCGAAGCGGTCGGCGGCACGTTTCACAAACAGATTTTCGGCTGGATGATACACGTCTATCCATTTGCCGGCGACGATCTGAGAGTGGCATTCAGCACCGACGTTCCGTGACGAGACGAACGTGAACACGCCCGACTATTCGGTTCTCGATGAAGCGCTCGAGATGCTGTCGGACTACGGTCCCGAGTTCGGCGGCGGACTCTCGAATCACGGGCCGATGGCATCGGAGGCGATATGCGCGATGGGCCGGCGCGACAGCGTGCTGCGCTGGGTTGAGAAGTATCGCAAGCAACTCAACTCGCGGGTCGCGACGCGCGAGAAAATCACGCAATCAAATTGGCGCGAAGCGCTCGGCCATTTTCGCCGGACCGGCGACTGGTCCGCATTCTTCGACAACGAACTAAAAGAGCGCCCGTGGAACGAAGTCGTCCAGCAATGGGTCGAAAGGCTGTCGCCCGGATTGATTTCGGCGGCCGCGCACGGCGCGATTCGCACCGGGCATGCGACGCGGTCGATCGCGATCGAGGATACGGCGCATCGCCGCCGTGAACTGTGCGACGCGCTCGGATACTGGGCCGCCGTTTACAATGTGCTGCCGGGCAAAAAGCGCGCACGCGGCTCCGAGATGCCGTCGGCGGCGATCAAACGCGTCGAGGTTATTCCACGCGAGGCGCGCGGCGGCAACTTCGCGTCATTGGATGCGGCGCTCAAGCAACTGGATGGATTCAAGCCGTTCGACGATACGCTCTCGATAGTCGATACAACGGCCGACCCTTCCGCTTTCGTCTCCGATTTGACCGCGACCTTCGCGCGCGTCTTTCTCGCTAATGCGCACGACATGCTGACCGCGATCGCGTTCGTGCACGCTGTAACGGGACCGGCGGCGACCCGTCCGATCCTCCCGTATCTGCGGAGAGACGCGATTCCGCCGACGCTCGGTTACGCCTGGCAGGCATCGGTCGCGCTGTATTCTACTTTCAGCCGCAGCTCGGCGGCGAAGGTCAAGAACAGCGCCGTAGCCATCTCAGATGATGAGCTAATCGATCGTGCAATCGCGTCGGCTGACGAGCATGCGATCAAGTTCACCGAGGTTTGCCTGCGCGAGGATAGGCTGAATTCGGACGCCGCGTATCGGGCGGCGTCGCTGCACGCAATCAACTTGCTGAGCCAGGGATAATTGTTCGCATACCTTGCCGCGCTACTTGCGGCCGGCGTACACGGCGAAGATCAGGTTTTTGTAGGCGCAATCGATCGCGCGAAAACCCGCCGCGCGCATCCATTCGAGCTGATCCTCGAGCGTCGCCGAACGATCGAACTTCATCCGCTCGACCGCCGCCGCCAGATCCTGCTTATCCACGCCGAGGTCGCGCACTCGCGTGAGCCATCGATCGTGATTGAGCCGCTCAGCCTCGACTGTCGCGCCGCGGAACTGCTCCGCGTTAACGAACACGCCGGCGGGATTCAGCGCGCCATGAATCCGCTGAAACAGCGAACGCTTCTGCTCATCGGGCAAATGATGGATCGAGAGCGCCGATACCACCGCGTCATATTTTCTTTCGATCGGCGCGGTGCCGTAGTCGCTCACTTCGAAATGGAACCGGTCGCCGCCGAGCTCGAAGCGTTCGCGCGCCCGCTCGAGCATTTCATTGGAGATGTCGACCATCGTGATGCGCGCCTTGGGAAAGCTGTACGCGATGAACGCCGCGAGCAGGCCGGTGCCGGCGCCCAGATCGAGCACTTCGATTTCCTGATCATGCGGAAAAGGAATTAGATCGATCGCGGCCCGGTAGAAATCGTCGAAACCGGGCACCAGCTTCCGTCGGGTTCGATCGTAATCCTCGGCCGCAAGATCGAACGCACGCTGCACTGAATTCGTCATTGGTCGATTTTGCTGACCCGATCAGCGGGAATCAACCGCGATTCGCCGCGCCCGGAATGACTGGTGCGCGGTTTCAGACCATTCAGTCTGGGCCGTCACGTTGATAAAGCGGCGAGCCTTATAGTAGAGATTTTAACAGTAGAGATCTTGGGGCTCACACATTTTACGATTCCCGGTCAGGATTTCGCGGAAGCGAAGCCAATCGAGGTAGCAGCGATGAAGAAACCAATCATTTCAGCGGATTCACATATCACCGAACCGCCTGGGACGTACGTGGATCGCATCGACCAGAAGTACAAAGACACGGCGCCGCATATGATTCATGACGACAAGCTCGGCGATGTTTTCGTGGTGAAAGATTTCCCGCGCCCGATCAACGTGTCGCTCGCGGCCGCCGCCGGAATCGACGCGTCCAAGCTCAGGGCGACCGGCGGAAATTTCGACCAGATGCATCGCGGCGGCTGGGATCCCAACGCGCGCATGGCCGATCAGGATCGCGACGGCGTCTCGGCCGAAGTGATCTATCCGACGGTCGGCATGATTCTCTGCAGTCATCGCGACTTCGATTACAAGAAGGCATGCTTCGACGCCTACAATCTTTGGATCGCCGAGTTCTGCGATGCGCATCCCGATCGCCTCATCGGATGCGGGCAGACTGCGATGCGATCGGTCGAGGAGGGAATCGAAGATCTGCGCAAGATGAAAGCACTGGGGCTCAAGGGCGTCATGATGCCCGGGAATCCGCAGCTCGAAGATTACGACAGTCCGATTTACGCGCCGTTCTATGAAGCGGCGATCGACCTCCAGTTGCCGCTGAGCTTCCACATCCTGACCAGCAGCACCGATAACTTCCAGACGCGAGGGCCGAAGCTGAACAGCTTCCTGTCGATCATCCGCGGCTGCCAGGACATCATCGGGACGTTCGTGCTTGGCGGCGTGTTCGAGCGCCATCCGAAGCTCAAGTTGGTATGCGTCGAGGCGGACGCCGGTTGGGTGCCTCATTATATGTACCGGATGGATCACGCCTACGATCGGCATCGCTACTGGCTGCCGGCCGGCACGCTCACCAAGATGCCGAGCGAATATTTCCGCGAGAATGTGTACACCACTTTCCAGGACGATTACGTGGCGTTCCAGGTGAAGGATCTGTGCAATATCCACCGTCTGATGTGGGCGAACGATTTCCCGCATAGCGATTCGACGTGGCCGTGGTCGCAGGACGTGCTGGCGAAGCAGACCGTCGGCATGACGCAGGATGAAAAAAACCTGGTGCTGCACGACAACGTCGCGGAGCTGTATCACATGAGCATCTAGCAGCATTTTCGCTTCGATAGGGGCGTCGGCGCGATCTCTATCAGATCGATCCGGCGCCTTTCTTTTTTCGCGCGACGGATTCCAGCCCGCTCCGGCGACTAACCCATGAAGCAGCCTGAAAAGAGCGATCGGTCGTGGGTGCGCAACTATCATCAAGCCAGCTAAGTTCGACGGTCGATGACAACGTCCGGAGAACGCCACCGGTGAGTGCCGGCCCGCCGCCGCGGCGGACGAATTCTTCGACGCCTACGCGGCGCGAATCCGCGACGCGCCTCGATTTTCCTGCCGTCGCGGCGACCTTATCTAAGATTTTCGCCGTTATCGCGGTGCTCGTTTCTTTGACGATCGCGGTACAATCGCACATCAAACCTACGCGACTTCGCCGCCGCGCACTTAACGCACTTAACGGGAGCAATGCATGAAAGCCAACGCGCCCAAATGGATCGTCGCCGCCCTCTGGCTCCTAGCCGCGATAGACATCGTCACCGGCATCGAAATGTTCTTCTTCCCGTCGGCGTGGTTCTTCAAGTTGGTGCCGGGCGTGCCCGAGACCGGCCCGTTCAACGCGCACTTGGTGATGGATGGCGGCACGTTTTTTCTCGCGGTCGGGATCGGTCTCGTCGCCGCCGCGCTCGATCCTCATCGCAACGCGATCGCGATCGTCGTCGCCGCGATCGCCGGCGTGATGCATTCGATCCTGCACATCTATTCGCATGCCGCCGGCTTGCTCTCCGATGAGCATCTCCCAACCGAAGTTTTCGGCATCCTCATTCCGGCGATCGTTCTGATCGCGATCGCCGTGATTCTTTATCGCGCGCCGACGCCTGAGCGGATCGCTCAGCCGCGCGCCGCCTAGATGGGAGAGAACCCGTGCGCATCGAACCATTAGAGGAAAAGCAATTCAGCTGGATGCTCAAGCCGATGGCCTGGTTGATGAAGCGTCGACTCGGCAAGGTGGTGAATCCGTTCAAGGCGTGGGCCCATCGACCAGGAATCACGGTCGCGATGGCCATCTTCACGCAATCGGTCGAAGCATCGAAAGTGACCGACCCTCAACTGAAGCGCCTGATCTGCCTGCGGTCGGCGCAGATGATCGGATGCGTGTTTTGAATTGACATCAACGCTGCCGGTGGCAGCCAGTCCGGAATCAGTGAGGAAAAAATCGCGGCGGTGGCTGACTACGTCGAGAATCCGCTGTTCACGCCGGCCGAACGCGCGGCGCTGCGCTACGCCGAGGAGATGACGCGCGCATCGGTCGATGTTCCCGACGAAGTGTTCGAGGAACTCAAACGTCACTTCAACACCGTGCAGGTCGTGGACCTGACCGCGACGGTCGCGATGGAAAATATGCGCGCTCGATTCAATCGCGCGCTGCAAGTCGAAAGCGACGGCTTCTGCATGCTGCCTGCGCATCACCCCGCCGTTCAAAAGCTGGCTCGCGACTGATTATCGGTTCGCGATCGCGATTTTATTGCCTCGCCGGAGCCTGATAAGATTCGCCTGAGCTAACGTGGCAATTGACGTGGGCATCAATGTCCACGACCGCATCTTTCCGACGTGCAACGCCAGACCGGAAAGTTGAAAGGCAATCTTAAGTTGAAGGAACTGTGCGTATCACGCACGCATTCGGGCATTTCGATCAGCGCGCCGCCGGCTGCGATTTGGGCAACGTGGGCGACGCTGCGGGCGGTCTCGATCGCCGCGATGCTCGCGATGACGCTCGTCGCGCTCGCCGGTTCAGGATGCTCGCGCGGGCCGTCGGAACAGGGCTTCGGCGGCGAGCATGAGGCGGTGCCGGTGCTGGCCGCGAAAGTCACGCAGAAAAATGTCGCGGAATCGATTCATGCGATCGGCCGCGTCGAGGCCTATTCGACCGTTGATATCAAGGCGCAGATTAACGGCCAGGTGATGCAGGTGAACTTCCACGAAGGTCAGGACGTGAAAAAGGGCGACCTGCTTTTCACGATCGATCCGCGACCCTTCGAAGCCGTGCTGCATCAGGCCGAAGCGAATCTCGCCAAAGATCGCGCTCAATACAAGCAGGCTGCGGCCGATGAAAAACGATACGCGTACCTGGTCAAACAGGGCGTCGGCTCGCAGCAGCAATACGATCAGGTGCAGGCGAACGCAGCGTCGCTTCAAGCGTCGCTTCAGGCCGACGAGGCGACCGTGCAGACCGCGAAGCTGAACCTTGCCTACACCGCGATTCGATCGCCGATCGACGGGCGCACCGGCAACCTGCTGGTGCATGCCGGCAATATCGTGAAGCCCGACGCCGACACGGCGATGGTCGTGATCAACCAGCTGCACCCGGTGTACGTTAACTTCTCGATTCCCGAGCAGCGGCTGGCGCAGGTGCGCGAGGTCATGACGTCGCACAAGTTGCCGGTCGAAGTTTCGTTCCCCGGCGTGCAGCAAACCGAAACGGGTGAGATGAGCTTCGTCGATAATTCGGTCGATGCGAAGACTGGAACGATCACGCTCAAGGGTCTCTTTGCCAACGCCGACGGGCGGCTATGGCCCGGTGAGTTCGTCAACGCGACGCTGATCGTGAGCGAACGCGCCAACGCGATTCTGGTTCCGTCGCAGGCGGTGCAGACTGGCCAGCAGGGCTCGTATGTGTTCGTCGTCGAGCCTGGTATGAAAGTCGAACTGCGCAAAATCGTCGTCGGCGCGTCGCTGGACGGCGAGACCGTCGTGACCGGCGGACTCAAGCCGGGCGAAACCGTCGTGACCGACGGCCAACTGCGGCTCATCCCCGGGTCGAAGGTCACGGTCAAGAGCGGGCTCACCGACCACGAGGTCGCGTCATGAATATCGCCGAGATTTTCATCCGCCGCCCAGTGATGACGACGCTGGCGTCGCTGGCGATCGTTTTGTTCGGCTTGATGGCCTACCGCTACCTGCCGGTGAACGATCTTCCCAACGTCGATTTCCCGACGATCGTGGTCAATGCGAATCTGCCGGGCGCGAGTCCCGACACGATGGCGTCCTCGGTCGCGACACCACTCGAAAAACAGTTCTCGACGATCGCCGGCCTCGATTCGATGACCTCGACCAACATCCAGGGCTCGAGCACGGTCACCCTGCAATTCAACCTGACGCGCAATATCGATGCGGCCGCGCAGGACGTGCAGGCCGCGATCGCCGGCGCGCAATCGCAGCTGCCGCATGGCATGCCGAGTCCGCCCTCGTACAAAAAGTCGAATCCCGCCGATTCGCCGATCCTCTACCTCTCGCTCGGATCGCGCACCATGCCGATGTCGCAAGTCGATGAGTACGCCGAAACGTATCTCGCCGAGCGCATCTCGATGGTCAGCGGCGTCGCGCAGGTGCAGGTGTACGGCTCATCGAAATACGCGGTACGCATCCAGGTCGATCCCAAGGCGCTGGCCACGCGCGGTATCGGTATCGACGAAGTTGCCGATGCGGTTTCGAACGCGAACGTCGATATGCCGACCGGCACGCTCTACGGCGCGCATCAGGCGTTCACGGTCGAGGCCAAGGGCCAGCTCATGTCGGCCGCCGCATATCGCCCGCTGATCGTCGCGTATCAAAACGGGTCGCCGGTGCGGCTCGAAGACGTCGGCCGCGTGCTCGACAGCGTGCAGAATGACAAGAACGGCGGATGGTCCAACGGCGAGCCGTCGGTGGTGCTCGCGGTCCAGCGTCAACCCGGCACCAACACCGTCGAAGTCGTGGACAACGTGCGCCGCTTGATTCCCGCGTTCCAGGCGGAAGTGCCGCCGGCGCTTCATATCGAAGTGCTCGGCGATCGCTCGGAAACGATTCGCGCCTCGGTCAACGACGTGCAGTACACCCTGCTGCTCACCATCGCGCTGGTCGTGATGGTGATTTTCATCTTCCTGCGCAACCTGTCCGCGACGATCATCCCGAGCCTCGCGCT
>PNBD01000106.1:20083-21507 GCA_003135855.1 Deltaproteobacteria bacterium
AACATCGTGCGCCACATGGAGATGGGCAAGGACGTGCTGACCGCGTCGCTCGACGGCGCCAAGGAAATCGGCTTCACGATTCTGTCGATGACCTGCTCGCTCGCCGCGGTTTTCATCCCGGTGCTGTTCATGGGTGGGATTCTCGGCCGCCTGCTGCACGAATTCGCCGTCACGATCGGCGCCGCGATTCTCGTTTCGGGATTCGTGTCGCTGACGCTGACGCCGATGCTCTGTTCGCGATTTCTGAAACCGCCTGGCAGCGAGCGCCACGGTCATCTTTTCGTCGTGACCGAGCGCTACTTCGATCGCTTGCTCGACGGCTATCAGCGCAGTCTCGCGTGGGTGATGCGCCGCCGGCGCGGCACGATGTACTTCTCCGGCGCGGTCCTGCTCGCCACGATTTATCTTTTCTATGCAGTGCCGAAAGGCTTCCTGCCTTCCGAGGACCAGGCGCAGCTTTCGATTTTCACGCTCGCGGCGCAGGGAATTTCGTTCGACGCGATGGTCAAGCATCAGCAGGCCGTCGCCAGCCTGATCAAGGACGACCCGAATATCCGCAGCTACTTCGTGAGCGTCGGCTCGAATGGACCGGGCGGCAGCACCAACTCCGGAATCATCTTTCTGCATCTCAAACCGCGCTCCGAGCGTGAACTCAGCGTCGATCAACTAATCAACAAATGGCGTCCTTTGCTGAACAGCGTGCCGGGGATGCGCGCGTTTCTGCAGAATCCGCCGGCGATTCGTATCGGCGCGCAGTTCACTCGCAGCATGTACCAGATGACGATGCAGAGTCCCGATACCGCGACGCTCTACAAGTACGCGCCGATGCTCGAAACGAAATTGCGCGGGCTCACGGATTTGCGCGGTGTCAACAGCGACCTGCAACTGCAAAATCCGCAAGTTACGATCGATATAGATCGCGACAAGGCGCACTCGCTCGGCATCTCGGCGCAATCGATCGAGGACGCACTTTATTACGCGTACGGCTCGCGGCAAATCTCGACGATTTACACCTCGAACAATCAGTACTGGGTCGAAATGGAAGTCGCGCCCGAATATCAGAACGAGCCGTCGACGCTGTCGCTGCTCTACGTGCGCTCATCGAATGGCACGCTGGTGCCGCTCGACACGATCGTGAAGTTCACGCGCTCGCTCGGTCCGTTGCAGATCAATCATTCGGGGCAATTGCCGTCGGCGACAATTTCCTTCGACGTGGCGCCCGGCGTATCGCTCGGCAAAGCGCTCGGCGAAGTTAACAAGATCGCGGCCGCGACACTGCCCGATTCGATCACGACCAATTTCCAGGGCACCGCGCAGGCGTTCGAGTCGTCGCTCACCGGCCTCGGGATGCTGCTGGTGATGACGATTCTCGTCATCTACCTGGTCCTCGGCGTGCTCTATGAGAGCTTCATCCATCCGATCAC
>PNBD01000107.1 GCA_003135855.1 Deltaproteobacteria bacterium
CCGCCGGTGCGATGTTGGCAGCCTTTCGGCTTGCCCGTCGTGCCGCTGGTGTACATCAGCAGGACCGGATCCTCGGCGTTCGATTTTTCCATCGTGAAGGCAGGCGAGCCTTTGCTCAGCAGATCGTCGAAACTAACTCCGCCCTTCGCGCCGTCGGTGGTGATCACGTGCTTGAAATTGGGCAGCGACTTGCGATCGATCGCGTCCATCTTCGGGGCCGTTTCCGGCTCCATCAGGATCGCCTTCGCCGAGCTGTTGGTCAGCCGATATTCGATCGCGTCGGGACCGAACAGCTTGGAAATCGGCAACGCGATCGCGCCGAGGCGATAAAGCGCGATATGCGCGATCGCGGTCTCGGGCCGCTGCGGCGTATGCACCGCGACCACATCGCCGCGGCCGATTCCGAGTCCGCGCAGCGCATTCGCGAACCGGTTCGACGCCTCGATCATCTGCGCAAACGTGTAGCGCGCGGTGTGGCCCTCGTCATCCTCATAGAGCAGCGCGACCTTGTCGCGCAGCTCGACGTGGCGATCGAGGCAATCAATCGCGACGTTGTAATCGGCTGGGATGTTCCACTTATGCCTGGCGCGAAGCTCGGCAAAGCTTTTCGCTCCGCGCACGGTCTGTTCTTTGAGTCCGATCATATTACTCGCTCTACTTAATCAAACACTTTAACTTTGCTGTGGCGGTCGTTTCGCGTGCGATTTGTGCGAATGGCCCGGCTTGACTGCGATTGGCTTCGGCGCCGGCTCGCCACGCGCCGCGCGAACTTGCTCGCGGACCGCCATCTTGTCCTCGAATTCGGCGCCACGCCCGATTTTGTGCGCAGCCAATCGCGTTGCAGAGTAGTCGTCCATCGCGCATGGCCGCGCGAAGCTCGGTAAATTGAGCTTGGTGACATCGACATCAGCGGCGGCCGCTCTCTCGGATGAGGTCGGGATCGTTGCGCCGCTATGAATCGCAAATGTCGAGATCACGCGTTTCGAATTCGCGCCGCAACTCGGGCATTGCCGTTGTCGATTCGCCGCGCCGGATGAAGTGAGCACTTCGAAGACGTGCCCATGACCGTCGCATCGCCATTCATAAATCGGCATCGGCGTCGCTACTCGATCTTGTGCGGATGCTGCGCCCAATCTTCTGGATCGTGCGTTATCCAAACGGTTGCGTCGTGCATGTCGCGAATCGCCTTGATTCGCTGGATCGATTCCACCGACTGGTTCGGGTCGGTATCGAGCGGCATCGTCGCTTCGGTCTCGAGCGCCGAGCGAACGTGAACAGTGTCGCCAGTCAGCAGAATTTTTCTATTCGGCAAATTAACCAGCAACGAGCATTCGCCCGGCGTATGGCCTGGAGTCAGCAGAAATTTGAGGCTGCCGTCGCCGAACAGATCGAAATCAGCGCCGAGCTCGAGCCAATCGTAGCCGCGCGTCGGCACGTAATCGTCGAGGATGAAGGCCCATCGCCGTGCCGGATCGGGCCAGTAGGCGTATCGCAGTTCGTTCGATCCAACGATGAACTTGGCCTTCGGAAAGTAAGTCAGACCGCCCGCGTGATCCAGATGAGCGTGCGACAGGATTACGTACTTGACGTCCTCGGTCTTGTATCCGACGCCCTTGATCTGCTTGTCCAGCGTGTCGGATTTGCTCCACTTGAGCGGCAGATGCCGCGCGGTTTCACCCCAGTAACCGATTGCGTCATCGATGATCTTCGGATTGCATCCCGTATCGAACAACACCAGACCCTTGGGATGTTCGATCAGGAACGACGGGCACGGCAGCGTGAGCAGCGTGTTCGGATCGCCGCCCTGCACCAGGAGCGCCAGCGGAGCAGTCAGCTCTGCGCCGGGCAGCGTCCACATTCGTCGAACCTTTGATTCAGCCATCGCTCACCTCGCTTTAGCACCGCTCAGTTCGAAGGGTTTTCTCGCCTTCGGGGTGATGAAGCTGATCTGCCACAGGTGACTCTGAAAAGTCGAACCGACGCTCGACGCTCCGCGCTGGTCGCAGCTGCTCGCTCATTTGAATGGGCGTTCAATTGCGTGGTACAGAGCGTCGAGCACTCGTTTTGGCAACGATTGGAGCGGACGAAATGAAAAACGCGATTAAGATCCTGGTGGCGCTGATGTTTGCGGGATGTGCCGCGGCTCCGAGCGAACCGAAGGCGCCGGCCGTAAATACCGCTTCTGCCGAAGTCGATCAAAGTACGACTTCATCCACCGCCAGCGCCAAGTCCGGTCCGACGATCGAGAAACCGCCGACCTTCAAGAAAGGCTTCAAGATGACTTTTCGCTCACGCACCAGCGAGTTCGTTTGTACGTACGAGGGCGAGGAGGACGGCCTGATGGTGTTTCATTACGCGACGAAGGAAAAACTGCCGTACGACTATCTCTACACGCCAGACATGAAGATGGCGCGAATCGACAACGCGCAGATGCAAATGCGATTCGACCCACCAGTTGGCTACGTCGATTTTCCGCTCTTCGTCGGCAAGAAATGGGTGACCGTGTACAAGGGCACCAGCAACTCATCGCATACGATGGGCGAGACCGAAGTTGAGGTAGTGGGCTTCGGGCCGGTGAAGGTTCCGTACGGGACGGTCGATGCGTTTCGCATCAAGGTTCGCAGCAGCGATCGCGAGGTCGGGCGCGCCAATCCCTACGAGACATACTGGTACAGCCCCGAGATCGGCTACTACGTCAAGCACGAGACCAACCGACCCGTCTACGAGGATCCGTTCGAGCTGATCAGCTACACCAAATAATTTGAAGAAGCCGAATGCCGGAGGATCCACGGCGCGTGGGTCGAGGATAGACGCACCGATGATTCGCGCGTAAATACTCATTCCATGCCAGTTCCATCGTCGCTGGTCGGCTGCCGCTCGGAGACCAATGTAACCGAAGTGACCCCGCGCTGGTCGATGGCTTACGCCGCGGCGCTCGACGATCTGCTTCCCTGTTACATGGACACGCGCGACGCCTCGCGATTCATCGCACATCCGATGTTCCCCGTGTGTTTCGAATGGCCGGTGATTGTCGGCATGCGGCATGAGATCGAGCGGGCGGGCGTCAAATTCCACGAGGCGATGCGGGGCGTACACGCGTCGCATGACATGGTGCTGCATCGCCCGATTCGTCCACCTGAACGACTTACGACGGTCGCCGAAATTGTCGCAGCGGAGCGGCGAAGCGCCGGCGCTTACCTGGTCACGCGTGTCGATACTGTCAGCGCAAGCGGAGAGCCGGTTTGCTCTTCGTGGTACGGCTCGCTTTATCGCGGCATCGAGTTAAGCGGCGACGACCGTCCTTTCGTCTCGAGCTCAACGCTTCCAACTTCGAAGAATTCGACTTCGGCCTCCGGTTCAGCGACGGTCATTCACGTCGGCGGTGGCATGGCGCACGTCTATACGGAATGCGCGCAGATTTTTAATCCGATTCACACCGACGCCAGTGTTGCGGAAGCGGCCGGGCTGCCCGGGATTATCCTGCACGGCACCGCGACGCTCGCCCTCGCAGTTTCGCGAATAGTTGCCACGCAGGCGGGCAACGACCCGAGTCGAGTCACACGAGTGGCCGGCCAGTTTCGCGGGATGGTCGCGATGCCGTCGGACATCACCCTTGAAATCAAAGCGCGAGAACGCTCCGACGATGCGGACGTTATCTATTTTGACGTGATGAATCACGAAGGCGCGCCTGCAATATCGAATGGCGCGATCATACTTCGGTGACGCCTCGCATTTGGCCGATCAGATGGCAGGCGAGTTGGATCTGGGCGCCGCCGATGCCCAAGCCAGCGAGCGGAATCGCTCTGGCCGGCGCGCCGCCGACCGATACGTGGAACCGCTTCTGTTTTCTGCGCCGAACGATCGACCTCGACAAAGTTCCAACTTCGATTCCCGCGCGCATCACTGCCGATTCCCGCTTCGTTCTGTACGTCAACGGCCTCGAGGTTGCACGCGGACCGGCGCGATCGATTCCGCAGCGCCTCGCATGGATCGAGATTGATTTGGCGCAACATATGAAGCCGGGGCGCAATGCGATTGCGGTGCTCGCGCGATTCTATGGCGTGCCCGGACCGTGGTGGCGTCCGGCACCGCCGAGTTATCAGCTCGGCTACGGATCATTCGCGATGGAGGCGCCCGTTATCGGCGTGTGGTCCGACGCATCGTGGAAGGCGCGACGCGCTCCTTATCGCCAGGACTCTGGGCCCCGTTCGGGTTTGCCGATGCCGCCAATCGAAATTCTGGACGGCGCGGATTATCCGCATGAATGGAATCGCGCGGACTTCGATGACGGAACTTGGGAGAACGCCGTCGTGCTTTCGGCCGGGACGTTCGCACCAAACCGCACGAGGATTCCAGTCGAGCCTTACTCGGCGCCGGAGGCCGCCGAAATCGCGGCGCTCACTGCGATTCCGCTTACTCTGGCTGAAATCGCGCGACGGACGGTGACGCCGGTCGATGCCGATGATCCTCGCGATACGTACCCTCACGCCGATTCATCTCCATCTAGCGGCGATCTTGCGATCACTTACGACGCGGCCGGCATCACGCTCGCGACGCCGTGGGTCGAGGTTCATGGTCCCGCGAATTCGATAGTTGACATCTACGCCGGCGAAGATCTGCGTGCGGGTTCGATCGCGGAGATCAATCCGCGCCGCTACGCGATGCGTTACGTGCTCGGCAGTGAGAGCGTGCAGCACGTCGAAGCGTATGAGGCAGTGGGCTTTCGCTATCTCACGATCGTCGCGCGTGGCGGCGCGCAGATCGACGGCGCGGGCGCGGTCGAGCGCCGCTATCCGCGCTCCGGTGATGCGCATTTCGAATGCGACGATCCTGCGCTGAACAAACTTTGGCGTGTTGGCGCGCGCACGCTCGATCTCTGTTCGACCGACGCCTTCGTCGATTGCCCCGGCCGCGAGCAGCGTGCGTGGGTCGGCGA
The DNA here is from genome assembly GCA_003135855.1 of Deltaproteobacteria bacterium. Taxonomy (GTDB): domain Bacteria; phylum Desulfobacterota; class Binatia; order Binatales; family Binataceae; genus Binatus. The sequence goes on from PNBD01000107.1 coordinate 4,937, forward strand.
TTCTTATGTCCATGCCCTGCTGACCTACGTGACCAACACCGATTGGCGCCTGGTCAAGCGTCATCTGCGGATCTGCGCGCAGTCGCGCCGCGGCGACGGTCTGCTATCGATGGCGGCGGCGGGCGATCTCGATACCGCCTCGATGACCATCCCCGACTATTCGCTGCATTGGATTCGCGCACTGGCACGCTACTACGAATACGCTGGCGACCGGCAGACGATCCGCGAGCTCTATCCAACCGCGATCGAAATCGCGAATGCATTCGAGCGCTACCGAGCCGACGACGGCTTGATTCGCGGCATGCCGGGCTGGGTATTCGTCGACTGGGCGATGACCGAGCGAGCCGAGGCGACCGCTGCGCTCGACGCATTGTACGCCGCGGCGATGGAGGATTTGGCGGCGATCGCGAACGGCGTAATCGGCGATGCCGCTATGGGAGCGATTGTGCGCGAACGCGCGGAGCGGACGCGCCGGGCATTTGAGATCTATTGGGACGAGTCGCGCCGCGTATACGTTGATGCCGCCGACGCGAATGGTCCGCGCCGGCGAGTAAGCCAGCAGACCAACGCGGCCGCGATTGTCGGCGGATGCGCGCCGCGCGAGCGTTGCGCAGACATGCTCGCCTACGTACTCGACGAGTCGCGCGTGGTCATCACGCCGACCATATCCGATAACCGAACCGCATACGTGGCGCAGCGAATGGATCCTGCCGAGTATGTTCGATTCGACGCGGAGCGCGACGTGGTAGCGGCGCAGCCGTTTTTTTCGCACCTGGTAAACGACGCGATCGTTCGTGCGGGACGCCGCGATCTGATTCCCGCGCGATGCATGAAATGGTGGTCGCAGATCGAGCGCGGCAATACTACTTTCGAAGAATATTGGGACGCGCAGCCGGGTACCGGCAGCAGATGCCATGCGTGGTCCGCCACTCCCACGTACGATTTGACGACGCATGTGCTCGGCGTGAAACCCGCGGCGCCGGGCTTCGCCACTGTCTCGATCGCGCCCAGATTTGGCGCGCTCAAGCATCTTGAGGGACGTATCCCGACACCGCGCGGAATGATCGAAGTCGCGCTGGATCGCAACGACGGGGGAGAGTTGGCACTTCCGCCGGAGACCAGTGCACGCGTGAGTTTCGAGGACGTTGCTTTGACGGGCGGTGACTTCGGTCCCGGACGCCATCGAATCAAGCGTTCATCCTGATATCTACTTCTCGCGGCGCTCTTCGTTTTTGCGCGTTGAAGGCCGACTTTCAGAACTGAACTTGCAGAACTGAACTTGGCGTGGAAGAAGCCGTCAGGAGACGAAACCGAAATGGCCAACCAAATGCCGCTGGCGACCACCGTTGTGGGCAGCTACCCGCAGCCCGACTGGCTGATAAATCGAAAGAGTCTCGGCAAGCAAGTTCCGCGAGTGCGCGCGCCTGAGCTCTGGCGAATTTCCGGGGAGTGGCTCGAGCAGGCGCAGGACGACGCGACGATTGTGGCAATCCATGAGATGGAGAGCGCCGGCATCGATATCATCACCGACGGAGAAATGCGGCGCGAGAGCTATTCGAACAGGTTCGCCAACGCACTCGAGGGGATCGATCCGGATCGCGCGGGCAAAGGCGCCGGACGCCTCGGCAGCATGTCGTTCCCGGTCCCGCTGGTAACAGGGCCGATTCGGCGGCGCGGTCCCGTCGAAGTGCGAGACCTGGAATTTCTGAGGGCGCACACCGAGCGGCAGATAAAGATCACTATGCCGGGGCCATTCACGATGGCTCATCAGAACGACAACCAGTTCTATCCCGATCGCGAAAAGCTCGCGATGGATCTCGCGGTCGCAGTCAACGAAGAGATCAGGGATCTGTTCGCGGCGGGCGCGGATATCGTCCAGATCGACGAGCCATGGATGGAGGCGCGCCCGCAGCAAGCCAAAGAATATGGCGTCAAGGTCGTCAATCGCGCGCTCGAAGGCGTCCGCGGAACGACGGCGCTCCACATGTGCTTTGGCTACGCGCACGTAATGCCAGAGAAGCCGTCGGCGTATTCGTTCTTGAGCGAACTGGAAGAGAGCATCGTGCAGCAGATATCGATCGAGACCGCGCAGCCGAAAATCGATCTGGCAGTGCTGAAAGATCTTCCCTCGAAAACCATCATTCTCGGCGTGATCGATCTAGGCGATCTGAAAGTTGAGACTCCGGCAATCGTCGCTGGCCGAATCGAGAAAGCCCTGAAATTCGTATCGCCGCAGCGGCTGGTCGTTGCGCCCGATTGCGGGATGAAATATCTGCCGCGCGAAGTGGCATTCGGAAAACTTAAAGCGATGGTTGAAGGCGCGCGAATGGTGCGTTCGAGCTTGTCCTAGCGGCGAATAGTGTCGCCGCTCGGTTGGGGTCATGCTTTGATTTCAAAACCCGAGGCCGCCGCCGCATCTACAATAATTTCCGGCTGACGACACTCGAACACCACGCTCGCCGGCCACGACGGATCGAAGCGGCCGAGATCGCTGAGCTTCCGCAGCGCCGCGCGTTTCCCCACACCCGACATCAGCAACGCGACCCGCTTCGAGTTCTGCACGACGGTGCCCAACCCGACCGTGACGCCCCTTCTGGGAACCTCAGACAAATCCTCGAAAACGGGAAACGTCGACATATTGTCGCGGCGCGTAGTCGCGGCCAGCTCGACGATCCGGGTACGGCTGTCGAGTGCAGAGCCCGGCGGATTGAATGCGACGTGACCATCAGAGGCACCGGAGGCGGCAATAAAGAAATCGATCCCGCCGAGTTCGCCAATCAGATCTTCGAAGCGGCCGGGATCATCGGGATCGGGAAAATTGAATCTGGCTCGACGGCAGTTGGCGATCACGCGACAGTCCCGCATTCAGCACCTGCCGAAGCTCGACCTCCGCAAAACGGCGACAGCTATACAGCGCATCCGGGTCGCAGTAGCGCAACTGGTCGTTTATCTCGACGAGGAACTCGTCCATCATGACGATCGCGAGGCGCGACAAATCTGATCGACGAGCGACCGCCAGTTCGCCGAGTGCATGATACGTACTTCGCGGCGTTCGCCCCGCCGGACAGCCTATGACGATACGTCGATTCGACGCGTCCTCCAGCAGAGAAAGCACCTGCTGCGCGACGTGCTTTCCGATCGCGGCGTCGTCTGGCAACACCGTCAGGGGAACCGCACGCTCACCGACCGCACTCATGCAACGCCGACACCTAGCTCCGGCTCACGTCGCGGGAAGCCACGCGAGTGCGCCAGCAACCAGCGCCTCGACTCCAGTCGAAAGCGTCGGTTCGACGACCGGCGCGAAGAGTGGCGAGTGGTTACTCGGAATCGAGTCCATCCTGCCCGCTTGTTCCGCGGCGCGGATGACTCCGTAATCGAGACCGCCGAAGTACCAAAATACCGACGGCACGCCCGCCGCAGTTCCGAACTCGCCGAAATCTTCGCTGGCATTAACGGCGGGCGTTCGATGCACTCTCCCTTCGCCGAAGTGTGCGCTCAACGCCGACGCCAGATGCGTAGTCGCTTCGTGATCGTTGGACAAAATGGGGAAACTGTTGAGCGGCCGGAACTCCGGCAGGCGCGGCGCATTTGAGGCGGTCGCCTCAGCGTTGGCAATCCGCCGGATCGAATCGAGCACTCGCTCGCGAACCTCGGGCGAGAACGTGCGCACGTTCAGCTTGAGGAACGCCTCATCGGGAATAATGTTCTCCTTAGTGCCGGCTCGAATGCTTCCGACGGTGACCACGACTTGCTCGGTCGGAGAAACTTCGCGCGCGACGATCGTTTGCAATCGCATCACCAGCGACGCGGCCATCACTACAGGATCAATACTGGACTGCGGCCGCGAGCCGTGCGCGCCGCGGCCAAAGAGCCGGATCTCGAGACTGTCGGCGGCCGCCATCGTCACGCCCGATCGCCAGTGCAGCGTTCCGGCCGGCGCCGGCGTTACATGCTGTCCGAGGATCACCGCCGGCTTTCCGAAGCGCTCGAATATTCGATCCTCGATCATCGCTCTCGCGCCGGCGGCAATCTCCTCTCCCGGCTGAACGACCATCATCAGACGCCCGGCCCAATGCTTGCGATGCGTCGCCAGCATCGACGCGGCGCCCCACATGCACGTGACGTGCATGTCATGTCCGCACGCATGCATCACCGGCACCTCGACGCCATCAGGATCGGTACCGAGCGCGGCGCTCGCGTATGGCAGTCCGGTTTGCTCGCGCAGCGGCAGCGCATCCATGTCTGCGCGCAGCATCACCATCGGTCCGGGACCGTTGTCGAGAATCGCGACGACGCCGGTTTTGCCGACGCCGGTGGTGACCTCGTAGCCTTCACTGTGCAAACGCTCGGCCGCTTCGGCCGCGGTGCGATTCTCCTGCATCGACAGTTCAGGATGCCGATGCAGGTCCTCGTAAAACTCCGTGAGCTTGGGACGCATTTCGTCGAGGCCGCCAAGCATGACGTTGATGGAGTGTGTGGCCATGCGTGAATCTTTACCTCTCGTCCAACCTCTTACGCGACGCGCAATACTTTCTGGATCGACGTTTCAGGCTGCGCGGTTAGTGCTTCAGACGCGCGATCACCTTGATCTCGACCAGGCCGCCGGGCACCGCGAGTTCGGTGATTCCGATCGCCGTCCACGACGGATACGGCGCGCTCAGAAAACGATCCTTCACCTTCATGAACGTCCCCATGTTCGCTTGCAGGCCGACATGAAAAGTCGTCATCTCGACCACGTCGGCGAACGAAACGCCGGCCGCCGCCAGCACCGACTTCAGCGACTCGAACGCCTGCGTGAACTGCGCCTCGGGCTCTTTCGACACTTTGCCATCCGGTCCCATCCCGATCACGCCGGAACAGTAGAGGCGGTCGCCGTCCTTGACTGCCGGTGCGAAGTGAAAATTGTCGTACAGACTTTTCATTTCCGATGGAATGACGATGTTGCTCTGGTCCATGAAAGGATCCTCCACTCGCGAGTTATTACCGAATCAAGATCGCGTTACTTGCGCCAATGTTTCTCGAACACCACGGTGCCGTTGAGGCTGATTCGTCCAGTGAGCGAGAGTCCATCCTGGCCGATCCAGCTGGTCGTCTTCACGATCATCTGGCCGACCGACGGCAACTCGAGCGTTATCTGCGTATCGCCGTGGACCGCCGCTCCTTCCGGATTCGAATCCATCACTGACGCGCGCGCGATGTGATTCATCTCGAACGCGCCGCCATTGATCATGATGCTCTGCTGATGCGATCCGGTGATCACGCTGGTGCGCCCACTCGCGAGATCGCGCTCGATCGTCCATCGCGGCGTCATCACAACGGCCAGCGGCGTGCGCTCGATCGTCGGATCGGGCCGATGCACTTCGGCGTAATGGTTGTTGTTCTTGGGCAGCGCCACCACTGGAATCCTGACGTGCGATCCACGGCGCCCGCCATAGTAAACGCGAATCGCCGGATTGGTCCGCGTGGGAAAAATGCGGGGGAAATCCGAGCACGAAATGCTGACGCGCAAACGATGCCGTCGCGCGACCATGTATGATGTCGCGACCATCGGCACCCGCAGCTCGATGATTTGTCCGAGCGGCACCGCCTCGGCACTTTCGAGTCCGTTGCGATACGCCGCTTTCAGCCATCCGGTGCTGATCAGCGCCGAACTGCCGTCGGGCGCGACGTCGCATAGCTTCACGACCAGGTTCACGTCGTCGCCCCGCTCGACCGCAATTTTGATCGACGCTTCCGGCGAACCGCTGATTTCGGTGTCCGCTTGCATCGCGGCGCTGGTGAAAGCCACCGACGCGAGATCGTCGGGGGCCTGATCCAGCGGCAAACCTACACCGAGCCCGGTCGGATCCCACAGTCCCGCCATCGTGCCGACCGACGGCCGCGCTTCGTACTGCTCGCTGCCATCTTCGCCGGCCGGATCGGTGCCAAGCGCGCGCTTCGCACCCAAATAGAAACTACTGAACGACGTTCGCGAGACTGGCCATTTGCGCTCGTTGCGCCATCGATTCGCGCTGCCCTGCACGAAGTACGTGACCGCCGGTTCGCTATCGACGCCGTTGTCCGCATTCTTCAACCATCGATCGAAAAACCGCACCATTTCCGGCAGGTAGTCCACCGGCTCCCGCGGCGAGAGGTCCGGCAACGTATGCATCCACGGACCCATCAAGAGTTTCTTGTTCGTGCTGCCAAGCTGTTCATACACGCGCGTCATCGCTTCGGGAAAAATGTCGCGCCATCCACCGATCACAAAAGCGGGAATCTTGATTTGCGAGCAATCGACCATGCACGACTGCCAGTACTCGTCGTGCGAAGGATGATCCTGCCACGGGTAGATGTACGGCACGGCATGCTCGAGGCGCTGCTGCCAGACTTTGTACCAACGGCCCGCGGGATCGATCAGCGTCGGCGGCATCAGGTTCATCGCGAGCATGAAGGAGCCCCATGCGCCAAACGACGGCAGGCAGCTCAGGCATCCGCCCGAGTACAGGTAGTCCAAATAAATGTCGTTGGTGCCCATGATCGGCACGATCGCCTTCAGATGCGGTGGCTGTTCGAACGCGACCTTCAACGACGAAATTCCGCCGTACGACATGCCGAACATGCCGACGTTGCCGTCGCACCACGGCTGCGCGGCGATCCATTCCACCGCCTCTGCGCCGTCGCGACCCTCGCCGCGATCCATCGCTGGATGCGGGATACCGTCGGAACCACCGAGCCCGCGAAAATCGATCAGCAGGACGTTGTAACCGCGCGCGGCGAAGTAACGGCGCTGGAATTCGGTCGCGGCGCCGATCAAGTCGTCCTTGTGATACGGATAGAAGCTGAACAGCGCAGGGAAACTGCCCGAGGCATCGGGGCGATACAGATCGGCAGCGAGCGTGGCACCGTCGCTCAATGGGATCAAAACGTTGCGCTCGACTTTAACCTCGTACTTCGCATTTTCCATTTGCTTGCGCCTCCGTGCTGCGGAATAGCATCGCGGACCGAAGTGCGTTTCCGCGACGGCGAATTTTTTCGAGTGCGTTCTTTGTGATCTCTTCTCGCACATGCATTTCGGTTTTTCCAACCGTCTTGAGCATCGCTAATCGTAGCGCCCGCTCATTTTGAGCGCTCGATGGGCGATTCCTGCGCACGCTCTCGCGCAAATGTCCGTCGCGTAGCCCACGATGGCAGTAACTGTGGCCGCATGTCTATTGCGGCCAATCACGCGCGGCGCGATACTGCGCGCATGAAGAAAATGCGGCATGATTCTCGAAGTGTCAGGGCCCGCTCGCAGAAGAGCTTCGGCTCGCGACGCGTGGTGATGGTTGCGTTTGACGACGCGCAGATAATCGACATCACCGGACCGCTCGAAGTCTTCAGTCGCGCCACGCGATGGCTCTCAGATGAGCGTCGATGGCGCACGCCCGCTTACACTATCGAACTCGTCGCCGCCGCAGCCGGACCGATCACGACCTCGTCGGGTCTGCGGCTGATCGCCGATCGGCAGATTTCCGAGGTTCGCGGACCGATCGACACGTTGCTGGTCGCCGGTGGTCGCGGCACGACGGCAGCGCTGCAAAATCGCGTATTGATCGATTGGATTCGACGCACTGGCCCTCGCGTGCGCCGTCTCTGCTCGGTTTGCACCGGCGCGTTCCTGCTCGCGGAAGCTGGGCTGCTCGATGGCCGCGCCGCCACCACGCATTGGCGCCAGTGCGAAGCACTGGCCAAGCGCTATCCTGCGATCACGGTCGAAACCGACCCGATTTTTGTGCGCGACGCCAACGTCTTCACCTCGGCCGGCGTGACTGCCGGAATCGATCTCGCACTGGCGCTGGTCGAGGAGGATCACGGCGGCGATACTGCGCTCGCGGTGGCGCGAGAACTCGTGATGTTCTTGCGGCGGCCCGGCGGTCAATCGCAGTTTTCGGTCCAGTTGAGCGCGCAAACGGCCGACCGCGAGCCACTCCGCGATCTTCAGAATTGGATTGCGAACAATCTCGACCAGGATCTCTCAGTCGAATCGCTTGCGCGCCGCACCGCGATGAGCCCGCGCAATTTCGCCCGCGTCTTCAGCCGCGAAGTGGGTCTCACGCCCGGACAGTTCGTCGAAAACTTACGGCTTGAAACTGCCCGCCGCCGCCTCGAAGAATCCGTGGACGGCGTCGATCTGATCGCATCCGAAACCGGCTTCGGCACGCGCGAGTCGATGCGCCGTGCGTTCCTGCGCAACCTCCACGTTCCGCCCTCCGCATACCGCAGCCGCTTCAACCAAAAACTCAGCGCGTGATGCGCCAGGAGAACACCATGCGAATTACTTTTCTGATTTTTGACAACCTCACCGCCCTCGACGCGATCGGTCCGTACGAAGTGCTGTGCCGCCTGCCCGGCGCAGAGGTGATGTTTGTCGGCGAGACCGCCGGCATCAAGCGCACCGATCCGAGCTCGCTCGGGCTCGTCGCCGATCGCTCAATCGCGGAAGTCGATAGCACCGACATCCTGGTCGTGCCGGGCGGACGTGGCGAAGAACAGGTGCGCGAGAAGCCGCACATGCTCGATTGGGTGCGGCGGATGCACGAGACGACGCAGTGGACCACGTCGGTCTGCACTGGCGCGCTCGTGCTCGGCGCCGCGGGTCTGCTCAAGGGATTGCCCGCGACGACGCATTGGGCATCGCTCGAGAAGCTGCGCGACTTCGGCGCCGAGCCTCGCTCGGAACGGCTGGTCGAGCACGGCAAGATCATTACTGCGGCCGGAGTCTCTGCGGGAATCGACATGGCGTTGCATCTCGCTCGTCGCGTGGCGGGCGATACCTGCGCGCAGGCGATCCAGGTTGAAATCGAGTACGACCCGCAGCCGCCTTTCGACGGCTGCGCGCGTCGCGCGCCGGCGCCGGTCATGGCGATGCTGCAATCGTTACTCGCCGAGCGCTCTGCGCGAGCAGCTGCCAAATAAATCGATCTTCTCGAGCTGTTAGCCTTCTTTGCTATGACTCGCTAAGGATAGTGCGAACGCGAGTTCCGGGAGCCCAATCGCGATAGCTCCCGAGAAAGAAGGTTATCGTTACAGCTCATGATTCCGACGAAGCTCCTGGTCGCTAATCGGGGCGAAATCGCAATTCGCGTGATGCGCGCCGCGTCGGAACTCGGTATCCCGACTGTAGCGATATTCTCCGAGGACGACTCGCTTTCGCTCCACACCCGCAAGGCCGACGAGGCTGTTCCTCTGAAAGGCGTCGGGCCTGCGCCGTATCTCGATATCGAGCAGATCATCTCGGTCGCGAAGGCCGCAAGATGCGACGCGATTCATCCGGGCTGCAGCTTTCTAAGTGACAGCCCGCAATTTGCGCGGCGATGCGCCGAAAGCGGGATCAAGTTTGTCGGCCCACGGACCGAAATCCTCGAGCTGTTCAGCGACACGGTTCAGGCGCGAGCATTGGCCGAACGATGCGGCGTTCCGGTGCTGCCGGCGGCTTCGTCGCCTTCGCGCATGCGTCACCTCGAAGTGCAGATCATTGGCGATGGCGCCAACGTGAGCCATCTGTGGGAACGCGATTGCAGCATCCAGCTCCGCAATCAAAAGATCGTCGCGGTCGCACCAAGTCCGAGTCTCGATGATGCGATGCGCGCGCGTCTTACCGACGCGGCGGTGCGCCTGGCGAAAGAAGTGCGCTACGACGGCCTTGGCACTTTCGAGTTTCTGGTGAACGATAACGGCGACCACGAACCTCGATTCGCGTTCATCGACGCGAAGCCGGGCCTTCAGGCTGAGCACACCGTCACCGAGGAAGTTCTCGGCATCGACTTGGTCAAGACGCAGTTGAAGCTCGCCGGTGGTTCATCGTTGCAAGAACTCGGTCTCACGCAAATCGAGATCGCCAAACCGCGCGGCTTCGCAATCCAACTGCGAATCGACATGGAATCGATGCATGGCGACGGCACGACCAAAGCGTCGGGCGGAACGCTCGCCGCGTTTGAAGTGCCATCGGGACCCGACATCCGCGTCGATACGTCCGCGTATTCTGGTTACGCGACCAACCCGCGTTTCGATTCGATCCTGGCCAAACTCATCGCGCATTCGCCGTCCGCCGATTACGCTGACTTGATCGCGCGCGCGTATCGCGCACTATGCGAGTGCAGGATCGAAGGGGCCGCGACCAACCTTGGATTCCTCCAAAACCTGTTGCGGCATCGCGATTTCGCCACGAATCTGCTCGACCCGCACTTTATCGAAGATCACCTCGCCGAATTAGTCGCTCCGCGAGCGGGTGCGCATCGCGAGTTGTTCGTTTCGCGCGCGTCGGCATCACCGACGTCCGGCGAACGACGACTCGCCGGCGCAAAGATTCGTTCGACCGATCCGCTGGCAGTGCTCGATCACGGCAAGTCCGCGCAAAACGAATCGGCGGACGCGCTCGCACAGCCATCTACGCCGAATGTTCACAGCTATGAAATCGCAGGACCCGAAAACACCGTTGCCGTCGTCTCCCCGATTCAAGGCACCATCGTCTCGATCGATCTGCGCGAAGGAGATCTCGTTCGCTCGGGCCAGCAGATGTTCGTGATGGAAGCGATGAAGATGGAGCACGTCATTCCCGCGCGTACCAGCGGGATCGTGCGCCGAATCACCGTCGCGACGGGCGACACCGTTTTCGAGGGGCATCCGCTCGCTTTCATCGAAGAGACCGACGTCGAAAGTGCAGCAGTCACAGAGAGCGCGCAGGTAGATCTCGATTTCATACGTCCCGATCTCGCGGAGGTACATGAGCGTCATGAGATTGGGTTCGATGCGGCGCGTCCCAATGCCGTCGCGCGGCGCCGAAAGACCCGTCAGCGAACCGCGCGCGAGAATGTCGCGGACTTGTGCGACCCCGGCACCTTCGTCGAGTACGGACCAGTGGTGGTCGCGGCGCAGCGCCGGCGCCGCACGATCGAAGACTTGATCAAGAACACTCCGGCCGACGGACTCGTCACGGGCCTCGCCACCGTCAACGGCGATCTCTTTGAAACAGACAAGGCGCGCTGCGTCGTGATGGCCTACGACTACACGGTGCTGGCGGGTACGCAGGGGCATCAAAACCATCGCAAGAAAGATCGGATGTTTCAAATCGCGCGCGAGTTGCGACTGCCGCTGATTTTGTTTGCCGAGGGCGGTGGCGGACGGCCGGGAGACACCGACGGCGCTTTCAGCAGCCGCACTTTTAGCGACTTTCCGAAACTGAGCGGACTGGTGCCGCTGGTCGGGATCACGTCGGGCCGATGCTATGCGGGGAACGCGTCGCTGCTGGGATGTTGCGACGTGGTGATCGCCGACATGAGTTCCAATATCGGGATGGGCGGTCCCGCGATGATCGAAGGCGGCGGTCTGGGAATTTTTCGGCCCGAGGAAATCGGCGCGATGGACGTGCAGGTGCCCAACGGGGTCGTGGACATTCCGGTTGCCGACGAAGCAGAAGCGGTGCGGGTTGCCAAGAAGTATCTGTCGTACTTCCAGGGATCCATCAACAATTGGGATTGCGCCGACCAGCGGCTGCTGCGCGCGATCGTTCCGGAGAACCGGCTCAGGATTTACGACATTAGATCGGTCATCGAAACAATGGCTGACAGCGGCTCGGTGCTCGAGCTTCGCGAACACTTCGGGCTGACGATGGTAACTTCGTTGATAAGAATCGAAGGGCATCCGTTCGGTCTGGTGGCGAACAATCCAAAGCATCTCGCGGGCGCGATCGATAGCGACGGATCGGACAAGGCCGCGCACTTCATCCGGTTGTGCGACGCGTTCGACATCCCGCTGATCTTCCTATGCGATACCCCGGGCATCATGGTCGGTCCCGCAATCGAGAAAACGGCGCTCGTGCGGCATTCGTCGCGTATGTTCTTAAGTGCCGCGAACGCCACCGTGCCGTTCTTTACGATCGTACTGCGCAAGGCTTATGGTCTCGGTGGGATCGCGATGGCGGGCGGTAGCTGGGAGGCGCCCATCTTCACGGTCGCGTGGCCGACCGGAGAGTTCGGCCCGATGGGACTCGAGGGTGCGGTGAAGCTCGGCTATCGCAATGAACTAATCGCAATCACGGATCCCGCGGAGCGCAAGAAACGGTTCGATGAAATGGTGGCGTCGATGTACGAACGCGGGAAGGCTCTGAACCAGGCATCGCATTTCGTGCTCGACGACGTGATCGATCCAGCCGAGACGCGGCGATGGATCACGAGTGGTCTTAGGGCAATGCCACCGCTGGCGCCTCGCACCGGAAAGAAGCATCAGTACATCGATAGCTGGTAAGTGTGCGATGTTGATACTAAGAGCAGTAGCTATAACTACTTTCGAGAATAGCAAGAGCGTTTCACAGGAGCAGTCAAAATGAAGATTGGTTACTTCACCGAGCGGCCAGTGCGATACGTCCCCGAGGAAGTCATTCTGCGCAACGGCGGCCACTTCGCGGTCTCCAATAGCTACTTCGATCGTGAGAAAGCGGCCGATGACTATAACTATTTCATCGACGAAAACCTCTACGCCGAAGAGTTAGGCTTCGACATAATCGCGCTGAACGAGCATCACGGCAATCCGTTCTGCATGGGCAGCGTGATGAACGTCGAGGCGGCGATTCTCGCGCGGCTGTCGAAGAAGGCGAGAATTCTGCTGATCGGCAACCCGTTGCCAGTATTAAAGCATCCGCTGCGCATGGCTGAGGAGCTTGCCGAGATCGATTTGATCTCGCGCGGGCGCCTGATTACCGGATGGGTGCGTGGCGCGGGCAGCGAGCAGTTCTTCAACAACGCGAACCCCGCCTACAATCGCGAACTATTCGAAGAGGCCCATGATTTCATCGTGCAGGCGTGGACCAGGCCCGGGCCATGGCGCTATGAGGGCAAACATTTTCACTATCGACACGTAAATCCGTGGGCGCTGCCGTATCAGAAACCGCATCCGCCAATGTGGATACCAGGAGTGATTAGTCCTGAGACAGTAAAATGGTGCGCCCAACATGCCTATCCATATTTTGGACTGGGTACCTCACTCGGACCTACTTGCGACTTATGGGAGTACTATGCGGACGAGGCCGCCAAGCAGGGGTATCAAGCTGGGCCTGAAAATTTCGGTTACGTGATTCCGACCTTCGTGGCTGAGACCGAAGAACGCGCGCAGGAACTCGGCAAGGGCTTCCTGTTTGGCGGCGGTCAGAACTCTTTCGCACGCGTCGAGCATACATTGCCGCCCGGTTATAACTCGCAGGACGCAATTCGCAGGATGTCCAAGCAGCCGCAAGGTAGCTGGCTCGGAGTAAGCGGCGACAAATTGCGCGGGCATTCCGAAGATCAGCCAATCGATCCGGAGGCGGTCCGGCAAAAGCTGGTCCCCGGGTATAAGAAGGCACAGCAGCAACTGCAACTGATAATCGGGACTCCGCGCCAGGTGACCGCGAAGCTCAAGAGCATCCTTACAGTGCTGCGTCCCGGCGCGGTCGTAATATTCAGCGTGCAAGGACCGGTGAGCAATGAGGACCGGCAGACCAGCATGAGGCTGATCGCGCAGGAGGTCATCCCGGCACTGCGCGAGCATGCGAAGTCGATCGATTTGCACGACGCGCTCGAGAAACCGCCCGGGAAGGTCAAGCTGACTTCGGGTACGAAGCGGCTACCAGTGTCCGATCGCGGTCCACTCAAGGAACTCGGCCTGATTTAGCGGAGAGCGCGCGTTGGAAAAAAAGTTCGGCATCTTCGATCATCTTGAGCGGCGCGAAGTCCCGCTCGCGACGCTATACGAAGAACGTTTGCAGCTGCTCGCGGCGGCCGATGCCGCCGGCATTTATTGCTACCATCTGGCGGAGCATCACGCGACGCCGCTCGGATGCGCTCCGTCGCCGGGCATCTTTCTCTCGGCAGTCGCACAACGCACGTGCCGGATTCACCTCGGCCCGTTGGTTTATCTGCTGCCGCTGTACCACCCGATGCGACTGGTGGAAGAGATTTGCATGCTCGATCAGTTGAGCGGCGGGCGTTTCGAAATCGGAGTCGGACGCGGCATCTCGCCGTTCGAGCTGGCGCACTTCGACGTGAATTTTCTCGGCGCGCGCGAGATCTTCGAGGAATCGCTGCGCGTGATCGTCGCAGGGCTCCGCCAGCGCAAGCTATCGCACAAAGGTACTCACTATCGATTCAATGACGCGCCGATCGAGATTCGTCCGCGGCAGGAGCCGAATCCGCCCTTCTGGTACGGGACTTCGACGCCCGACGGTCTGCTGTTCGCGGCACGCCACGGCATGAACATCGTGGCTGGCGGTCCGAACAAGATTGTCGCAGGCGCGGCGCAACTCTATCGCGAGCAGCGCGAGCAATATCGCGACAGCCCCGAGAACCTCAACCCTCAGGTGGCCGTGCCGATCGTCGGCGCGGTGCGGCATTTTTTCGCCGCCGACACCGACCGCGAAGCAATGGAGGTCGCGCGGCCGGCTTACAAGACCTACTACGCGAATATCGTGAAGCTATGGCGCGATCACGGCACGGTGCCGACGATGTTCACCGACGATCTCGACCTTGCCTGCAATCACGACGCCGCCATCGTCGGTTCTGCCTCGACCGTGCGCGAAAAGGTTGCGCAATACTTCAAAGAGACGGGTTGCAACTACCTGGTCTTGTCGTTCGCCTGGGGCAGTCTGACTCACGAGCAGTCGCTACGCTCCCTCGATATTTTCACGAAGAAAGTGATGCCTGAATTCGCGTGACACTGAGAATAGCTGGAGCAAAGCCTGTCGCGGGCGCGCCTTTATCGTAGGTCTGCCCGGCTTGGAATAGTTCAGTTCGCTTTCGGATTTCCGATTCTTCTTCGCCTATATCAGGCATTCGAATGGCTTAATGAATGTTAAGTAAGCCTCTTGCACCCGCGACTCTGAAAAAACGACATACACACCGGACCGCGCTGAAATCTCGAAACCATCGCCTGTTTCAGTCGTAATTTATGGCATAGTACGTGCGTCTCTAATCAATACGACGGTTCAGAGTTGAGCCTGTCTGCAAGCAGGAGGTTACGACCATGAAGATGAGACGACTTGCAACCAGCTTACTCGCTGGCGCATTCGGCGCGCTGCTATTAGCTCCGTCTACATATGCGTGGGAAACGAGAGTTGAAAGGAATGCACAGATTTGGCAGGCCCGCCAGGCTTATCGGCGGCACCGCGCGGAAGCAGCGGCGCGCGCGGGTTACTACAACGGGTATTACTACTATCCGTATGCCTACACGTATGGCCCCGATTACAGCAGCGACTATTCGTATGGGTACTATCGCCATCACCGCCATCATCATCACGATCACGACGATGATTGATCCACGATGATGATTAATCGGAGAATTGCCGCCGATTAGCTGATTCTAAGCAAGCCCCCGAATGATCTTCATGATCTTCGGGGGGCTTTCGTTTCTGTCGACGAAAATTTCGGACGCCCTCGACGCCGCGCGGGGGGTGGACCTCCCTGCCCTGCTCGGTCTATGACAAAGGCTGAAGGTTCAGCTTTTTGCAGCATCGCAGGAGGAACGGAAATCATGCACGTTGGATATGGAGCCGTATTTCAAAATCCCAACAACGCCCTTTCTGACGCAGAGGTATATCGCAACGAATTGCGGCTTGCCGAATTGGCCGAGCCACTCGGATTCGATTCGATCTGGGGCGTCGAGCATCACTTCGACGACTACACGATGTGCCCGGACGTCCTGCAGTTCCTCTCCTACATCGCGGGCAGAACCAGCCACATCAAGCTGGGCACTGGCGTCGTGGTGCTGCCGTGGCACGACCCGATTCGCGTCGCCGAGCAGGTCTCGCTGCTCGATCACGTCTCCAACGGCCGCGTCATCCTGGGCCTCGGCCGCGGCCTGGCGCGAATCGAGTACGAGGGCTTTCGCATCGACCAGAACGAAGGGCGCAACCTGTTCGTCGAGTATGCGGAGTTGGTTTTGAACGCGCTCGAAACCGGATACATGGAAGGCGGCCGATACACGCGGCAGCCGCGGCGCGAGATTCGACCGTTCCCGGCGCGTTCATTTAAAGGCAGAACCTACGCCGCGGCGGTATCGCCGGAATCGATGCCGATCATGGCCAAGCTCGGCGCCGGTTTGTTGGTGATTCCGCAGAAGCCCTGGGAGGCGGTGAAAAAAGATTTCGAGGTTTATCACAAGGTCTGGAGCGAGGTTAACGGCGCGACACCGGCGCCCAAGCCGCTCTCGGGCGGGTTCTGCGTGGTCGATGAAAACAAGGACCGCGCGGAAGAAATGGCGATGAAATGGATTGCGGCCAACTACCAGACCGTCATGAAGCACTACGAGATGACGTCAGAGAAATTCGGCACGCAAAAGAGCTACGAGTTCTACAGCAACGTCGGCAAATTTATTAAAAAGCATGGCGTCGAGGGCGCCGCTCGCGATTTCGCCTTGCTGATGCCGTGGGGAACCCCGGACCAGGTCCTCGAAAAAGTCGCGTTCATCAAAGACACGATCGACACTAACGGCGTGTTTTTCAATTTCAGTTTCGCCGGGATGCCCTATGACGTCGCCGAGCGGAGCATCAGATGCTTCGCCAAGTACGTGCTGCCGGAATTGAAGAAGTGGAACACCCAGCCGCTGTTGGAGCCGAAGGAACGATCGGAAGCGGGCGCTCACGCAAACCTGTCTTGAGCGCTGAGTCGAACTAGTTTGGAGGGGCTTTCAATCGAAGGCCCCTCTTTCATGGCCTCGCGCACAGAGCGGTCGCGGCAACTATGCTGGAGAAAGAGGTGCACCGTGATTGAGAAGATTCCGTTCGGCAAAACTGGTCATCAGAGCACGCGCGTGATTTTCGGCGCCGCGGCGCTCGGCGGCATGAAGCAAGAGAAGGCCGATCAGGTGCTGGACATCCTGCTCGAATACGGCATCAATCATCTCGACACTGCGGCCTCTTACGGCGAATCAGAGCTGAGGATCGGCCCGTGGATGCGCGAGCATCGCAAGCGCTTCTTCCTCGCCACCAAGACTGGCGATCGCACGTATCAGGGTGCGCGTGACAGCCTTCATCGCTCGCTTGAACGACTACGCGTCGAGCAGCTCGACTTGATCCAGATGCACAACCTGGTCGCGGAAAACGAATGGCAGACTGCGCTCGGACCGCAAGGCGCGCTCGAGGCACTGGTCGAGGCGCGCGAGCAAGGCCTGGTCCGATTCATCGGCGTGACCGGTCACGGCACCTACGTCGCCGCGATGCATCTGCGGAGCCTCGATCGGTTCGCGTTCGATTCCGTGTTGTTCCCGTACAACTTCACGATGATGGGCCTCGCGCGATACGCCGTGGACGCCGAGGCGCTGCTGAAGACATGTGCAGAGCGTGGCGTGGCGACGCAGACGATCAAGTCGGCGGCGCGCCGGCGATGGCAAGACGGCGACATGCGCAAATTCAGTTGGTACGAGCCGCTTCGCGATCGCGATGCACTCCGCCGCGCGGTCCACTTCGTGCTGAGCCGCCCCGGGCTTTTCCTGAACACATCGAGCGACACGACTATCCTGCGCGACCTACTCGATGCGGCCGGCGAGGTTGCGACGCTGCCCGCGCGCGCCGATCTGGAAGCAGACGTCGCGCACTACGCGATGGAGCCGCTGTTCATCCCGGGCGTGACCGACACGATCTGAGACGCTGCGCATCGCGGATCGTTTGCTGATCAGGCTGGGGCGAGCGCTTCCAATGCGCGCTTGTCAGGCATCGCGCGCTCGCGCGAGCTCCCTTCCGAGCGGACCAGCGTCAGGCACACGTGCGTCGCTCCGGCCGCGTAATGCGCAGCCACGCGATCTCGAATCGCCTGTTCGTCGCCCCACGCGATCAGCGCATCGATGATTCGATCGCTGCCGCCGTCGGCAAAGTCCGCGTCGCCGAATCCCTGATTTCGAAAACTCTGCAAATAATTTGGCAGGGTCAGGTAAAATGCGAGCACTGCGCGCGCGGCACGGCGCGCCTTGGCGGGATCCTTCTCGAGCATCGCGACTTGTTGGACGCATATCCATTTGTCAGGGCCGAGCGACTCGTGCATCTCGGCGGTACGCGCCGGCGTCGTGTAGACGGGGAACGTTCCGTGGGTCCCCGAGGCGGCGAGCTGCAGCATTTTCGGCATCAGCGCGGCAATGACGATCGGCGGGTCGGATTTCGGGCGCGGTGCCATGTAGGGCGCGGACTTCATTCGCTGGAGATAGTCACGCATGAAAGAAACCGGCTTCGCGTACTTGATTCCGAGTTGCTCCATCATCGGTCCGTGGCTGACGCCAATTCCAAGGATGAAGCGCTCCGGAAATAATTCGGCAAGGGTGCGCGCCGCGCCTATCATCGTGATCGCTTCGCGCTTCCACACGTTCGCGATCCCGGTTCCTGCGATCAGCTGGTCGGTGACGCTCAAAACATGCGCCGCCAGCGTGAATGGATCGCGGCCAAACGCCTCCGGGAACCAGAACGCGCTGTAGCCGAGCTTTTCCACCTTGCGAGCGAGCTCGGTGATTTGGCTTCCCGTCATCGAGTCGGTCAACGAAAAGATTCCCGGTGTTTTGAGATTCATGATTATGACCTCATTCTTTTGTGATCGATTTTCAAGTTCGCTGGTTCATCGATTTCTCTTCCATTGCGGCATCATCTCATTCGACGGAAGTGTTTCGTCGACCAGTTTTTTGGCGCCCTCGATTCCGGCTACCGGCAGCCCCTTCGCATTCAGTACGCCAAGCTGCTTCAGCAAACTCGCGTGATCCCAGTGGATGTGTTCGTGCGCGATTTTGTTGCCGCGAAACTCGACCACTGCAACGTGCGGAACCTCGACGTATCTGCCGGTGGCCAGGATCCCTCGCGCCATGAAATCGATCTCGCGATCGTGCGTGAAGCAAACCACGAATTCATCGACCAGCCGGTCCGGGCCAATCGTGCGCGTGACCGGAACGAGCTTCGCGTCGGCGGGCAGCCGCGGGAGGAAGTGATTCGCGTAGAAATAGCGCAGTTCATCGTAGCCGACGCCGCCGGTGAGCGTGGGGATATGGTTGACGTACGGCTGCGGCACCATCGTGCGCATGGTGGCGTCCGCATCGTGCTCGGCGAATTCATGCGCGGTGTGACGTTCCCACAACTCGCTGAGATCGTAACGCGGGCCGATCCGTCCAATGTAGCAGTCCAAGCGTTCGCGATTACGCGAGACGCGCCGCGAAAGCGTGATAGCTCGCGCGCCGATCGCAATTGAAGCCGTGGCCTGCGCCCGCATAGACGTAGCTCTCGGCGCGATCGTGGCCAGCCAGCGCGACGCGCACTGTTTCGCGTTGGGCCGCCGGGATGCCCGCGTCGTCGGCACCCCAATGGAACATGATCGGACATTTGATCGACGGCGCTTCGCTTACGTGTTGATCGATTCCGCCGCCGTAATAAGAGATCGCGACGTCCACGTCGGTGCGAGCCGCCGTCAGAAACGCGACGCGCCCGCCGAAGCAAAATCCTACCACGCCAACTTTTCCGGTCGCGCCGGGCATCGCGCGCAACGCGGAAATCGTGCTGGCGACGTCCTTGACCACCACGCCAAGGTCAGCCTTCATCGCGAGTGCGCGCCCCTGCTTGATTCCGTCGTCGTTGTAATCAAGCTCGACGCCCGGTTGGACGCGCCAGAAAATGTCCGGCGCGGCTGCGAGGTATCCTTCCTCGGCATAGCGGTCGCACACCGATCGGATGTGCGCATTGACGCCGAAAATCTCCTGCACGATCACGATGCCCGGACCCGTGCCGGACTCCGGTTTCGCGAGGTATGCGTTGAAGCTGCCGCCGTCATGGGCGGCAATCGAAATGCTCTGTCCACTCATCTTGAGGTTCCTCTTTTTTCGTTAATGGCCTGACGCGCGCGTGGCCGGCCCGTTCGGCTTCGCGATATTCTTCGGTCGATTCGCATCTAACCGCAAGTCCCGCCGCAAGCCCCGAAATCGATTTAGAGCAGGTCAACCTTTGCGCAGCGGTTGAAGTGTGGTACGCGGCACTATCTGCGCAACGCATTTCGGTTGCGGAATATTCAGGTTGGAGGACGCCAGATGATTTCGCTCAACGACTACAGTTCCTATGACGGACTCGGCCTCGCCGCGCTGGTCGAGCGCAAGGAAGTAACGCCCAAGGAACTCAAAGAAGCCGCGCTCGCCGGAGTTGCGAAGGTCAATCCAAAACTGAACGCCGTGCTGCAGACGCTCCCGGCTCTGGCTGACGCCGAGATCGCAGCGGGATTGCCGAAGGGAGCATTCACCGGCGTGCCGTTCGTGATCAAGGAACTCATCGTCCACGCAAAAAATGTCCGGTGCGACATGGGATCGAAACTCACGCAGGGCTTCGTACCCAAAGACGACACCGAACTGATGGCCCGCTTCCGGCGCGCCGGCGTCGTGCTGGTCGGCACCACGCAAACGCCGGAGTTTGGCTACAATCCGACGACCGAGACCACGTTATTCGGACCGGTCCACAATCCGTGGATGCCGGGTCGCAGCGCCGGCGGATCCAGCGGTGGATCGGGCGCGTCGGTGGCAGCAGGAATCGTTCCGGTTGCGCATGCGAACGACGGCGGGGGCTCGATTCGAATTCCCGCCTCGTGCAACGGCCTGGTCGGCCTGAAACCGACGCGCGATCGCGTTCCCACCGGCCCTGACTACGCCGATCCGTTGTGCGGTCTGGCAATCGAATTCATCGTCAGTCGCAGCGTGCGCGACTCCGCCGCGATGCTCGATGCGGTCGCCGGTGCGGACGTCGGTGCGCCGGGGACGCCGGTGCCGCCGGCTCGGCCGTATCTCCAGGAAGTCGGCGCCGCGCCGGGCAAGCTCAAGATCGCGTGGACGACTACGCCAGCGTCGGGAGAAAAAATCGATCCCGAATGCGTCAAGGCCGTCCACGAAACCGTGAAGCTGCTCGAAGGCCTCGGACATACGCTGGTCGAGGATCGCCCGGTTTACGATTGGGATATTTTCCTGAAGAACGTGCACGTGATCTGGACTGCGTTCACCGCCGCTTCGATCGATGCGTCGGCGGCAGACCTCCGACGCCGCCCGAGTCAGGACAACCTCGAAGCGGTGACCCTCGCTTGCTACGAGGACGGCAAGGCTCGCACTGCGACCGAGCTACTCGGCGCACAGGCGCATGGCAACACGCTGTCGCGTCTAACCGGCGCATTCTTTCAGAAGTACGATCTGCACGTGACGCCGACGATTGCGCGGCCGCCGGCGCCGCATGGCGAGATCAATCAAAATCGCGAAGCGATGACCGCGATGGAGTGGACGCGCCAGGTCTTCGCCTATTGCCCATTCACTCCGCTGTTCAACTCGACCGGCCAGCCGGCGATCTCGCTGCCACTATATTGGAGCGCCAACGGGCTGCCGATCGGCGTGCAATTCGCGGGACGCTTCGGCGACGAGGCGACGCTGATCAGGATTGCATCGCAACTCGAGCAGGCGCGCCCGTGGGCCGGCAAGAAGCCGCCGCTGCACGTATCAAAATAGATGCAGGGTGCGCGAACGGGCGGCGCGAACGCTCAAGCTATACCGTGAAGCGCTCGCCGACCATCTCCTCGCTTTTGCGCCACAAGTCGTTCGCGTGGGCCAGGTCGAGAGCATACGAGCGCACACCGACGCGCGAATTCGGGTCGTCAATCACGTCGGCCACGTGACAGTCCTCGCAGTAGTGCGCGCCCACAGCGTCGGCCGATGCGACAAAGCCGCTCCACACCGAAGTCGCACTGCCTTGAGGAACACTCTTGAACCGGAGCGTCGATTTTCCAGTCATAGTGCGGAAGCGCGCCCTCATCTGCTCAATGAGTTCAGGCGTGAGATGGCGGCCGAGTTCAGTCTGGATTCCGCCAGGATGTACCGAGGTCGCGCGCACGCCGCGTCCCTTAAGCCGGCTGTCCAGCGCGACCGCGTAGAGAATATTTGCCGTCTTGGAACGGCCGTACGCGGTAAACGGCTGATAAGGAGTCCGCTCGAAATTCGGGTCATCAAGGTCGACATCGCTTCTCTGGTGACCAGCGGAAGACAGCGTGACGATTCGCGCGCCCTGATTCAGCAGCGGAATCAGCCGATTGACGAACACGAAATGACCGATGTGATTGGTTCCGAATTGCGTTTCGAAGCCGTCCTGAGTCTTGCCCTGCGGACACGCCATCACGCCGGCGTTCGCGATGATCGCATCGAAGCGCTGGGCGCGCGCCAACAAATCGCTCGCGGCCTTGCGCACGCTGCTTAATGAAGCGAGATCCATTTCGACCAGATCAACCGGCGGGTTGTTCGGCTTTCCCGGGAATGCATCCGCGAGTGCACGTCGCGCTTTCGTCAGATCGCGCGCCGTGCCGACTACTGTAGCGCCATGCGAGACGAGCGCGCGGGCGGTCTCAACGCCCAAGCCGGCCGAGACGCCGGTTACGAGTACTCGCTTGCCCGAAAGGTTGATGCCCTCAAGAACCTCGTCGGCCGTCGATTCCGCGCCAAAAGTCTTCGCCATTCTGCTTCTCCCAATTTTCGAACTTGTTTACCGAAAGTGAACTTCTTGATTCGGATATGCAAGCGCCGCAACTGCTGGTTGCCGCCGAAAATCGGAAATCCGGGTCGAGATGATTTGACTGGCTGACAGGCAGGTGGAAATGAGATTATCTATGTCCATCAGCCCAGGCGGCGACGCAGGTGCGAGCGCGATCGCGATGCCCTGGGACATCAAGGAGTCGTTCATGAGAGAAGCTGTAGTCGTATCCACCGCGCGGACGCCGATCGGCAAGGCATACCGTGGCGCCTTCAACGATATTGAATCGCCGTCGATGGCCGCACCGATCATCAAGGAAGCGATCAAGCGCGCGAAAGTCGAGCCCGGCGAGATCGACGACGTCATCATGGGCGCCGCGCTGCAGCAGGGAACGCAGGGCTTCAACGTGGCGCGGCAAGCCGCGATCGCGGCGGAACTGCCGGCCAGCATCGCGGGCCAGAGCGTCGATCGTCAGTGCTCATCGGGCTTGATGAGCATCTCGATGGCGGCGAAACAGATCATCGTGGACGGGATGCAGACGGTCGTCGCCGGCGGCGTCGAATCGATCAGCCTGGTGCAGAATGCGCACATGAATGCATTTCGGCAGGCGGATCCGATCGTGCTGAAGCGCGCGCCCGCGGTGTACATGGCGATGATCGACACGGCCGAAGTCGTCTCGAAGCGCTACAACATTTCGCGGCAGGCGCAGGACGAATATTCGTTCCAGAGTCAGCAGCGCACTTTCAAGGCGCAGCAGGCCGGCCTCTTCAACGATGAGATCGTTGTGACCAAGGTGACCAAGCGATTCGACGACAAGAAGACCAACACCACTTCGCATCAGGAGGTGACGCTCGAGCGCGATGAATGCAACCGTCCCGGCACCACGCTCGAAGGGCTGTTGCAACTGCCGCCCGTGAAGGGACCCACTGGATTCATCACCGCCGGCAACGCGAGCCAGCTTTCGGACGGCGCGTCCGCATGCGTCCTGATGGAATCGAAGCAGGCCGAAAAACGCGGGCTGCATCCGCTGGGAATTTATCGCGGCATGGCAGTCGCCGGATGCGAGCCCGACGAGATGGGAATCGGACCGATATTCGCAGTGCCCAAGTTGCTCGAGCGCAACGGTCTCAAGATGGATGATATCGGACTGTGGGAGCTGAACGAGGCCTTTGCTTGCCAGGTGATTTATTGCCGCGACAAACTCGGCATCCCCGATGAACGCCTCAATGTGAACGGCGGCGCAATTTCGATCGGGCATCCGTACGGCATGAGCGGCTCACGAATGGTCGGACATGCACTGATCGAGGGCAAGCGCCGNNCGGCTGGACTGTTCGAGGTCGCTTGATACTTAGGTCCTGCTAGAATCCGCAAAGCAAAATGGCGGCGGTGGAGATTGATTTCTTCACCGCCGTTTTTTTGATCGAAATGCTTAAAGAGGAGTTTCATACATAGCGGTCTCAAGTATAGAATCACGGCGCTGATCGACGCCAAAAGTTCATCGCACCAAGAAGACAGCATCGTCGCTGCTGGTACTTCGTCGAGGGGGACGGAGAATGTCGAAAAAGTCCAAGGTCGCTCTTTGCCTGTTCGCGGGAGCCGTGTTGGCAGGGTCCGGATGCGGCAACGATAGTGGTGGCGGCGTGAGCCCGTTATCGCAGAATGTGATCGTGCCCAACAGCAATAGTAACGCCGTCACCTTTTATCGGGCGAAGGCGCATGGCGATACCAAGCCCCGCAAGACGATAGTGGGCGCGAATACGACCCTCAACAGCCCGCAAGACATCTACGTCGATCGACACGGGTTGATCTATGTCGCCAACGATCAGATAAGTTCGCCGACCCCAAACTCCAACGGCAGCATCGCGGTGTTCGCTGGCAGCAGCAGCGCCGACGCAACTCCAATCCACAGTATCGTCGGCGATGATACGCGCCTGCTAAATCCCGAAGGCGTCACCGTTGATGCCTCAGGTCAAATCTACGTCGCGAATGCCGGCGGCAACACGATTTCGGTGTATCCGGCCGGCAGCGACGGCGACGTCGAGCCGATTTTCCTGATCAATGGTCCTGCCACCGGACTGAAGATGCCCGAAGACGTTACGCTCGATCGGGCCGGCGACATCTTTGTCGCGAATACGGCTGGCGACTCGATTACCGAGTATCCGCCCGGTGCGACTGGCAACCAGGCCTTCATCACGCGCATCCAAGGTCCCAGCACCGGGCTCAAAGCGCCTGACGACCTATCCTTCGACGGGTTCGGCAACTTGTATGTCGCGAACTTCGACGGCGACAGCATAACTGTCTACCCGCCGAACTCGAATGGAGATGTCACGCCGACCCTGTTGATTAGCGGACCGGCCACCGGGATTGACGGACCGGGCGGACTCGCTTTCGATCGCAACGGCAATCTGATCGTCGCCAGCAGTCTTAATAACAGCCTGCTCACGTTCGCTCGCGGTGCAAGCGGCAATCTCGCGCCGACATCCTCACTCGCGGGCTCGGCGACCGGTCTCGATGTGCCGTTTGGAATCGATCTGAGCTTATAGCTACGACGGAGTCTAATCCGCGTAGCAACCAGAGGACTTCGATGAATCGATTAGCACGCTACGTCATCCGCTGCGCAATAGTGATCGTCGCGCTGTTTTCAATCTCAGGTTCGTCGTTCGGTGATGAGGACTCACTGGCGGCGGGAAATGCGGCGCCGACTTCGCATGTCATAGCCTTCACCAACAATTGTCCGCAGCCGATCTGGATCGCGGCTTTCAGTAAGGTCAAGGATGTGACGCCGGTCAATGGATGGGAACTAGCACCCTCGTGCAATGCCGCGACACAAGGGTCTTGTCCCGGCCCTGGTTCGAAATGCCTGAACAGTCAATGTAGCTGTCCCAGGGCGGTGGCGAGCGACGTGTCCAATTGCTTGGGCGCTGCGTGCGTAGCGGGTACCGCTGGCACGTTTCATTGTGCGACGCAGACATCGCTGCTGGTTCCGGCGGCGTATCCGAGCGCGAGGATTTGGGGACGCACCGGCTGCACCGGATCAGGCGCAAGCCTTATCTGCGACACCGGCGAATGTTCCGGCAAGTTGGATTGTTTCGGCGTCGGAACCGCCAATCGCGCGACGCTGTTCGAAATGAGCCTCGCGGATCTGAACGGGCTGGATAACTACGATGTAAGTCTCGTCAGCGGATATAACGTGCCGCTTACAGTGCAGGCCGTGCAACCGACCGACACCCTAGGCTGGACCAAGGACACTCCGTACCATAACGGCCAAGGCAGCTTCAAGCAATCGGTAATCACCGCGTCCGCGGGCTCCTATGAGTGGCTGTTCAATGATGCTACTGGCAGCGCGATCACGGCTAACAGTGGTACGATCGTGCCGAAGTTCGCGACTGTCCTTGGCGGCATCGTGCCGGATCCTTCGACGTCGCCCCAGCCTTACAAGCTAGCCTGGAGAACCACCTCCTCTACCTGCCAAACGGGCGCGTGCCTCTACTCTCAAAGCGCTGCCGATCCGCTGCTGACATCGTGCCCTGCCCTGCTAAAGGTGACCGACTCGAGCCTTTCATGCTCAGTCGCAAGTGATTGTCCCAGGCAGGCGCCGTGTTCAGGCGGCCATTGTGTCACCGCCTGCGATACGCCGGACGACTACTGTGCCGGAGCAGGCCGCGGCACGGCTACCTGCATTGCTCAGAGCGACTCTTTCTTCTTATGCGCTAACACTCTTTCGAAGGAACGCGATCCGTTCGGTAATGCGATCAACCTGGAATCGGCTAATGCCGGAACGCCGATTTGTTTTTCCGCCACTGATTGCGCGCCCGGCACGAAATGCATTTTCAATCCCGCCTTCACGCCGGCGAGCAATATTGTTTTTCCGACGGGCGCCGGGGTTTGCGTTCCCGGTAATGGGACTATCCCACAGAACGGAGGATGCGGCGGCCCCGCCAACGATGGCCAGGCTTGCCCGTCGGCGAGTTTCACTTTCCCTTTCCCCAACTATAAGTGCGCGACACTTAAGAATGACGGCTC
The DNA here is from genome assembly GCA_003135855.1 of Deltaproteobacteria bacterium. GTDB lineage: Bacteria > Desulfobacterota > Binatia > Binatales > Binataceae > Binatus. Next base: position 31,452 of record PNBD01000107.1, read on the forward strand.
GGGCGCGCAGCTATCATTCTGCGTACCTCCTATCACCACTACCGCTACAGGTGTCACCGCGTTCGGGGAACTGGTGTGGAACGCCGACAACTTTACGGCGACCGCGACCGCATGTACTTCGGACGGCGAGTGTTCCACTTCGACGGGGCAGAAATGCCTCGAGAAGACTGTGCGCAGATTTCCGCCGACCGGTAAGGTCCAGGCGCAGGCTGTGACCGAATGCTCGGGCCCCAGCGATCCCGACGGATGCGTCTGCAATAATGTGAAATTTTGTGCGAAAACCGCCGATTGCACGGCCGACACGAATTGCCTGAACAGAATAGGGACTGCGTGCGGCACAGGGCAAAAATGTATCTGTCAGGTCAACTCGGTTTACACGGGTGTGTGCGGAGCAGTGAATCAGAACTGGACGAACGCCAACAATCTAATCAAGAGCGGTAGCGACAATTACATTTCGGTTTTCAAGAACGCCTGCCCCAGCGCCTATTCGTACCAATTCGACGATACCTCCAGCGATTGGAGCTGTCAGAATACCGCCGCCCAGTTGGTTAACTACAATGTGTCGTTTTGCGGAAACGGCGGTAAGGGCTCGTAACAGCTCGCTAGGCGGCGCGCGACGGCGCAGGCGTCGCGAACTGCGATTGCTCATGATCGAGCGGACGGCATCCGAAGATCGCTAACGCGCATATAAATAGGAACACGGCAAACGCGCCAATCGCGATCAAGTAGCTACCGGTGACGTCGAAGATGTGACCGGTGGCGATCGGACTTATGGCTGCGCCAAGCGTGTAAAAGATTCCGGTAACTCCTAACACTGAGCCAAGCCGCCTGACACCTAGCGATTCGATCATTACCAGCGGCATCTGCACTGCCAGCGAGCCCCAGGCAAAGCCGGCAGCAATGACGCTAACTGCCAGCACGATAGGATGCACCGCCGCCAGCAGCGCGACCGATCCTAGCGATGCGAGAGTATAGGTACCCAACAAGGCGGTCCTGGAGGTGAAGCGATCCGCGATCGGACCGCCCAGCAAGATCCCGGCAGTGGTCATGAGCAGGTAGAGACTCACTACCGTCGCCGCGAATGACGCGGTATAGCCGATCCCAGTCAGGTAGGCGACGAAGTGCGGGCCCAGGCCTAGCGACGATCCGGCAAAAAGCTGCACCGCGCAGATCAACCAGAACGATCGCGTCCTGGTGACCTGTGCGAGTTCCAGTCCGGGCAGTTCGTACGACTCACCCTCGATCTGAACGGCGGGAACCGCGCTTGCGCCGTCCGCCGATTCGCGTGCTTCGGTCGCATTTCGGTTGCGGATAAAAATCACGATGAGCGGAACCACGATTAGCAGGATCGGCAAGGCCAGCGTCACGTAGCCGAAGCGCCAGCCGTTCGAGGCGATTGCGTGGCTCGCGACGATAGTCATCACGGCGCCGCCGAGCGTGCTGCCGGAGAACGCAATTCCCATCGCGAGACCGCGGCGATGCTCAAACCAGTTGGCAATCAACAGCGAACTCGGAATGGACGTCGAGGCGCCGACGCATATTCCGAACGTGCCATTGATCGCGAGGAATTCTCCGAAGCTGTTCGCGCGGCTGAGTGCGAGCCATAAGAGGCCGGTGATCGTAGCGCCGACCACCATCATTTTTTTCGGATCGATTCGATCAGCGAGCCAGCCTATGAGAGGACCCGCCGCGCCGCCCGTAACCCATCCTATCGAGAGCGCCACCGAAAACTTGGCGCGCGTCCATCCGAATTGTTTGAGGACCGGGATGAAGAACACCGCGCCGCAGTTGATGGCGCCCCAGATGAAGAACATCGTGACGAAAATCGCGCCAACGATCAGCCATCCTCGTCGTTCTCGAACTGTCATTAATGCCCTCGCCTGGGTCGAACGTTTCGGACTGACGAATCTTATCGCAAGGTTCGGCCACTGCGACAGCGCAATAATGCGGCGTTGCTAGCCGACGGGCCGGAGCGATCCGGCGACGCTGCCGCGCGTCGCGCTGAGTGCGGGAATGAACGCGCTGGCGGCGCCGATGATCGTCGCCACCGCGAAGCTACTCATCAGCACCCGCAAGGACATCTTGAGTTGCATGGCGAGCGGACCAAGTTCGGCCGCCGCGTAAGGCAGCACTACGAATCCCGCGCGCGCCATCGCGCAACCCAGGAGTCCACCGAGCACTCCGATCACGATGCCTTCACCCAGGATCGCGACGATGATTGAGTCGCGGGTGAACCCAATCGCGCGCATCACCGCGATCTCTCCGCGCCGCTCCCGCACCGCCATCGCGGCCGTATTCGCCGCCACCAGCGCGATCGTGAAAATAACGATCGCGGCCAGCACCTTCGCGCCGTCGATCATGAGACTCATCTCGCCGATTCGATTCTTGACCATCGTGGTTTCGGTTTCAGTCTGAGTCTCATTGGCCGAATTCGCGAACATCCGATCGATCTCCGCCATGACCTGCGGCGTAGATTGCGAGCGATCGATCTTGGCCCAGATGATGTTGACCTTCCCCGGACGTCCGCTCAGTTCGTCGAGGTAGTCGCTGCGAAAGATGATGACAGTGGCGGGAGCGTGATCGCCGACTTCACCGACGATCTTCACCTGCACGTCGATCGGAACGAGCGTGCCGTGCAAGATAACGTTGTCTCCGATCTTCCAACCGTATTGTCGCATCAGGACGCGCGTGACCATGCAAGCGGAGCGCGATTCCTTGAACTTCTGCTCAGTAGCTTGGGTGACGCCCCAGTCTGGCCAGATGTCGCGAAAGTGATCTGGGCTGACGGCGATGGCTGGCAATTGCATGGTTGGATCGCGGTAGGTGCCAAGGAAGATCGTGTAGGCAGACACGGCTTCGACATGGGGAACGGATTCGATCTGGCGCAGGTAGGCGGCCGGCAACTGGTACATCACGCTGACCTTGCTGTGCGTGATGACGCGCAGAGAATTGGCGCGATCGCGCAGAACCTGATCGACCAGGATCGGCAGACTGGCAAGTGCCGCAAATACGAAGATCGATACTCCGATCGACAGGACCGTCAGAATCGTACGGCGCTTGTTGCGCGCAAGATTTCTGAGGACGAGAGGTACCAGCTTGGCAATCACTTCCAGCAACCCTGTTTCAAGCCTATATCGCAGAGTCAAAATGGAAAGACCCAGTAATCGCAGACCGGCGCCGGAATTTTTGTTGCGTTGCGCGACGGCACGCGCTATGCCGCGAAGACTGAACCCGAAGATCCGTGCAGGATTTCAAAGGCGAACCATCGAGGATGATATGACGACGCAAACCAAATCGAAAAGTCTGCCTATCGAATTCAAATCCGCAACCGAATTGATGGCGCTCCTCAAAGCAAACCAGTTGAGTTCGGTCGAACTGCTCGATCTGTTTCTGTCGCGCATCAAGGCGCACAACGAGCGCTTCAACATCGTCGTCACGCTCGACGCCGACAATGCGAAGCGTGCGGCAAAGCAGGCGGATGAAGAACGCGCCAGAGGTCACGCGTCGGGGGCGCTGCACGGGTTGCCGATGACGATCAAGGATTCCTGGGAAGTAGTCGGCATGAACGCAACCTGCGGAATCCATTCGCTCGCGAGCCATAGGCCGGCGCGCGATGCTGACGCGATTGCGCGTCTGCGCTTGGCGGGCGCGATCTTTTTCGGCAAGACGAACTTGCCGACCGGCGCCGCCGATCATCAATCTTACAACTCGCTGTTTGGATTGACCCGCAATCCGTGGAACGTCGAGCGCACTGTCGGCGGATCGTCGGGCGGCGCCGCAGCCGCGTTGGCATCGGGTTTCACCCCGCTCGAATTGGGCAGCGACATCGGCGGTTCGATTCGCTGCCCCGCGCACTTCAACGGCGTCTATGGACACAAGCCCAGCTACGGGATCATTCCTATGCGCGGTCACATTCCGCCGCCGCCCGGAGCGCTGAGCGAGTTCGAATTGGGCGTCGGAGGTCCGCTGGCTCGCAGCGCAACAGATCTCGAATTGGCGATGGATCTGCTCGCGTCGCCGCAAGAACTCGATCAATCAGCGTGGTCGCTGCGAATTCCCGCGAGTCGTCACGAGAAGCTCGGCGACTTCCGCGTCGCGATCTGGGCGGATGCGAAACACTACACCATCGATTCGCGGTGTCTTCAGGCGATCGAAGAATACGCGGCCGATCTTCGCCGCGCCGGCGTCAAGGTCGATGACAAAGCGCGGCCCGAGATCGATCCCATCGATAGCTACGACGTCTATCTCAATGCTCTGATCGCCGTGATGGCCGCCGGCATGCCGGCGCTGCCGGACAATTTTGCGCCCGACGATCAGAGCTATGCCGCACGATTCGCACGCGCTGGCCGACTGAGTTATGCGGAGTTCGGGCACTTCGCTGAAAAACGCGAACATCTGTTCCGCGCCTGGCGCCGCTTCTTCGAAAACTACGACGTCCTGCTATGCCCGGTCATGCCGACCGTTGCGTTTCCGCATGACACTTCGGGCATCGAGGAGGGCGGACAGTTCACGCGCACGCTGATCGTCGACGGCAAACCGCGTCCGTATCTCGACAATCTGCAATGGCCCAGCTTGATCACCGTCGCAAATCTGCCGGCGACTGCGGTGCCGACCGGCCGCCTCGTCGATGGCTTGCCGACGGGACTGCAAATAGCCGGGCCATATCTCGAGGACCGCACCACGCTTCGGTTCGCGCAATTGGCCGAAAGAGAATTCGGAGGATTTGTTCCGCCGCCGGTTTTCGCGGCTGGATGATTGCCGACGCGTGGGCGCGCCCCGCGAGCAACTCACTTGGTCGCCGATTTGTTTTGCGTGATAGTCTCTTCGACCAGCTGATGCAGGCATTATCAGGAGGCTACTTCCACATGGGACGCAGGCAACTTCGGCCGCTCGTTTATTTGTTCGTCTCCGTCGTCGCGCTAATCGTGCTTCAAGGATGCGGCATCAATCGACTGCCGACTCTCGACGAGCAAGTAAAGGCCGCATGGAGCGAAGTCTTGAATCAGTACCAGCGCCGCACCGACCTGATTCCCAATCTCGTCGAGACAGTGAAGGGATACGCGAAGCAGGAGCAGCAGGTGCTGACGCAAGTGGTCGAAGCGCGCGCCAAAGCGACTCAGATGCAACTGCCGCCGGACATCCTGTCGAATCCTGAGAAGTTCCACGAATTCGAGCAAAATCAGGGCGCGCTAACGGGCGCTCTGGGCCGGTTGCTGGTCGTGACTGAAAATTATCCCGCGCTGAAATCGAATCAGAATTTTCTCGCGCTGCAATCTCAACTCGAAGGCACCGAAAATCGTATTGCGGTCGCGCGCCGCGATTACATTCTCGCAGTGCAGGCATACAACACCGAGCTGCGAACTTTCCCGGGGCGTTTCGTGGCGGCGATCCTTTACTCCAATCTGAAAGTTCGCGAGACGTTCAGCATCAGCGATCAAGCTAAACAGGCGCCGACGGTCAAATTCTGATGCGACCGCGTCGGGCGAGGATCGCCAGGGCCATGCGCGCCTCGTGGCGGATGCTCTTGCTGCTGGTGCTGTTTGCGGCACCGAGTTTCGCGGCCGAGCCGAAGTTTCCCGACCTCACCGGCCGCGTTATCGACGACGCCAGCATCCTCGATTCCGCGACGACCAGCCAACTCACCGACCTGCTGGCACGTCACGAGCACGCGACCGGCCAGCAGGTGATCGTCGTCACGCTGCCCACGCTGCAGGGCTACCCGATCGAAGATTTCGGCTATCAACTCGGTCGCCATTGGGGCATCGGGCAGAAGGGCAAGAATACCGGCGCGATGCTGATCGTCGTGCCGACTGAGCACAAAGTTCGCATCGAGGTCGGCTATGGCCTCGAGGGCACGCTGACCGACGCGATCAGCCGCACCATCATCGAGCAGGCGATCGTGCCCAACTTCAAACGCGGCGACTTCAATGCCGGCGTGTTGGCGGGCACCACGTCGATCCTGAAAGTGCTCGGTGGCGATGCTGCGACCACCACCGAATCGAATGCGCCTGCGAGTTCGAAGGGTCTGGATGTCAATTGGCTGATCCTGATTTTCGTCGTCCTCTGGCTGATCGTAGTAATGATCAGAACTCGCGCTGGCAGTGGCAATAACGTTATCCGCCGAATGGGCCGGAGTTATGGTGGCGGCTACTGGGGAGGGGGCGGCGGTTTTTCGGGAGGGAGTGGCGGCGGCGGATTCTCGGGCGGGGGCGGATCGTTCGGGGGCGGCGGCGCATCGGGAAGTTGGTGACCGTGGCGAGCAGATTAACCCCCGACGAGTACGATCGCATCGATGCCGCGATCGCAGCCGTCGAGCGCAATACCGCGGCTGATCTCGATTTAGTAGTGACGCGGGTCAGCGATCGCTATTCGCTTTATCCATTGGTCTGGGCGGCGCTGAGCGCGTTGCTGATCACCGGGATGCTCGCGATGCTGAGGCCCGGGCTGAATGCCCGCATCGCAATTCTCATCCAGTTGATCATTCTGATCGCGCTGACGTTGCTATTCGACTGGATGCCGATTCGACTGATGCTGGTGCCGATGCGGATCAAGCGCGCACAGGCGCGACAGCTCGCCCGCCGCGAATTCGTCGCGCATAACGGCGATGATCATCGGCGCCGAATCCTGCTGTTCGTCTCGCTCGGCGAGCGTTATGTGGAAATCATCGCGGACCGTGCAACGCACGCCTTGGCAGCGGAGTCTGTTTGGAGCAAAATCGTCGCCGATTTTCTCGAGACGGTGAAGTCGGGACGGATTGCCGATGGCGTCGTCGCCGCAGTTGAAGCTTGCGGCGCGGTGCTGGCAACGTATCATCCGTCATCCAGTGAAAGTGGAGTTACTCAGAAGTAGCGTGCGGGAGAGGTGTTTCGCATTCCTGATCGGAAGTTTGTGTGCCGTGCTCGTGCTCGGCGGATGCGTTCACACGAAAATCGCGAGCCTGTCGCCGGATTCCGGACCGGCCAGTGTCGCGCGATCCGCGTCTGAAACGCGTCCGCTTTCGAGCAGCGGACGCGTCGTCCCGCAAGAAGAACTGCGCGAGCATTGTGATCAATTGGCGCGGTCCACGCCGGGTATAGAAGAGTTGCGCATGAAAAAAGACGGTTCAATCGAAAGTCGCCAGTGGATTTTAGTGACGCATGATTCGGCGCCGCGATGGGCGATCGCGAGTACCAGGAGTGACCGATCCGGGGGCTGGGCGCCGCAGCCCGGCATCGCGCGGCGCGAATTCAAACCGCCCATTCAACCGGCGCTCGCAAACGGAGCCAGCCAGTTCCTCGCTTACGCGCCGATGCAATCTGACAACTATGACGAGAGCCTGAAAATCGCGACGGTCACCGAAGTCTTTGGCGGCCCGCAAGGCAATTTTCAGTGGAGAGGCAAAAAGTACGGCTACACGTTGACGTCGGAATTGGTGTGCTTCCCGCAACTGCAATAGGCGCGTCGGTCATGATCGCGACGATCGCTCTGTTCGTCGCGGGATGCTCCACCTCCGTCAATCCTCCCGCACCGTCCCATCCTGCCGCATCAGCTAGTCCCTCGGCATCAGGTAGTCTGCCAGGCAATGCTCATCAGGATCTGGGCGGCGAGCACGTGTCGTTCACCACTTCGGACGGCGTTCTGCTGCGCGGGCATCTGTACGGACGCGGTTCGACCGGCGTGATTCTCGCGCACATGTATCCCGCCGATCAGTCAGACTGGACCGACTTTGCCAAGGTGCTCGCGGAACACGGATATCAGGCGCTGACTTTCGACTTCCGCGGATTTACGGAGTCCGAGGGGAGTTCGGGCACTGAATACGCCGATCGCGATCTGCTCGCGGCATACGAGTTCATGCGCCCGCGCGTCTCGCGCATTTTCATCGCGGGCGCGAGCCTCGGCGCCGAGGCCGCCATCCTGATCGCGGCGCAACATCCAGTGGCCGGCATAATTTGCATTTCTGTGCCGATCAGCTTCGGCGGCCTCGACGTCAGTCAGGCGATTCGACAAGTGAAGGCGCCAATCTTGTTCGTGACGTCGACCGGTGATTCGCTGGTCGCTGGGCAGCCGGAAATTCTCTACAAATCGGCGACCGCGCCGAAGTCATTCGAGTCCTTCCCCGGTCGCGCGCACGGCACCGCGATTCTTCATGGTCCGCACAGTCAGGAGTTGCAGAGCCTGATGCTTCGATTCATCGCGGCGAATCAGCCGCCAGCTTAAGTACGCAGAAATCGAGGGGTGCACAATGAGCGATTCAAATGCCAAGCCCGCGACGGTCGCGATAATCGGCGCGGGAGAGATGGGTGCCGCAGTCGGGCAGCGATTGCGCGAGACGGGCGCGCGGGTGCTCACCACTCTCAAAGGCCGCGCAGCGGCAAGCGTGCAGCGCGTCACACGCGCCGGCCTCGAAGTAATCGACGATGAAGACACGCTCGTGCGCGAGGCCGATTTCATCTTGTCCATTGTTCCGCCGGGTCAGGCGGAAGCGGTGGCATCGCGCTTTGCTCCCGCACTGACTCGATCACCGAGCAAACCTTTATTCGTCGAATGCAACGCGATCTCGCCCGCGACGGTGCGCCGGATCGCGCATTCGCTTACCGCAACCGGATGCCGTTTCATCGACGCAGGCATTATTGGCGGACCTCCGCCCGCGAGCCGGCCCGACATCGGCCCTCGTTTCTACGCCTCGGGTACCGATGCTCATTTGCTTACCCGCCTTCGTCAGCACGGTCTCAACATCTTGATCCTCGACGGTCCCGTCGGCGCCGCGTCTGCGTTCAAGATGTCGTACGGCGGTTTGACCAAGGGGCTGATCGCGATCGGCACTGCGATGCTTGGCGCCGCGTCGCGCGAGGGCCTCGGCGCGCCGCTACGGGAAGAACTCTTGCGGAGTCAGCCCAATCTGCTCGCTTTTCTCAAAGCAGGAATTCCGAACATGTTTCCGAAGGCATATCGATGGATCGATGAGATGGAGCAGATCGCCGAATTTCTCGATGACGCCGGCGCAGGCTCTCAGATCTACCAGGGTGCCGCACGATTGTACGAACGCGTCGCGGAGGATTGGCAACGCGAAGGCGACGACGGCGCATCGGTCGCACAACTCAAATCTTTCTTCGCGGAGAAGGCTCGAACGACAAGTTAGTGCAAATTATTCGGGACGGCGGCGCGCCCACCAGAATACGTCGCAGAGCGCGCCGCATGCCGCGATATATACCTTCGGCGGCTGCTCGGACGCATCGGGCAGAAGCATTTCTTTGCCCTTCTCCGATTCTTGCGGAATCGCCGCGCCGGGAGTTTTCGCGTCAGACTGCATCGATTTCAGATCCTATCTGAATCCGCACAGAGTCGGGTAGCCGCGCTGCCTGTTTCTAGTAGAAGCGATGCTCGCCCGGTGGCCGCGTTTTCCATCGACGATGTATCCAGTTCCAGTGATCGGGATGCTCGCGAATGATTTGCTCGAGCGCGTTGGAAAATCGCTGCGTGTTCTCGCGCACGCATTCCTCGCGATCGCGAGTCTTCACGATCTCAATCGGCGGGCGAATGTTTATCTTGTGATGAATCGTGTCGCCCTGCCGAACCATGAAGACCGGCACCACCGGCGTTCCGGTCGCCATCGCGAGCCGCGCCAGGCCGTCGCTGGTGGACGCGGGCTTGCCGAAGAAATCGACGAACACTCCCTTGCGCACGTCGAGGTCCAGCGCGATCGCGATCATCCAGTTCTTGCGCAGCATCCGCAGCAGCTCGCTGCCGCCCGCCTTGCGCTCGATGACTCGATTGCCGTAGCGCACGCGCGCGCCGCATACCGCCGCGTCGATCAGCGGATTGCGCAGCGGCCGATGCACGATCGCGATGTGATAGCCGTAAATCGAGTGCGCCAGTTGCAGCAGCTCGAAATTCCCATAGTGACCGGTGAGCACCAAAAGCCCGCGGCCGTTTGATTTCCGCTCCGCGTCGTCCCAATGCTCCTTGCCTTCATAGGTTGCGACGCGCTCGATGGTCGCGCGGCTGAGTTCGCCGAAATGCGTCCACTCCGCGAGCACGCGGCCCCAACTCTTGTACATCGCGCGCAAAATCCCGAGGCGTGCCTGCTGCGTCTTTTCGGGAAAAGCGATCTCGAGATTGGTCAGTGCAATGTTTCGATTCGGACGATCGAAGTTCATTGCCCATCCGCCAAGGCGCGCGCCCGCCCGCACTGCCCGCTCGAGCGGCATCGCGCGCAGAGCGGCAACGACCGCCGCGATGCCGGTGTACTCGATTCGAGCTTGAACTGATCCTATCTGCCGCGCCATCTGGGTTTTGAAGATGCTCAAACAAAACAACGGCGCGCAAGCGATCGCCGCCGCGCGCCGCGTCGAGACCTCGCTGTGAGTTCTTAGGGCGTGATCGCCGGCGTGATGCCTGTCTTCGATGCGTTCAGGGTGCTCGACGGTGCGGCGTATCCCGATGAAGGCGCGGCGCCGCCACGCGAAACCGTTCCCGCACCGGCGTCAAATGGCGCCGGCGCGCTGCCGGATTCATTCATCGAGGTCGGTCCGATCTCCGTCGTATTGAACGGGGTGTCGCCACTGTTGCTCGGCACTACGGTCCGCGCGCCCGGATTCTCAGGTCCCGGCGCAACCGGAGCTGCGTTGTACGGCGCACTGAGATCTGCGTCCGGCGACACGGGAATCGAGAAACTCGGCTTGTACACCTCGTGAATCTGCGACGCCGGCATGTCGTGAATTTCCTTGCGGCCGATCGAATTGACGAACTTTTGCCGTTCGTCGAGCGCCAGCGATCGCAAGTCGGTCTTGTTGCGAATCACGTGCGGCGTCAGGAACACGATCAGATTGTCTTTCTGCCGATCGTTGCTCTTGCTGCTGAACAGATTGCCGATCACAGGGATACTCGAGATGAATGGCACGCCCTGGTTGGTAATTTGATCCTGGCTCGCGAGCAGTCCGCCGATTACCGCCGTGCGATGGTTCTGAATCAGCACCGTCGTAGACGCGGATCTGATCGTCGTGGTCGGCCCCAAGGTGTTGCTCTGCGTGCCGTTCACAACGTTAGAGACTTCCTCGTAAAGATCGAGCTTCACGTAGTCCCCTTCGGAAACCTGCGGCACGATATCGAGCGTGATGCCGACGTTCTGCCGCTCGACCGAGTTGAAAATCTGTCCCGGCAATCCGGCGTTGGCCGCCGCCGACCCGACGAACGGCAAGTTCTGCCCGACCACGATCTGCGCTTCTTCGTTGTCCGCCGTCAGCAGGGTCGGAGCTGACAGAACGTTGGTATGCGTATCGGTTTCGAGCGCCGTCAGCAGCGCGACATCGCATGGGACGGTGACCGAGGTCGTGGTCGCTGCTGTGGCGGCCGCCGTGATGGCGGCCGGGATGGTGCATTGGGCGCCCGACGCGAGACCGAGTCCGAGACCGCTAAGTCCAAGCGGATTGCCCAGTGCGCTTTGCAACTGGCCGAAATTCAGAGTGCCGAAACCAATTGTACTGTTGCTGATGTTGGTCGCGGCCTGAAAATTAACGCCGAGCTGGCGCTGCCGCTCGGCCGAGACTTCGACCAGCACCGCCTGCACGAATATCTGCACGCGCGGCACGTCGAGATCGTCGATAATTTGTTTGAGCGTCTGCCAATCCTGCGGCGATGCGCTGATCACCATCGCATTGGTCGCGGGGTCAGCCGTCACATTCACTGGATAAGTGAAATCGATACTCTTGCCGCCGGTACTGGCCGATGCCGCTCCGCCGCCGGAGGAGCCTGAGTTCCCACGGCCGCGCATCATTCCACCGCCGCCGCCACCGCCGCCGAATCCGCCTCCGCCCCCGCCGAATCCACCGCTGCCGAATCCGCCGCCATAGTTGCCGAGCGAGCTGCCACGGCCGAGCGATCCGCGCCCGGTGGTCGGCGATAGCGTGCTCGGTCCGCTTCCGCCGTTGAGCAGGTTGTTCAGCACCTGCACCATTTCCAGCGCCTGCGCATTCTTCAGCCGATAGACGTGGATGCGCGAGTTTGCGATTGGCGGCGTTACGTCGAGCTTCGCGACGATCTCATTGATCTGGCGCATCGGGATCGGCCCGGCGAGCACGATCAGCGAATTGGTCCGCTCGTCGGGAATCACCTTGAATCCGTTGGCAGCGCCTTGCGCGGAGGGAGCCACCGCCCCGAGATTCGGACGGCCCGGCACCGGGCCCGCACCGCCGTTATTGCGCGCTTCCATGATCTGCTGGATCTCGGGCGCCAATTCACCGGCGAACGCGAGTCTGAGCGGGATCACACTTACCGCCTGCTGCTCGCCGCGAACGTCCAGCGCGCCGATGATCGATAGCAGCCGCTCGACGTTGTAGGCGTCATCCGTAATGATCAGCGTGTTGTCGCCGGGGAACGCCGCTATCAATCCATCGTGCGAGATCATCGGCTGGATCACGCCCACCAGATTTCCCGCATCGACGTTCTTTAGGCGCACCATCCGCGTCACGTATTCGTCGCCCTTGGTCCGCGCCGGCTCTTGCGATTGAGTCAGCGCCGCCGACGATCGCACATTGCGCGCGGGCACGATCTTGATCACCTTGCCCGCCTGCACAGTGGTGAATCCCTTGACCTGCAACACCGACTGGAAAATCGAATACGCCTGCTCGGGCGTGACCTTGGTCGGCGAGATAATTGTAACCTTGCCGCGCACACTTTCGTCGATCACGAAGTTGCGGCCGGTAATTTCACTGATGAACTTGGCCAGCACGGGAAGATCCACGTTCTGGAAGTTCATCGTGATCTGATTGGCAGAGGCGTCAGGTTCTGCGGAGGCAGATGGAATCGATCCAGAAAACAGTACGGCGGCGGCAAGCGCCAAAAGCAAATAACGGCTCATGCGACCTTCCTCCGCATTTTCGTGTAAACTTCGTGAGCTTATTTCACCGCCGCGCGGCTCCGCAACAGCGTGATATTGCAAATCCGCGGACGCTCGGCGACTATGACGAACGCCAGTCCACTTTCATTCAATGAATTTTCGAATTAGAACCATGTTGCGCAGAGGCGCGGGTGCGCGGCCGCTTGGCCGCGCTGGTGGAAAGGTAACGCGTTGCGCTTCGAACTCCTGATAGGACTGCGCTATTTGCGCGCCCGGCGGCGCGAGCGCTTCGTCTCCCTGATCGCGATCATTTCTCTAGCCGGTGTTACGCTCGGAACATTCACCTTGACGGTCGCACTCTCCGTGATGAGCGGATTTCAGGAAGATTTGCGCAACCGCCTGCTCGCCTTCACTCCGCAAATTACTATCGAGCGCAGCGACGGCCACGTCTGGAATCCCAGCGAGCTCAGCAGGAAAATTTCCACCATTCCCGAAGTTGCGGCGACTGCGCCGTTTGTCACTTCCCAGGTGATGGCGGTATCGAGCAGCGACGCCGGGGTGCCTGGCTACGTCTCGGGCGGAGTTTTGCGCGCGCTCGAGCCGCATGCCAATCCGGTGCTGAAAGAACTCAAGGACACCCTCGAACACGGGAGTCTCGCCGGTCTCGAGACTACTCATAAGGTGACGATCGTCGATCATGGCGCCAAGCGCGAGGTCGAGCTGCCGGGCGCGATTCTCGGCAGGTCGCTCGCGCTGGAACTGGGCCTGCAGCCGGGCGACTCGGTGATTCTGATCTCGCCGGCAAGCCTCGGCGCGGGCATCGGGCCGCCGCGGCTGAAGCGATTTGTCGTGGCCGGCTATTTTCACTCGGGCATGTACGAATTCGATTCGTCGCTGGTGTTCGTCTCGTTGAAAGACGGACGCACGCTGCTCGCCGATGATCCGCAACTCGAAAGCGGACTCGAGCTGCGCCTGACGAACATGTTCGACGCGCCCGCGCTGCGCAGTCGTATCGCGGAGATCGCCGGCCCCGATTTCCAGGTCAACGATTGGACGCAAGCCAACGCGCCGCTGTTCGCGGCCCTCAAACTAGAAAAGTTCACCTACTTCATGGTGCTGCTGCTGATTGTGCTGGTGGCCGCGTTCAACATCATCGCAACCCTGGTGATGGTCGTGATGGAACGCCGCAAGGAGATCGCGATCTTGCGCGCGATGGGCGCGCGGGCCGGCTCGGTCGCTTCGATCTTTCTTTGCGAGGGCGCCGCGCTTGGCGTCATCGGAACCGCGCTCGGCGTCGGCGCCGGCTACCTGACTTCTTTCCTGATCGGGAAATACCAGCTGATCCATCTGCCCGCCGATCTGTTCATGGTCAGCGCGGTACCGGTGCGGCTCTATCCGATGAATTTCGTACTGGTGTCGGTCGCGACCATCGTGCTGTGCGTGTTAGCCGCGATTTATCCGGCCGTGCAGGCGCGCTCGCTCTCCCCGGTCGAGGTCATTCGCTATGAGTGAAGCGCCGAGCCCGTCCGTAGCACGCAGCGCGAGCGCCGCGCGGCCGCTGATCGAAGTCCGCGCGCTGGACAAGACCTTCTACGATGCGGACCGCGAAATACGCGTGCTGCGCGGACTCGATTTGACGGTCTCGGCGGGCGAAGAGATCGCGATCGTCGGCGAGTCTGGCACCGGCAAATCCACCCTGCTGCACATTATCGGCAGCCTCGAGGAGCCGACCGCCGGCAAAATTTTTTTCGAAGGCGAGGATTTGTTCGCACTCGACCAGAAGTCGCTCGCCGAGTTCCGCAATCTCAAACTCGGCTTCGTCTTTCAGTTTCACTATCTGCTGGCTGACTTCACGGCGCTCGAAAATGTAATGATGCCCGCGTTGATCAGCCGGATACCCGATGAGCAAGCGACGGCGCGTGCTGCCGAGATGTTGCAACTGGTTGGTCTCGGCGACAAACTCGGGCGCAGACCCGCGGAGCTGTCGGGGGGCGAGCAGCAGCGGGTCGCGGTGGCGCGCGCGGTGGTGCTCAGGCCTAAACTGCTGCTCGCGGACGAACCGACTGGCAATCTCGATCCGCATACGGCGGATGAAGTCCATGAACTGTTCCACCGGCTGAATCGCGAGCTCGGGATCACTTTGGTAATCGCAACTCATAACGAGCGGCTCATGCGCAGCGTCGGGCGCGCACTCCGCCTCCAGGAAGGAAAATTGCGCAACGAACCGACAGCCTGAACTGCGGGCCGCGCCGGCAGGTCGCCGCTGAAGGCGGCCTCGCGCAAACGCAGATTCGCCCCGCTAGATTTACTTGGCGTGGACGATTGGCTAGGTTGGTCGCCGTTTTTGGTGTGGTTGAGTGACAGTGGGAAGGTGCAGCGCGCGCTCAAGATGCGCGCCCGTCTGGCGCGCTCTAATGTCGATGCTGGCGGTATTGTTTTTCGCGGCGGGCGCCGTCGCGCAAGGCAATCCCATCGTCTCGAAGGTCGAGATCGTTGGTAATCAACGCGTCGAGGACGACGCGATTCGCATCCACATCACGCAGCAGGCCGGCCAGCCGCTCGACGAATCCGCGGTCGATCAGGACCTCAGGACCATCTACAAGATGGGCTTTTTCGATCAGGCGAACGTCAAAAAAATACCGCAGCCGAACGGCTCGATCATTCTCGTCTATCAACTGAAGGAACGCCCGCAGATAACCGACGTAAAGTTCTACGGGATGAAAGCGATCCGCAGCAACGACGACAAGATCGTTTCCGCCACCAAAATTCATCCGGGAGCGATTCTCGATCCAACCGCGGTCAAGGAAACCATCAACGGCCTCACGGAGGTCTATCACGCGCAGGGCTACCTCGACGCCAAGGTGACCTTCAAGCCGATTTTGCAGCCCGACAATACCGCGTTCGGCGAATTTGACGTGGTCGAGGGTCCCAAAATCGAGGTCTCGGAGATCAAGTTCGAAGGCAACAAGGCGTTTTCGTCGCGCGAGCTGCGCGGGGTCATGGAGACCAAGACTCATCTACCTCTGGTCAGTTTGATTTTAACCAGTTGGGGCGCGCTCGATCAGACTAAACTCAACGACGACGTCGATCGGTTGACCGCTTTTTATTACGACAACGGCTATCTCAACATTCACATCGACCAGCCGCGACTCGACCGCAAGGGCAACTCGATCACGGTCGTGATCACTATCGATGAGGGCAAGCCGTATCGGGTCGGCCGGGTGGCCGTCGAAGGCAACCTGAAGTTCCCGCGCCGCGAAGTGAGAAAACAGGTCACGCTGAAAACCGGCGAACTGTTCCGCGGCTCTGCGATGCAACGTAACGTGCTCGCGCTGTCGGATTTCTACTCGAATCGCGGCTACGCGTACGTCAACGTCGACCCGCATACGCAGCTGAATCAGAACGCCAAGACCATCAACGTCATTTTCGTGATTAACCCCGGCCACGAAGTACTGATCGACCGCGTCAATATCACCGGCAATACCAAGACCTCCGACAAGGTCATCCGCCGCGAGATGCAGCTGCAGGAGCAGGAGCCCTATTCGGCGGAGGCCATTCGCGATTCCAAGATTCGCCTCGATCGCCTCGGCTTCTTCGGCGATTCGCGAATCACCACCTCACCGTCGTCGCAGCCTGACAAGATCAATCTCGACGTCAACGTCACCGATATCAGCACCGCAAAGTTCCAGGTCGCCGGCGGATTCGACAGCTATCAGTCGCTGTTCGGTAACTTCACGCTGGGCAATACCAACCTTTTCGGCGGCGGCGAATCGCTGATCCTGAGCGCACAAATCGGTTTCCTGATGCAGAATTACAGCATCAGCTACACCGAGCCGTGGTTCCTCGATATCCCGCTGGGCGTGGGCATACAGCTCTTCGACAACAAGACCTATCTGCTCAGCTTCAACCAATCGTCGGCGGGCTTCGCGCTGAATTCCACCTATCCGCTGACCGAGTTGGGGTTCAAAAAGCTCGGGCCTTTCTCACTCAAGGACGTGAGCGCCGGTGTCGGGTACTCGTTCCAGAGCGTCGGGATCACCGGCCTCAGTCCGCTCACGACTTTTCAGATCGCGCGTTACAAGGGGTACACGCAGACTTCCGAGATCATGCCCTCGATTCGACGGTTCACGGTGGATAACCCGATCGATCCGCGCAGCGGCACCAATACCTCTCTCAATATGCAGTTCGGCGGAATCGGCGGCGGGCAGGCGTTCATCCAAGGAGTTGCGCACGGCCGCTACTTCTACACCTTCCTCAAGAGTCCGACGTTCGGCTCGTGGGTGCTGTCGCAAGGCATCACCTTCGGCATCGGCACCGACTTGAACAGCGGCACCGGCGGCGAACTTCCACTCTACCAACGCTTCTTTCCGGGCGGTGTTGGCGGCTCCGGCGACGTCCGCGGTTACCAGCTTTATTCATTGGGACCGCAGGTCACAGTCTTCAACTCGGCTGGCGTACCAATCAGCGTGCAAAGCGTCGGCGGCAGCAAGGAATTGCTGTTCAGCAATGAAATCACCTTCCCCATTCTGTCGGGTCTCGGTATTCGCGGCGTGGTCTTCACCGATGCGGGCAATTCGTTCCGGCTGCGCGATTCTCTCGACCTGACGAGTCTCCAGGCATCGTGGGGCTTCGGCGTTCGTTGGAAGTCGCCGTTCGGACCGATCGGCGTCGACCTCGCCTTCCCGCTCAATCCACGCCCGGCCGACTTGAGCACGGTCTTCGAATTCGGCGCCGGCGCACCTCTATAGGCGTAGAGGTTGTGTAGATTTGTCACTCCTACTTGAGGCATCATTCACCAACAGCGTTGAAGTGGCGGCGATCCGCAGTCATCAGGAGGCATTCCAGGCAGTATGAGGCAACGGTTTTTCATCGGTGCGTTACTCTCGTTGTTGTTGTGTGCAATCCCGGCGCGCGCCGAATTGAAGCTCGCCTTCGTCGATGTGCAGCGCGCGCTCAACGAGTGCGACGCGGGCAAGAGGGCCAAGGGCGAATTCCAGGGCCGGGTGCAAACTCTCGAAGCGCAGCTCCAACGGCAGCAGAACGAAGTGCAGTCCCTCAAGGACCAGATCGAAAAAAAGGGCATGCTGATGAATCCCGATCAGCGCCAGTCGCTGCAGGACCAGTACGTCGCGAAGCTCAAAAATTTCGAGCGTGACTACAAGGATTCCAAAGACGAGCTGCAGCGCAAGGACAATGAAATAACCGCCAAGATCGTCCACGACCTCGCCCAGGTTATTCGCACCATCGGTGAGCGCGACGGTTATACGATGGTGATGGAGAAGGGATCGATCCTGTGGGGCACTCCCGGCATCGATGTCACCGATCAGCTGATTCGCAGCTACAACCAGATGCACGCGCAGATCGGCACCGTCGGCGAAAGCAGTCGCTCGATGGCTGGCGGCGACGCGGGCAATGTCCAGCGCGCTGGAGCACCGGCGCCGTCCGACTTCGGCGCCGCGGCGACCAAGCGTTCGACCATCTCGAAGTGAGCTGCCGTGGCTGACGACGCGCGAGTCGCCGAGCTCGAACGAGTGCTGGGGCTGCTGCCCCATCGCTATCCTTTTCTGCTCGTCGATCGAATCATTCAACTCGAAAAAGGCCGCGTGGTGACGCTCAAGAACGTCACCTTCAACGAGCCTTTTTTCGCCGGGCACTTTCCCGAACATCCTGTGATGCCAGGCGTGTTGATCGTCGAGGCGCTCGCCCAATCGGCGGCAATCCTTGCGCTGAACGAAGTCGGCGGCGATCCCAAGCGCCTGTTCATGCTGACCGGACTCGATAAAGTGCGCTTCCGCCGCCGCGTAATTCCTGGCGATCAGATAAAGATGGAAGTCAAAATTCTGAAATTCCACCGGCCACTCTGGCGGATGCAGGCGACGGCGAAAGTCGAAAACGAATTGGCCGCCGAAGCCGAATTGTCTGCGATGGAAGTCGAGGAGCAAGTCCGATAGCGGGCAAAATCCATCCCTCCGCGGTCATCGACAAAAGTGCCGAAATCGACTCGAGTGTCGAAATCGGACCGGGCGCCGTGATCGGGCCAGGCGTTAAAATTGACTCCGGCACGGTGATCGGTCCCAGCGTCGTGATCGAATGCCTCACCACGATCGGCAAGCGCAATCGAATTTTTCCGTTCGCCGCCGTCGGCGCCGCAACTCCGGATTTGAAATTTCACGGCGAGCCCGCAACGCTCGAGATTGGCGACGACAACACGATCCGCGAGTTCACCTCGATTCATCGCGGCACCGAGGCGGGCGGGATGCGCACGCGCATCGGCAATCATGTGCTCGTGATGCCGTACGTTCACATCGCGCACGATTGCGCGATCGGCGATCATTGCATACTGGTGAATTCCACCCAGCTCGGGGGCCACTGCGTGATCGAGGAATTCGCAAATCTCGAGGGCATGAGTGGCGTGCACCAGTTCTGCCGCATCGGTGCGTACGCGTTGGTCGCGGCCGGCGCCAAGGTCGCGCAGGACGTGCCGCCGTACTCGATGGTCGCCGGCGATCGCGCGCGGCTGGCCGGCGTCAATGAGATCGGTCTCCAGCGTCGCGGCTTCAGCACAGATACGATTTCAGCAATCAAGGCCGCGACGCGCACGCTGTTTTTCTCGAAGCTGCTCCGCGAGGACGCGATCGCAAAGACCCTCGAGCAACACGGTCACCTCGCCGAGGTGCGCCGGCTCGTCGATTTTATCAACAACTCGAAGCGCGGAGTCGTCGGCCGCGAGCGTGAGTAAGTTAGGCCTCATCGCGGGCAACGGCGTTTTTCCGCTCGAAGTCGCGGCGGGCGCGCGCAAACGCGGAATCAAGGTCATCGCGATCGCGCATATCAATGAGAGCGATCGCGCGCTCGACTCGGTCGCCGACGAAGTCACCTGGATCAAGGTCGGCGAGCTGCAGAAAATAATCGATACCTTCAAGAACGCCGGTGTCAGTGAAGCTGCGATGGCGGGCGGCATCTCGCGCGCCCGGCTGAAAGATTCATTTGCACCCGATGCGCGTGCGCTCGCGATGCTCGCGGGAATCGGACGTTTCAGCGACGATGCGGTATTGCGCGGCGTCGCGCGCGAAGTCGAAGGCGAGGGCATCAAAATGATCGATCCGGTGCCGATGATCGAGCACTGGCTCGCGCCGGCCGGGGTCGCGGCCGGCCCGCAACCTACCGAAGCGCAGCTTCGCGATCTGGATCTGGCGTTCGCGGTCGCGCGGCAACTCGGCAGTTTCGATATCGGCCAGACGGTCGCGGTCCGCGATGGCGTTGTGGCCGCGGTGGAAGCCGTCGAGGGCACCGACGCGGCGTTGCGCCGCGCAGCCTCGATCGTCGGCGCGGGACTGGTGGTCGCGAAAGCCGCGAAGCCCGGTCAGGACCTGCGTTTCGATCGGCCCGCGATCGGGCCCGCGACCATCGAACTATTGAGCGAGATTGGCGCCGCGCTGATCGGTATCGAAGCGGGCGTCGCGCTGATCCTCGAATCCGACCGCACGCTCGAGTTGGCGCGCGCGAAGAACGTTGCCGTTTACGGTCATGCCTGAACTGCGCGCAGCGGTAATCGGTGCGGGACGGCTCGGCACGCTGCACGCGCGCAAATACGCCGCGATTCCCGGAATCAAGCTCACGCATATTGTCGATATCGATCGCGAAAGAGCGGCCTGCGTCGCTGCTGAAGTAGGCGCGACGCCCTTGACCGATTACCGCGCGCTCGCAGGCGCGGTGGATCTCGCGACCGTCGCATCGCCCGGCATCACGCATCATGAGATTGCCTCCGCGCTGCTCTCCTCGGGAATCGACGTGCTGCTCGAAAAGCCGATGGCCGCGACGCTCGCCGAGGCCCATCAGCTTGCAGCGCTGGCGTCCTCGGGCGGCCGGATTCTTCAGATTGGACATCTCGAGCGCTTCAATCCAGCCGTTGTGCGGCTCCATTCGCTGGTGAAAAATCCTCGCTTCGTGGAATGCCACCGGCTCGCGCCGTTCACCGAGCGCGGCACCGATGTGGACGTCGTGCTCGATCTGATGGTTCACGATCTCGACGTGATCCTGTCGGTCGCGCCGTCAGAAGTTGCCTCGCTGGAAGCAGTCGGCGTTGCGATTCTCACCGATCGCATCGATCTCGCCAACGCGCGCATTCGTTTCAAGAGCGGGCTGATCGCGAATCTCGTTACCAGCCGGGTCTCCGCGCGGCGCGAGCGCAAGATTCGCTTTTTTCAGCCCGACGCGTACATCTCGGTCGATTACGAAGCGCGGCGCATCCAGCTCTATCGCAAAAGCCCGCCCTCGCCTGGCGCGAACTTCCCGACTATCTCGGCCGAACAGATCGATCTGGCAGAAAGCGATCCGCTCGCCGATGAAGTCAATTCTTTCGTCGAAGCCGTGCGCAGCCGCGCGGTTCCGGCGGTGAGCGCCGAAGATGGGCTCCGCGTGATGGAACTCACCGAGCGAATCAAAGAAGTGATGCTGACGGATTCGCCGGCTTCTTGACCGTCCGCGCTTTGTGCGCCAGCATCTTGCTTCGATGCGATCGTTCAGATTCAAGATTTTCGCAGCCCTCGTCCTCGCCGCCGGAGCGACGTTGCTGGCGTTCTCCGCGACTTCGAACTGCCTCGCGGTGACCGGCAACGACAAGGTGAGCGTCAACATCGCTGCACTACGGCCGGGCCATGCGGAGGCGTTTTGCTACACCGACGATGCGGGCAAGAAGCTGCGCTTCGTGCTCGCGCGCGGAATGGACGGCCAGGTGCGCTCGGTGTTCGACGCGTGCCGGCAGTGCTTCACGTTCCATCGCGGATACCAGATTGTGGCGGGCGAATTGATTTGCCGGGTGTGCGGCAATCACTACCCGATCGATCGCATGGCCGAAGGCAAGGCATCATGCGTGCCGGCGAGCCTTCCGCACGAGCGCAACTCGGATACGGTCCAAATCAAGACTTCAGATCTCAGAGCGGGTCACGCCCTGTTCTAACCTGCGGCGCGAAGCCGACTTCGGGCCGCAGGGCCGAATCGCTCTAAGATAAAAGATGAATCGGATGGTTGATTTCCGCGCCACGCATCACGCACGCACCGTCGTCGCGACTGTCGCGCTGGCGCTGCTATTAACTATCTCTGGATGCAATCGCGAAGTTGCCGGCGACTATCCTGCCGCGAACGGGAATAATTGCCTGCCTGCGATCAGCTTGATCGATCAGCACGGGACGTCGGTCTCGCTCGCGTCACTGAAAGGCAAGCCGGTGCTGGTCGATTTCATCTACACCTCGTGCGCGTCAACCTGTCCGAGGCTGACGGCGAAAATGGTCCAGGTCGCGCACGAACTAGGCCCCGAACTCGGCGTCAAGGCGACGATCGTTTCGATCACGCTCGATCCCGAGCACGACAGCCCGAGCGAACTCGCGAAGTATGCGAAGGTGCAAGGCGCCGACAACAATGGATGGCTCTTTCTGACCGGACCGCCCGCGCAAATCGATCAGGTGTTGGCGCTCTACAATCTCAGAAGAGACCGCGAGAGCGACGGCTCGGTCACGCACTCGGTTTCAGCATTTCTGCTCGGGCCCGACGGCCGGCAGACGCGGCAATACAACGCACTCGACGTGAGCGCCAAGTCGGTCGCGGCCGACGTGAATGACGCGCTCAGCAAAGGTTGATTGGTCGCGATGGCGACGGCACTCACGATGAATCGAATCGCGCTGCGGCAACTCGCTGCAGCGATTGCGTTCATTATGATGATCGCGAGCCTGCCTTCGGTCGGCGTAATCGTGGTGGCGGACAAGTCGGGACCGTCACTCACGATGGATATCTGCCATCCACTTCAGGCGGGCGATCGATCCTCGACCGCAGTCCCGCTCGCGCGCCCAGCCCTTCCGACATTCGCGTCCGATAATGTTTCTCGTGAAACACTGTGCCAGTTGGTGCCGGTTCTAAAGGGTAAAATCGTCGTCTTCCCCGATTCGCCCCCTCCCAAGCTATCTTAGCGACAGCGCTTCACCTCACGAACATTGAACGATGCTTCGTAGCCCTTGCGCTACGAAAGCGCGTTGCGGTCTGTGGGGCCGCTTGGGAGAAAGCGATGGTACGGATGTTACTTGCGGCGGTCGCGTCGGTGACGCTCGCGTTCGCGGCAATCGCGCTGGTTGCCGGTCGTGCTCGCGCGCACGGCACGGTCGGCGACTACACATTTCTCGAGCCGATCGTGGCTGAGGATGCGAATCCGAAAAACGAGTTCGACATTCTTCGGCCGAGTTGGGTCCGCACTTCGGAGGGACACGAATTCGCACTGGGCTTTTCGCTCGAAAAGAAACTGAGTGAAAACCTGAGCATCCTGATTGGCAGCGAGTGGGTCGAGTCGTCGAAAAAAGGACCTCTTGTGAGCGCTGACGTGTCGTCGCCGCCGGAAATCTCGAAGAGCGGTTTCGAAAATATGGATGTCCTGCTGAAGTATGCGTTCTACACCAACCCACAGCACGAACTGCGGCTATCCGGCGGTCTCGCGATGAGCATGCCGGTAGGCGATCCAAGCATCGGCGCCGAAACGCATTTCAGAATGGGTCCGGAATTGCTGTGGGCGAAGGGGATGGGCGATCTGCCAAATAACGACGCAGTGCTCAAATACTTGCGGCCGATCGGTTTCCAGGGCGACGCCGGCTACAGCGCGAACACCAGTGGACGCGCCATGCACGATCTGTTCGCCGACGAAGTGATCGAATATTCGCTGCTGTATCTCAGCAACTCGGTGCGCGACTTTGGGCTGCCGTGGCCGATTCGCAACATGTACCTCTATACCGAGTTCAATTACGACCAGCTGATCGCGGGGCCGTCGGGTCAGACGTTTCCGGCAATCCGAATCACGCCAGGGCTCGCGTTCATGAATCGCTCGATCGAACTTAGCGTGGCAACGCAGTTCGCGCTCAACAATGCGACGGTGCCCGACAATCATGCAGCAGTGATGGGATTGGTCGATTTGTTTATTGACGATCTGATTCCTGCGACGAATTGGACCCCGTTCAGATGAGAGCATTACGTGCATCGTGGATAGCGATCGTGGCGGCAAGTCTGTTGGCGCTGTCACCGCGATGGGCGTACGCGCACGCATTCCCCTCGTCCGAGCAGCCAACGGCCGGCGCGACAATCAACGCGGCGCCGGCCGGCGTCGAGATCCATTTCGACAATCCGATCGAGGCGATGTTCGCGCGTCTGCAGGTGTTCGATGGCGGCGGCGCCGACGTGACCTCGGGACCGCCGTCGGTCAGCAAGGATGGCATCACGCTGTCGGTGCAACTGAAGCCGCTCGCAGCCGGCGACTACACGGTCAAGTGGAGCGTGGTCGCCGAGGACAGTCATCGCACGGAAGGTTCCTACACGTTCACGGTGACCGGCCATTGACGCCGACCCAGTTGAGCACGCTGCTGACGTGGCCGCTGTTGATCGCGTCAACGATGATTTTCGGAACGTCGGCATTCGTAATTTTTTTCGCCGCGGAGATCGGGAACAA
Organism: Deltaproteobacteria bacterium; assembly: GCA_003135855.1. Classification (GTDB taxonomy): domain Bacteria; phylum Desulfobacterota; class Binatia; order Binatales; family Binataceae; genus Binatus. Next base: position 55,745 of record PNBD01000107.1, read on the forward strand.
CGCGGCTCCGCTCGCTTCGCTCCGGCGCATCTGGTTTTGGCTCGCGATGCTGAATCTCGCAGTGTCGCCGCTCGCAATGCTGATCGATATCGAGAACATGGCGGACTCGTCGCTCCGCGACGCGCTCGCGATCGTGCCGATGGTGATGCGCGAGACCGTGTTCGGCCATCTGTGGGCGATCAGGCTTCCCGTGGCGGCAACGTTGATGGTAGTCACCGCGATTCGAAGACCGTCGCGCACCTCGATCACGATGATCTATGCGCTCGCGGCGACGCTGATTCTCATACAGAGCCTGGCGAGTCACGCGATCGACAAGGGCGCGTTGGCAGTGGCGATTCTGTTCGCTCATCAGGCGGCCGCGGGATTCTGGATCGGGGCTTTGATCTCACTGCTGATCATCGCGATACGCGACGATGGTGCCTCGACGTTGGTCGAGCGCGCGGCAGCGCACGTTTCACGAATCGCGGGATGGTCCGTGGCAGCGCTCGCGGCCACGGGCGCGATTACCGCATATTATTCGCTGGGATGGCATCTCGAGTTGCTGATTTATTCGCTGTACGGGCGCACGTTGCTCTGGAAGCTTGCGACAGCGGGCGCAGGGATCCTCGTGGGCGGCTACAATCGCTATCAGCTGGTGCCGACAGTGGGCGAAGCGTCGTCGCGCAATCTGCTGATTCGCAACGTGACCGCCGAATGCCTGTTGCTCGGCGCTGTGCTCGCGTGGTCCGCAGTGCTGGCCAACACTCCCCCGCCGCATTGAAAAACTCCGGCAGAGCGTATGGTGCGGGGAGGTGATTTCGATCAGAATTTCATCTCGCGCATGGGCCGAATGAGCTTGAGTAGCGAGACAAATCCTCAAAGCGCCGCCGGCGCGGCTGCGGACGCACCCATTGCCGCCGCCAGCGGGCATCGGCGACGGATAATGTTCGTTGCCGGCGAGGCGTCGGGCGATCTGCACGGCGGCGATCTCGCGCGGGAAATCCTTGCGCGCGACCCGAACTGCGAACTAATCGGAATCGCGGGCGAGAAGATGCGCGCGGCGGGGGTGCGCGCGATCGTCAGGATGGAAGACATCCACGGGCTGGGCCTCGCAGAACTGGCCTCGACGATCGGGCGAACTGTCGGCGCATTCCGAGCGCTCAGACGAATCATCCGCCGCGAAAAACCTGACTTGCTGATCCTGATCGATTACGCCGAATTCAATTTGATCCTGTCGGGCACGGCCAAACGCGCGGGCGTGCCGGTGCTCTATTACATCACTCCGCAGGTGTGGGCTTGGCGGCGCGGCCGAATTGACAAGCTGGTCGAGCGCGCCGATCGGCTGGCGGTCGTGCTGCCATTCGAGGCCGAATTGTTTCATCGCGCGGGCGAGCGCGTGTCGTTCGTGGGGCATCCGCTGCTCGATCGCGTGAGCGCGCCGGCGAGCCGCGCCGAGACGTTGAAGCGTCACGGATTCTCGCCCGGCGCGCGAATTCTCGCGCTGCTGCCCGGCAGCCGCCGCGCCGAAGTTCGATACCTGCTGCGGCCGATGGTGGAGGCGGCGCGAATTCTCGCGCGCGATCATGGTCTGCAGCCGGTGATCGCGCTGGCGCCGACCTTAACACACGCTGAACTCACGCAGGTCGGACTGACAAATTTGGATGGAGTTCGTGTAATCGAAGGCGATACATATAGTATAGTCGGCGTCAGTGAACTGGCGGTGGTAGCGTCCGGCACTGCGACGCTGGAGACGGCGCTGCTGGGATGTCCCGAGGTGATCGTCTACAAAGTTTCGCCGCTGACCTATATTCTGGGTCGAATGCTGGTCACCGGAGTCGATTTCATTGGCATGCCAAATATCCTCGCGCGCCGGCAAATCGTTCCCGAGCTAATCCAGGGTGACGTCACGCCGATCAAGATCGTGCGCGCGGCCGAGCCGATGTTAAGCGAAGTGATCCGCGCGGAGACGGTCGTCGCGCTGAAATCGCTGCGCGAGAAACTCGGATCGCCGGGCGCCGCCGAGCGGGTCGCCGCGCTGGCACTCGGAATGATCGAATGAAATTGCTCACGCCCCTGCAGTGGCGCCTGTTCGGCTACTTGCGCCGCTATCTTTTTCCTTACGTCCTGCTGCTCGCGATTGCGATCGGATTGCTTGCGGCCGCCAACGCCGGCATCCCGTTCATCATGAAACTGGTGGTCGATCTGGTGACCAACCTGAAAGGCGCGCGCGTGATCGACGTCTCGGCTGCGACCAAGTTGCGCGAGCTTTCGATCGTGCTGGCCGGATTGTTCCTGATCCGCGCACTCGGAAATTTTGCCGATGACTATTTGACATCGTACATTGCGCAGAAGATCACCGTCGACATCCGCGCCGATCTCAACGAGAGCCTGCAACGCCAGTCGCTGAGCTTCTTCAACCGCACGCCGACCGGCGTGATGGTCTCGCGCGTTATCAACGACGTGAACGTGGTGGTGCAGAGCCTCAGCAACGGCGTGTTTTCGATCTTCGGCGACGGGATGTCGCTGATCGCGCTGCTGGTGACGGCGTTCGTGCTCGATTGGCAGCTCGCGGCAATCGCGTTTGTCGGTTTTCCGATCGTGGTGCTGCCGATCGTCGGGCTCTCGAAAAAAGTCCGCAAGGATACCAAGAATGCGCAGAAGCAGCTCGGCGGCCTGAACGCGCTGCTGCACGAAACCTTCCAGGGCAATCGCGTCGTAAAGGCGTTCGTGATGGAAGACTACGAGCGCGCGCGCTTCAACAAGGAGCTGAAGCGGCTGTTTCGCGTGTACATGCGGGTCAACCTGATCAAGGCGTTGACCGGTCCGATGATCGAAGCGCTGGGCGCGTTCGCGGTGGTCGCGGTGGTGTGGTGGGCGGTCGGCTCGCTGCAATCGGGCGCGCGCACGCTCGGTCAATTCGCCGGTTTCTTCACGACCATGATCCTCGTCTACAAACCGTTCAAGAGCCTGAGCAGGACCAATAACAACATTCAGCAGGGCATGGCCGCCGCGGAACGCGTGTTCGAGATGATGGATCATCCGACCGAGGTGCCCGACGATCCGGATGGAATCGAGTTGTCGGCGGGCCCGCATCGGGTCGCATTCGAGAACGTGAGTTTCCGTTACGGCGACCAATGGGTGCTGCGCGATATCAATCTGGAAATCGGCCAGGGACAGCTGGTTGCGCTGGTCGGCATGAGCGGCGGCGGCAAATCGACGCTGGCCGATCTGATTCCCCGATTCTACGACGCGCAGGAAGGCCGCGTGACCGTCGATGGAATCGACCTGCGGAAACTGCGGCTCACCTCTCTGCGCTCGGGGATTGGGCTGGTCACGCAGCATACCTTTTTGTTCGACGATACGATTCGCGCAAACATCGCCTACGGCGGCGCCGACAAGAAAATCGAGCGCGTGATCGCGGCCGCTAAAATGGCCAACGCGCATGATTTCATTTCGCGCCTGCCCGATGGCTACGACACGATCGTCGGCGAACTCGGAGTCCGGTTGTCGGGCGGCGAGCGCCAGCGAATCGCGATCGCGCGCGCGCTGTTGAAAGATCCGCCGATTCTGATTCTCGATGAAGCCACGTCGGCGCTCGATACAGAGAGCGAGCGGCTCGTGCAGGAGGCAATCGACCGGCTCCTCACCGGACGCACGGTGTTCGTGATCGCGCACCGCCTGTCGACCATCNNTCGAGGAAGGCACTCACGATGAGCTGTTCGCGCGTGGACAGGAATATCGCAAGCTGTACGATTTGCAGTTCATGTCGCCGGAAGATCTGACGGGCAGCGCCGGACTCGTGAACTAGGCGCGGATCGTCGCGGGCTTGATGGGTACGGAGAAGCCGTCGTGCTGAGCGAGCTGTACAACCTGCTTTGGTATCCGGCGCTGCCGTTGGCGCTGATCGCGGCTCATCCGACCCGGCCGCGGGATCTGCGCGAGCGATTGGGACATGGCGAATTTCCCGAGAGCGCGGGCGCGCCCAGAATCTGGATCCATGCCTCCTCGGTCGGTGAGGTTGAGGCAATTCGGCCGGTCGCTAATTCGCTGCTGAAGCTTTATCCGGGCGCGGTGATTGTAATTACGACGATGACGGCGGCGGGACGGGATGCGGCCAAGCGGCGAATTCCCGACGCCGCGGCGTGGATGATGGCGCCACTCGACACGCCGCGCGCCGTGCGATCGTTTCTGGCCGGCGTGCATCCGACCCTGGTGCTGATTACGGAAAGCGAGTTGTGGCCCAACTACTTTATCGAATCGGCCCGCTTCGGCGCGAAAATCGCCATCGTGAACGGCCGGATGTCGGAGCGATCCGCACGCCGCTACCGGCCGGTGCGCAAGTTGCTCAAGATGGCGCTCGACCGCAGCAACGTGATCCTGGCGCAGACCCGCGAGGACGCTCGCCGCTATATGTCGTTCGAAGCTCACACGCGAGTCGTGGTGATCGGCAATACCAAGATCGAGGAAAATCACGACGCGGCGGACAGTCCGATGCGTCCCGAGCTTGAGGATTTTGCGCGTGGGCGAAAAATCCTGGTAGCGGGTTCGACCGCGCCCGGCGAAGAAGCCGTCGTAGCCGGCGCGTATCGGGAATTGCGCAAGCGGTTTCCCGAGCTCGCACTCGCGATCGCGCCGCGTCATCTGAATCGCATCGATGAAGTTCAAAAAGTGTTGCGCACTAATGCGCTGCAATACGCGAGGGCGACCGAGCTTCCCGCCGGCGAGGCCGACGTCCTGCTGATCGACACGATGGGAGAGTTGCGCGGATTTTACCGCCGCGCGACGATTGCGTTCGTCGGTGGCAGTCTCGCTCCGGGACGCGGCGGACAGAGTCCCATCGAGCCAGCATCCGTCGGCGTGCCGGTGCTGGTTGGGCCGTATCACGACAATCAGAAGGACTTGCTCGCGTCCATGCTGCGCGGCGGCGGAGCGCGCGTGGTCACCAACGCACGGGACCTGATTGCGGCCTGCGCGGATTGGCTCGATGACGAACAGGCGCGGCTCAAAGCCGGACGGCAGGCGGCGGAAACCACCCGCCATCGCGGCGGCCTTGCGCGGCTCGCGCTCCGGCAAATTCGATCGCTGATCGATGTCGCTTAGCTGAAACATGCGGTCCCATGAGCTTTTTCTGAAACGCCCAGGAATCGAAAGGCTCTGGCATAGAAATCTTTCGCTCGGGGATTCTCTTCGATGGCTTCCGCTCGCCGGCGCGGCGGGATTCTTTCGCGTCGGCGTCGCTGCGCGTCGTCTCTATTGGCGAATGATGAAGCGCGCGGCGGCGGTGAAGACGATCAGCGTCGGCAATTTGACGGTCGGCGGCAACGGGAAAACGCCGTTCACGATTTTCCTCGCGGCGCGACTGCAAAGCAGAGGACTGCGAATGGGAATCGTCAGCCGCGGCTACAATCGAAAACGAAGTGCCGCGCGCGCGATGCTGGTCGCGGACCGTGGTGCGCTCATGGTCACCGTCGATGAGGCCGGCGACGAGCCTGCAATGATGGCGAAATCTTTCAGCGGGCCGATCGCAGTCGCACGACGGCGCATCGATGGGATCGAATTGCTCCTGAGCCACGGACCGCTCGACGCCGTCATACTGGACGATGCATTCCAGCACCTGCGACTCGATCGCGATGTCGATTTGGTGCTGGTGAATAGCGCGCGCGGATTCGGCAACGGCTGGATGCTGCCGGCCGGGCCACTGCGCGAGCCGCTTGGTGCGATCAGTCGCGCAGATGCAGTGGTCGTGATCGATAGCGGCGACGGCGAATCGTCGCTCAGTCCATCGCAGAAAAAGAAGATCAACACTCGAACGGTGCTGCACGCATCGATGCGTCCGCGAGCGCTGGTGGCGATCGAGCACGGTGAGTGGCGCGAGACACCGATCGCGCTCGCGGGAACGCGCGTGTTGGCGGTCTGCGGGCTCGCGGATCCGAGCGGCTTCTACGCGATGCTGCGCGAACTCGACGTGGAACTGATCGAGGTGCTCGAATACCCGGACCATCACGCGTACACCGCCGGCGACTGGCAAACTATTGTGAAGGCCACGCGCGACGGCGGCATCGTCGTCACGACCGAGAAGGATTTGATCAAGCTGGAGCGGTTTCCGTTCGCGCGCAATTCGCTATACGCTCTCAGGCTTGAAGTGAGAATGGAGCCGGCGGACGCCGCCGCGCTCGAGGAATTGATCGTGGGCCGCGAGATTCCGCCGGCCGCCGCGGCGCGCTCGTAAAATATCGACGGAGGATTTTCTGGATGGCGCTCAGTCAGGAATTGCTCGACATCCTGGCGTGTCCCAAATGCAAGGGCGACCTGCGTCTGACCGACCAGCAGGACGGGCTGGTCTGCAACGCTTGCAAACTCGTGTATCCGGTGCGCGACGACATCCCGATCATGCTGATCGAGGAAGCCAAGCCGATCGCGTGAGCGGTGCAGCGCGTCGAGTCGCCAGCTACCCCGCGATGAGAAAAATCGACGCCGAGCGCGCGCGACAACTCGCGTGGCTCGCGATGGGGCTGTACATAGTCGCGCTCGGCATCTCGGCGACCTTCCGAAACCAGGGCGATTTCAACGTCTACTATCGCGCGGGCCATCGCGTGCTGCACGGCCTTGCCGTTTATCCGCCGGCCGACAACGATCGATTTTTGTACGCGCCGATTTTCGCGATCTGTTTTGCGCCGCTGGCTGCGATGCCGCGTCATCTCGCGCAGTTCTTTTTCTTCATCATCAATGCGTTCGCGTTGGTGGAGTTCGTGCGCGGCGCAGGCGTGATTCTGTTTGGCCGTGCGCAAAGATTGCCGGCGTTGCTGATCGTGCTGCCGGTGCTGCTGGCGTTTCGTTTCATCGGCAACAACATCGAGCACGGCCAGATCAATCTGCCGACGCTGGCGCTGATTACGTGGGCGATCATTTATTCCGATGAAGATCGTCCCGTGTGGTCGGGCCTGATGCTCGCGGCAGCGATCCTGATTAAGCCGTTCGCGATTCTCGCCGCCCTGCATCTCGCGCTCTGGCGGCGATTCGGCGCGCTCGGATGGTCGATCGTGGCGGGGATTGCACTGCTGATTCTGCCCGTCGTGGTGTTCGGGCCGCATGGCTTGATCGATCAGACGAGCGCCTACGTGAGTGCGGTTACCTCGATGACGAATCGGTATCGCACGATGATTACGAATCAATCGGCGGTAGCGGCAATCGCGCGGATTGTGAGCCGTGCAGGAAGCATCGACGCCGAAACCTCGGCAACACCTGCGCTGGTCGGGACTGGATTGGAATTGGCTCTCGTGATCGCAGTGTCGCTCTGGGACTGGACCAGCCGGCATCGCGAAGGATTCGCTGGACGGCTCGCGCTGTGCGGGATGTTCTGCCTGATGCCGTCGTTGATGCCGATCTCCTGGAAGAGTTATTACGCGGCGCTGCTGTTGCCGTACATGGCGCTGGGCGCGGCGCTGTGGCGCGGTCGAGAGCACGGTCGCGAGACGAATCTGGCAGTGGCGATGCCGTTCGCGCTGTCGGTGCTGCTGAATCTTGCTCCGGGAAATTACCTGAGTCGCGTCGCGATGTTCTACTCCGCACATTTCATATCGTCATTGCTTGCGCTGGCGGCGCTGTTCACGCTGTGGTTGCAAACTGGACGAAGCGGCGGCGTCGCAAAAACCGGCGCGGATCTGGCGGCTATTCCCGCGTGAGCCGTGCGAGTCGAACGTGAGAGCAGCATCGCAAATGCGCTGGCGTTCGGACCCAAATTTCTCGCGGTTCGCAATCGGACGACGAGAGCTCGTGCTGCATCGCGGCATCGCAACGCATGCCGCGACGATCTTGCGCGAGCTGACGAATCTAAAGACCACCGACGAATCGGGCGCCGGTAATCGGCGCAGCGCGTTTCGATTGAGCATCGCCGACGGTCCGGAGTTGTTCGCGCGGCGCTCGCGTCGCGGCGGAATGATCGCGTCGCTACTCGATGACCTGTACGTCGGAATGAATCCGCGGCCGCTCCAGGAGTTGGCGATTACAGTCGCGGCAATGAAGCGCGGAATTCCCGTCGCCGAGCCGATGGGCGCGATGGTCGAATGGATTGGGCCTGCACTTTATCGCGGATTTTTTCTGACGCGGGCCGCATCCGGAATGACTCTCTGGGAATTCTTGCGCACCGACGACGACGCGACGGTGCGTGAGCACGTGCTGCAGCAGGTGCGCAGCGCAATCGACACGATGCATCGCGGCGGCCTGTTTCATGCCGACCTGAATCTGCACAATTTGCTGGTAACGAAGGCCGGCGAGAGTTTCGCGGCGATCATTCTGGATCTCGACAAGTCGCGGCTCTACGACGGGCCGGTGCCGGAAGCGCAGCGCAGAGAGAATCGGCGGAGGCTGCTGCGATCAGCGCGGAAGCTGGATCCGTCGGGGCGATATCTGGATGAAGCGGCTTTGACGATTTTGAGTCTGGGCTGAGCGGCTGCAGCTCGACTGGCATTGCGCGTGTCGATCGAGCGTGATCAGGTACCGATTCCCTGCAGGTTAACCGTTTGCGGATTCTTCGCCGCGTTGTCATCGATCGTTAGTGCAGCTTTCCGGCGGCCAAGCCCCGACGGCACGAACCCGACCGAGATCTGACAGCTTCCCCCTCCGTTCGCGAGCACGCCGACGCAATTCTGCGAAGGAGTAAATTCTGGCGAACTGGAATCGATTCCGAAGACAGTTAGATCCACGGGACTGTTATTCACCAGGCTCAACATTGAGGCTTTGCCGGTGCCGACCCCGACCTTGCCGAAATTCAGTGCGCGAGGGTTGATTCCGATAGGTGCCGGCGTTCCTTCGCCGGAGAGGTTCCTGATCTGGGTGCCGTTGACCGCGTTGCTGACCACCAGCAACGAGCCCCGGCGCATTCCTGGTCCAGTCGGCTTGAATGACAGCGCGACCGAGCACGCCGTGTTCGCCGGCAAGCTTGACGAGCACGCGATTGGAGCGGACTTGCCCGTCGCGCCATCGACGCCGCCCGCACTTATCGAGAAGTCGCCGGTAGCAGCGATACTCGTAATCGTTATCGTGTCGCCCTTTCCTCGATTGCTCACGGTCGCGGAGCGCGGGCCGCGGGATTGGCCTTCATTTCCAACCATCGCCCGACCGAAGCTGATGCCCTGAGGCAGGACGACCAGCTTGGCCGCGACTGTAGCAGTCGGCGACGGAGTGGGAGTACGCGTGGCGGTCGGCGTGCGCGTCGCCGTCCTGGTAGCTGTGCGAGTGGCCGTGCGCGTGGCAGTACGCGTTGCGGTCCTAGTCGGGGTGCGTGTAGCTGTGCGAGTGGCCGTTCGAGTTGCGGTCGGCGTGCGCGTCGCAGTCCTGGTAGCTGTTCGAGTTGGTGTTCGAGTGGGAGTCGGCGTGCGCGTCGGGGTCGGCGATGCGGTCACCCCGGTGCCAGACAGACTCGCGGTCGCGGGACTGCCCGGCGCACTGAAACTTACCGAGAGCGTGCCCGGAGTGCTACCCGCGCTTGTAGGTGAGAACCTGACCTGAACCACACAATGCGCGCCTGCGCTCAACGACGTACCGCAGGTGGTGGCCGGAGTATAGCCAGAAGTCACCGATATGCTCGATATGGTGATATCGGTATTGGCGTTACTGGTTACTGTCACGTCCTGCGGAGTACTCGAGGTGCCTACTTGCTGATTGCCGAAGCTGAGGCTGGTCGGCGAAACCACGATCGCTGGCACGCCAGTTCCGCTGAGCTTCGCGATCTGAGGGCTGCCGGGCCCATCGTCGGTAACCGATAGAGTCCCGGTCCTAACGCCACCCGCGGTCGGGGCAAAGGTCACATCGATGGTGCAGCTTGCGAAAGGCGCGAGTTGTGCGCCGCAGTTATTGGTTTGCGAGTAATCTCCGCTGGTCGAGAAATTCGAAATGTTCAGCGGTACTGCCTGATAGTTCTTGAGCGCGACCGGTTTCTTGCTGGTCGAACCCAATCCAACGTTGCCGAAGTCCGCGGATAGAGGAGACAGCTTGACCCCGGTGGGAGGAGTGTTGTCGTACTTAAGGACGCGATTGTTCCCACGGTCCGATATGTACACGTTGCCGGTGGCGTCAACGGCGACAGAGCGGGGCTGGCACAAATTATCTGCGGTTGGCAGCCCTAACGGCTCGTCGCACATCGCTGTCGTGAAGGATCCAGATTGCCCGAAGACCGCTGTGGGCAGCGTACTGGTAAGAGGATCGTCAAACTCCAGCACGCGGCTGTTAAACTTATCCGCGACAAGGAGTCTGGCAAATTTATCGACCGCAAGTCCGGCAGGCTGGCACATGGTCGTTTGAGTTGCGGCGGGAGCACCGCAGAACGATGGGATGCCATAAGTGCGATCCACATGGGTGTCGGTATGAAGCGGATCGTCGTATTCCAGGACCACGCTATTATTTGGATCTGATACGTACACGTTGCCGAACGGATCCACCGCCACGCCTTGCGCGGCGCAGCAAGAAAAACCGAAATTCGAAATTTTGCTGATAACCGGCGCGTTGAACTCGAGTACGTCATTCACGCTGCCGCCGACACCCGCTAGCCAGAGATTTCCCGCCGCGTCGACCGTAATGCCAATCGGGACGTTGAAGAATATATTGTCGTTGTGGCCAAGAACCCAATCCGCCTGTCCATCCGAAGTGAAGGGCGAGTCGAATCGCAGCACACGCTGGTTCCCGAGATCGACTACATAGAGATTGCCGTTGGGATCCACCGCCAGACCAGCCGGATGCTTGAGATTGGATAATCCGCTCCCCGGTGTGGTGGTCGAAAAATCCGGTTGTCCCAGCACAAGGTCCGCCGCGGCGCCGTTGGTGAAAGATGAGACGTCGTGGAAGCCGAGCACGCGGTTGTTGTCGTAGTCCGCGATATAGAGACGATTGGGCGAGACGCTCGTATCGATCGCGACCGCCGGAAACCCCAGCGGAAGAACAGAAGACAACTTCTGGCCATTGAAATTGTTTGGCACGCGGTGAGTGAAATCCTTCTGTCCGAGCACCAGATCCGCATTCGCATCGGTTGAAGTGGGAGTGGTATATGCCAGAATTCGATTGTTGCTGGTGTCCGCGACGAAGGCATCGTTAGCGGAGTCAAATGCTATTGCATGTGGTCCGCAAAGGCTGCCCGCCGAAATTCCTCCCGTGTTGCAGGTCGCGCTGCTGAAGCTGCCATTCTGACCGAGCACGAAACTCGCCAGTGTCGCCGTCCCGAAGGGTGCCTCGAATTCCAGCACCCGGCTGTCGGTTGAAACCCACAAGTTCCCCGCGGAATCCACGACCACCCCAGCCGGCGGGCAAGTGCTGCCTGAGCTGGTTGCTGGACATCCGTTGGCGAGGAAGCTGCCGTTTTGCCCAAACACTCGATCCGCCTTGGCATCGGTCGTAAGCGGCGAATCGAACTCGAGCACCCGGTTGTTGCCGTTATCCGCGACAAAAAGATTTCCTGAGTTGTCCAGCGCTACGCCGATTGGAATCGCCAAACTGGAAGCACTCAAAAATCCTCCGTGATTGGGATCGCCGGTGCTGAAATCAGGCTGGCCGAAAACACGGTTGGCGGTCTGGCTTGTCAACGGACTGTCATATTCAAGAACCCGATTGTTCCCCGTGTCCGCGACGTATAGGTGTCCACTGAGATCCAACGCGACGCCTTGCGGCAAACAAAGGCCAGACGCACCGAGAGTACACACGTTGTGCTTTAAAAAATCCGGCTGCCCAAATACCCGATCCGCGACCGTGTCAGTAGTGAACGGCGAGTCGTATTCGAGGACTCTAAGGTTCTCCATGTCGGCCACATACAGGTTTCCCGCCGGGTCGACCGCTATCCCTATTGGATGACTCAGACTCGACGCGCTTACCGGGGTGACACTGGTCGAATTGAAGTCGGGTTGGCCGATCACGAGGTTCGCTGGCGACCCATTTGTCAGCATCGCGATGTTGCTGTACCCGAGCACCCGATTGTTGGCGGTATCGGCAACATAGACTCGATTTGGCGTGACGCTCGTATCAACCGCCACGCCTTGCGGGCCGGCCAAGCCAATCGCATCGGGGAAATTGGGCGAGCCATGGGTAAAATCCGGCTGTCCCAGAACACGATCCGCAGTGGTGTCGTTCACCACCGCAGAAACGCTGAGCGCCGTTGCAATCGAGATCACGACGACCAGCAGGACCAATCGGCTTCGTGCGATGAGCCGTTTCATCAGATATGCGGCTTCAACACAATCACGATCATCAGGGAGTTAATTGTCACAATTTACCACTTTATGTTGTGTTTTGGATAGCTAACATAATCCAAATGTGCGCAAGAAATTGCGAGAGCATTTCTGATGAGCAAGTTCAGCAGCGACCGTGGCAGTCTAGGGCTAGGGCGTAGGCGTCGCAGTCGGGGTACGCGTCGCAGTCCTCGTAGCTGTCCGAGTGGCGGTGCGCGTCGCAGTTCGAGTCGCGGTCCTAGTCGCGGTGCGTGTGCGCGTTGCAGTCCTGGTCGCCGTCCTGGTAGGCGTCCGAGTCGGCGTGCGCGTAGCGGTTCGAGTAGCAGTCATCGTTGGCGTAGCGGTAGGCGTGGGAGTCACTCCGTTGCCGGTGATCGCGATCGTTGCTGAACCACTCGGCGGATTCGTCGATACCACGAGTTGCCCGGCCTTCGGCCCCACGGAGCTGGGTGAGAATATCACGTTGATCGAACAGGATGCGTTGCTCGGAGCAGTGCAACTCGAGTTGTTGAGGAAGTAATCGGGACTGCCGCTCAGACTGAAATTCCCAGCCACCCCAATCGACTGATTGTTCTTCAGGGAAACGCTCTTGCTCTTGGCAGTCTGGACGGGCACGTTGCCGAAGGCAATCGAAGTCGGAGTTATAACGACCGGATTGATCGTCGGCGTCGGCGGCACCAGATATTCGAGCACCCGATTGTTGAGCGTATCCGCGATGAACAGATCGCCGTCGCTATCCAGCGCAAGGCCGGGAGAGCGGTTCATGGGAACCAAAAACCCAATGTATGGGCCAATGTCTGGAGATGTTTCTGGCGGCGTCGTTGACGGTCCGCCACTAGAGGTCGTAAACGGTCTGGCACTAAACGATTGAGGCAGGCACAGTGTGTCGGCGCTCGGCGGGCCCACCTGACCCGATGAAGTGTTGTTGCAGCCCGACCGATCGAAGCCAAGTTGGCCGAAAACCACGCTCGGAATATCGACGCTCCGGCCGGAGTAAGTCAGCGCGCGGCTTGCGAAGGTGTCCAGGACATAGACGGCTCCGGAATCGGCAACAGCAACCCCAATCGGCATAGATTTTCCGGACAAACCGAAGCCAGTTGCAGTAGCATAGGTTGGGGTGGCGCCCGTGCTGAGCGGCGAAAGGTAAACCACCAGTCTGACATCAAGGCTGTCGACGACGTACAGCGCGCCAGTGGTGTCCAAGCCCACCCCGGACGGGAAAGCAAGATTCGCGCCCCCGCTTCCGCAATTGTTGGTGGAGAGATTCAGCTGTCCCAGTACCAGATTTGCCGTCGTGTTCCTGCTGGATACCGGGTTTGAGTAGCGTAGTACCCGGCAATTGAAAGTATCTGCGACGAACACGTCGCCGGCGGAACTAACCACCACCGCAGTGGGTGTGTTCAAGCTGTCGGCGCTGACGCCTCCCTTGTTAACTGTATTGGTGGTGAAGCTACCGGACTGCCCGAACACCAGGTCAGCGGTCGTATCGGTTGTGAAAGGACTATCGTATTCGAGCACACGATTATTGAGCGCGTCGGTGACGAATAGGTTGCCGTGCGTATCGACCGCCACTCCCGACGGCCCTGACAAACGATCCGCGCTGACTACTCCCTGCTGCAGGGACCGAAAATCAGGCTGCCCGATAACAACGTCTGCAGGCAAACCGTCCTTCAGCGACCGGATATTGCTCCAGCCAAGCACTCGCTGGTCGTCTGTGTCGACCACATACAGCCGGTTAGGTGTAACGCTCCGATCGACTGCCACTCCGGCTGGAGACCTCAGGCTTCTCGAATCGAGCAGCTGGTTGTAGGTGAATCCCGGCTGGCCAAGGACCAAATCCGCAGTGGTGGTGGCAAGGGGCGTCCGATACACCAGCAAACGGTTGTTGACGTTGTCTGGAAGATACAGGCCGCCCGAGGAATCGAGCGCGAGGGCGCCTGGAATCGACATGCTGTCGGCGCTGATGCCGCCGTTGTTAGCCGTGTTGGTTGTAAAGCTGCCCAGTTGTCCGAAGACTCGATCCGCAGTCGTGTCGGTTGTCAGTGGCGAGTTGTATTCCAGCACTCGGTCGTTCCCGCCATCCGAAACGTAAAGATTCCCGGACGCGTCTACACCAACGCCCCGCGGGAATAACAGGCTGTTGGCGTTCAGACCGCCGTTGTTCGCGAGATTGGTGGTGAAACTCCCCAGTTGACCAAAAACGCGATCCGCAGTCGTGTCGGTTGTCAGTGGCGAGTCGTATTCAAGTACTCGGGAGTTGTTCGTGTCGGCGATATAGATATTGTCCGATGCGTCGCGCGCCACCGCCATCGGGCCGCATAGACTCTTTGCCGAAAGGCCGATTCCATTACAATTGGCAAGATTGAACGCGTCGGCCTGTCCGAAAACCCTATCCGCCGTCGTGTTGCCGCTGGCTTTGGGAGTGTCGTATTCGAGCACCCGATTAGCCGATGTGTCGGCGACATAAAGGTTGTCGTTAGAATCGACCGTCAGTCCATCCGGCCCTGACAGGCTGTCGGCGCTCAAAGCTACCCCGCCTCTGGTGGTGAAACTGCCCAACTCCCCGAACACCATGTCCGCGGTGGTATCTGTGGTGAAGGGGCTGTCGTATTCGAGCACCCGGTTGTTACCGAAGTCAGCAACGTAGAGGTTGCCGTTGGAATCGACCGCCACCCCGGTCGGACTGAAGAGGGTGGCAGCCGTGGGGTTGGCCCCACCTTGATTTGGTTTGTTTGAGACAAAATCCGGCTGTCCTATCACCAGATCGGGTGACTTACCATTGACTAGTGACGACACATCCTTAAAGCCCAGAACACGGTGGTTACCGGCGTCTGCGATGAATAGCCGATTTGGCGAAACGCTGGTGTCGATCGCAGCCGCCCATGGGCCCGCCAACTGTACCGCGCTTGTAAAGCGCGTGTTTGCGGTGGCAAAGCTCGATTGTCCCAGCACTATGTCGGCGGTCGTATCCCCGGGGGTCCCGGGAATTCCAGCTATTCCGACTACCGCTGCGAACAAGAGAAGTCCCGCGATCAGAAGCCTCGCGAGGATGACTCCGTGCGCTTTTGTCCCTTCTTTAAGCAATTATCCCTCGCAAGGCCGCATGCGCGGCCTCGCGGGACCCGGACGAATCAGCGCCAGACCCGAGCGCTAGCAGCTTCTAGCACACTAATGGCTTTGAGGAACAATCAGCGAGTTATTAGTGCCGCTTCATCGCGATCGCATCGATCTCGATGCGCGCTTTGCGCGGGAGCGCGGCAGCCTGCACCGTCGAGCGTGCAGGATACGGCGGATCGAAATGTTCGCCGTAGATGTGATTCACAACTTCAAAGTCGGCGAGATCGGCGAGAAAGATCGTGGTCTTAACTACGTCATCGAAATCCAGACCGGCGGCATTCAGCACCTCGCCCAGATTTTGCAACGCGCGGCGCGCTTCGATCTCGATTCCGCCTTTCACGATCGCGCCGGTTTCCGGATCGATACCGATTTGCCCCGAGCAGTAAACCGCGCCGTGAATCTCGACCGCTTGCGAGTAAGGTCCAATCGCGGCCGGCGCTGATTTGGTGTGGATTGGGTTTTTCATTTGATGAAGCGCCTGCTGGACGCTCACGTTGATTTCCAAAAAAATCAGTAGCGCGGGCCGATTTGCTGGCCAAGGCGCGACACTCGCATCACGCCGTCTATCGCGCCGATCGAGCTCATCAGGTTGTTCAGTTGGCGGGCGCTGGTGACACTGACTTCGAAGACCGAAAGCGCGCGACCATCGGCGCCCTTGGTCTTTACTTCGGCAGTCGAAATATTCACGCCCGCCGACGCGATCGCTTTGGTCATCGCGGCGAGCAAACCAGGCTGATCGGCGCATAGCACTTCGAGACGAATCGCGCGCGGCGCTTCTTCGCCGTCTTTCCAGACCACTGGCACGCGGCGCTGTGGATCGGTGTTGAGCGCGTGCGGACATCCCGCGACGTGGACCGTGACGCCGCGGCCGCGCGTGATGAAGCCCGTGATCGCTTCGCCCGGCAGCGGATTACAGCATCGCGCGAACCGCACCAGCATATCGCCGACGCCGGAGACGACGACCGCGCCGCTGGCGGATTTGCGCGCTTCCTTGGCTGCGCGTTCGCGTTGCGCGGGACCGAGCGGAATTGGCGACTTTTCGGGACGATAGAGTTTCAGTTCGTCGGGCGTGAGGACACGATTGAGCAACTGAGTCGGGGTGACGATTCCGTAGCCGACCGCGGCGAGCAAGCTATCAACGTCGCGCTGGGAAAATTCCCTGAGCGCAGTGTCCAGACGCTTGCTCGATCGAAGCTGCGCGACGCTCAATTTGAGCGGCTCGAGTTCGCGATCGAGCAGTGAAACTCCCAGCTCGAGCGAGCGTTCAGCCTGCTGCTGCCGGAGCCATTGACGGATGCGCGATTTGGCGCGCGCGGTGGCGACGAAGTTCGTCCAATCCTTGCCGGGCACCTGCTTTTCGGAGGTCATCACTTCGACCGTGTCGCCCGAGCGGAGCTTGTAGCGCAGCGGCACCATACGTCCGTTCACGCGCGCGCCGGCCAGATGATTTCCCACCTGCGAATGGATGCGATAAGCGAAATCGATCACGGTCGCGCCCTGCGGAAAATCGAAGACGTCGCCTTTGGGCGTGAAGACAAAAACTTCTTCGGGGAACAGATCGTCCTTGACTGTCGAGAGAAACTCCTGCGGGTCTTTGAGATTCTGCTGCCACTCGATCAAGCGGCGGAGCCACGCGAAGCGCTCGGTCTCGCGAATTTCCTTCGAGGTGCCCTCCTTGTAACTCCAGTGCGCCGCGATGCCCTCCTCGGCGATCTTGTGCATCTCGCGTGTGCGAATCTGCACTTCCATCCGCTGGCCGCGCGGACCGATCACGGTGGTGTGCAGCGACTGATACATGTTGACCTTGGGCAGCGCGATGTAATCCTTGAAGCGGCCGGGCACCGGTTTCCAATTGGCGTGCACCACGCCGAGCGCTTCGTAACATTCGCGCACGGTATCGACGATGATGCGGAACGCGACCAGGTCGTAAATTTCCTCGAAGCTGAGCCCCAGCTCCTGCATCTTGGAATGTATCGAATAAAAGTGCTTGGGCCGGCCGGTGACCTCGGCTTTGACGCCGCTCTCGAGCAGGCGCCGCGAAAGAATCTCGATCACGTTGGCGATGTAATCCTCGCGCTCCTGCCGGCGCTTCGCGACGAATGCCTTGAGCGTGCCGTAGGCCGAAGAATTCAGATAGCGGAACGAAAGATCCTCGAGCTCGGACTTCAACCAATAGATGCCGAGGCGATGCGCGATCGGCGCGTAGATTTCGAGCGTCTCGCGCGCGATTTCCTGCTGGCGCTCGGGCTCGAGATGGTCGAGCGTGCGCATGTTGTGCAGACGATCGGCGAGCTTGATCAGCACGACGCGGATATCGTGCGCCATCGCGATGATCATCTTGCGGAAATTTTCGGCCTGCTTTTCTTCGCGGCTCTGGAAAGTGATTTTCGAAACTTTGGTGACGCCGTCGACCAGTTGCGACACTTCGGCGCCAAATTGCGATTGCACTTCGGCGAGCGAGGCGTGCGTATCCTCGACCACGTCGTGCAGCAACCCGGTCACGATCGAAGGAACGTCGAGTTTGAGCTGCGTGATGATCAACGCGACGTTGAGCGGATGAATTACGTAAGGCTCGCCCGACTCGCGCTTTTGATCGACGTGCATCCGCGCCGAGTAGTCGTAGGCGCGGCGGATCAGCGCGAGGTCGGCCTGGGGATTGTAGGATTGGACCCGCCCCAGCAGGTCCTCAAGTTGGTCGGGGCTGCTTTGGGCTAGTTCTTCCACGGCGCGAAATGATTGCGCAGGCGGGCGACTTTGAGCCGTTCGGCTTTGACGATCGCTTCGAGGCGCGCGATCGAATCGTTCACTTCGTCGTTGATGATCAAGTAATCATACTCGGGATAGGCCTCGGCCTCTTCGCGCGCGCGATTGAGGCGATGCTGAATTTTTGTTTCGTCCTCCGTGCCACGGCGGCGAAGGCGCTCTTCCAGTTCAGTGAAGCTTGGCGGCAGGACGAAAATCGTGACGGCGTCGTCGCGATACTTGTCGCGAATCTGCCGGGCGCCCTGGATGTCGATGTCGAGCAGGATGTCGCGGCCGGCGGCGACCGCATTTTCGAGCGGCGCGCGCGGGGTGCCGTAGGAGGATTCGAACACCCGCGCCCATTCGGCGAGTTCCCCTGAGTCCAGGTTGCGTCTAAATTCTTCTTCGCTCACGAAGCGATAATCGACTCCTTCGGTCTCGCCGCCGCGCGGTTTGCGAGTCGTCAGGGATACCGATGCCTCGATGCCTGCGATGGCTTTGACCGCCGCCCGCGAAATTGTCGTCTTGCCGGCGCCGGAAGGAGCCGAGAGTATGAAAATTATGCCGCGTCTCGGCGGCGACAAATCATCTCGCTTAGACACTATAGAAGATGCTTGGATTGTATTGCAAATCAGCGTTTTATACTACGTTCACTCGACGTTTTGCACCTGCTCGCGCATCTTTTCGGCCTCCGCTTTAACTTCAACTGTTACTTGAGATAGTGCCGCGTTCTGCGATTTGGAGCCCATCGTGTTCACTTCGCGATTGATCTCCTGCAACAGGAACTCGATCGATTTGCCGACCTGGCCGGAGCGCTTTAGGAGCCCTTTGAGACCGTCGAGATGCGTGCGCAGCCGCGTGATCTCCTCGCTGATATCGCCGTGCTGTGAGACCGACGACGCTTCCTCGTAGAGCCGTTTTTCGTTGACCGGCAAATCTGCGAGCAGATCGTGGATGCGCTTCTGGAAGTTTCCCATGATCTCGGCGCGGCTCTGTTCCGCTAGCAGCTCAATCTTCGGTAGCGCAGCTTCGATACTCGCGACTCGAGCGGCAAAATCTTTCTGGAGACTTTTGCCTTCGCGCACTCGATCGGTATCGAGCGCCTTCAGCGCACGACTCAGCGCCTTGAGCCCGAGACCAACCGCGGGAGCGAAATCGGCTTCCTCCTCGACCACGTGAAAAATCTCGGGACGGTTGAGAATCGTGTCGATGCCAGGATCGCCATTCAGGTGAAGTCGTTTGCCGAGCCGGCGCAGCTCGTTGATATACAGCGTCGCGAGTTTGTCGTTCACCTCGAGCCGGACCGACGGCGGCTTGAGCGCGACCGACTTGATGAATACTTCGACCCGTCCGCGCGCAACCACCGCCTGCACCTGCTTTCGAATCTCGGCTTCGTGTTCGCCCCAGCCGCGCGGCACCGCGAGCTTGAGTTCGAAGAAGCGCTGATTAAGCGCGCGCACTTCGGCAATCACCCGGGTGCCATCGTGCTCGACCGAAGCGCGGCCGAAGCCGGTCATACTTTTCATCTGGCTCAAACTTTTTTTTCACCTCGCGACTGATTGAGGCACTCGCGATAGAGCGCGAGCGTCCGCGCCGCCATCGCGGCCATCGAGTAATTTTGTTCGACCCGGGCGCGCGCGGTTGCGCCGAGTCGAGTCCTGAGTTCTAGCGACTTGGCCAGCCTCGCGATTGCGGATGCAATTTGATCAGGGCGCGCGGGTTCGACCTGGATTCCTGTGCGATCGTTCTCCACGACTTCGGCGAGACCGCCGACCGCGCTCGCGATCACCGCCACGCCGCAGCTCATCGCTTCGAGTGCCGCGACGCCGAGGCCTTCTTTCAAAGACGGCATCACGAAGATGTCCGACGCCCACAGCAGTTCGAGCGGGTCGTCGATTCGACCGAGCATCGTAACGCGCTGGACACATCCAAGTTGCGCGATTTCGCGCTCGAGTTCGTCACGAATCGAGCCGGCGCCCGCGATGAAATAGCGAAGCGGTGCGGTCGAACTAGCCGCGGTCTGCGCGAGCGCCGCGGCAGCTTCGATCAAGTAGCGATGGCCCTTGCGCGCCTCCAATGCGCCGACCGCGACGATTGCGATCTCGTCGGCGCGAAGGCCGAGCGATGCGCGCGCTCTCTCGCGTTGCTTCGCGTCGGGCGGGCGGAAGCGTTCGCAATCGACGCCGCTCAAGATCGTTGTGATGCGCTCGCGATCGACACCGGCCGCCGAAAGTGAATCTGCGACGCCGTGAGAAATCGCGATGACGCGATCGACGGCGCGATTGAAGAGATACGGGGCGAAGAGACGATTCGGGCGATAATCCATGCGACGCGTGACGATGGTCGCGGGTGCATAGGCGCGGACAAACGGCGCCATCGAATGCGCGCGCGATGTATGGAAGTGGACCACGTCGAAGTGCTCGCGATAAAGGATTGTGCGAAGCCGCATCGCCGCGCCGATATCGATCGCGTTGCGGATTCGCAGCGGATGGCATTTGATACCGGCGGCGCGAGCACGCTCGCAGAGTCGTCCCGCCGGGTCGCAGATCAGTTCGGCGCGTTGACCTGCGGCGGCCAGCGCGAGCGTCAGTCCGAGCACTTGAGTCTCGCCGCCTGCGAATCCCAGTTCCGGATCGACGCCGGCGATAGCGATCGGTCGCGCGGGATTCGCCTTGGCTTCCAGAGCCACCGTATCGATCTCGCGATCAGCCTGCGCGCTTTGCATGATTGAGATTCGTCATCTCAGTTCAATCGAAAAACCTGTAGTAGAGAATCGCGGCGACTGCCGCGAACGCGTCGCGCAACCCGATTTTTTTGCCCTCTTCGTAGGTGCGCCCTGAATACGAAACGGGAACCTCGTAGATGCGCCAGCGAGCGCGCGCGGCTTTCGCGGTGATTTCAGGTTCGAACGTGAAGCGATTCGCCGAGAGCTTGAGCTTCATCAACTTCTCCCGCACGAACGCCTTCATTCCGGTTTCCATGTCGGTGAGATTGAGGTCGCTAATCATATCCGAGAGCAGCGTCACGGCGCGGTTGGCGACAAAATGCCAGAAGAACATGACGCGATGCGGCCCGCCGAGGAAGCGCGAACCGTAAACCATGTCGGCGCGGCCGTCGAGCATCGGCGCGATCATCGCGGCGTAGTCCCTGGGATCGTATTCGAGGTCGGCATCCTGCACGAAGACGTAAGGATTGCTCGTCGCAGCAAAGCCGAGACGCAGTGCAGCGCCTTTGCCGCGATTGCTTGCGTGATAGAAGCACTTGACGCGCGGATCGCTCAACCTGCTCAGGATGTCGCGAGTGCCGTCGGTCGAGGCGTCGTCAACCACGATGACTTCGACCTCGAAGCCGCACCTGAGCACGCGCTCGATGACCGGACTGATGGTCGCAGCTTCATTGAAGACCGGAATAACGACTGAGATGGTCGTCGCTTGCGACTCCATCAGCGCTCTCTCGCCTCACCGGTGGGCGCGGCGATCGCGACGTCATCGCGACTCATGCGCTGACGCTCCGGACCAACGGCGCCAACGCTTTTCGCGCGCATCCGATCTCGCGCGATGCGTGCTTGTATCATCGTCACGACGCGCCGCAGCACGGACTTCGAACGCTTGACCGGCATCAACGCTCGATATCCGCACCACACCCGCATGCGATCGGTGTCGGTAAGACCTTTCAGATTGGCATGGCCGAGTTGCACGAGATTTCTGAGCCGCTGACGCTCGAGATGCGCGCGCCAGGTATGACGCGTGCGCTCGTGATCGATAAACGAGAAGCGCGGCGGATCGAAACCGGTGACGAAGATATTGTAGGGCGTCAAGTCGCCGTGAATATAACCGGCATGATGAAGGCGGGCAATTTCGCTGCCGAGCGCGTGCAGAATCGCACGCTTGCGTGCACGATGCTCGCCGCCCGCTGCGCGAACGTGACGCGGAACCATCATTCCTTCGATCCGCTCGGTGGCGATAATCTCGCGGCCGCTCGGAATTTCTTCGGCGCCGATCAGTAAGACCTCGGCCGAATCGAAACCATCGCGGCGAAGTCGCAGCGAGATTGCCGCGATGTGCGCGGCGCGTGCGCGGCGCAGCGGCCGCCACAACGCATCGAGTCCTTGCGGCGCATCGAGCACTTTGTAGTAAACACTCGGGCCGCCGGAAATCTGTTGCAGCCAGGTCTCGGCACGGCGCGAGCGACGAATCCGTCTTGGCAGAGTGCCGTCGACTGCGGCGAACGCGTTATCGATGAACTGCTCGCGCATCTCTTCGGAAAATCGCGCATCGTAATCGAGCCAGACAAATCTCCAACCGCCGCGCGAAACCGGCACGCCTTCCACACCTGTCAGCCACCACCTCACGCGGACTCCGCTGGTCGCGCGAGCGCGCGCCGGACCATCGCGCTTACTTGTTCGGGAGATATTCGCCGCATGCATTCGCGCCCGATTGGGCATTGCCGAAGATAGCAGGGATGGCACGGGATAGCGCCCGCGATCGCGAGAGTGTCGAAGCCCCACGGCGCGGAGCGCTCGGGCGCGGTGCTGCCCCACAGCGACACGACCGGGCATCCGACTGCGGCGGCGATATGCATCGGCCCGGAGTCGGGGCCGAATGCGGCGCTGCACTCGGGGAAAATTGCGATCAAATCGCGCAGCGTAGTGCGCCCGGCAAGATTGAGCGCGGGAATATCTTCGAGATGGCGCATCACGTCAGCGGCGAGTTCCTTTTCGCCGGGACCGCCGAGCAGCACCGGAAACATTGCCGGCGCGTCGATACGCGAGCGCGCGAGATCGCGGATCACGGCGGCAGTCGAGTCGGGGAAATAGAGGCGGCTCGGCCATGACGAGCCGAGAATCACGCCGAGCAGCGGCCGCGGCGCGTCGTGGAGCATCGCACGTGCGCGATCGCGTTCCTGGTCGGTGGCTGCGAGCCCAAACTCGATCGGCGCGGACGGAAGATTCAGCGCATCGCCAAATGCCTGGTACTGCAGGAGTTTGAGCCGCATGTTCGGCTGCGCGGCGACGTGATGATTCGAAAAGAGATGATTGAACTCCTTGCTGTTCGCGGCGCCGAAGCCGTAGCGATCGCGCGCGCCTGAGATCAGCGACGTGACGCCGCTCTTAAGATGGCGCTGAAGATCGAGCACCAGATCGAAGTCGCCGCCGCGGACTCTTTTGAGAAAAGGGAGGAAGCTCCACGGCGCGTGCGAGCGATCGTAGATGATCAGCTCGTCGAGCCACGGATGATGCTCTAGCACCGGGCTGGACTTGGGCTCGACCGACCACGCGATATGAGCGTCGGGCCACGCGCGGCGAATCCGGCCGAGCAGCGGTAGCGCGCGGACGACGTCGCCGATCGCGCCGTGCAGGACAATCAGGATGCGGCGCGGATGTGGCGTGAGTAACGGAATGGCTTCAGCGGCGGACATCGTCGGCTATCGGAGTCGGCTCCGAATTGAGTTCGATGATAACGGCGGAGGCGCGCGGGGCAAAGGGGGCGTCGAGCGTCGGCGCTATGGAATGAACTTCAGATTCTATTTAGCGATCGCATTCGCCGCCGATCATGTTGATCATGCCGAAGGTCGTGATGATGTCGGGAATCATGTGGCCGATAAGCATCTTGTTGAGCGCGCCCATGCCGAGGAAGCATGGCGGCCGCACCCGCACACGATACGGACGACCGCTGCCGTCGCTGACGATGTAAAATCCCAACTCCCCGTTGGCGCCCTCGACTGCTTGATACACCTCGCCGGCGGGCACCTTGATGCCCTCCATGATCAGCTTGAAATGGTTCATCAGGCCTTCGATCGAGTTGTAAACTTTTTCCTTCGGCGGCAGCACTACCTTCGGATCGGTGATCGAAACCGGGCCCTCAGGTATCGCCTTGATCGCCTGCTCGATGATTCGTTTCGACTGATACATCTCGTCGAAGCGCATCTTGAAGCGATCGTAATTGTCGCCGCGCTCACCGGTCGGGATGTCGAATTCGAAGCGATCGTAAACCAGGTACGGTGTCGCCTTGCGGACGTCGTAGGCGACTCCGGTCGCGCGCAGCAGCGGACCCGTCACGCCGTAGGAGATCGCGTCTTCCTTCGACATGATGCCGATGCCGGCCATCCGATCGATGAAGACGCGGTTGCGGCTCAGCAACTGGTCGCAATCCGACAGGACTGAATCGAGGCGTTTGAACGATGCGGCAATTCGATCATTGAAGTCGGGCGGGAGATCGTGCGTCATGCCGCCCACTCGGCACCAAGTGACGGTAAGCCGCGCACCGGTGACGGCTTCGATCAGGTCGTAAAGAAATTCGCGCGCCTCGAGCATGTAGAATGCGACGGTAGTCGCGCCGACTTCGCTCGACGCCATGCCGAGGCAGGTCAGGTGGTCCGCGATGCGCGCGACTTCACTCATGATCAGGCGTACGTATTTGCATCGCTCCGTGATTTCGAGGCCGAGCAGGCGCTCGACCGCGAGCGCGAAGCCGACGTTATTAATGCACGGCGAGGCGTAGTTCAGGCGGTCGGTGTACGGGAAGCATTGCGTCCAGGTGCCCTGCTCGCACATTTTTTCGAACGCGCGATGCAGGTAGCCGACTTCAACGTCGCAATCGACGATCCGCTCGCCGTCGAGCTTAAGATTAAACTTGATGGTGCCGTGCGACGCGGGATGCGACGGCCCCATCTGCAGTTCCATGATCTCGTCGGCCGGGTCGGCGGTCGCGACTTTGTTTTTCCATCGTGCTGGTAATGACATGGTTGGTATTCAGGCAGCCTAGCGCGAAGGACGAAGTGGGTTCACGACCGGATCGACTTCGGGGACGATCGGCTGGCGCTTGTTGTAGGGATAGTCTTTGCGCAGCGGGTGACCTTCAAACGTATCGTACATCAGGATGCGCCGCAGATCCGGATGACCCTTGAAAACGATTCCGAACATGTCAAAGCATTCGCGCTCGAGCCAGTCGGCCGCCTTCCAAATCGGAGTCACGCTGTAGGCCCACGGCTCCGGATAATCGACTGCGACTTTGATGCGCAGCCGATGACCGAGCGTGAGCGAGTTCAGATGATAGATGACATCGAAGCGCGGCTTGCGTTCGAGCCAATCGACCGCGGTCACATCGACCAGAAAATTAAATTCGAGTCCGGGTTCATCGCGCAGTGATTTAAGAATTTCGAGCGCGCCGTCGCGAGCGATCGTGATCGTTTCATCGCCGTTGGCGGTTTCACTGCCAAGAATCGCCTGGCCGAAACGCTCTTTGAGTTTTTCAATCAGCATCGCGAATTTCCCTGGATTTGCGAGGAGCGGCGAACTGCCAATCGTCTAGTCCCAATCGAGCGCGCCACGTCCCCACGCGTAAACCAGCCCGACCACCAGGATCGAAATGAAGATCAGCGCCTCGATGAAACCGAACATCCCGAGCATCCTGAGCTCGACTGCCCACGGATAGAGAAAAATCACTTCCACATCAAACAGCAGGAACAGGATCGCCGTCAGGTAGAAGCGCACCGAGAAGCGGCCCCAAGCCGTGCCGCTCGACGGATTGCCGCATTCGAACGGCTCGCTCTTGATGAGATTCGGCCGCTTGGGCCCGATCAGCATGTTGATCGTGCACATCACGCCGACGATCAAGCCGGCGACGACGAAAGTGACGGCGATGGGATACCAGGTTGTCATTGCTCGAAAATCCCGGGCGGCGGTGAAAGCTCCCCTATGAATAGCCGATGACGGCCGCTTTGGGAACGATTGGCGCGCGGGCGCACGTCGCGCGGCTGCCGGTGTGAATTTTAGACATAAAGCCGATTGACACCAACTCTCTGTCGGTCTAATGCAAGATTAACGCACGAAACGATTGATTCTAATTGGCCCGGATGTGGCGTTACGCCGAAGGGGAGATAGAGATGAATCGTGAAACGGGTTTTCTTGTCAAGTTGGCAGGGTCCTTGGCCGTATTCATCACCCTGCTGTTATTCCTCGCGGCGCCGGCGTTCGCGCAGGTAAACCCGGGAGACTTCATCACTCCAGACAACGCGGCAAAAGTTAAGGACCTTGTCTCCCCAGGCCAGTACCTGCGCGTGCTGCACGGGATGACGATCAAGGTCGTTCCGACCGAGCGTATCGACTGGCCGCCCCCCTACAAGGACGCGACCGAAAAATACTCGAGCCAGGTGAGATTGACGCCGGACCATCGAAGCCTGATTGGCTACGTCGCGGGCGAGCCGTTTCCGCTCATCGATGCGAACGATCCCGACGCCGGGACCAAAGTGATGTGGAACACGGCGTTTCGGCCGATCTCCAGCGACGAGTACGACCTGCGGTGGTTCGACTGTGACAGCGTGTACTGGGGCAAAAACGCGCCCTTCCGCGAAATCACCGACATCGAGGTCGGGCACTACGCGGGCTATAACGAAGTCGGACGGACCGAAGTCAATCCGATGCCGATCGATCCCGACTTCAAGAAAACCGGGCGCTACTTCCTGAGTCTGCTCTATCCGGTTCTGGCGCCGCAGGATCAGCGCGGCGTGGGATTGATCAAGTTCCGCTATGCCGATCCGAACCAGCAGGACGCCTCGTGGACGTGGACGCCGGGCGCGCGCCGAGTTCGGAGGCTGAACTACGCGATCCTCGACACCGCATCGGGAGCGCAGGCCTACGACCCGAACCACTATGAGGGCTTCAGTGGCAAGAACGAAAACTACGATTTCCGGCTGATCGGCGAAAAGACGATGCTTGGGGCGATCAACATCGCGCACGTGCCCGACGTTCGCTGCCCGACCGACGGCGGAGCGAGTCATTGCCCCGACAACTGGGAGATGCGCCACGAGTTTATTGTCGAGGGCAAACCGCGCCCCGGCCGCTTCAACTCGCTGTACAATCACGAAGTCCTCTACGTCGATTCCGAGGCGGTGTTCGTAATGGCGAACGATCTGTACGATCGCCAGGGACAGTTGTTCGTCAACTACACGTCGTGGATGCGCTACTCGGATCGCTCGGAGCCGGACGCCAAAATCGCGATCTATCCGTTCAAGCGGGAGTTCCAGTCCGGTTCGTCGAGCATCAACGTGCAGAGCGGTTTCGCAACCGTCTGCTACCATCCGTCGTCGGATGCACCGTCACACGACTCGTGGTTCATCAATATGGGCTCGGTCGATCGCGACTGGTTCACGCCCGAACAGATGGCACGAGCAGCGGAGGGCGGACACGCCGTCTCGGGCGACTAACGACCTCAATGATGGGCAGAGCCGCGTCGGAATATAGTTAGGACGCGGCACTGAGCGCTCAGCAAGATGAATCGGCGCAGCCAGCGATGGCTGCGCCGGTTTTCTTTTGCGGCGGACTCGTCTACCGGAATTGTTTCAGCGTAGAATTCCCGCAGTGACGGAATCGAGCGCTAACGGATTCGAAAGATGGGCGGCAGCGGTCATCGCGCGGCGATGGCCGGGTGCGCGACTCGACAATATTGTCGCGCTGCGCGGCGACCTCTCGACGCGTCGCTTCTGGCGCGCGACGATCGCGCCGCGTGACCTTCGCGACGCGCCGCCAACGGCGATCGTCGTGGACCTCGGGCCTGACGATTTGCCGCGCTATGTTCGAGTACTGAATCTCGTCACGCCGGCACCACTCGAGCCGCCTTGGCTCAATCTTCACAGATTTTTGACTTCGCTCGGAGCGCCCATACCTGCGCTCTACGAGGCGGCGCCGGCCGAGCGCGCGATGCTTGTCGAAGATGTTGGCGACTTGACGTTGCTCGAGGCGGCCAAGCGTTCCGGCGCGAACGCCGCGGACCTCTACCGGCTTGCGGTCGAGGAATTGCTCCGGCTGCACGTCGATGGCACCCGCAAGATCGACGACGCCTGCATCGCGCGGCAGATTGCATACGACGCGCGCCTGTTCGAGTGGGAGCTGAAGGAGTTTCTCGAGCTTGGCCTCGAGCTGGTCTCGCCGGGTGCCGATGCCGAATCGATTCGCCCGGAACTCGCCGCGCTCGCGACCCGGCTCGATCGATATCCGCGCGTGTTTTCCCATCGCGACTATCATGGGCAAAATCTTTACTTGCAAAACGGCGTGCGGCTTCGAATGCGGCTCCGAATGATAGATTTCCAGGACGCTCTGATGGCGCCGGCGGCGCAGGATCTCGCCGTGCTGCTGACGACTCGCGACGCCGACGACGTGATCACTCCCGCCATTGAAAAGCGCCTGCTGGATTTTTACTCGGCGGGACTCGCGCGGCGCGGCGCAAGCGAGCTGAGCGATGCGAATTTCGCAACGAGCTATCAGCTCTGCGTGTTGCAGCACGCGCTCAAGATGATCGGACGCTTCGAGCTGTTCGAGCGCGGCGGCAAGACTGGCTACCGAATCTACATTCCGCATGTGTTAAAGCAGGCGCGACGAATGCTCGCGCCTTTGCGCGGAGATTTCCCGCGACTCGCCGAGGCGCTGAACGCGTGAGGACGAATTGCGCGCACTGATACTTGCTGCTGGAAAAGGTGAGCGGCTTGGTCCGCTTACTGAAGTTACGCCCAAGCCGATGCTCGAGCTTGGCGGACGGCCGCTGATTCACTATCCGCTGGCGATGCTGAAGCGCGCGGGCATCACCGAGGTCGCAATCAACGTTCATCACCTGGCGCGCAAAATCCAGGACGGCCTCGGTGACGGCTCGCGGCTCGGGGTGCAAATCACGTTCGCGCCGGAGCCGGTCTTGCTCGGCACCGGAGGACCGCTCAACGGCCTGCGCGATTTTCTCGGCGGCGATTCTTTCGTAATTGCGAACAGCGACACTATCCTCGATCTCGATCTCGCGGCAATGCTCCGCTTTCATCGCGATCGCGGCGCCGTCGCAACCATCGCGCTCTTCAATCCTCACAACGCCGACTACTACAGCCGACTCGAGATCGATGGGGACAGCCGGCTCCGCAGGATGCGCCTGCTGATGCGGCGGAGTCCGATCGAGTTCGACGATTATCCGAAGAACCTGGCTGAGGGCGCTGCTGCGACACTGCAACCGTTCACTTATTGCGGCGTCCTGATTGCAGAGCCATCCGTGTTCGCGATGATGCCGTCTGCCCCGCCGTGGAGCCTGATGACCGGATTGTTCGCACCGATGGTCGCGCGTGGACTGCCGGTCTTCGGCTACGTGCATCGCGGCTATTTCCGCACGATGGACGATCTCAAGACCTACGAAGCACTCAAGCGCGAGTTCGCGAAATCGCCGCCGAAAGATATCGCCGCACTGGAATGAACTGTCAGCCGCTACCAGCGCATGAAGGCGGCGATCAGAAACGCGACGATCATCAGCAAGCCGAACTCCATGTGGAGTTGCACCGAACGGAACAGCGCGAGGTTGAGCTTCTTCGGCTCGGTCTCGCGAAACACGATTCGCAGTTGGTCGAGCGCGCGCGGAATCGTGATGAACACGGCGAGGGCAGTCCCAGGCAGCGTGCGCGTGAGGACCGCGACGATCACGCTCGCATAGGCCAGCGCGTCGAGCGCCGCGAGTTCGTAGCGAGCGCCGGTGCGGCCTAGAATCGTCGCGAGCGTGCGCTTGCCATGATGCAAATCGGTGTCGATGTCGCGAATATTGTTGGCGTGCAAAATGCCGGCGACCATGAAGCCGAGCGGAATCGACGCCCACAATGCCGCTGCTGAGAATTGCAACGCCATCACATAGTAGGCGCCCATCACGATTACCGGCCCCATGAAAATAAACACCGTCAGCTCGCCCAACGCGACGTAGCCGAGCGAGACCGGGCTCGCGGTATAGAAGTAGCCGGCCGCGACGCTCGGAATTCCCAGCGCGAGAATCGGCCAGCCGCAGAGATAGACCAGCACGAGTCCGAGCAACGCACCGAACGCGAACGCAACGACGCCGCCGCGCCAGACCTGCTCGGGCGTGAGCAATCCGCGCTGAATCACCATGCTGGGCCCGAGCGATTGCTCCGAGTCGGCGCCGCTTTTGAAATCGTAATAATCGTTGATGAGATTGGTGCCCGCCTGGATCGCCATCGCGCCGATCAGCGCGAGCACGAGCCTGCCCGGCGCGAAAAATCCGTCGCGCGCGGCGACCGCCATTCCGAGCAGCACCGGAATCGCAGCCGCGCTGAGTGATGGCGCACGAATCGCCTGAATCCACGTCGCAAAAGTGCTCGGGCGCGTCCCGCCGCCATGAGGAATTGCCGTCGCGTCTGTCATCGCTGTTTCAGAATAGGACGTTCGCTTCTTTAAGTCGCGCGATTTTGTCGGCCGAGTAGCCGAGCAGCTCGCGCAAAACTTCGTCGGTGTTTTCACCAATCGCTGGCGCGCCGCTGTATTTCAAATCGATCGCGCTGAAGCTGACCGGGAGGCCCGGCACCGCGCGCTCGCCGACTTCGCTGTGCTTCAGCTTGAGCAGCATCCCCGACTCGACGAACGCAGGATCGTGCAGGACTTCCTCAGTCTTATAAACCGGGCCGGCGGCGAGATCGTGCGCACGGAGTTTCGCGACCAGGCCGTCGCGATCGAATTTGCGGGTGCGCGCCGCGACCTCGCGCTCGAGTTCCTCGACATTCTTAAGGCGCGCGACCAGCTTCGCAAACTTCGGATCGGTCGCCATCGAGGAAATGCTCAGCACCTCGCAGAGTTTGGCGAACTCTGTGTCACTTGCGATCGCAATCGCGATCCATTGATCATCGCCAGCCACCGGAAACACCCCGTGCGGCGCCATCGCTTCGTCGCGATTGCCGATCGGACCCTGGTCGCGGCCATTCATCAGAAAATCGAGCATCGCCTCGGGCATCATCGTGGTGACGGTTTCCGCCATCGACAAATCGAGGTATTGCCCTTCACCCGTGCGATCGCGATAGTGCAACGCCGCCAGCAGAAAAAACACCATAGCAGTTCCGACCGCGAAATCCGGCCACGTCCCGCCAATCCCGCACGGAAACGAATCCGGATATCCCGTGATGTGGCAAAGGCCGGCGAACGCCTGCGTCGTCGGACCGAAGCCAACCGTGCGCGCGAACGGACCGTCCTGGCCGAGCGGCGTGCCGCTCAACATGATCAGATCGGGTTTGATTTTGACCAGGTCCTCGTAGCCGAGATTGTACTTGCTGAGATTGCCGACCGTGAAATTCTCACACGCGATATCGCTCTTCGCGACGATCTCGCGCGCGATCTGTTGCGCCTCGGGGATTGCGAGATTGAGCACGATACTGCGCCGCGAGGTGTTGATCGAATGAAAGACACCGCTGCGATTTGCGCCGACGATGCCGTCGGTCCCGGTCAGAAATCGCACCAGGTCGGGCGCGCGCATGCTCTCGATGCGAATCACGTCGGCGCCCATCGCACCCAGCCATGCGGTCGCGTGCGGGACGGCGTAGATCCATCCGAAATCCGCGATGCGAATCCCTGCGAGCGGCATCTTGTTCATATGACGCGCTCCGCCGCGAGCGTTGCGAGCTCCGTTTCCGAAAGTCCGATGCGCTCGCCGAAAATTTTGCGATTGTGCTCGCCCAGGCGCGGCGCGCCGCGCACGATTCGCCACGGTGTGCGCGAGAATTTGCACGGCGCACCCGGCATCCGCACTTCTCTCGCGGCCGGATGGTCGTGCTCGATGAAAAAGCGGCGCGCTTTGTATTGTTCGTTGGCGGCGACGTCGGCCGGCGAATGGACCGGGAAACACGGCACGTGCTCAGCCTGCGCTTTTTCAAATGCCTCCGCTCGCGTGTGCGTCGACAACCAATCGATCAGCCCCGCTTCGATCATGTCGATATGCGCGGCGCGTCCCAGAACTGTCTGCAGCAACTCGGAGTCCATCCACTCGGGATGTTCCATCGCCTTTTTTGCGCCCTGCCAGAACCGCTCGGTGCCGGCGCTGAAACTGACCCATCCGTCCTTGCACGGATAGACCCACTGCCCCGCGCTCTTGACGCGAACTCCGAGCCGTTTGTAGGCTGCCGCCTCGTGCGATTCGTGCGAGTAGAAGCCGAGGTTCGGCCGCACCATGCCGATCATCGCGAGCCATTGGCTCACGTCAACGTGCTGGCCGGTGCCGTTCGCGATGCGCCCGTACAGCGCACACATCGCGGCCGCGGCGCCGGTGTATCCCGTCAAATAGTCAGATTGCCGTCCGCCAAGTTTGAGCGGCGGCTGATTCGGCGGATCGATCACCTGATGCCACGGCGTCTCGAAACCAACCCCGCTCATGTGGGTCGCGACCAGATCGCCGCCACGCACGTTTTTGTAAGGTGATTCGGCGCCGAAAAATGTCAGCGATACGACAATCAGCTTGGGGAATCGCGCAACCAGCGTACGCCAATCGATGCCGAGCTTTTCATTTGGCGCGGGACGATTCGGATTGAACACGATGTCGGCCGACGCGAGCAGCTCGAACAGAAGCTCGCGGCCGCGCGCGCGCGCAAGATCGAGCGTCACGCCCAGCTTGTTGGTGTTGAGATATAGATGAAGGCCGCCCGTCTCTGGATCGGGCATCTCATCGCGAAACGGCCCGAGCGTCCTTTCGAGCGCACCGATCCGCGGCGGCTCGACCTTGATCACTTCAGCGCCCATGTCGCCAAAAGATTTCGCTGCCATCGACGCCGCCAGGAACGGCATCGTGTCGAGCGACGGCAACTCGACTACCTTAAGCCCTTCGAGCGCGCGCTGCGGCTCGCGATATTCCTCGAAACGCGCCATCGCTAATCGGCCCGCTCCTCTTTCAAGCGATCGAGCAGGTCGATCAGTTCGCCCATCGAGCGAATTACGTGATCGGGTTTGTACTCCGGATGATTCTGCAAATAGTTAAACGACGCGGCGCCGGTCGCGACCGCAACTGAAGCACCGTAGCCCGCATTGATCGCCGCCATGATGTCGCGCGGCTCGTCACCGACGTACATGCAGGCGCGCGGATGCGTCGCGGCTTTGAGCGCGGTCTGTTTGAGGCTCGCGGATTTGTCGAGCGCGCGCATCGTGGCGGTGCTTTGCGTCACGACGTGATCGAGATGCGTCGCGAGACCGACCATCGCGAGCTTTTCGACCAGCCGCTGCGAATTTCCGGGACGGCTGGTGATGACGCCGGTTGCGTAGCCGCGCCGTTTCAGCTCAGCGAGCGTTTCGCTCACGTGCGGAAGGACTTCGAGGCGTTCGGTCTTGTCGATCTCGGCCATGAAATACGCCCACGCGAGTTTAATGTACTCGGGGCGAATATGATCGGGGACGCCGAGCCACACGTCGTCGCGCGCGAGCGCCTCGCGATACCGCTCCTGCGTCAGCGTCGGCTTGTGGCCGAGTTCGTCGAGCGCACTCCTCGCCGCGCTATACAGAGGACCGTGAATATCGACTAGCGTGCCGTCGAGATCGAAGAAGATCGCCTTGAATTCGCGGGATGCCAACAGAGAGTCCTCGAGCTGACCGGTTGGACTGAACCTCACCCAACCGTCGCGCCCAGTCAGTCTCTTTCAACCTGTTTGCTTCCGCACTTGTCAAGCGCGAGTGCGGTTCGCGATTCCCAGCACAGATGACGAAAAGTAGTCGCCGTCATTTTCGTCGAGCGCGACGATGAAGCGACCTTCGGGAGGACACACGATTTGCGCGACCACGCCGGCCCGCAACGACGCAGCGAGCGTAATCGCGAGGATCGAGGCGTCCGCTTGGTCGAGGGTGCCGGGCGCAGGCATCTCGATTGACGCGAGCGTTGCGAGTCGCCGCAGGATCTTTTTGCGATCGGCGAGCGCTTCGGATTTCTTCCCCTTCGGAGACAGCGGCTCACCGCGCTTCATCCACAGTTTGAAGGCGAGATACGGATAGCCCTCGAACGTTTCGGCGCCAAGCTTACCAAGCGCCTGATAGGTCGCGAAGCCTGCGATCATGAAGCGCGTGAAGAGCGTCCCACCGCTCAGCTTGGCGGGATTTACTATCGTGTCGCGGGCAAGCCCGTCGAACATCCGCGCGCCCAGTGCGTTCAGATGTGGCTTGCAATCGGGATGAAACGCGCAATCGACAAAATATTTCGCCAGCCGCGATGGAAACAGCGAAAGGCGCAATTTCGTTTCGCGCGCAGGATTGTCAGTCAGCCGACGGACCAAGCGGCGCAGCGCGGTATCGATCGCGCGCGTCGCCGGCGGATACCCCCGCTTCGTAAACGGCGTCGTCGAGCAATCGAGATCGAGCGCACTCCGCGGCGAATCGACGATCGCGATTGCGCCTCTCCGAAGTTCCGGAACAGCCTGTGCGAGATCGTCGGCCAGCTTGCCGATCGGATCGTCGCCGCGAATTTGTTCCAGCCCGACACGCGCGTAGCGCAGGCGTCGACGCTCTGAATCGATGATAGCGAGGTCGAGAAAATTCTCGCCGACATCGATCCCGATGAT
>PNBD01000102.1:0-74005 GCA_003135855.1 Deltaproteobacteria bacterium
AACACGCGCCGGCACCATTCATTGTATTCGCGCCTATGTCGATATGCGGCGCCGTAATGCTTCCAGGTGACGCGCGTCGCGCCCTCGGTGCCGCTTAGAAACGCGCGGCCGAAATCCGCGCGATGCTCATCGATATACTCATGCAGCATCGCGTAGCTCTGTGAGCCGCCGAGCCGCATCCAATCCTTGCCGGTCTCCGGCACATTCTCTTCGAGAATCGACACGTCGTGACCCAAATCCTTGAAGACCTCGACCGCCTTTTCGATTTCGCGTAGCACGTCGCGTTGAACGTGATGACCGAAATCGGGATGGAATGCGATGCGCAGTTTCTTCGGGATACGATCGAGAATCGCCTGATAGGAAATCCCCGGATGCGGCACCGAATCTGGATCGATCGGATGATAGCCGACGACCGCATCCATATAGATCGCGGCGTCGCGAACCGTGCGCGTGAGCGGGCCGTACACCGCGGTGTCGTTCCATTGCTGCATCCCGAGCATCGGGTCGTGCGGTATCCGGCCTTTGGTCGGCTTCAGCCCGTAGCATCCGACGTAGCACGCGGGAATTCGCACCGAACCGCCGCCATCAGAGCCGGTGGCGAGCGGCACAACTCCACCGGCGATCNNCCATGGCGAACTCGTCGCAGTTGGTCTTGCCGATCACGATCGCGCCGGCCGCCTTGAGCCGCGATACTTGCACCGAATCGGACGCGGGGCGGTTGTCCTTGAACGGCTTGGAGCCGAACGTGGTGGGCAATCCAGCGACGTCTTCGAGATCCTTCACGCCGAGCGGCAGACCGGCGAGCGGCCCGAGCTCCTCTCGGCGCGCGATTTTTTCGTCCATCGCGCGCGCATCGCTCATCGCTTGCTCGGATCTCAGCGCGCAAAACGCATTGAGCTTCGGGTTGGTCTCGTTGATTCGCTCGATCGTTAGCTCCATCAGTTCGCTGGGCTTTACTTCGCGCTTGCGAATCAGCGCGGCGAGCTCGTGCGCGGGTTTCCAATACAGCTCGGACATCGGCAGAACCTCCCGAAGCGAAACTGCTGCATATTTACTACGTTCGGTTCCGGCTGATAAAGGGAGAAATGGCTTAGGCTGATCCGGCCGCAATTGACTCCCTAACGGACGTTAGATAGATTTTTTAGCCGGTCAAGATGCGCAGCCCCTCGAAAACCTCCGCGTCGCGTTCCGGAGCCAAGGTAATCGAGCTGCGGCGGACACCCGACACTCGCGATCGCGTGCTGCACGTGGCGCAGGCGCTGTTCGCCGAGCGCGGATATCGCGGCACCAGCCTGCGCGACATCGCGCGACGGATCGGAATCAAGGCGCCTTCGCTGTTGCATCATTTTCCATCGAAGCAGCAGCTCTACATCGCGGTGCTCGAGAAGATGTTCGAGAGTCTCGAGGACGCCGCTAACGCGGTCGCATGGGGGCGCGAAAGCCGGCAGGATCGCATGCGCCAGGCGGTGCGCGATGCGATCGATTTCATCGCGAGCCATCCCGATTTCGTGCGGCTCATGTGGAAAGAGATGGCGGACGAGAGCGGGGTCGGGCGCCAGGTTTTGAAACGGCGGCTGCCGCCACTTTTTTCAATCGCAGTCAATTTCATTTTCCACGGCCAGCGCGAGGGAGAGTTTCGCCCCGAAGTCGATCCGCTGCACTTCATGTGGAGCCTGAATTCGATCACGATTGGCTATTTCACCACTGCTGCGATGATCAAGCGGCTATGGAACATGAACCTGCTCGGGCCCGCGATGATCGAACGGCGCAAGCGCGAAGTGATCGACACCGTCGAGCGCACGCTGTTCACGACTCCCGGCAGCATGCCGCCGCAATAGACTCGCAGCTTCACCACCGGCGCGAGAGCCGGATCGACGCAATCGCAAAGGAGAATCGCCAGCAATGAAGTTTGGAACTTTTTATGAGCATCAGTTGCCACGGCCGTGGAAGGAAGGCGCGGAGCTGAAGCTCTTTCAGGATGCGCTCGACCAAGTTGAGTTGGCGGACAAGCTCGGCATCGATCATATGTGGGAAGTCGAGCATCATTTTCTCGAAGAGTATGCGCATTCGTCGGCGCCGGAGATTTTTCTCGCGGCGGCCAGTCAGCGGACCAAACAGATTCGGCTGGGGCATGGCATCGTGCTGTTGCCGCCGGGGTACAATCATCCGGCGCGGGTGGCCGAGCGAATCGCGACGCTCGATTTGGTGAGCGGCGGACGAGTCGAATTCGGCACTGGCGAATCGTCGGCGGAGCTGGAGCTGGGCGGATTTCGCATCCCGCGCGCCGACAAGCGCGCGATGTGGCAGGAATCGCTCGGCGCGATCGCGCGGATGTTCGTCGAGGATCCGTTCCTTGGTCACGAGGGCAAGTACTTCTCGATGCCGGTGCGCAACGTGGTGCCGAAGCCGGTGCAGAAACCGCATCCGCCGCTGTGGGTCGCGTGCTCGCGGCGCGAAACGATCCATCTCGCGGCGCAGTTGGGAATCGGCGCGCTGACATTTGCATTCGTATCGCCGGAAGAGGCGCGGCAGTGGGTGACCGACTACTACACGACGCTCGAGAATGAGTGCGAGCCGATCGGTTACGCGATCAATCCCAACATCGCGATCGTCACCGGCTTCATGTGCGACAACAACGCGGAGACCGCGCGGAAGGCGGGCGAAGAGGGGCTGAAATTTTTCTCCTACGCGCTGGGGCATCATTATGTGTTCGGCCGGCACGAGCCGGGCAAGACCGACATCTGGCAGAAGTTCAAAGCGAGTCCCGTCAACCTGCCGGGCATGGACGGTTCGAATTCGTGCGTCGGCTCGCCCGATCAGATTCGGAAGCGGCTGCGTGAATACGAAGAGGCGGGCGTCGATCAGGTGGTGTTCATCTCGCAGGCGGGCAACAACAAGCACGAGGACATCTGCGCGTCGCTCAGTTTGTTCGCCGAGCAGGTGATGCCGGAATTCAAGGAACGCGACGTGAAGCGCGCGCGCGAGAAGGCGGCAAGGATGGCGCCGATCCTTGAGAAGGCGATGAAGCGCAAGCCGGAGCCGGAGATTCCGAAGCAGGAAGCGCCGACGATCGTGCAGGCAGTGATGCTTCCGTAACCGCGATCGCGATTTGCATGAAACAAAAGGCCGTCCTTGCCGGGCGGCCTTTTTGTTTTCCTTACCGGGAGAGGGTCAATCGCGCTGAGGCGCGGTTGGGGCGGGGCCGACGCGCACGTACTTGACCGGAAATCCGCGGCAGTCTTTCGGGTCCACTAGTTCCTCGGTGAAGTGGCTCGGATCGCGGACGAGGATGCGCGCCTTGACCATCCGCGCCTGCACGAAGCCGTTGTCCGCGCACACCTGATCGGCGAGCACCAGGCCGGGAACATTGGGATCGAGGTTGCCGCGCCAGATTACCTGGCCAGCCGGAATAGTTTTGCTGCCATCGATCAGCGTCGCGACGTAATTGCGGCCGCGCAGCATCGGATCAAGGCTGATGACGACTCGCAGCGGTCCGCCCGGATAGGTCGCCATCCAGTTCCCGTTGAGCAATCGCGCTTCGTTGAGCGGCGCCAGCGGTGGCTGCGGAGGAACGATGGGAGCAGGGGGCATCGAAGGTTCCTGCGCATACTGGAACGACTGCGAGTTACAGCCAGCGATCAGACACGCGAAAAAAATTGCGACGATCGCGGATGTGCGGCGGCGCGGCGCGGTCGGCGTTGAGCGAGCAGGCAGGCAGATCGGTGGACAGGTGCAGTCGGTCATCGAACATGGCCTCGAACGCGGCATAGATCCTCCCGGGCGCGGCGCGGTTTGAAGCGCAGCATAGCAGAGCGATATCTCGCCTGCTCGTCAATCGATGCGCACAAGCGCGACTCTTGTGCCAGGGAAATCTGATCTGGAATTGGGCGGCACTTCGTGTCAGGTTCGCGATCGTAGGTGGGTTCGGAGGTTTCATGACGATGAGTGCATCGGGCGCGGGCGATCCCCAGACGGAATCGAAACTTGCGATGGAATCGAAACTCGACGCGGCGCGCAAACTCAAAGTCTTGACCGAGGTGCCGAAGCAATTCTCCAGCGGGCAGAAAGTCGATCCCGCCGACTGGAAGGATTTTGTCCGCGCGCAGAACGACGAGCTCAAGACCGGGCCGAATATCGGCGAGCAAGTGCCCGACTTCGAACTCGCGGATCAGAATGACCGCCAGTGGGCGCGCAAAGATTTGAGGGGTCGGAACGGACTGTTACTGGTGTTCACGCGCAGCGCCGATTGGTGACCCTATTGCCGAAGCCAGCTCGTCGAGCTGGAGCATTCGCGCGCCGCGCTGGAAAAGCAGGGCGTCAAAGTAGCGTCGATTTCGTACGATCCGCCGCCCACGCTCAAGCGATTCGCCGACGCGTATCAGATCGGCTATCCGATGCTGTCGGACAAAGGCAGCGCGGTGATCCGCAAATTTGGAATCCTGAACGCGAATATTCCGGAAGGGCATCCGTTCCATGGAATTCCGTTCCCGGGCGATTACCTGATCGGCCCGGACGGAACAGTGCGCGACAAGTCGTTTCTCCCCGACTACCAGGCGCGCCCGGCGGCGTCGGAAGTGCTGCTCAAGAATTTCGGCGCATCGGCCGGCGGTCCGGTCGTGACGGTCAAGGCTGAAGATGTGCAAGCGGTGATCACGATGTCGTCGAGTATCGCGGTGCCGGGGCGAGAGCTAGGCATCGCGGCTGATTTCACGGTCGCGAAGGGATGGCACATCTATGGTCAGCCACTTCCCGAAAATTATGTTGCGACGTCGATCAGCTTCGAGCCGGAATTCTTAAGCGCGCAATCCTTGAATTTTCCGGATGCGACGCCGGTCGAGTTCAAATCGCTCGGCGAGACACTGCCGGTGTACACCGGAGCGCTTCGCGCGGTGGGCATCGTGCGCATCAAGCCGAATCTCAAGCCCGGTGATTACCAGCTCAAGGGCACGCTTCGATTCCAGGCCTGCAACGATCAGATTTGCAAGCTGCCGCAAAAGATCGATTTCGAAATTCCGATCAAGATCGAGGCGATGGTAGCGGGCGTGAAGTAATAGCCGCGTCGCGCGGGGAGATTTGCGAGGCGCACCCGAGCAGGTACGCCTCGCGTTCGTTTACATCAGCTTGTAGGCGCGGGCGACGTTCTCGCCGAGAATCGCGCGGCGTCCCGACTCCTTCATCGGCGCGATCAGGCCTTTCAATTCTTCGAGATAGTTGCCCGGATGGTCGGGGTGCGGATAGTCGGTCGCCCAGAAAAACTTGTCCTCGCCGACGATCTCCATCATCGCGGCGATCGTCC
This sequence comes from Deltaproteobacteria bacterium, assembly GCA_003135855.1. Classification (GTDB taxonomy): domain Bacteria; phylum Desulfobacterota; class Binatia; order Binatales; family Binataceae; genus Binatus. Next base: position 5,297 of record PNBD01000102.1, read on the forward strand.
GCTCGTCGGGGTCCGCCGAGATGTAGCATGAGCGCTTGAAATAGTAGGACGGCTTTTCCTTCAGGCGGACGGTGGCGCCGAGCGTGGTGCCGCCAAAAATCGCGTCGGCGCGATCGAGGAAGTAGCCGATCCATCCCGCCTGCGACTCCAGCACCACGACCCGCAGCTTCGGAAAACGATCGAATACGCCAAGCTGAAAGAAGGTGCCGAATGCGTGCTGAACTCCCTGGCCCGCAAAGAGATCGTAATACCAGGCGGCCCACTGGAAATTATCGTAACGATGGTGGATGCCGAAGCTCGGGGGCTCGAAGGTCGGATGGATCGCGAGCGGCACGTCGAGATCCTGCGCCGCGGCGAAGACCGGATCGTGCTTGGTGTCGCCATGCGGGACGCGCGTGATCGTGAACGGGCATACGAACGCGCCCTTGCATCCATCTTTGACGGCGCGCTCGAGTTCGCGCGCTGCTTCTTCGGGATCACCGAGCGAGAGATGCGCGATCGGGATCAGCTTGCCGCCCGAGTCGCGGCAGAAGTCCGCGATCCATCGATTGTACGCGCGGCAGTATGCCGACGAGAGTTCGGCGTCGAACAGTTCCGCTTCCCACAAGAGCCCGATGGTCGGATAGAGGATCGATTTCTCCATCGCTTCCTTTTCGAGCAATTCGAGGCGTTCCTTCGCGACCATCGTGCCGAACGCGGCGCCCTTGAGGTACGTGTCCTCGGGCTTCGGTTGCATCATGCGGACCTGCTCGGGTTTCGATTCACCGCGCATCGCGCTCTCGCGCAGGTTGTTTGCTTCTTCGACGCGCTTGCCCATGCCGCCGAGCGAGCCGAGCACGCCGGGCTGCGTCATCTTCGCGCGCTTGCCGTCGATCTCGAGAAATTCGAAGCCGTCATCGCCGACCCGGATACGCATCGCCCGTTCGCGATATTTCGGATCGATGTATTTTTCCCAAAGATCGGGCGGCTCGAGAATATGTCCGTCGCAATCGATCACCAGTGCTTCAGTCTTCATACTCGCTCCTGAAAATTTGACTTTCCTGCTAATCGGTCTCCGCATTCACCTGGTCGAGAGCGCTAAAAGGTCGCGAGCGGATTCACCGGCGAAGCAGTCCCTCGTTCGAGAATCAGCGGCGCCATCGTGAACATGAACTCGAATCGATTCGATGCGCCGCAGGCCGCCGAAACCGCGTCGAGGTCGGCATTATCGATCAGATGGATTCCCATCGCGACCAGCGTGCCGACGTGCACCGGCAGCGGGACACCGTCGTAGCCCGACGGCACCACGTCGCTGACCCCGTCACAGCCGAGCACCGCGATTCGCCGTTCGTGCAGCCAGGGCAGGCAGCTCGCATCGAGGCCGGGGAGACCCTCGCGAAACGGATCCCATCCGCCCTTGGACTTGCGGCGAGCCGAGCGGCCGGTGCGAACCAGCAGCACATCGCCTTCGTCGACGCGAACATTCTGCGCCTTCTCGGCGGCGTCGAGTTCTTCCGGATAGATCGCGGTGCCGGGCTCGAGCCATTCGACTTTCTTGAGCCGCGGGATATCGAGCAGGACGCCACGACTGATGATTCCCGTGCGGGTGACGTCGATCGCGCATTTTTTGGCGCCGTGCGATCCGACTTCGCTCGCATCGAACCCGTTGTACATCTTGTTTTCCCAGAACACGTGGCAGAGCGCATCGAGATGCGTATTGGCCATGCCGTGCGGCGCGATCGCGAAATAATCGCCGGCGTACGGCAGCGGCATCTCGCGCGAATCGAAGCCTGCTTGGACCATCAGGTGAGTCACGGGCGTAGGATTGTCGGGCGCCGCAATCGTCGCGAGCGGCAGCGCCATCGAAACTGTTTGCCCGGTCTGCACCAGCTTTGCGGCGGCCGCGCGCTTTTTATCGGTGATAAAATTCAGAGCCCCGCGTTCATCTTCCTTGCCCCAGCGGCCCCAATTGCTGAGCTTCTCGAACAGGCCCTTCACATCAGCAGGCGTGAGCTTTTGCGCCATGGTAAACTCTCCTTGCGCGATGCGCGCGGAAAAGTTCTATACCACAACCCGCGGCCAGCTTAGTAACTGAACGATTGGTATGTGAGTCGCGCCCGAGGTTACGCAGTGGCGAACGATTACATCGAAGCGGCGCGCGTTTATCACGAGGTGACCAAGCACTCGTACACGTCGGTGCGTTCGTCGCCGAATTATCTTGATTGGGACACCAAGCCGATGCCCTACAAGATTTACCCCGGCGCGGCGTCGCTCGCGCTTCCGCGCGATCTCAGCCTGTCGGCGGTTCCTGCCTTGACTGCGATTTCGACGAGCGCGCCAGCCGACTCGCCGTTTGCAATCGACATCGAAACCCTGACGCGCATTTTGTTCTGTGCTGACGGCCTCACGCGGCGAAAGAGCGTCGGCGGCGAGAATTATCATTTCCGCGCGGCGCCATCGGCCGGCGCGCTCTATCCGATCGAGGTCTATGTTGCCGCCGGCGACGTCGCAGGAGTCGAGCGCGGGCTTTATCATTTCTCACCGGCAGACTTGCGGATGACCGGGCTCAGGCGCGGCGATTGGCGCGAGTACATCGCGCGCGCGGCGTCGAATCGACCGTCGATTCTTTCGGCGCGCGCGGTCATTGCGCTGTCGTCGATCTATTGGAGAAGCACCTGGAAGTATCGCGGTCGCGCGTATCGCTATTGCTTCTGGGACGGCGGAACGCTGCTCGCGAATCTGCTCGCGGCAGCCACAGCGGAGGGAATACCGGCCGAGGTCATCACCGCGTTCGAGGATCCCGCGCTCGAGACTCTGCTCGGGATCGATGGCGAGCATGAAGGCATGGTCGCGCTGGTTGCGCTCGGATGCACCGAAGTGGCGCGCGAAAAATCGCCCACGCCAGACGCGCTCGCGATCGAGTCGATTCCAGTCTCCGAAAAAGAAGTCGTTTACAATGATCTCTGGAAGATGCATCGCGAATCGCGGCTGGTGAGTTTGAGCGAGGTGGAAGCGGTCGCATCGGGCACGCTGGATGCTTCCTCCGAGTCCCCATCCGCGAACTTGATCGAGATTGCCACCTTGCCCGACGACGATGCCTTGCGGCTAGGTGAAACGATTCTGCGCCGCGGTTCGACGCGCGCGTTTGCACAAGATTCGATTGCAGCCGAAGAACTGGCGACCATCATGGCTGCCTCGAGTGCGCATCCGCGCGCCGATTTTCCACGCCTGACCGATACCTATCTGATCGTCAACGCCGTCGAAGGCATGGAAGCGGGCGCTTACTATTACAATCGTCAGGCCGGCGGCTTCGAGCTGCTCAAGGCCGGAAATTTCCGCGGCGAAGCTGGCTATCTATGCCTCGAGCAGCCGCTCGGAATGGACTCGTCGGCGCTGGTCGTTTACATGACGGACCTGGAGCGCGCGCTGGGTGCACTCGGCAATCGCGGCTATCGCGACGCACACCTCGAGGCGGGGATTCTCGGCGGCCGTGCCTACCTCGCCGCATATTCGCTCGGCCGGGGCGCGACTGGTCTCACGTTTTACGACGATGACACGACCAAATTCTTGGAGCCGCACGCCGCCGGCAAGAGTCCGCTGCTAATGGTCGCACTCGGCGTCCCCCGATCGCGTGCGTGATCGCCAAGTCCGTTGGTAACTCGCCGTTATGGGGCAAGGTTGCCCGAGTTAAGGCAGCCAACCCCGGTCTCGGAAAGGTTGGTGAAGTTGCTCAGAGCGGTGTTGTCGGCGACCTTGCTTGGGCAGGTTATCTCCAAACCCGTGCAATTGCCGTTGGCGGTGTTGTTCACAACCTGCGACCCAGCAGCGGTAATAGCCACAGGACCCGGACAAGAAACTTGGTAAGGGTCGTTACTCGTGTTGCCGCTCACCAGGCAGTTGGCGGTACACGTTATTCCGCTAGCGTTGCCCGACGAGTTGTTCCCCGAGATGACGTTGTCAATAGCAGTCGAGATCCCAGTTTGAAAACCGCTGATCGCATTGCCGCTGATCAGGTTCTGGTTTCCAGCAGATACGCCGGCGCCCGGGTGGCCAGGACCGGCCGAGATCACGTTATCCAGAACCTTACAGTTTTGGCTGATCACGATTGCGGAATCGCCTACAGCCGTGCTGTTCTGGGTTAGCGTGTTGCCTTTGACCAGGCTTCCGTCGGAAACGACGATCAAGTTTCCGGCAGTGCCGGAGATAGTGTTCCCCACGATGGTGGCAATCTTCCCCGCAATGATGGCACCAACTGCGTGGCCAGCGACCATGGAGTTTTTCACTGTGCCGTAGTCACCAAGTGTAAAGCCGTTATTCCCACCAGTTATACCTCTCACTCCATCTACGACCGCACGCGAGCCGGTGGCGTAGATGTCCCTCGCAAACCCCTTGAACGTGCCGTTTCGCACCGTTACGTCAGCTATCCCGGTGGCGAGGACTCCGTTGGTGGGCCCACTACCTGAGACGGTGAAGCCATTGAGCTCCAGAGTCACGGGGCCGGCATTGAATATCAGACAGTTGACGCCAGCCGACGCAATATTGTTGATCACCGTGTAGGAGCCCGCACCGAAGGTTCCACATGCGGTAATGTCTGTGGCGAACGCGCGCGAAGAACTCATCGCGACTAGAACTGTTGCCCACAGTAGCGACCACAGGGTTTGATTCCTTTTCAGAAGCACTGCTTTTCCCTCCGGCATGGATTGAGTTTGAGCGCGACCTGCCTCCAATCCATCGTTGTCAAACTCCAGAAGGTGTGAGAAGCGCTTTGGGATGGTCCTCGGCCATAAAGCCACGAAAGTTCGGCTGCATTGCTTCCCCATACGTATCCGCGAAAACCAGTTGAACTCCGATTTTGATCTGGAAGCGCGCGCTAGGATTGCAGAAGACTGCGGCGGCTTGCAAATACAAAGTCAGAACCTGATCTTGAGGCCAGAGCGCGCCGCCGCCGCAAGCGCCTACCGATTCGCGCGACGATGCCGCGGATGATTTGTGTCACCCCGATCGCTCGCCCGATCATGAGAAGTCTGCATTCGATCTGAGCGACCTGCTCATCCGTCGAACATCGGGGCGGGTGGTGCCCAAGTAGTCGCCCCGATGCCTGTTTATAATGCATTTTGCAATGCAATGCGTTAGATATTCGCTGCATTTTGCATGGCATCGCCATTGCTCTCTAGCGAGCGCGATTATTGTGCCCGTCGCGTCTGATCGCGAACCTTCGGCTGAGGGCATTAGAACCATAACAGGAGAACTGTAGATGTACTCAGGGATTGCGGGAGGCCTTCGACTGTTTCGCGAGAGGTTGCGAGACCCAGTCATCCGCCGCAACGCGGGGATGCTCTTGCTCGGCAAGACGATCGGATTGGCGCTCATACTGCTCTTGATCTCGAAATGGTGGATGCCGAATTCGGCGTTTGCCGATGCGGCGCCATCGGAAATTCCGGCGCACATCAACGCGATCAACACGGTCTGGACGCTGGTCGCAGCGTATCTGGTATTTTGCATGCAGGTTGGCTTCGTCATGCTGGAGGCCGGCTTTGCGCGTTCACGTGAGACGGTCAACATACTGGTCGAGGGTATCGCCGACACCTGCATCTGCGGCGTCACCTTCTGGCTGTGGGGCTTCGCGTTCATGTTCGAGCCGGGCACGCCCTGGATCGGCACCACCGGCTTCATGCTGCACGGACTCGCCCCGACCTACGGCACGACCGGCGTTCCGCTACTGGCCTACTGGGTTTTCCAGTTTGCATTCGCCGACACCTGTTCGACGGTTACCTCGGGCGCAATGATTGGCCGCTGCGGCTTCATTGGCGACCTGTTGTACAGCGTTGGCGTGACCGGCTTTATCTACCCGATCATCGGTCACTGGGCATGGGGTCCGGACGGATGGCTCGCGGTAATGGCGCCGGTATCGTTCCATGACTTCGCGGGCTCGACCGTCGTTCATACGATCGGTGGAATTATTTCGCTGGCGGGCGCAATCGCGCTCGGACCAAGGCTTGGCCGCGTGTTCAAGCGCGACGGTGGGCAGCCGATGAAGCCGCACGATCTCATAATCGGTGCGACCGGCGGATTGATCTTGTGGTTCGGATGGTACGGCTTCAACCCGGGCAGCACGCTATCGGCGCTCGACGCCCAGGGTATCGGCCGCGTCTCATTCAACACCACGCTCGCCGCGTGCTCGGCCGGTCTGACCGCACTGTTCATCTCGTACTATAAGGCCGGCAAGTGGGATCTCGCACTGACGGTCAACGGCTTCCTGGCCGGACTCGTCGCGATCACCTGCCCCTGCTACTGGGTCGATCCCGAAGGCGCGTTCCTGCTCGGAATCGGCGCGGGCTTCGTCGTCGTCGCGGGCATCGATTTGCTCGAGTACCTGCGCATCGACGATCCGATCGGTGCGGTTCCAGTGCACGCATTCGCCGGAATCTGGGGTACTCTGTCGCTCGGACTGTTTGCCGCCGGCAAGTATGGCGCGCCGACGGCCACCGGGGCCGACACCAGCTCGGTGGTGACCGGGCTTTTCTACGGCGGTGGGCTGGGCGTGCTGAAGGCGCAAATGATCGGTAGTTTCTCGATCACGATCGCGACCTTCATCGCCTCGATGGCGTTAATGTACGCGGTCAAGGCAACCGGCACTCTGCGGATTTCGACTGAAGGTGAAATCGAAGGACTCGATATCCACGAGCATGGCTTCCCGGCATACCCGGAATACGTCGTGACCGGCGACGACGGCGCTCCGAAGACTATCGACGATGTACCAATCGGCAGGCGCACACTGGCGCGACCCGCGAAGAGGAAGGTCGCCTAAGCGCAACGATGAGCGACGCAGACCCGGGCGACTTTACGGGAGTCATCCAGGATAAATCTGCACCACCCGGACCGGTCTCGAGCGCGGAATCAGCCACCGACTTGAGACCGGTCCGACAACTTTAAAGCTCCGGGTTCTCACCTACGTCCACTCATCTGGTGCGCGGTCGGTGGTGACTGTTTGGCAGGCATTTGCTCAAAGATTGAGCATGCACTTTGCAAATAACGCCCCAAATCCACAACATTCTACTGGCGCTTCTTTTGCTCTGTCGCCCAACGTGCTCCCCGCCCGTAACGGGTAGCGCAACGGTACTGAGCGCGGATCCGTAATCCGCCGCCGAATCGAAGGAGGCAAAATGGCTGAGCAAACCCAACCCAAGATCGCCGTGGATCCAGTCGGAGGTGGCTTGGAATGAAGCGCATCGACGCAGTGATCAAACCATCCAAACTTGACGACGTGAAGGCCAGTATCACCGCCCTCGGTGTTACGGGGTTGACGGTCTTCGAGGTAAAAGGATTCGGGCGCCAAAAGGGTCATACGGAAATGTATCGTGGCACCGAGTACACGGTCGATTTCCTGCCCAAAGTTCTGATTAGCGTCATCCTCGCAGAAGATCTGGTCGAGCCGGTCGTGAAGGCAATCTCTGACAGCGCGCGGACCGGCAAAATAGGGGACGGCAAGATCTTCGTCACCACGCTCGACGACGTTATTCGTATCCGCACCGGGGAGCGCGGTCGCGACGCAATCTAACTCAATTGTTCACGCAGCGTAGTGCTGGCTGAGCACTGCGAAAATTCAGGAGGAGCTTTGCAAAATGCCCCACGTTCCCGTGAAACGTAGGAGACAATGGTTACTCAAAACCGTCATCGCAATACTGATGGCGCAATGGCTCAGCGGCCCGGTTATCATCGCACTGGCCGACGAGCCGCAACCCGATCCGGCCGGAATTGCTACCGGCGACAAGACCACCACCTACGACGCGGGTGGTACAGGCTTTGTCGTTACCGAACCGACCGATAAGACTGCCCCCGACTACGGCAAGAGCAAGAAAGCGTTCGATGAGTACACCGCTCAAGCGGCCAAAGAGCCGCTCGCGATGAAGCTCGCCGACAACGTGGGGCATCTGCGAATCGCCACGAATTTTTCGTGGACCCTGCTGACCGGTTATCTGGTGCTCTTCATGCAGGCCGGGTTCGCTCTCCTCACCTGCGGGCTGGTTCGAAAAAAGAACGCCGGGCATCTCATGATGCTTAACTTCGCGGCTTACGTATTTGCCTTTCTCGCATACTACGCATGCGGCTACGCCTTTCAATTTGGCGCGGTCGCGATAAATGCGGCGCCAACGAACCTTGGCGGCATCCCGGCGCTCAACCATTTCCTCCTGGGGAGCGGGCAATGGGGCTTCCTCGGTGGCAAGGGCTTCTTCCTGAGCGGTCCAGGCTACGACGCCGCCAGCAATTGTTTGACTCTGTTCGAAGTCGTGTTCATGGAGACCGCTGGCTATATCATCGTCGGCGCGATCTGTGAGCGGATCACTTTCTGGGCGTTCATCCTTTGCGAACTCTTCATCGGCGCCATTCTTTACCCGAGCTTCGGCTGTTGGGTATGGGGCGGCGGGTGGCTGTCTCAGTTGGGATCGACGATGAACATGGGCCATGGCTACGTGGATTTTGCCGGCTCGACCGTCGTCCACGCAGTCGGCGGATTCGCCGCGATGGCGCTCGCAGTAATTCTCGGTCCCCGGCTGGGCAAGTACGGACCCGACGGCAAGCCGCGCGCATTTCCAGCGCACAACCTGGTCTATGTCGTAACGGGAACCTTCATCCTGCTGTTCGGCTGGATGGGATTTAATCCTGGCTCGACCTTGGGCGCGAGCGACCTGCGCATCTCCGTAATCGCCGTAAACACTAATCTCGCCGCCGTCGCCGGCGCCGCGTCTGCGATGTTCCTCTGGTATTACATGTTCGGCAAACCCGACATCACGATGGCCTGCAACGGGATGCTCGCCGGTTTGGTCGCGATCACCGCTCCCTGCGCCTTCGTGTCGCCCAACTCGGCCGTGCTCATTGGACTGATTGCCGGAATCATCGTGGACCTCGGCGTGCTCTTCAACGAACGCGTCATCAAGGTGGACGATCCGTGCGGCGCAATCTCGGTTCATGGATATTGCGGTTGGTTCGGCGCGGTCTCCGTGGGGATCTTCGCCGACGGCACCTATGGAGCCGGCTGGAATGGAGTCGGCGCGACGACGTATCTCGGCCAAGCGGGTATGGGCGTGACTGGCCTGCTACATGGAGACGTTCGCCAGTTCTTTATGCAGCTAGGCGGAGCCACTTTGTGTGCCGTCTACGTATTCGGCTTCACCTACGTGGTCTTCTCGGCGGTCAACGCCGTCCGCTCGATGCGCGTCACTCAAGAGGTGGAGCTCGAAGGACTCGACGTTCCCGAGTTCGGCTTGGAGTGTTACCCGGAAGACAGTATCGAAATGCTTGCGCCCGGAGCCCGTGGCGAAGGAGCAAGAGCATAACGCAAATGATGCGGAGCGAAACGCACGCGTATCAGTAGCGATAAGATCGAAGGTAAACCATACTCGTAGCCAAGCCGGGACGATCCAAAATGGTTTGGCGAATTACCTCGGGGGCGAGCCGCGATTCGACGCGGTCCGCCCCCCGATTGTTTTCATGAATTGAGTGAGGCGCGGCGCTGTCGAAATCTCTGCAAATGGTAATTGCCACTTCTGCCGAAGCGTATGTCGAACCAGCCTTCGAGCTGGCTTTGTTGTCAGATACCGGCACCGAGCGGCCCGATAACCAGGATTGCTGCGGCCAATTCATCGAGGGTCCGGACACCGCGGTGTTCGCCATCGCCGACGGCGTCGGCGGGTACGAAGGCGGCGAGCTCGCGAGCCGGATGTGCATCGACATAATGCTGCAAGCATACCGCGAGAGTTCGCCGGCGTGGGGCGCGGGCAAGCGGCTTCATCGCGCGATCCAGCGCGCGAATATCGAGATTCATCAACGGGCGCTAACGGTGCCGGAACTGCGCCGGATGGCGACGACGTTGACCGCGGTCGCAGTTGAGAACGGAGCTTTCACCGCGATCCACGTTGGCGATTGCCGGCTCTATCTGATCCGGAACAGCCGAATCACGCAAATCAGCCAGGATCACACCGTGGTCGCGGAACGCGTCCGGATGGGTCTGATGAGCGCCGCGCGCGCCAAAGATCATCCCGATCGCGGGATGCTGCTTAGGAGTATGGGCCACCAGCTGATCGTGTCGGTGGACCGGATTCAGATGCCGCTGGTTGAGCGCGATCGTCTGATCCTGTGCAGTGACGGTTTGTATAACGTGATCGAAACTCCGGAGATTGAATATCTGACGCGCGATCGCGATCCCGAGTCCGGTTGCCGCAATTTGATCGACACCGCCAATCGTCGCGGCACCGCCGACAATCTCACCTGCGCGATCTTCAAGATGATCGCACCCACCGGGCATAAGCCAACCGGCAGTGGCTGGCGCGAGCGGCTCCGCGATTTTTTTGCCTGACGTCGCTCGCGCTGCCGGTTCGATTGCTTGCCCGCTCCGCCTGATGTTAATTTCGCTGACCGCCATAAGCGAGATGGCCTGAAAACATGCGCGAGGTCAGCGTTGGCGAAAACCTCGATCAGTACCACCTGACCGGCTTGATCGCGCGCAGCGGGATGGCGTCGATTTTTCAGGCCACCGATACCGTCGACGGCGCCACCGTCGTAATCAAAATCCCGTACCTGCAGTTCGAAAGCGATGTGGTCTTTTACGGGCGCTTTCAGCGCGAGGAAGAGGTCGGGCGCCGTCTCAACCATCCCGGCATCATCAGAGTGCTCAGCCCCAAGCACAAAAGCCGCATGTACATCGCGATGGAGTACGTCGATGGGCAGTCACTGCGCGCGCTGATGCGTGAGCCCGGCGGTATGCCGACCGACAAGGCACTCGATATCGCGCGGCAAATCGCGGAGATGCTGGTTTACATGCACGGCGAGGGCGTGGTGCATCGCGATCTGAAGCCCGAGAACATCCTGGTCACCAAAGAAGGCAAGACCAAGATCATGGATTTCGGAATTGCACTCGATGAATCCGCGCGGCGGCTGACGTGGACCGGGCTATCGTCGACGATCGGAACGCCGGACTACATGGCGCCCGAGCAGGTCAGTGGGCGGCGCGGCGACGTGCGCACCGACATCTACGCACTCGGCGTGATTCTGTACGAGATGCTGACCGGCAATCTGCCGTACTCTGGACCCAACGTGTACAGCGTGATGCGCGCGAAGACCAATGAAGACCCGCGGCCGCCGAGCGCGTTCAAGCCCGACCTCGATCCGCATCTTGAAGAGATCATCCTGCACGCGATCGAGCGCTCGCCGCGTGACCGCTATGCGAGTGCGGCGGAGATGCTGGCGGATCTTCGCGATCCATCGCTGGTCGTGCCGCAGGGACGCGCACGTCATCTTCATCCACCGAATGTCAGGCTGAAACAGATCAAGCGCGGAATCGGTTACGGCCTGGTTTTCGTCTCGCTGGTCGGAATTTTCATATTCCTGATATGGATCGCCAACCGTTACCCGGCGTCGCCCACACAGGCGCGCCGTTCCTACAGAGGCCAGACGAAATGAGGTCGAGACAATCGCGGCTGACATGTGCCGCCGTCACCTTTACCGCCTTGTTGCTCCTCGTCGGCGGCGTCGCGCGGGCGCAAACCGCAGCTTCATCGCCGCCGCTCGAGCAATCGCTCAATCTCGCATGGGTGCTGGTCGCGGGCTTCCTCGTGATGTTCATGCAGCTCGGATTCGCAATGCTTGAGACCGGCTTCACCCGCTCCAAGAACGCGACCAACACGATGGCGATGAACCTGGTCATCTATCCAATCGGCATCGTCGGATTCTGGCTGACCGGCTACGCTTTCATGATGGGCGGAGTGCCGCGCTGGCCGTCGGTGGGCGCCACCGCGATTGCGCATCGCGAGCTGTCGCTCACGATGGGTGGGCACTCGTACGGAATCCTGGGCCTCAGCAAGTTTGCGCTTCTGAGCGTCAGCCATGACCCTGGAAGTCTCGCGATGTTTCTGTTCTCGCTGGTCTTCATGGATACCGCGGCGACTATCCCGACCGGCGCGATGGCCGAGCGCTGGAAGTTCAATGCGTTTTTCGTTTACGCGCTGTTCATGTCGATGTTCCTCTACCCCTCTACGGAAACTGGGTCTGGGGCGGTGGCTGGCTTTCACAACTCGGCGTGAATCTCGGACTTGGCCATGGCCATCTCGATTTCGCGGGATCGACGGTGGTCCACATGACCGGCGGCGTGACCGCGCTGGCCGGCGCATACACGATCGGTCCGCGCATCGGAAAATTTCGGCGCGACGGCGCGATCGGCGCATTGCCGGGACACAATCTGCCGATGGCGGTGAGCGGCACCTTGATCCTCGCGTTCGGATGGTTCGGCTTCAACGCCGGCTCGACGCTCGCCGCTTCCGATCCGAGGATTGCGGTGATCGCGGTCAACACGATGCTCGCGTCCGCCGGGGGCGCGCTCTCCGCGCTGCTTTATTTGTGGCATCGATTCCACAAACCCGACATCGCGATGGCCTGTAATGGATTGCTCGGCGGACTGGTCGCGATCACCGGGTCATGCGCATTCGTGTCGCCGGCCGCGGCCCTGCTCATCGGTCTGCTCGCGGGCTTGCTGGTCGTGTGGGCGGTAGTCGGACTCGAGCGGCGCTTCAAAATCGACGATCCCGTCGGCGCAGTCGCGGTTCACGGCGTCTGCGGAATCTGGGGCGCGCTGGCGCTAGGAATCTTTGCCGATGGCACTTACGGCGACGGCTGGAACAATGTCGCGGGCCCGGTCCGCGGCTTGCTCTACGGCGATGCGAGCCAGTTCTTCGCACAACTGATCGGCGTGACGGTCAACCTCGTCGTGGTGTTCACGCTTGCGATGTTGTTCTTCAAGATCACCGAAACAACCATGGGCAATCGTGTGTTGGCGGACGTCGAGTGGACGGGGCTTGATGCGCTCGAAATGGGGAGCGACGCATATCCGCATTCGTGAGCTCGCGATAGTCGCGGCGATCACGATGCTGGCGTTGACGGCGCTGCCAGGCCCGTCGGTACTGGCTTAATTCGGGGCTGAGAGGCTGAATCGGAAAGTGCGAGCGTCATGGTTTGCGGGGTCAGGAGTCATCCCCACCGGACTCCTCGACACGGGATTCAAGCTGTTCCTTGGAAAGTTCATCAAGCTTTAGGCGGTAGAGCGTCAAGTTGACATGTTCGACGCCGATCTCGTGATCCAACAGCAACTGAGTCAGCTTGAGGCCATCAATTAAGGCTATCGAAACCTTGTGCGGGTCATTCGCTTCTTCAATTGCCTCGTCGGTAAATCGGCCTGATGTGACGAGCAGCCCTGCTTCGTGGGCACTCAGTGAGCCACGGATGTTCTGAACGATTGGACGACCCACCGTCTGCTGCCGCTTGACTTGGATACAAGTCTGCATATTGGCAACGCCGCCGGCAACTAATATCGCCCTCACGTCGACGCCACCGTCACCGCTTTGTTTGGTGACATTGACGTTCTTGTAACCAAGCTTTAGGAGCAGTGCGCGAGCAAGCCATTCGAACGCGGTTGGATCCATCTGGGCAATGTAAAGGCGGACTCCTTCAGTCGTTTCATGCTTCGCACGCTTGATCGCAGTGTCGAGCGACTGTTGCGAGTCTTGGATCTGTGGACCTGTCGCCTTCTTCTCTGAAAACGGAACGAGACGGCCCTCAAGTACTCTCTCGAGTTCAGCTACTATCGCAGGATCCTGTATCACAAAATTAGTTCCCATCGCCCATTTGAAAGGGGGAAACTTGCTTAGAGTGGTGTTTTCTAGGGCTTCTGGACGAGTCAGCGGGGGCTCGATTTTGTGGTCAAAAGCAACGCCTACACAGTAGCGGCCGAAGGAACTGTTCTCCCGTTCGTACACGGGCAAACTGACATGACCAACCGCGAGCAGCCGAGCTTCCGGGCCAGTCTGCCAGAAGAAGACACGATCTCCTGGAGAGACAAGTTGTCGCCGCTGATTCATTGCCCAATCGTTGTCTCGGGCGCCTGCTTCGATAAAGGACGCCAGATCGAACCGCTTGGGGTTACATTGAAAGAGCCAGTCCATTGATGAGCTCCTTTTTTCGCTGCGTTTCAAACTAGCATCCGCGGGCAGGACGGTGCACCTTCCGCTCTCGTCGAAATAGGCAAAGAGAAACAAGATCGGAGCCGCCGATGGTCGTGCGAACGATGACAGACGGACAATCGACGAGCAGGAAGAGCATGCAGAACTGCCATGAGGTAGCGGCCTCATTTGGGTCAGTCGTTCAGGCTGCGCGCTGCGCCTTGATCCGCGCTAAGGCTTTGGGCGTGAGATTCTTGCGCGCCATCTTGAGATCGTAGTGGGTCTGGAGATTCAGCCAGAACTCCGGACTGTTGCCGAAATACAAGCCGAGGCGCAGCGCCGTATCTGCAGTGATCCGACGGCGGTTGTGCACGATCTCAGCGATCCGGTTCGGAGAAATGCCGATTGCCTTCGCGAGCTGGTTTTGCGACAGGCCGTATTCGGCCAAGAATTCCTCCTTCAGCACCTCGCCGGGGGTGACCGGTGCAAATTCATTCTTCATCGAAACTCTCCTAGTGGTAGTCAACGATTCTGACTCCTTGGGCGTCACCATCACGCCATTTGAAAATCACGCGCCACTGATCGTTCACTCTGATCGAGTGGAAATCCTTCAGGTCGCCCTTTAGCTTTTCGAGCCGATTCGAGGGCGGCACCATTAGGTCCTCCAGCCGACTTGCCGCGTTGATGGCCTCCAACTTGCGCTTCGCACGACGGGCCACGCCCTGGAACTGGCGCACGAAGCGATCAGCGAACAATGATTCGGTCTGCTGGTCACCGAACGAACGAATCACGATGTTGAAGATATACCGAATCCCGGTATGCGGTCAATCCGGCGGCGAACACACTAACCACTGATCGCCCAAGGAAACGCCTCGAACCCGGAGCGCTTGACCGTTCGAGTCGGGATTTGGGATAGCTCAGATTGCTGCATCCACAAATTCAGCGGGAGTTAAACCATGCCTTATAGCGATATTCTTTACGACAAGCGCGACGCCGTCGCGACGATCACGATCAATCGCCCGCACGCGATGAATGCGGCGACCATCAAGACCTACGACGAACTGATCGATGCGTTCCGCGACGCCAACGAAGATGATGCGATTCGCGTCGTCGTGCTGACCGGGGCCGGCCGCGCGTTTTGCGCCGGCGACGACGTCAAGGAAATTTTTCTGAACCCCGAGTTTCGCGATGCGCGCCCGTCCAAACGTAGCGAGGTCGAAGAATGGCGCGAGCATCGCCCGGTCGCGCTCGACATGTTGATCACGTATCCGAAGCCGACCATCGCGTCGGTCAACGGCGCTGCGGTCGGCTATGGCTGCGACATCGCGCTGATGTGCGACATGCGGATCTGCTCCGACCAGGCGCGCTTCGGCGAAGTTTTTATTCGCCGTGGTCTCATCCCCGAGGCTGGCGGCTTGTTGATCCTGCCGCGACTGGTGGGCCTCGCGCGCGCGTACGAATTGATTCTGAGCGGCGACATTATCGACGCCGCCGAAGCCGAGCGCATCGGCATGGTTAATAAGGTTGTGCCGCACGCTCAACTCGCCGAGGCGACCGCGGCCTTCGCGAAAAAGATCTCATCGCAAGCGCCGCTTGCGCAACGCCTCGCGAAAGAAGCGCTGCGCGTCGGACTCAATTTGAACCTGCCGTATTTTTACGATTATCAGCGTCACGGACAGCATCTGATGCTGACCTCGCAGGATCATCTCGAAGGTGCGAGATCGTTCGTCGAGAAGCGCGCGGCGAATTTCAAGGGCGAATAGGGCAGGCGCTCGGCTCGCTGGGTCGCATCAGAGCTATAACCGCAGACTCGTCGAGAAGGCGTCCAGAGATGGGCGCCTTCTTCAGTCTGAGCACACTATTTTAAGCTAAAATGAGCATTTTGGCTGTTGCTTAATTGGTAGGCAGCCGCGAACCTTACTAAACGACCCTCCGAATGACATTTCCCCTTACAAACCCTTGACATAAATACATTTACATCTTATGTTCGGCGTCACCCTACGAGGATAGCCTTATGAAATTCGGCGGCGATACCCCCGAGCTGGATGCTATTGACCTGCAGATTCTCAATGTTTTGCAGGAACACGGCCGAATCCCGCTGGTGAAGTTGGGCGAGCAAGTCGGGCTCTCCGCGCCTTCGGTCAACGAGCGCGTCAAGAAGCTCGAAGATTGCGGCATCATCACCGGCTATCACGCGTCGGTGGACGCGACTCGACTCGGCAAAGACGTCGCGGCGTTTATCGGCGTTTCGATCGCGCATCCGAAGACTATCCCACTGTTCGAAGAAGCGGTCGCGATGCTCGAGGATGTCCTCGAGTGTCATCACGTCACCGGTCAGCACACCCTGGTGCTGAAAGTGAAAACCGACAACACTTCGTCGCTTGAGCGGCTCATCAGTGCGATCCGCTCGATCGAGGGAGTGGCGCGGACGGAGACGATGGTGGTGCTTTCGACGCATACCGAGCGCGGGCTGATCGCGGTTCACGCTAACGACGATTCGCACGAGTCATCCAATGGCCGGCGACATCGCCATGGCGTTGCCAAGTCGGTGCTCCCCGATGCGCGACGGGGTTCATGATGCACAACGCGAAGAGCATTCCAAAAAAGCAGGGCCTCTACGATCCCGCCCATGAGCACGACGCGTGCGGAGTCGGCTTCGTCGTCAACATCAAGGGCGAGCGCTCGCACGATATCGTGCGCAAAGCGCTCGAGGTGCTCGACAATCTGACGCATCGCGGCGCCTGCGGATGCGATCCGCGGACCGGCGACGGCGCGGGAATCCTGCTGCAGATCCCGCACGAGTTTTTCGCGAAGGAAGCAACCCGGCTCGGATTTCAATTGCCCGCGCCCGGCCAATACGGAGTCGGCCAGGTTTTTCTGCCGCTCGATGCGGAGAAGCGCCAGCGTTGCATCGAGGCATTCGAGACAATCGTCGCGGAAGAAGGACAACGGCTGCTCGGATGGCGCGATGTGCCGGTGATCGAATCGGCGTGCGGCGATATCGCGCGCCGCGGGATGCCGTCGATCCGCCAGGTCTTCATCGGCCGCAGCGCCGATCTGAAAGACGTCGAGGCGTTCGATCGCAAGCTGTTCGTCATTCGCAAACGCGCGACGGCGGCGGCATTGAAGCTTGACCTCGATGATTCCGAGCTATTTTATTTCTGCAGTCTCTCGGCGCTGACCGTCGTTTACAAAGGCCAGCTCATCTCGACGCAGATTCCGCAGTTTTTTCCCGACTTGCACGATCCGGATCTCAAGACCGCGCTCGCGATGGTGCATCAGCGGTTTTCGACCAACACTTTCCCGAGTTGGGATCGCGCGCATCCGTATCGCTTCATGTCGCACAACGGCGAAATCAACACGCTGCGCGGCAATATCAACTGGATGCATGCGCGGGAGAGACTTTTCTCATCGCCGCTGTTCGGTGACGACATCAAGAAGCTGTTGCCGATCGTCGAACCCAACGGCAGCGATTCCGCGAACTTCGACAACTGCCTCGAGCTGCTGGTGCGCACCGGCCGCTCGCTGCCGCACGCCGTCATGATGATGATTCCCGAGGCGTGGCAGAACGATACGCAGATGAGTGCGAGCAAGCGAGCGTTCTACCAGTTTCATTCGTGCCTGATGGAGCCGTGGGACGGCCCGGCGTCGATCGCGTTCACCGACGGAATCAGAATCGGCGCGGTGCTCGATCGCAATGGGCTCCGCCCGTCGCGTTACACCGTCACCAAGGACGGCCTGGTCGTGATGGCGTCGGAGACCGGCGTGCTCGATATCGCGCCCGAAAATGTTGCGCTCAAAGGACGCCTGCAGCCGGGCCGGATGTTTCTGGTCGATACGGCGCTCGGCCGAATCGTGCAGGACGATGAAATCAAGGAGTCGATGGCGGCGCGACAGCCTTATCGCGATTGGCTCGCGCAAAGCCTGGTCAGCCTCGAGTCGTTGCCGGAAGTGAAGAATGCGCCGCCGATCGATGGCTTCGAGGACGGCGATTTGCTCCAGCAGCAGCAGTCGTTCGGCTACACGATCGAGGATTTGAAAATGATCCTCGCGCCGATGGCGACGAATGGCCAGGAGCCGGTCGGTTCGATGGGAACCGACACGCCGCTCGCGGTGCTCTCGAACCGCCCGCAGCCGCTTTACAATTATTTCAAGCAACTTTTCGCGCAGGTCACGAATCCGCCGATCGATCCGATCCGCGAGGAACTGGTCACTTCGACCGAGACCACGATCGGGGCCGAGCAGAATTTGTTCGAAGAGTCGGCGCTCCATTGCCGCCAGCTCCGCTTGCCCCAGCCGATCCTCACCAACGAGGAACTCGAAAGAATCAAGCGGCTTGCGATTGACGGCTTGCGCACGATCACGCTCTCGACGCTGTATCGAGTCGAAGACGGCGAAGCGGCGTTGCGCGCGGCGCTCGACACACTTTGCCGCGACGCGTCGGCGGCGATCGAATCCGGCTACACGATCATCGTGCTGTCAGATCGCGGCGTGAACGCGAAGCACGCGGCGATTCCCGCGCTGCTCGCGACCGGCGCCGTTCATCATCATCTTATTCGCGCGGGCACGCGCACCCGCGTTGGCCTGGTCGTCGAGTCAGGCGAGCCGCGCGAAGCGATGCATTTCTGCCTGTTGATCGGCTACGGTGCGGGCGCGGTCAATCCGTATCTCGCGTTTGCCACGATGGCCGGGATGATTCGCGATGGCCGGCTGCGAGACATCGACCAGGAAACTGCGGTTCACAATTTCGTCAAGGCGGTCGGCAAGAGCGTCACCAAAGTCGCCTCGAAGATGGGAATCTCGACCACGCAGAGCTATCGCGGTGCGCAAATCTTCGAAGCGATCGGCCTCTCGAAGGATGTGATCGATCAGTACTTCAGTTGGACTGCGTCGCGCGTCGGCGGAATCGGGCTCGACGCGATCGCGAAAGAAACCGCCGAGCGGCATAACCACGCGTACAAGGTCGCGCTCAATCTCGACGGCGAACTCGATGTGGGCGGGCAGTATCAATGGCGCCGGCGCGGCGAGTTCCACATGTACAATCCGAACACTATCGCCAAGCTGCAGCACTCGGTGCGCGCCGGCAATTATCGGCTGTTCAAGGATTATACGAAATCGGTCGATGACCAGGGCCGCGCGCTTGCGACGTTGCGCAGCCTGCTGAAGTTCAAGTCGGATCGTCAGCCGGTGCCGCTTGAAGAAGTCGAGCCCGCTTCGGAGATTGTGAAGCGCTTCAAGACGGGCGCGATGTCGTTCGGATCGATCGGCAAGGAAGCGCACGAGAACCTCGCGATCGCGATGAACCGAATCGGCGGCAAGAGCAACACCGGCGAGGGCGGCGAGGATCCCGCGCGCTTCGTGCGCGACGCCAACGGCGATTGGCGCCGCAGCGCGATCAAGCAGGTCGCGTCGGCGCGCTTCGGTGTCACCAGCCATTACCTGGTCAACGCCGACGAGCTGCAAATCAAAATGGCGCAAGGCGCAAAGCCCGGCGAAGGGGGACAGCTTCCCGGCCACAAGGTTGACGACTTCATCGCGAAGATTCGCTACTCGACGCCCGGCGTCGGACTGATCTCACCGCCACCGCATCACGACATCTATTCGATCGAGGATCTCGCGCAGTTGATTCACGATCTCAAGAACTCGAACAATCGCGCGCGCATCAGCGTGAAACTGGTCGCGGAAGTTGGCGTCGGCACCATCGCGGCAGGAGTCGCGAAGGCCAAGGCCGACGTCGTGTTGATCAGCGGTTACGACGGCGGCACTGGCGCGTCGCCGCTGCAATCGATCAAGCATGCCGGCATCCCGTGGGAACTCGGCCTCGCGGAGACGCAGCAGGTTCTCGTCATGAACAGTCTCCGCGGCCGGATTCGCGTCGAGACCGACGGCCAGCTCAAGACCGGCCGCGATGTCGCGATAGCCGCGCTGCTCGGCGCCGAGGAATTCGGTTTCGCGAGCGCGGCGCTGGTCGCCTCGGGATGCATCATGATGCGCGTCTGCCACCTGAATACTTGTCCGGTCGGCATCGCCACCCAGGATCCGCAGCTCCGCGCGAAGTTCGAAGGCAAGCCCGAGCACGTCGTGAACTTCATGATGTTCATCGCGGACGAACTGCGCGAATACATGGCGCAGTTGGGTTTCCGGACCCTCGCCGAGATGGTGGGCCATGTCGAGTGTCTCGATTCGAACGAAGCCATCCAGCATTGGAAAGCGCGCAATATCGATTTGAGCAACATCCTGCGCCGGCCGGACGTGCCCGCCGATGAGCCGCTGCATTGCGTCGAAAATCAGGACCACGGCCTCGATAAGGCGCTCGACAATCAGATCATTGAGTTGGCGAAAGACGCGCTCGAGCATCGTCAACCGATCGAAATGAATCTGCCGATTCGAAACGTGAACCGAACTGTCGGCACGATGCTATCGGCGGAAGTGTCGCGGCGTTTTCATGCCGAGGGCCTGCCCCCTTATACGATTCAGGTGCGACTGAAGGGATCGGCGGGCCAGAGTTTTGGCGCATGGCTGGCGCCGGGAATCGCGCTCTATCTCGAAGGCGACGCGAACGACTACTGCGGCAAAGGACTGTCGGGCGGATTTATTTCGGTGCGGCCGCCGCGCACCGCAACGTTCAAGGCCGAGGAGAATATCATCATCGGCAACGTCGCTCTCTACGGCGCGACCGGAGGCGAAGCGTTCTTCCGGGGCGTCGCCGGCGAGCGATTCGCAGTCCGCAATAGCGGCGCGCATGCGGTGGTCGAAGGAGTTGGCGATCACGGCTGCGAATACATGACGCGCGGACTGGTCGTCGTGCTGGGCAAGACCGGGCGCAATTTCGCGGCCGGCATGAGCGGAGGCGTTGCGTACGTGCTCGACGAAGACGGCACGTTTGCGAATCGCTGCAACACTGGGATGGTTGAGCTGGGACCAATTAGCGATGCCGACGAGCTCAAGCAATTACACACATTGGTCGTGCGGCATCATCAATGTACTGAAAGCGCGGTCGCGCAGCGGCTACTGGCTAATTGGAGTGACTACTCAGTCAAGTTCGTCAGGATATTGCCAACTGAGTATCGGATGGTGCTGGAACGGCAGCATCTCAACATGAATTCAGACTTGGCGCGCCTGGCTGCGGTGTGAGCATGTATCCGCGGATATCGAACGGAACAGAATCGGGGCGGGTTTAGATGGGCAAGATCACGGGCTTCATGGAGATCAATCGGGAGACGCCGGCGCGGCGTCCCGTCAACGAACGCCTGAACGATTGGCGCGAGTTCGATCTTAAGATGCCCGAGGAAAAATTGCGTGCGCAAGGCGCGCGATGCATGGATTGCGGCATCCCCTTCTGCCACAAGGGTTGCCCGCTAGGCAACATCATCCCCGATTGGAACGATCTGATTTATCGGGGCCGTTGGCGCGAAGCGATCGAGCGCCTGCATTCGACCAACAATTTTCCGGAATTCACCGGACGCATCTGCCCTGCGCCGTGCGAAGAAGCCTGCGTCCTCAATATCAACAACGATCCCGTCACGATTAAGTTGATCGAAAAGAACATCATCGATCACGCTTGGGCCGAAGGATGGGTCGCACCGCAGCCCGCTGCGCGAAAGACTGGCAAGCGCGTGGCCGTCGTCGGCTCCGGACCGTCCGGACTCGCATGCGCACAGCAGCTCGCGCGCGCCGGTCATTCAGTGACGCTCTACGAACGCTCGGATCGAGTCGGCGGTCTGCTGACCTACGGCATACCGGATTTCAAACTCGAGAAGTGGATAGTCAATCGCCGCGTCGAGCAAATGGTCAGTGAAGGCGTCGAGATAGTCACTAATTGCCGCGTGGGCACGGACATACACGGCGATGAACTGCGCTCGAAGCACGATGCGATCGTGCTCACAATGGGCGCGACCAATCCGCGCGACTTGCCGATTCCCGGGCGCGAGCTGAAAGGGATCCATTTCGCGATGGAATTCCTTCCGCAGCAGAACAAGCGCAATTTCGGCGACGCGCTCGATCCGGCCGCTGAGATCACTGCCAAGGGAAAACGCGTCGTTATTCTGGGCGGCGGCGACACCGGCTCGGACTGTCTCGGCACCTCGAATCGGCAAGGTGCAATCGTCGTGCACCAATTCGAGTTGCTGCCGATGCCGCCTGAGAAGCGCACCGAACAGATGCCGTGGCCCGACTGGCCGATGATTCTCCGGACCTCGAGTTCGCACGAAGAAGGCGTGCAGCGCGATTGGAGCGTCAATACCAGCAAATTCACCGGCGAGCGTGGCGTGGTGAAAAAGCTGCACGGCATCCGCCTCGATTGGAAAAACGAGAACGGGCGGATGGTCATGGAGCAGATTCCGGGCAGCGATTTCGAAATTGAATGCGACTTGGTGCTGCTCGCGCTCGGATTCCTCGGCCCCGAGCCCGACACCATCATTTCCCAATTGGCGCTCAAGCTCGACGCTCGCAGCAACGTGCAGTGCGAGAATTACATGTCGAGCGTGCCCGGAGTTTTTGCTGCCGGCGATACTCGTCGCGGACAATCGCTGGTGGTGTGGGCGATTTGGGAAGGGCGCGAGGCAGCGCGCGCAGTCGACGCGTATCTGATGGGCGAAACGTCCCTGCCTTCCAGTCCTGAACTATAATCGGCGCGGATCTGGCGCGAGAAAATTTAGCGGAGCTTGCGATGCTGCGGCTGTATGACTATCTGCCGTCGGGAAATGGCTATAAGGTTCGCCTCCTGCTCACGCAACTAGGTATTCCGTTCGAGCGCATCGAACTGGATATCCTCAAAGGCCTGACCCGAACGCCCGAGTTTCTCGCAAAATTTCCAAATGGCAGAATCCCGGCCGTCGAACTCGAAGATAGCAAGTTGCTATTCGAGTCGAATGCGATCATTACCTACTTCGCTGAAGGGACTCCCTTTCTGCCTGATGACAAGTACAATCGCGCCCAAGTGATGCAGTGGCTATTCTTCGAGCAGTACAGTCACGAGCCTTACATCGCGAGCGTGCGATTTCTCGTCATGTATCCGCAGGTGAGTGACGACCGCCGCATGATCATCGACTTCATGCGTCGTCGCGGACATGACGGGTTGGGAGTGATGGAAGGGCATCTCAAATCGCATGACTGGTTCGTCGGACAACATTACTCGATCGCTGACATTGCTCTTTATGCGTACACGAATGTGGCAGGCGACGGCGGATTCGATCTGTCGGCCTACCCATCGATCCGCGCGTGGCTCGAACGAGTAAAGTCGCAGCCGAAGCACATTCCGATCACGCAAGGATGAGACGCAATAGCTCGACGGATTCAGCGGCGCAGGCCCATCTGGTCGAGCTTTCGAATTACCCAAGTCACGCGATCCTCGCCCCAGAACGGCTCGCCATCGACGATGAAGGTCGGTACGCCGAAGACCTTGTCGGCGTCGGCCTCGGCGAAGCACGCATCCAAATCGGTGCGCGCAGTCCTGTCCGCGTAGTTCAGGAAATCGGCCTCGTCGAGCCCAACCTCGGTCATGATTGCGGAGATCGCGCCGCGGCTTTCGACGTCGAGTTCCTGCTTCCAGAATCTCTCAAACACCCGATCCGAGTAATTGCGAAATTGTCCGTGCCGCTCCGCAAAGAGACCGCCGTAGAACGCGAGTCTCGCGCTGAAGATCTTTTTGGGCGGATAAATGATCAGACCGCGTTCCTTCGCGATGCGTCGCGCGTCGATATACAGATAGCGCACCTTGCGGCGGTCGGCGTCGGCGCGATCGAGTGGGCCATACACTTTGCGGATATTCACTCCATACGGGATGAAACGGACACGCACGCGATGCGATTGCTCGAGGTCGTACGCCGGTTGCATCGCGAGATAAGTGAAAGGACTCGTGTACGCGAAATATAGTTTGACTTCGTGGAGTTCGCCGCTCATCTGACGTCGCCATTCGACGCTAGCGCGAGGAAATCGGCAAGATGGATCGCGGTGGTTTTCGATTTGCGGCGTCGCAGCTCTGCGGCAATCTGAAATTCGCAGCCCGGATTCGCAAGTACGACATAATCCGCACCAGTCGCGACAATATTATCCGTTTTGCGCCGCCCAAGTTCCCGCGCCATTTCAGGTTCGGTCAAGTTGTAACTGCCGGCCGAGCCGCAGCACAGATCGGATTCCACCATTTCAATGATCTTCACGCCCGGGATCGACGCGAGCAATCTGCGCGGCGCTTCTCGCACCCCGAGTCCATGCGCGAGATGGCAGGCATCGTGATAAGTGACGGTGCATCGAAATTCGCGAGGCGCAGTCCACCCTGCGGCGAGAAGCAGAGAACTCAAGTCCTTCACTTTGCTCGCGACGGCGCGCGCATCATCGGCGATCGCGGGTTCGTTCTTCAGCAATTGACCGTATTCCGCTATGGCAACCGAACAGCCTGAAGCCGCCGAGAGAATCGCATCAGCGCCCGATCGTTTCAACGCGCTGACATTCGCACGGGCAAAGTCGAGTGCGCGCGCCGCGTTGCCTGAGTGAAGATCGAGTGCGCCACAGCACGCCGTATTTTCCAGATGCACCACGCGATATCCAGCGGCCGCAAGCAGCCGCTCACTGTTCAGGTTTTCCGAGTTGGCGAGCACCTGGGCGACGCATCCGTGATGAACCACAACGCGCGGCGCGTCGGCCGCCGGTGCTGCGTGAGCTTCAGGAGCGAGCGGGCGAGCACCGGCTAGCCGCGGCAACAAATCGATCCAATCACGTAACGCTCGCGGCAGAATAGTTCTGAGAGCCGGTCTCAGCCCCAGGCGATCGACGATTACGAGTGGCGCAAGCAACGCGCGCATCCGCAACGGATACGGAAATACTGCGCTGACGGCGCTGCGTCTGAATCGATCGAAGAATCTGCGGCGATAGTTGCGCTCGACAAACGCGCGCGCACCTTCGATCAATTGGCCATAGTGTACGCCCGAGGGACAGGCGGTCTCGCAGCCGCGGCATCCGAGGCACAAATCGAGATGACGCACACTGTCGTCGTCGAGTTGCAGCTTTCCCTCGGCGAGCGATTTCATCAGATAGATACGGCCGCGAGGCGAATCCATCTCGCGCCGCGTTGCGATATAGGTCGGACAAGCTTCGACGCACAAGCCGCAATGTACACAATCGAATAGCAAGTCGTAATCGCAGACGTCTTGCACCGGCATCGACTGAGTAATCGGCGCTTCGTCCATCAGATTCCAGCGACGAAGCATGCGGGATTGAAAATGCTGGCGGGATCGAAGGTGCTCTTCAGCCGGCGCATCAGCCGGAGTGCGCCTTCGTTCGGCTGATCGAACATTTCGAGATCGTTGCGAACCACATCGGCGGCAGCGAGGACCCTGAGGTGGCCTCGCTCGGCGTGCGCAATCTCGCGCCAGCGGGCGACAATTTTCCGCGCGTCGCTGGTCGTCGGCGTGGTCCCGACAAACATTTGCGCGACGCCCGAGCCTGCGTGCGCGCGGAATTCGACGCCGCATGCGTTGAGCGCGCGCTCGAGACCCGCAGGCCGAGTGGCAATTTGCGCGGCTAGTGGCATCGCGGTCCAATCGAAATCGCGCAACATTTCATAGCGCTCGCGCGACGGCTGGACATCGAGAATCTCGCCCGCGTCGCCAAGCAGTTCGCGAATTTTCTCTGCCTGATAACCGATTTCAAGCGAAGTCCCCGAGAAGCCGGTCATCAGCAGGAATTTGTTTGGCGCATCGAGCCGTGCGCCCAGCGAAGGACTCAATATTTCAACATGGCTCATCGGTAGAGCAAAATTGAGCGCAGACGCGGCGCCAAAGGCGTCGGCAGCGCGCTCGTATGGAAGAATCGCTAGACGATACTGCGGCGGAATGGGACGCACCTTGAACGTCGCTTCCGTGATGATGCCCAACGTACCGAAGGCGCCGCCCATCACCTTCATCAAATCATATCCGGCGACGTTTTTTACGACGCGGCCGCCGCCATGAATGACTCGTCCGCCGTGGCCGACAAAACGAATCCCAATCAGCAGGTCGCGCGCCGTACCTTCCGAGAGTCGAAGCGGCCCGGCGTGAGACGCGCCGATCAAGGAGCCGAGCGTGGTCACTTGCGGATTCGGCGGATCGACGGGAAGCCTCTGACGTGAAGCCGCGGCGATGGCATTAAAATCGCTGACTGTAAGACCGGCTTCCGCGACCACCGTCATGTCATCGGGTTCGTAGGCGACGATTCGCGATAGTCGTTTTAGCGAGATGCCGACCGCTACCGGCGAGCGCCGAATTTGCGACAGCGTTCGCGCGGCACCGATCGGCGCGAGCGTGATGCGATCGGTCTCGCACATGCGAACGACTTCGCAGATCTCGTCAACACTTGCCGGCTCGAAGATGACTCGCGCGGCGTTGGCTTCCAGAGCGGTTGGGTTGCGCATGCGATCGGCGCCTAACTGCGGGCCGATCCGCTTCGCGAGTTCTGACGAGTGAGTTTCGTCCGCCACGATTGCCGGAATACCGCCAGCTTAGATTGGCACCTGGCGTCGCGGCGCCGCAACTTCGACGCATGCGCCAGGCTCCGGAATAACCTTGCCGGGGTTCGAACGGCCCTTCGGATCGAACACATGGCGCAGCTCGGTCATCACGCGCAGATCGTCGGGAGAAAACAGCAACGGCATCTCGCCGATTTTCTCGACGCCGATGCCGTGCTCGCCGGTGAGGCTGCCGCCCATCTCAATGCACGCTTTCAAAATGTCGCGGCCGGCATCGATTGCGCGACGCACCTGGCCCGGTACGCGCTCGTCGTACAGAATGATCGGATGCAAGTTGCCGTCGCCGGCGTGGAAGACGTTGCCAATGCGCAAATCGTAGCGGCGGCTCACCTCGCTGATGACGCGAAGGATTTGCGGCAAACAGGTGCGCGGCACGACGCCATCCTGAGTTGCGTAATTCGGCGCCAGGCGCCCGACCGCGCCAAACGCGCGCTTGCGTGCTTTCCATAGCAGCGCGCGTTCCGCTTCGTCGCGCGCGAGTTTCACCGCCGACGCGCCGCACGATTGCGCCATCGTTGCGACCGCGTCGGCGCTCGCAGTCAGTCCCGCCTCCAGGCCATCCAGCTCGATGATCAACACGGCGCCGGCGTCGGCGGGCAGTCCCACGTGGAATGCGTCCTCGACTGCGCGGGTGATCAGTTGATCCATCATCTCGAGTGCGCCCGGCAAAATCCCCGACGCGATAATCAGCGATACCGCCCGCGTCGCGCTATCCACGTCGGGAAACGACGCGAGCAGTGTGCGATGATTCTCCGGTTCGCGCATCAATCTCAGCGTTGCGCGCGTGACGATTCCGGTCGTTCCCTCTGCGCCCACCACCGCGCCGACTAGGTCGTAGCCGCATCGTTCTTCAGTAGGTCCGCCGAGCTCGACGATTTCGCCGTCCGGCAACACCACTTCGAGCCCGAGCACGTGATTCGTCGTCACGCCGTATTTCAGAGTATGGGGTCCGCCGGAATTCTCGGCGATGTTGCCGCCAATCGTGCACGCGACCTGCGAGGACGGGTCGGGCGCGTAGAAATAGCCGCGCGCTTTGACCGCGTTGGTGACGTGCAGATTGACGACGCCGCTTTCTACTTCGACGCGGCGATTGTCATAATCGATTTCCACGATCCGATTCATCTTCGACGTGCAGATCATCGCCGGCGCGTTGAGCGGCAGGCATCCGCCCGACAAGCCCGTACCGGCGCCGCGCGGAACGTAAGCAATAGCGCGCCGATCCAGCGCCGCCATGACCGCGCTCAGCTCCGCGGTCGAACGCGGCATCAGCAGGATGTCGGGCGAACTCTTTTCGACGGTCCAGCCATCGCACTCGTAAACCTTCAATTCCGTGGCGCGCGAAACGATTGCTTCGATTCCGAGAATCGCGCGAAGTTCATCGAGCAAAGGGGGATCGAGTGAATTCATTGCCGGTTGCGACCGACTGTACCACGAACTCGCCCGTGTTGTTGCAGGAGTTCGAGACGAAATCGACGCTGGAATCGGCGTTTTTCAACTCGGCGCCGACGCGACATAATAGCCAAGATTGATTTTGATCGATTTTGTCCCGGAGCCTCGCGCGTGTAAAAGCGGCGTGTGCTCCACTGGTAGCGGAAAGGGAGTATTCATTTGGCGGATCAATTTCCGGAACTCAAGCCAGCGGCGCGCATCCTGCTCGGTCCCGGCCCCTCCAATGTTCATCCGCGCGTGATGAAGGCGATGGCGTCGCCGGTGGTCGGGCACCTCGACCCGGATTTCGTCAAAGTGATGGAGGACATCAAGCGCATGCTGCGCATCGTCTTCCGCACCGAGAACGAGATCACGTTTCCGGTCTCCGGCACTGGCTCGGCAGGGATGGAAACCGTGATGGCGAACCTGATCGAGGACGGTGATGAAGTGGTGACCGGCGTTCACGGCGTGTTCGGAACGCGGCTCGCAGAAAGTGCCGGGCGGCTCGGCGCGAGAGTGCACAAGGTCGAAGCCGATTGGGGACGAGTAATTGAACCCGCGCAAATCGAAGCCGCGCTCAAAGCCGCGAAAAATCCCAAATTGGTCGCCATCGTTCATGCCGAGACTTCGACCGGGATACATCAGCCGATCGAGGAGATCTCCGAACTGGCGCATCGCTACGGCGCGATGTTCGCGATCGACGCGGTGACCTCGCTCGGCTGCGTGCCCGTCGAAATCGACCAATGGAAAATTGACGCATGCTACAGCTGCACGCAGAAAGGCATCGGCGCGCCGCCGGGTCTCTCACCCGTGACTTTTGGTCCGCGCGCGATGGAGTCGATCAGGAAGCGCAAAACAAAATGCCGCTCGTGGTACTTCGATGTCGCACTGATCGAGCAATACTGGGGGCCCGATCGGCTCTACCATCATACGGCCCCGATCACGATGAACTATGCGTTGTATGAAGCGCTGCGCATCGTGATCGAAGAGGGGCTGGAGACGCGCTGGCGGCGGCATCGCGCGAATGCGGCGGCGTTCCAGGCGGGAGCGCGCGGGATGGGACTCGAGTTGGCGGCGCAGGAAGGATACCGGTTGCCGCAACTATCGACGATCGCAGTGCCCGCGGGAATCGACGAAATGAAGGTGCGGGCCGCATTGTTGCGGCTGTTCAATATTGAGATCGCGGGCGGGCTCGGACCACTCAAAGGCAAAATCTGGCGCGTCGGCCTGATGGGCGAAGGATCGCGCCGTGAAAACGTGATGCTGATTCTGAACGCGCTCGAGGAAATCCTCGGCTCGATGGGATTTGAGATCGCGCGAGGGCGTGCGCTGTCGGCTGCCGATCGCGCATACATCGCGCAGGGGCTCGGCGTGGGCGAGCCGCCGAGCGGAGACTAAACGACGCGACGTCGCGATGCGGCGCCGATCACTCCTCGGAGTCGTCGCCGGCGCCGTCTCCATTTCCGTTGCCGTTGCCGTCGTCGTCGCTTTCCGCGAGGCCCGCGACTGCGCGCGCGCGCTCATCACCTTCGAGCCGCACCATATGAACGCCTTGCGCGTTGCGGCCTGTGATTCGCACGCCCTTGACCGCCAGCCGAATCACCTTGCCGCCGTCGGTTATCAGCATCACCTGATCATCGACGCCGACCTGCCGCACGCTGATTACTTGGCCGGTTTTCTCGGTGACGTTCATCGTGATCACGCCCTTGCCGCCGCGATGCGTCAGCCGGTAGTCCGAGGCGGGAGTCCGCTTACCGTAACCGAATTCCGATACCGTGAGCAGCGTTTCATCGTCGCGCACCGTTGCCATCGAAACGACTTCGTCCTCGATCAGCGTGACGGTTTTGCCTTCCTTGACGGTGCGCGATTCGAGTTCCATCCCGACCACGCCGCCAGTCGCGCGGCCCATCGGACGCGCCTCTTCTTCCTTGAAGCGAATCGCCTGGCCATCGCGCGTTGACAAGACGATCTGCTGATTGCCGTCGGTGATGCGCACATCGACCAGCGTGTCGCCGTCTTCGAGATTGATCGCGATGATCCCGGTCGAGCGGATATTGTCGTACTCCTCGAGCGCGGTTTTCTTCACGCGTCCTCGTCGCGTCGAGAAAAATACGAACTTGCCTTCGGCCTCGCGCGGCGCGGGTATAAACGCGGCGAGAGTTTCCTCATTGGCGAGGCTCAGCAGGTTCGCGATCGAGCGTCCTTTCGCGGCGCGTCCGCCTTCGGGCAGCTCGTATGCCTTCAGTTCGTAAACTTTGCCGGCGCTGGTGAAGAACAGCAGACGGTCGTGCGTCGAGACGCGTTCGAGATGCTCGACGAAGTCCTCTTCGGTCGTGGTCGCGCCGATCTTGCCGCGCCCGCCCCTTTTCTGCGTGCGATACAGCGAGAGCGGCGTGCGCTTGATGTAGCCGCCGTGCGTAACGGTGACCAGCACGTCCTCTTCAACGATCAAATCCTCGACCGAAAATTCGCCTTCCGCTTCGACAATCTGGGTGCGGCGCGGATCGCCAAATTCCTTCTTGATGTCTTCGAGCTCGCCGCCGATCAGCTTCAACAGTTCTTTTTCATCGGCGAGAATTTTCTTGAGACGCGCGATCAGCGCGACCGTCTCCTTGTGCTCAGTCTCGATTTTCTCCCGCTCCAGCGAAGTCAGCCGGCGCAGCGTCAAATCCAGAATCGCCTGCGCCTGGATCTGCGTCAGGCTGAATTGCTTCATCAGGCCCGAGCGCGCAGTCTCGGCATCTTTCGACTTGCGGATCAGGCCGATCACGGCGTCGAGATTATTAAGCGCGACTAGCAGGCCGTCGAGGATATGGAGGCGCGCCTCGGCCTCTTTCAATTCGAAGCGCGTGCGCCGCGTGAGCACGATTTTTCGATGCTCGAGAAACGCCTGCAGCATCTCCAGGAGATTCATCTCCCTCGGCCGGCCTTCGTGAATCCCGAGCAGAATGATGCCGTAGCCCTGCTGCATCTGCGTCAGTTTGTAGAGCTGATTCAGCACGATTCGCGGCTCGGCGTCGCGCTTGAGCTCGATCACGATTCGCATGCCATCGCGATCGGATTCGTCGCGCAGATCGCTGATGCCCTCGATGCGCTTGTCGTTCACCAGCTCGGCCATCCGCTCGATCAAGCGCGATTTGTTCACCTGGTACGGAATCTCGCGCACGATGATCGAGGCGCGCGAGCTGCGCTTGTCGGTTTCGATCGACGCCAGCGCGCGCATGATCAGCGAGCCGCGGCCGGTCAGATAGGCCTGGCGAATCGACGCCTTGCCGAGCAGTTGTCCGCCGGTCGGGAAATCGGGGCCGGGAATGATGTCGAGAATTTCTTCGAGCGTGACCGTCGGCTTCTCGATCAGTTTGGTCAGCGCGTCGATGACTTCGCTTAGGTTGTGCGGCGGAATATTGGTCGCCATCCCGACCGCGATCCCGTCGGAGCCGTTGACCAGCAGATTCGGAAATTGCGACGGCAGGATCTCGGGCTCCAGAAATGAGCCGTCGTAGTTATCGACGAAATCGACGGTATCCTTGTCGATGTCGGCGAGCATCCGCTCGGCCAGGCGCGTCAATTTGCACTCGGTGTAACGGTAAGCAGCCGGCGGATCGCCATCGACCGAGCCGAAATTTCCTTGGCCATCGATCAGCGGGTAACGCAGACTGAACGGCTGCGCCATCCGGACCAGCGCGTCGTACACCGACATGTCGCCATGCGGATGATAGTGCTTCAGCACTTCCCCGACGACGCCGGCGCACTTCGAGTAGCGTCGATTTGCGAGCAATCCTTCGCGGAACATCGCGTACAGAATGCGGCGATGCACGGGCTTCAAGCCGTCGCGAATTTGCGGCAGCGCGCGCCCGATATTCACCGACATCGCGTAGTCCAGGTAGGACTGCCGCATGTCGTCTTCGATATTCAGCAGCGTCGGTTCGTTGCGATGCGGTTCGGTACCGTTGGGTTCAGCCATTTAAGCAAGACCTGCGCGCCGAGTGGCGCGGGTGATGAAAACGTTGGCGGCGTTCACGATCGACTAGATGTCGAGGTTGCGAGTGTTGAGCGCGTACTCTTCGATGAAAAGGCGGCGCGGCTCGACCTGATCGCCCATCAACTTCTCGAAAGTTTTCGCGACTTCCTCCTTGGGCCCCACTATCTGCATCTTGAGCATCGAGCGGGTCTCCGGATTCATCGTGGTCGCCCAGAGCTGCTCCGGATTCATCTCGCCCAGGCCTTTGTAGCGCTGAATCTCGACTCCCTTGTTGCCCGCCGCGAGCACCGCGTCGGCTATAGCCTTTGTCGTCTCGGCGGTTGATTGCGTCTCGCCGATCTTCAAATTGTACGGCGCCTTGATTACGTCGAGTTCCGGCCCGACGCGGCGAATCTCGCGCAGCTCGCCCGCGCGCAGCAGTGTTACATCGACGACCGTCGGCGGTTTGGCGCCATTCTGCGTATGCGTGAACACAGCGCGGAAATGCACCTCGCCATCGGGCTCGACCCGATAGATAAGGTTGCCGTCCTTCGTTTCCTTGCTAATCGCCGCGGCCATCTGCTCCGCCGCTTTCTCGGATTCGAAACTCTCGTCCGTGATAGTCTTGTCGTTGGCCAGCGTCGCCAGCGCGGCAACAATCGGCCGCTCCTTCGAGCGGCGCTCGAGTCCCTCGTACATCCGTTCGAGATGGAGCGCCTTGTGAACTACCGCCCTCAACGCCGCGCCCTTGTACTCGCGCGCGTCCTTGCCCTTGCCCGCTTCGAGCGTGACCGCCTCCGATCCAAGGTCCGTCAAATAATCTTCCAACGCCGCTTCATCCTTGAGATACCGCTCATTCTTGCCTTTCTTCGCGCGGAACAGCGGCGGCTGCGCGACGTAGAGGTATCCGTTTTCGATGATCTCGATGAACTGCCGAAAAAAGAACGTGAGCCACAGCGTCCGGATGTGCGATCCGTCCACGTCGGCGTCGGTCATGATCACGATCTTGTGATAGCGCAGCTTGCTCAGGTCCTTCTCGTTCGCGACGCCCATGCCGAGCGCGGAAATCAGCACCCGCAGCTTGTCGGACGAGAGCACCTTGTCGATGCGCGCGCGCTCGACGTTCAGCACTTTGCCGAACAGCGGCAGGATCGCCTGCGTGCGGCGATCGCGAGCGCCCTTGGCCGAGCCACCCGCCGAATCGCCCTCGACGATAAACAACTCCGCGTGCGCCGGGTCGCGTTCCTGGCAGTCCGCGAGCTTGCCCGGCAGCGAGCCCGAATCGAGCGCGCCTTTGCGCCGCACCAGTTCTTTCGCCTTGCGCGCCGCCTCGCGCGCGGTTGCGGCCTCGACCGCTCGCGCCACGATTCTCTTCGCAACCGGCGGCGTCTTTTCCAGGTACTCGCCGAGCTTTTCATTCACCAGCCCCGAGACGATTCCCTCGACTTCGGAATTGCCGAGCTTGGTCTTGGTCTGGCCCTCGAACTGCGGGTTGCCGAGCTTGATGCTGACGATTGCCGCGAGCCCCTCGCGCGTATCGTCGCCCTCGAGCCGCATGTCCTTGTTCTTGAACAGATTATTTTTCGCCGCGTAGGTATTGATCGTACGCGTCAACGCCGACTTGAGTCCCGACAGATGCGTACCGCCTTCGCCGGTGTGAATATTGTTGGCATAGGTGAATATCACTTCGTGCACTGCGTCGGTCCATTGCAGCGCGACTTCCACGTCGATCCCGTCGCGCACGCCCTTGAAAAAAATCACGTCGTGCAGCGCTTCGTTGCCCTTGGTGAGGGTCGCGACGTACTCGGCGATACCGCCCTCGAAATGGAATTCCTCGGTCTTGCCGTTCGGCTCGTCGCTAAATTTGATCCGGAGGCCCGCGTTCAGATACGCCATCTCACGCAAGTAGCGCGCGATAATTTCGTATTTGAATTTGATCTCGGGAAAAATCTTGGAGTCGGGCGAGAAGGTAGTCTTGGTGCCGGTCTTTTTGGTCGCACCGCGCTCCTCGACCTTCATCTTTGGAATTCCGCGCTCGTAGCGCTGGAAATAAATCTTGCCGCTCTTGTGGACTTCGACTTCGAATTCCTCGCTGAGCGCATTGACCACCGACGCACCGACGCCGTGCAACCCGCCCGANNCGGAATGCCGCGGCCGTTATCTTCGACCGAAATTCGATTGTCACTCAGGATGACGACGTTGATCTCGGTGCAGAAACCGGCGAGCGCTTCATCTACTGAGTTATCTACGATCTCGGTAACGAGATGATGCAGCCCGCGCTCGGCGGTGTCGCCGATNNNTATTTTATTCGTCCAGAAGGGAGAAGTAAAGAAATGGAATGACATCCGGATTCAAAACATCAAACATTGGTTTACAAGAGTCTAGCGAGATGGAAACCCCCAAATTTCGTGAAAGTTTTTCCTCGCTTCGGACGGCAGCGCGATCAGCCCAGCGCGATCCGTTAAATCGCGTGAAATAGAACTATATTTGATTCTGATAGCCTAGTGACCGCAACCCAGCGCATCAGCATCAATCGGGATTGTTCAACGGCGCGAATGACTCAATTGCACGCGCGCTCGATCCCGTCGAAAAACTGCCACCACATGTCGA
Organism: Deltaproteobacteria bacterium; assembly: GCA_003135855.1. Classification (GTDB taxonomy): domain Bacteria; phylum Desulfobacterota; class Binatia; order Binatales; family Binataceae; genus Binatus. The sequence goes on from PNBD01000102.1 coordinate 39,759, forward strand.
GCGAGCGCTCGACTGCGGACCATACTTTCGCGCGCTCGACCTCGCCGAGCGGAGTGTGGCTCAGGATATTGTCGCCGACGTCGCTGTGATCGCGATCGGCGATTTCGTGCACGTCGAAGAACGCGACCTGCTCGCGCGATAGCCCGTAATGCTTTTCCAGCGCGCGCGCGAACGGGGCGAAATTGCCGGGAACTTGGCCTTCCGCCGCGATATTGATCGCGCCGATGCCCTCGGCGAAGGAGCGGTCCTTGGTCGACAGCTCGAACCAATCGATCAGCGCCGCAGTCGAAGGCAACGCCTTGCCGTGAATCAAGTCGTCGCGGCCGAGCCCCAATCCGAGTCCGAGCCGGATGAACAATTCAGGATGCGGCGCGCTCCCGGAAATCTTACCGGTCTCTTCTTCGTACAGGCTCTCGGCAAGTTTCACGCGCTCTTCCGCATTGAAGCATCGCGAATGCAATGCGCTGAGCGCGCGCGGGAATTCGCGCACTTGCAGAAAGAACTGCGTCGCGAACAGGCACATCCCGGCCTGGGATACTTTGCCGTCGGCAATCTGCAGCCAAAAAGGATGGCGTCCAAATGAGCGCCGCTCTTTGACTTTCGCGAAAATCTCGCGCACGAATCCGTCGCTCATTGCCGGCATCGGAGCCACCTCGTCCCAGGGAAATTGCCGCATAGGCGGCTTATCGACGGTACAAAAGCTCGGCTGAATTGTGAAGCGAAGCGACGAGACTCAATTGACCTGGCGGAGAGCGTCGAGCAGGTCCCGCGGCCCGACATAACCAACCTTACGCTCGCGCACCTTGCCGGCCGAATCGATCAGCATCGTCGTCGGCACGCCTTGAATCTCAAACTTGCTCATGAGCGCGTCGTTGGTTTTGTCCTGCGCGGTCAGATTCGCCTTCATGCGGACGAACCGATCCGCCTCGCGCACCACCAAGGGATCGATATACGTCGAGTTCTCCATCTCACGGCACGGGATACACCAATCGGCGCTGAAATCGATCAGTACGGGCTTGCGCTGCTCCGCCGCCGCCGCGACAAGTCCGAGGTTGAACGGCTCGAAGCGCAGCGACTCCGGCACCTTACGAGGATAGAGCAGCACTAGCAACGCACCGATCGCCACGACTCCAACTGCGGTCCTGATCACGAAAAACGGACGCCAGCTTTTGCCAGCCGGCGAAATGAAGCCGAGAAAAATTCCGACGCCTGCCGCATAGTAGGGAAGCAGGCGCGTCATCAGGTGATTCGGCACGACCGGATCGAGAAAATAGATCGCGAGCCCAACCAGCACGAAGCCGAACAGTTGCTCGACCCATAAGAGCCACTCACCCGCGCGCGGCAATCGGCGGATGCTCCCTGCCGCCAGCGCGAGACCGATGTAAGGCAGGCCGAGTCCGATCGCGAGAGTGAAGAACATCGCGAAACCGAAAAGCGCGCTGCCGCTGCGCTCGACCATCAGCAGCAATCCCAACACGACCGGCCCGATACAGGGCGCCGCCACCACGCCCATGCCGAGGCCCATCAGCAGCGCGCCGGCATTTCCCGCCCGCGCGACGCCGGCGCTTTGCAACATCCAATGCGGCGGCTGTATCGCGAACAAACCGAAACTCGACGCGGCCAGCATCAGCAGCATCGAAGCCAATGCCATCAGCACGAAACGATTCTGCATCGCCGCGCCGAACAGCCCGCCCGAGAGCGCGACCGCGACGCCGACCGAGGAAAACATCAGCGCGATCCCAAGCACGAAGATAATCGCGAGCGTCAGGACTCGGCGCGGGCCGCCGCCCTGGTTGCCGAAGTAGGCGATCGTCACGCCGATCAACGGATACACGCACGGCGTTAGATTGAGCGCGAGGCCGCCGAAAAACACCGCGATGAATCCGAGCAGCCAGCCGTGATTGAACACCCGCTCGAGCGCGCCGCTGGAGCGATCGTCGGTGCCGAGTCCACCACCTTTGATCCCGCCCGCGCCCATTCCCTCGACTGCGCCGGCGGTCGGCGCCGCCGCGAGCGGCACCGTCGTGCTGACCGACGCGGGCCGCAGGCACTGGGTGTTGTTGCATCCCTGGTAATCAATCGTGACGGTGAGCGCGTCGCCGGGCTTCGGCGCGAAATCCGCGCCCGCCTTGAGCGGCACCTCAAGTTTGATGTCACCGCTGAAGACCGAAAGTTTGTCGCTCGGCGCGAACTCGAGCGTCATCGTTTGCGCCGGCGGATATTTGACGGCGCCCGTCGTGATCGTAACCGGCGAATTCACCTCGAGCCTGGTCGGGATGTAATCTTCGCTCGACGGCTTGTCCGAGTTGATATGCCAGCCGTCAACAACCTTGGCCGTGACCTTCAGCTTGCTGGTGCCGCCGGGCTTCAACGAAGGTTCGATCGAGGCCGACGTGATTTTGACCAGTTCATTCGCCTTCGGCGCCGCGTGAGCGGTCGCGACGGCGAGAGTCATCACCATGAATGCTGCCGTGAGCGCGGCCAGATACGAACGAATCCGCAAGCTGGCCGACTGGGTTCGCGGCGCTGAAATTTCGCGGGTCATCATCAGTAGAACAGACGCTGGGTGCGGGCGGTTCCGGCCAAACTTAAGTCGCGACCGACACTATTTGGCGGCGGCGCCTTGCTTGGTGGCGGTCGAGAGCGGCACCGAACCGACGATCTCGAGTCCGTAGCCCGGCAGATTCGCGAGCCGCGGCGTCGCATCCGACATTATGATCATCTTGCGCACGCCGACGCCGCGCAAAATCTGCGCGCCGATTCCGTAATCGCGGAAGTCAGCCTCGGGCGTATTCAGCCGCGTCGTCGCGCGCCGCGCCGAATGCGGCCCTTCGAGCTCGGGTGCGATCGCATTCGATTCGCGCTTGAGATAGAGCAGTACGCCTTCGCCCGCCGCGGCAATCCGTTCCATCGCCGAGCGCAAAAGGCTTCGTGTGTTGCGCGAGCTGTAGCCGAATACGTCGCCCGGCAAATATTCACGATGCGCTCGCACCAGGATTGGCTTGGCGGGATCGACTTTGCCCATCACCAGCACCAGGTGCTCGGTGTAATCGACCAGGTTGCGATACACGAGCGCGGTGAACTCGCCATATGCGGTCGGCAATTTCGCTTCGGCGATCCGCTGCACCATCGTTTCGTTGCGCAACCGGTATTCAATGATGTCCGCGACCGTGACGATCTTGAGTCCGTGCTGACGCGAGAATTCGACCAGGTCGTCGCGCCGCGCCATGGTGCCGTCTTCCTTCAGAATTTCGCAGATGACGCCGGCCGGCTTGAGTCCCGCGAGCCGCGCGAGATCGACCGCGCCTTCAGTCTGACCGGTGCGCACCAGCACGCCACCGTCGCGCGCGCGGAGCGGATAAACGTAGCCGGGCGTGATGAACTCCGCGCCGCTCGCATCTTCACGCACCGCCTGGAGAATCGTGACCGCGCGATCCTGCGCCGAGATTCCAGAGCCGGTCGCGCGCCGAGCGGTGATCGCGGTCGTGAAAGCCGTGCCCAACGGAGCCTGATTGTCACCGACCATCATGCTGAGTCCGAGCCGATCGATCCGTTCCGCCGACATCGGCAGACAAATCAGCCCGCGCCCAAACTTCGCCATGAAGTTGACCGCTTCGGACGTGACTTTTTCCGCCGCCATGCAGAGGTCGCCTTCGTTCTCGCGCTGCTCGTCGTCCATCAGGACGATCATGCGGCCGCGGCGCGTCTCCTCGAGCGCTTCTTCGATCGAAATGAAAGGCGCGCGGGGCCTTTTGCGGGGATTTATCTCACCAAACATCGCTTTCTCGCCACGAGCTTATTATCGTATGGCAATTTTACATCGTGCGCCAAATGCAATCGAATCTCTAAACTGTGGCGGCTCAACTCACGACGGCAGTCCTGCTCGCGGCTGGACGCGGCCAGCGTCTCGGCGATCTCACAGCTAATGCGCCCAAGCCGATGCTCCAGATCGCGGGCTCGCCGCTGATTTCGCATATCGTCGATTCGCTCGCTCGCGCTGGCTTAACGCGGTTCGTCGTCGTGACCGGCTACTTGCCAGAACAGATCGAAGATTGGGCGAAAATGTTTGCGGCTGAAAATCCAACTATCCAGATCGATACGGTGCGACAGGCTGAACTGAATGGCACCGGCGGCGCTTTGCTCCGCGCGAGAGATCTGGTCGCCGGCGAAGCGCGCTTCCTGATCGGTTGGAGCGATATCCTGATGAACCGCGCCAACTATGCCCGCTTCCTCGATAGCGCGCGCAACGAGGAATACGACCTGATGCTCGCGGTGAATCGAGTCAAGGATCCATGTCGCGGTGCCGCGGTTTACGTGAGCGAATCGATGCAGGTTGAAAGACTAGTCGAGAAACCGGCACCGGGAACGTCGAGCACGAATTGGAATAACGCCGGGCTGTTCGCGACGGGACCGATCATCTTCGACTACGTCGAACGGCTGACGCCGTCGCCACGGGGCGAGATCGAGTTGCCGGGCGCGATCGCGCAGATGATAAGCGAACGGCGCGTCGTGCGCGCAATCGACGTCCGCGGCTTCTGGAGCGATATCGGGACGCCGCAGGATCTCGAAATTGCGCGCACCCGGTTCAAGGTCAACCAGCGCGCGAAACCGAGCAACAGTCGATGAAGTCGTCCAGCGACGGTTGGGATGATCGCGAATTGGAGCGCGCCGCCAAGCTTGCGACGGAGGTGCGTCGCCGCGCTGGAGCCGATGCGCGAGTGTTCGCGGTTCGCGCTCCCGGCCGCGTCAATCTGATCGGCGAACATACTGATTACAGTGGACTGCCGGTTTTGCCCGTCGCGATCGATCGCTCGATTATCGTCGTGGCCGCCGCGAATCCGAATCGCGAAATCGAATTGTCGAATGCCGATCCGGCGTGGCCCGACCGCCGCTTCGCGGTCGAGAGAAGCATCAAGCCATACCCTATCGGCGATTGGGCCAACTACGTCAAAGCCGCCGTGCAAGGTGTGATCGATCATTTTACAACGCGCGGACATCACGTCGATTGGGTGAGCGGCGCGACGATGGTCATCGATGGTCGGGTGCCGCCGGCCGCGGGGCTATCGTCGTCGGCAGCGCTGACGGTGTCGACCACGATGGCATTCATGGCGGTCAACCTATTGGAACTCGAACCGCTCGAAACGGCGGCGATGGTTGCGCGCAGCGAACAGTACGTCGGGACGCGCACGGGCGGGATGGATCAGGCGGCGTCGATTCTCGGCCGTCGCGACCACGCGCTGTTCATCGAATTCGATCCGCTCCGCGTCCATCCGGTGCAGATGCCCTCGAGCGCCGCGATCGTCGTCGCCGACAGCCGGCAGATTGCCGACAAATCCGGCAAAGTGCGCGCCGAATATAATCGGCGAGTCGTCGAGTGCGCGCTCGCGGCCCGAATTCTTGGCCGCGCGCTCAAGCTCGATAACGTCAGGATTCTCGGCGACGTTGTTCGTCATTTGGACCGCTGGAATTCGACGGAACTGGTCCGCGCATTGGAATCGCACTCACCTGCTTGCCTCGGCACCAATCTGATCGAGGCCGCCGCGATTCTGGGCGAGTCGCGATCAGAGCTCGAGGCCGCATTGCTCGGGACCGGCGCCGACCGAATCGTGCTCGATCCGAATCGCCCGCTCGAGATACTGCGCCGCGCTCGGCACGTCTTCAGCGAGACTGAGCGCGTGATTCGCGCTGTCGAAGCGCTCAAAGCGGGGCGGCTTCGCGAGATGGGAGAACTGATGAACGAGTCGCATCGAAGTCTCGTCGAAGATTTCGAATGCAGCACCGTGCAGCTCGACGAACTGGTCGAATCCGCGCGCCGTGCCGGTGCGTTCGGCGCGCGACTAACGGGAGCGGGCTTCGGCGGCGCAATCGTTGCGCTATCCGAGCGTTCAAACGCGACCGAAGTGATCGCATCGCTCGCTCGCAACTACTACGCAAAACTCGGCGGTGCGCAGCCGCCCGAGGAATCGTGCGCGGTGCTCCACGCTGGAGACGGCGCTAGCGTCATCGAACTCGCAGTCGTTTGATCGTGCGCAAAATGGCTTAAGAACCTGTCCGGATGATGCGTGCCGAATGCGGCGGCAGCGTGATTTCGTCGAACACTGCGCTTTCCCCGCCCGCAAGATCGATCGCGATCGCGTCGCCATCGCCAAGCTTCAAGTGAGACGTCCGCACTTGGGCAGGCGAGTCGCCGCGATTCAGTAGCATCGCGATAGCGCAGCGCGGCATCTTCTTGATGAGGCCGTGAACGTCGCCGGTGGACATCAAGTCGAGCGCCAGCACGGGTTCGCGCGCCGAGTCTGAATCGATCTCCTGGCTGATTTCGGCGACCGTCCGAAACAATTGCCCCGCTTCCTTCTCGAGTAGCGCCATGTCGTCGGAAATCAGCAGCATCCCGCCGCTGGCCGCGATCGTCGCCGCGAGCGCCGCGCGTTCGTCGGCGGTGAGACGCGTTTCGCGCGCCCGCAGCATCAAACAATCGGGATCGTTGAGCCACAGCTTACGATGCATGAAGCTGCGCGCGATGATCGCGTCGAGCGCGTACACCGTCGACGGATCGCCGGCGCCGCTGGCCGTCGATCCCCAGAAAGGCGAAACGTCGGGGCCAACGCGCATGCCATCGACGATTCCGATTGCCTGCCCGATTGGACAGCCGCATCCGAGGATGAACGCGTCGTTGCCAGAGCCGGCGCGAATCGCCTCGAGCCCACGCCTGAGCGTTTCGCCGCGCGTGAGATTGGGATTGTGGCGGCGGCCGTCGGCGGCGGCGGCGTACAGAAAATCGAGCTTCAGATATGAATAGCCGAATTCGTGCGTGAGCTTCGCAAACAGCCGCTCCAGATGCGCACGAACTGATGGATTACTGGGGTCAAGCGCGTAGGCATACGCGTCCTCGCTGGCCGTCCAGTTGGGGTTGTGTCCCGCGCGCATCGGCTCGCCGGTCTGCTCGTGAACGATGAACCAGTCGGGATGCTGCTTCATCACGCGCGAATCGCGCGCGGCGAGAAACGGCGCAGTCCAGATGCCCGCTTTGAATCCGGCCGCGTGAATTTCTGCGGCGATTTTTTTCAACCCACTCGGAAATTTGCTGTTGGTAGTGTCCCAATCGCCGAGCGCCGACTGAAAACCGTCGTCGAGCTGAATTATGTCGATCGGAAAATCCGCGCGCATCGACTCGAGCGATTTGATATTGGCGCGCAGCGTATCTTCGGTGATCGCGTGAAAATAGTGGTACCAGGAACACCAACCGCGCTGATATCCAGCGCCGACGCGAGCATCCATGTGTCGCCCGATCGCATCGGCCCATCGCGAGGCCAACCGCGCCGCGGGTTCGCCGGCTTCGACCATAAACAGCGGCTCGATCTCGCGATGCGCCCGCGGAGCAAGCGCGACCCCGTCGAGAATTGCACGAGCGATCACTTTGTTCGGCGAGGGAACGGTGATCGTCGTCAAGGCGGTCGCGGCGCCGATGAATCCAACCATCACGCGATTCGCAGATGCGGGACTCTCGACAATCGTAAACAGCTCTGATGTCTGAGCCTCGGGAAACTCTGGCGCGCGAAGGGCCTCGCTCTGATGATTCAGGCGTGCGATGTGGCTGGCAGTGTCGCGGCGATGGATTCGCGAACTGCCGACGTCAACCGCGCCCGACCCGCTCCACGATTGGTAGCCGTGCTTGAAGAATCGCGCGGGCGCGTCGGGCGCGATGCCAGTGGAAACCTCGAAGACTACATTGACCAGGCGAATCGCGTCGGCGCCACGATTCGCGATCGTCGCACGAACGATCGTGCCGCCTAACGCGTGTTCGAGGTGACCGGCGATCGCGATCTGATCAAGCATGATCGAAAATTCGCGCTCGCCCGGTGGAATCGCGAGATCGATCGCGCGAGCGAGCCCGGCAGTATCGGCGTAACGAAGTTCGATGCGCGAAACGACCATCGCGCCAGCGTTGCAAAGACGGCTTAAGTCGGCAACTACTCGATTGACCTGATCGGCTCTGGCAAACTAGCAGAGTTCCAACCTCAGAGGAGTGACCACCATCGACACTGTGCCGGAGATTGAGGCCGCGGAGGCTGACGAAGCTGCCAGCGACATCCCCGATCAAGGATGGACCGGCAGGCTCACCGCGTTTCGCGCGCTGCGTCATCGGAACTTCAGACTTTTTTTCGGCGGGCAACTGATTTCGCTGATCGGCACCTGGATGCAGTCGGTGGCGCAAGCCTGGCTGGTCCTGAAGTTGACCAATTCATCGCTGATGCTCGGCGTCGTCTCGTTCGCGAGCTACATGCCGATCGTTTTGGTCGCGCTGTTCGCGGGCGTGGTGGTCGATCATGTGGATCGCCGGCGCCTGATAATCGGCGCGCAGATACTTTTGATGTGCAGCGCCTTCGTACTCGCGGGGCTCACCTGGGCCGGCGCGGCGCGGGTCGAATACGTGATCATCCTCGCAGCGTTGAACGGCTTGGTGAGTTCATTCGATATGCCGGGGCGGCAGGCGTTCGTGGTCGAGATGGTCGGACGCGAAGATCTGCCCAACGCGATCGCGGTGAACTCGATGATCTTCAACGGCGCGCGAATGGTCGGTCCCGCAGTCGCGGGTCTTTCGATCGCGGTGATCGGCGTGACCGGATGCTTTTTCCTGAACGGCCTTTCGTTCATCGCCGTGATCTGGAGCCTGCTGCAGATGGATCTGCCGCGTCGCGAGCGTCGGCAATTTGGCGCCACCATGACGCGGCAGGTGCGGCTCGGCCTGAGCTTCGTATGGCGGCATCGGCCGACCCTGTGGCTGCTGATCCTGGTCGCGATCAACATGGGAATCGGGATGCAGTACACCGTGCTGATCCCGATGTTCGCGCGCGACCTGCTCCGTAGCGGCGCACGCGGCTACGGTTTTCTGATGGCCGCGCAGGGTCTCGGCGCGGTGGCCAGCGCGATCGTCATGAACTCGCGCTCGAATGCGCCTAAGGCGTTGCGGCAGAACCTGGTCTTTGGAATTTTTTGCATGGCGATCTCAGTCGCCGTGTTCGGCTTTTCCCGCTGGATGGCGCTGTCGCTGATCGCGCAGATGTTCATCGGCGTCGGACTGATGAATCACATGGTGACGACCAACACGTTGCTCCAGATGTTCGTATCGGACGAACTGCGCGGCCGCGTGATGAGTATCTACACCCTGTCGTTCATCGGCACGGCGCCGCTGGGGAGCCTGTCGGTCGGGTTCATCGGCGAGCATCTGAGTCCGCGAATCGCGGTATATTTCTGCGCGATATTTTCGCTGCTCTGCGGATTCCTGCTGCTGACCAAGTTGAAGCTGATTGCGGGCGCGCAAGAAGAGACCGAGTTGGCGAACACCTGAGGAGGGCGTTGCCTCCCCACGCCGGTAACAAAGATGTCGCGTGTCAGCTTCACGCTGACGTGTTGCGACGGAGCCGCTCTTGGCGCTCGACCGGCCAAACATCCTTGATTTTATAAAACGTTCTGAACGCTGGAACGTCCTTCGGCAAATCAAGCCAGGGCAACTTGGTCCTCGTGTAGATGTGAACGTCGGGTTTGATCGCGGTTGGATCATCAAGTGTCCCGGCACGAACGAACAAGCTATCGCTCGGGACCGCGTGATATTTGCTCCATACGTAGGTAGCGCACTTGCCGCAGAAAAATACCTCGTGAGGTTTTCCACTGCCTGCCTTCACCTTGAATGACTTCGGAAGAGTGGGGCCGGTTTCAACGAAGCGTCGCTCGATCCACATATTGAGTACGAACGCGCTGCCGGTAATACGCTGACAATCCCGGCAGTGACACGCGTGAACGATCAGCGGATCGGCGGTCAATTGGTAACGCACAGCTTTGCAGGCGCATCCACCTTTGAGATTCATAAAGCCTCCGTAACGTGTCGAAGTTGACGGAATCAGGAGACGTCGGCCGCCCCGACGGACGGCCGGCTCCGCTACTCAACGTGATCGACTTCCAGTTCCCGCACGACTACTCGCGGGCGCAGTACGCTTCGAGGCGATAGCCGTCGGGACCTACGACAAACGCCGCATAGTAGTTCTCGCCGTAGTCCTTCCTGAGACCGGGCTTGCCATTGTCGTGGCCGCCCGACTTAAGCGCGACCGGAGTGCTCTTGCGCGGGCGCGGGACGCTCTCCGATAATCGCATTTGCCGTGCAGCCACAAAAACGCAAACGAACATCTGCGACCTCGGACAGCCGGGTGGCATCGCTGCGCGTGCTGCCATCGATCGACGAATGTCTCCGCGCCGCATCGCTGATGCCGACACTCGCAGGGCTTCGTCATAGCTATCTGAAATTGATGGTGCAGCGGGCGCTGACGGGCGTGCGCAAAGCGCTCATCGCGGACGAAAAGGGCGTCGATGCCAATCGCGCTGCAATCGTTGACGCGGTTGCGCGCGAGGTCGAACGCTCGGTCGCTGCGGATGAGCCCGCTTTGCGGCCGGTCGTCAACGCGACTGGAGTAGTGCTGCACACGAATCTCGGCCGCGCGATTCTGGCTGAGTCGGCGATCGAAGCGGTGGAAGAAGCGGCGCGCTCGGCGGTCAATCTCGAGTACGATCTCGAATCGGGCAGCCGTGGCGATCGCGATGCGTTGGTGGAAGACGAAATCTGCGCGCTGACCGGCGCGGAAGCCGCGACGGTCGTGAACAACAACGCGGCCGCAGTCGTGCTCGCGCTGAATTCACTCGCCGACGGACGCGAAGTAGTCGTTTCGCGCGGCGAGATGATCGAGATTGGCGGCTCGTTCCGATTGCCCGACGTGATGGCGAAAAGCGGGGCGCGCCTGCGCGAAGTCGCCACTACCAATCGCACTCATTCGCGCGACTATGCCGACGCGATCGGCGCCGACACCGCGCTGCTGATGAAAGTGCATCCGTCGAATTATCGCGTGGTCGGCTTCACCAGCGACGTCACGCTGAAGGACCTGGTCGAGATCGGCCGCGAGCGCGGTATAGAAGTGATGGAAGATCTTGGCTCTGGCGCGTTAATCGATCTTGGCCAGTTCGGACTGCCGCGCGAGCCGATTGTTTCCGAGCGAGTCGCCACCGGTGCCGGGATCGTAACATTTTCCGGCGACAAATTGCTCGGCGGTCCGCAGGCGGGCGTGATCGTCGGTAAGCGCGCGCTAATCGATCGGATCAAACGCAATCCGCTTAAGCGGGCGCTCAGGTGCGACAAGCTGACGCTGGCCGCGTTGTCGGCGACGCTCCGTCTTTATTTGCGATCGGCTGACTTAGCGTCGGAACTGCCAACGCTGAGATTTCTCGGCCGCAGTATCGGCGAGATTCGCTCGCTGGCGCCACGTGTGCGGGACATCCTGGCCGAACGGCTCGGTCCCGAGTTCAAGATCGAGATCGTCGAGGCCAGCTCGGCGGTAGGCTCGGGCGCTCTGCCGGAGCAGGAGTTGCCGACCGTCGCGGTCGCAGTGACGCATCGCGCTAAGAGTCCAAATTCAATCGCCGCGATGTTTCGACGCGCGAGAATTATCGGCCGGATCGCCGATGATGCGTTTCAGCTTGATTTGCGGACGGTGGAAAATCCAGCCGTCTTCGCCGTATCCTTCATAACTGACTAGACTCTGTATTGATCGCCGGCCCGGCGTCCGGGCCCCGACAACTGCGCGAAGCGACTTCGCGTCGAGGAGAAAGATCATGACCGACAAGACTTACAAGATCATTGAAGTGGTTGGTGTTTCTGACAAGAGCATCCACGAGGCGGTGCGCAACGCAGTCACCAAAGCCCAACAGACGATTCGCAACATCGATTGGTTCGAAGTCGGACCAACCCGCGGCGCAGTGCAGAAGGGCGGGGAGATTGAATTTCAGGTCGAAGTGCGGATCGGATTTCGTCTCGAGGGTGGTTCGGTGAGCTGAGGCTGAATCGACCGACAATCGACGCTTGCGATCAGGCGGTCAGTTTTTCGCCATCGCACAACCTCATGGAGCTCGAGCGAGAAATGAAATTCGCGACGTTTCTATTTCAGACCGCGCCCGCGAGCCTCGCGGCGATCGCGCATAAAGCCGAAGCGCTGAATTTCGAATCGCTGTGGATTCCCGAGCATATCGTGCTGCCGGTCACCTATCGCTCGCCTTATCCGTATGCCTCGAGCGGACGGATGCCGGCGCCGCCGGATACTCCGCTGCACGATCCGATGCTGGCGCTGGCGTACGTCGCCGCAATCACCAGCAAGGTGCGGCTGGCGACGGGCATCTACGTCCTGCCGATTCGCAACGCCTTCGCGACCGCCAAGGCCGTTGCCAGCCTCGACGTTCTTTCAGGCGGTCGGTTCATTTTCGGGATAGGGATCGGATGGCTCGAAGAAGAGTTCGAAACGGTCGGGATGAACTTCAAGGATCGCGCTCTTCGCACGCGCGAGTACGTCGCATTGATGAAGGAACTATGGACCAAGGACGACCCCAGTTATCACGGCAAAACGATTAAGGTCGAGGGCGTCAAATTTATGCCCAAGCCCGTTCAAAAGCCGCATCCGCCGATCGTGTTGGGCGGGCATACGGAACCGTCGTTGAAGCGTGCTGCGAAAATCGGCGACGGCTGGTACGGAATCGCCGAGAGTATTGCGGAGATGCGCGGCACCATTGCCCGATTGCGCGAGCACGAGCGTGCGACTGGCCGCACCGCGCCGCTCGAACTGACGGTGAGTCCGCGCCTCGGCGAACCGCTCAAGCTCGATCACGTCAAGCAATTCGCCGAGATGGGCGTCTCGCGGATCATCTTTGGCGCGGGACCCGCGACCAAAGATCAGCTTGCCGCGATGGAGCGGTTCGCCGACGAAATAATCGCGAAGCAGTAGGTCGCCCGCTGCGATTTGACGATGACGCAATGAGAGACTCTGCCATTTGGCAAGACAGATTGGCGTGGATATCATCAGAGATGAGGCCGCTGGAGGGCGCATACCAACATGAAGCGATGCCCGCGCTGCGACAAGTCCTACCCTGACACTGAGACCTTTTGTGAGACCGATGGTACCGCGCTAATCGCCGCCGGGCCTGCGTTTGCGGCGGGCACCAGCCGTCAGACAATCGCGATGCCGAACGAAGATGCGAGCGAACAACCGATCGAGTGTCCCGTCTGCGGCGGCAAGTCTCAGCCGGGCGAATTGATTTGCAATTTTTGCGGCGCGCGCCTTCGCGAAGAGCCGGCTGCCGCGCCATTCACACCGCCGCCACCTTCGACGAGCAGAATCGCGAATGCATCGCGCGCCCAGCCGACGCCCTCGGCACAATTCACCGGCAGAATGACGCCCGGCGAAGTTGAAGGCGAGTCGGGGCGCAGTGCACTCACAGTCGCCGCATATCTGCTTGCGGCGATCGTTGCGCTTGGCGGAGGCGCCTGGCTCGCGCTGCATCTGAGCAGCCGGAAGGCGGAGCAACCGGTAGCGGAGGCGTCGCCCGCCGCATCCGCATCACCCGCGGCCTCGGGACCAACAGTATCGTTGGCCTCCGCGATCGGCGTGCAGGTGACCGGCTTTTCGTCGTCGGCACCCGAACGCAATCAGGAAGCGGCGCACAAATTTTTCGAGGATCACAAAGCCACGCTCAGCGACAGCTATGCGCGAGCGCTGTCTGCGGACAGTTCTTTGAAAGATGGAATGATCCTTCGTCTGAAGGTGCTGCCCAACGGCACCGTCGACGGCGCTTCGGTGCGGACCTCGACCAGTCCCAACCCGAGCCTCGATGCGGACGTAGTAAAAGAGGTTTCCGCCTGGAATTTTCCGCCGTTTAGCGGCAGTGCGGTGGAAATCGACTACCCGGTGATCTTCAACAACGATCCGGCCTCCAAAGATACGATCGAATCCGCACTCAGCACCAAGCTCGCGAGTTTGAGCCCGACTGAAGCACCCGAGTATGGAAGCTCACCGGCGCCAGCGCCGCCGCCAGTGGCTGGCGCAACTGCGCCGGCTGCGATGGAAACTCCGCCGGTCGCGGCAGTCGAACCGCCGCCTCCCGCGATCGAAAGCCCCGCTCCGCGGCATCGTCCTCGTCGCGAAGTGGCGCGCGTCAAGCCGCCGACTGAGACCCTGCAACAACGCGTCAAGCAAGTACTGTCCTCGAATCCAAAACTCCGCCGCGTGGACGCCTATACCAGCGGCGGCACAGTTACGATCTTCGGCAAGGTGTTCGACGCGAACGACAAGCTGCTGGCCGAGCGCGCCGTGCGCCAGGTATCCGGAGTCACAAACGTGATCGATTCCCTATCGACCGACGAAGGCGATTGGGCGAGGCGCCAGGATCAGGTCGCCCAACAATTGGCGAGCGCGGGACTGGACAAGGTCACAGTCAAAATTATCGGGCACGACGCTTACCTCAATGGCAGCGTGAAGAACGTTGCTGACAAGCAGCGCGCCGTTACGATTACGGAAAGCGCGGCGCCGGTGCAGGTGCGGACGAATTTGATCACGGTTGAGCCCGGCAGAGTATTTGGATTTTGAGGTGTCATATCGCCGCGATACGTAGGCTCATCTCAACTCTCGGTGAGCATTTGCGACGTAAACAATCGCGTCGTATCCGTTTTGTGCAATCCTATTGACAAGGTTTGAACCGAACGCTTATATGGCGGAAAGAGCGCGACGCTGATGGTCGCTGTCTGCAGGAGGAAGGTATTTTCCCATGGCTGATCAACCTAGCACACCAAAAGAAATCTTCGCGGCGATGCCCGGCCGCTTCAACAAGGACGCGGCTAAAGGCCTCAACGCGGTTTACCAGTTCGACCTCTCGGGCGATAACGGCGGCAAATGGCATGTGGTCATCAACAATGATCAGTGCGAAGTTAAGGAAGGCCCCGCGTCGAACCCCAACATCACGATTTCAATGAGCGCCCAGGACTACGTCGATATGACGACCGGCAAGCTCAACGGACAGGTCGCTTTCATGAGCGGCAAGTTGCGCATCGCGGGCGACATGGGTCTTGCGCTGAAGATGCAAACTCTATTTGCTTAGATCGTGTATCTTCGATACCAATGAAATCGATCGTCGCCGGGTCCGACCCGGACCCGGCTGACGAAAAATCTGCCTGCAAATCCTCCTATACAAAAACATTCAGAGATAATCCTCAATTCCCAAGCCGCCGATACTATCTGGATTCGGTACGCACAAAAAAATCTAGCGACTGATTAAGCATCCGAGGCCGCTTTGAGCGCAACCGCGATTGCCGTCATCACATCAAGTTTGGACAATTTGAAAATACTATTTTCTCGAAAATACGAGAAAGGAGGACTGCTACCACGTCACCAGAAGAGAGAACGCAGATGAGTTCCGCCGACTTTGAGGATGACCTCAACAAGGAAGGCGGAGAGGCTACGGAAAACGGCAAGGACAACGACTCGCTGGCTTCGAAGCTGTCGCAGGAGCTGAGTAACTGGCGACGCAAGCGCACTTCGTCACGCCCGCGGAATTCCGATCAACCCAGCCAGACCTTCCAGTCGGAACCCGCGCGCACGATCAAAGTTCGCGGTCATGAGACCTTGGTCGTTCGCAAACCGAAGTTGGTCAGCAAGCCCACCACGAATACGAATCATACTTCAGACAGGTAGCGAGTCGGCCGCGGGGTGAGGGGCAGGTGGTGTAGGAGGAGTCAGGAGCGGAAGACCTCGACGGGCATCTCTCGCGACGCCTGGCGCGCCGGATAGATCGTCGCGAGCAGACACAGTATCAGGGACGCTACCGCTACCAGCGCGAAGTTCGACGGCTCGACCGCGATCGGCAGCGTCGACATGCCGTAGATTTCCCGCGGGATGCGAATGAAATGGTAGTGCGCGAGCGCGAAGCATGTGATCGCGCCGATGAGCAGGCCGGCCGCAGTGCCCGCCGCACCAACGATTAGTCCCTTCATGATGAAGATCAGGCGAACGTCGCGGCGCGTCGCGCCCATCGCAATCAGCACCGCGATATCCTTGCGCTTCTCCATCACAACCATGATCAAGGTTGCGACCAGGTTGAAGGCGGCGACCCCAATCAGAAGTACCAGCACTAGAGCATAGACGCGTTTTAGCAGTTCGAAACCGGCTGCGGCGGATTCGTTGAATTCAATCCAGTTGTGGACGCGATACGGACTGCCGAATTGTTTTCGAATCGCGTCGGTCACCGGGACGGTCTGATCGAGATTGCTCAAGTGGATATCGACGCCATCGGCTTGCCCCGGGCGTCCGAAGAAATCCTGCGCGCGTTTGAGATCCATGAAGGCCATGTTGTTGTCGAGGAAATTGACGCCGGAATCGAACACCGCGCCGATTGCAAATTCGGCGGCCTTGGTCGAGAGCGAACCATCCGGCGAGATGATCGGCGCGACCAGCCTCACCGCATCACCGCGCTTTGCTTTGAGCTTATGCGCGAGACTCGCGCCGATCGCGATCCCGCCAGTCGCGGCCGCTGGTCCACCGCCAGTGGGCGATATCTGATACTCGCGACCTAGATCATCGAGGCCGCCATCGACCATGTAGCGCGCCCACTTGCCTTGCACGCTCGGATTTTTCGGTTCGACTCCGCGGATCAGCACTCCGCCGATTCCGCGCCCCGAACTGAGCATCGCCTGACCGCTCATGTAGGCGTCGGAGCCATTCACGCCCGGCACTTTATTCGCCGTCGTCTGAATGAATGGGTAGTTGGTGATCGTTCCACGCGCGTTGATGATCTGAACCTGTGGGCTCAGGCTGAGCACGCGCTCTTTCATACTCGCCTCGAAGCCGCCCATCACTGAAAGCGTCACCGTCAACGCGGCGACGCCGATCATCACGCCTACGCCAGTGAAGATAGTCGTGATCGAGATGAACGCATCTTTGCGACGAGCGCGGAGATAGCGAAGCGCGATTTTCAGTTCGTATCGCATGATGAAGCTGCGCGCGGCGTCGAGTCGAAGCTCGGAGACATCGCGAACGAATCAGAATATCACGTTTTCGCTGCGCAGCTGCTCGATTTCATCGGGGTTGAGCTTCAGCATGTCGCGGAAAACTTCATCGTTGTGCTGGCCGAGGATTGGCGCCGCGGCGCGAAGGTCGCCGGGCGTGCGGCTCATGCGATGCGACAATCCCTCGTACGGCGAGGGGCCCATTTCCTTGTGCTCGAGCCAATGCCAAAAACCAAACGATTCGAGATTTTCGTCCTGATGGATATCGACGCAGTTCTCGACCGGATACGCAGCGACCCGCGCCGCCTGTAACTTCGCCGTGAGATCTGCGGCGCTATGCCCGCGCGTGAGCGTGTTGACGAATTCATCGAGCGGCGCGGCATGCTCGAGACGTCCGATGGCAGTTGCGAAACGCGCGTCGGAACAATCAGCAGCGAGCGCATTCAACATCGCGGCCCACTGCTCGTCATTGGCGACCGCGATCGCGATCCAGCGCTCGCTGAGATCCTCGTCCGCGCATCGATAGGCGCCGTGCGGAGCGTAACGATCCGACGCATTGGCGCGCGGCCCGAGCACCCGGCCGGTCGCGAAGTAATCGATCAACGCCGGCGCGAGATTTTGCATCGCGGCCTCGTACTGCGCCATGTCGATGTACTGGCCTTTGCCAGTCCGCCGTCGATAGTCGAGCGCTGCGAGCAGCGTGCACGCGGAAATGCGCGGTGCGATGAAATCCGTGTACGCCCCGTACGGCGGTGTGCACGAACCGGGGCCGTAGCCCGAGATGTAATAAAAACCCGACAGCGCGGCCATCAGTTGTCCGAAACCGGGATAGAGCGCATTCGGCCCGGTCTGACCCTGCATGCAGGTCGACAGCATGATCAGGTCGGGGCGCAGCTCACGCAGGCTTTCATAATCGAGGCCCCAATTGCGCATCGCCTTGGGCGTGAAACTCTCGACGACAATATCGGCCCACGGAACCATCCGCTTCGCGAGTTCGCGCGCTTTGGGCTTGCTCAGATCGAGCGTGATTCCCTTCTTCGACGTGTTGTAGCTGGCGAAGAACTGGCTGCGATTGAGCCCCGGTTGCGCATCTTTCCACGGCGGCCCGATTCGGAGCACGTCGGGACGCGCTGCCGATTCGACGCGTATCACNNCCCCTGCCGATTCGACGCGTATCACTTCAGCGCCATTGTCAGCGAAATACTTCGTGGTGATCGGGCCGACGCCGACCCACGCGAAATCCAGAATGTGAACTCCTTCCAATGCGAAGCGGCTCATCGAATCTCTCCCGGGTAAATCAGATCGCACCGGAGGCGCGCAGTTTCGTCAGATGCTCGGGCGTGAGACCAAGGAGCCCTCGATAGATTTCCTCGTTGTGCTCGCCGATCCGTGGCGCCCGAGTCGTCGCGCCGATGGGAGTCTCGCTCATCTTCGCGAACGGTCCGGGAAATGTGAGCGTCTTGCCGATCGTGTCGTGCGGCACGCTGACCCAAAAGTCGCGCGCTTTGAGCTGCTCGTCGGCGGCGACATCCGCGACGCTCGCAACTGGCGCGAGAAAAATTCTGCGCTTCAGGCCGACGGCGTAAATTTCGCGCTTGGTCATCGTCAGGAGAAACTGCTGAATCTTGCTTTCGAGTTCTTCAATCTCGCGATAGTCCTGCTCGGTCATCTTCATGAACAGGCCCGGCACCCACGAAATCCAATCCTTGGTGCGCATCCAGTCTGACGCGAATCCGTGCTCGCCCATCCAGTCGATCAGCGCCTTGGTCGATGCGCCGAACACGACGCCGCCCGCGACCAGGATCGAGATGTGCCCGTCCTTGCAATCGTAAACCATCTTGCGCCGCGCGTCGGCAGAGCCAACGTGCCTGCCGGTGCGCGAAAGATAATTGCCGTGCAGAATCGGCATCGCCTGTTCGTTCATCAGCGTCCACACGATGCAGGCTTGCATGTTCACCACGATCCGCTGGCCGAGGCCGTCGATTTGGCGCGGGTAATGCGCGAGCAACGATGACACGGCCGCTTCGCCGCCGGCGTGCAAACCCGCCTGCGGCAGACTCATCTGGATCGGCGGCTCACCTTCCTCGCCCATCAGGTGCATCATGCCGCCGGCCGCCCAGGTCACGATATCGGCCCATTGATAATCTTTGCCCGGGCCAGTGTCGCCGAACGGAGTAATCGAGGTGTAGATGAGTCGGGGATTGCGCTTGGAGAGCGCGTCGTAGCCGAGGCCAATGGCATCGAGATGGCCTAGCGGCAGCGACTCGATGAGAAAATCCGCGTGCGCGGCGAGCTCCGCGATAATCGCGCGGCCGTCGGCGCTCGCGAGATTTGCGGTGACTGATTTTTTTCCCGCGTGATACGCAATCGAATAAAGACTTCGATCAGGATGCGGGATGTCTTCGAGGAAGGGCGGGATGCGCCGCGTCGCGCAGCCCTCGAGCGGCTCGACTTTGATCACCTCGGCGCCTAGATCGGCAAGGATTTTGCCGCACAACGCGCCCTTCTCATCACTCAGATCGAGTAGCCGAAATCCTTTGAGCAGTTCTGAGGGCATCGAGTGTCACATCCTCGGCCTCGTCGGCGGCAAGCTGACGTGAGCGTATCGCCGACGGACATAAGTCGAGGCATTCTAGCCGCATCCGCGCCAAGGTGGTAACGGCGTGGGGAATTGATCAGGTGCGACTGGCGTGCCGCGCGGCGCCGATCGCGGTCGCGAAGTCCGCATGAGCGGGAATGACAAAGCGGCGCCCGAACGGGAAATCGAGCCGCTTCACTTCCTGCATGAATCGGAAAAGGCGCGAGAGCTTGCCAGTCAGCACAATATTTTCCTGTCCGCAGGCGCGCGCACTCGCGAGCGCGAGCACGCCGATCGATTCAACGATCATATTCATGATCGCGAGCGCCTTGTCCTCAGGGGTCGCATCGGCGCTGATCTTGCCGAAATTCGCCGCCGTGGTTGAAGGCGGCAAATCGCCAATCGCGCCGCCCGCGATGTCGCGCACTGTCAGATCGATTCGCCGCAAGTCGCCCTTGCGCGCGAGTTTCTCGAGCCGCTCGATCGTCGAGATGCCGAGCATGTGCTTTGCCAGCCCGAGCAGCGTGCCGCCGCCGACGCCGGTGCCGCTGAAGTGCTCGATATTGTCGCGCGTGACCGAAACGATCGCGGTGCCGGTGCCGAGCGAAACTACCAGCGCGCTTTCCTTGCCCGCGAGCGAGGTGCCGCCGATTCCGATCGCGGTGAACTCGTTGACCGCGACCACTGGCCGGCCCAACAGCGATTTTCCGAGCACTCGCGAACCCGCTCCGGTCGCCGCAACGCGCTCGATATCCTCCAGTTTGATGCCGTAGTCCGAGACGAGTTTTCCCAGTGCGCCCGCCGCGGCGGCGATCGGGTCATTGGCCTCGATCGTTACGACGTGCAGGCCACCATTTTCGAGGATTACGGCGTCGGTGGTCGATCCACCGATATCGATGCCAACGATCATAGGTGGTGCCGGCTCCTGTCCAGCCCAGATAGAAATTAGATCACCGGGCGCGAACCTGCAAACGCCGGCCAGCAACGCGCCGCACCGCCTTAGACGATTCGTTCCACTATGATAGGGTCGGAAAAATGGCACGGCGCAAAGCCGATTCGTCGCAGAGTCTCTTCCCGCCCCGCACGCCGCTCAGCCAGCCGCTCGCGGATCGCATGCGTCCGCGCACGCTCGATGAAGTTGTCGGTCAGGAGCACCTGCTCGGTCCCGGCAAAATTCTCAGACAGATGGTATCGGCGCGAGTGCTCCACTCGATGATCCTGTGGGGGCCGCCGGGTACCGGCAAGACGACGCTCGCGATCCTGCTGGCGGCGCAATCGGGCGCGGTATTTCGCTCGCTGCCCGCCGTGACGTCGGGCATCGCCGATCTCCGCGACGCGGTGGACGCCGCGCGCCACGATCTCGACGCCGGCAAACGCACGGTCGTCTTCATCGACGAAATTCATCGCTGGAATCGCGCTCAGCAGGACGCATTTCTGCCCCACGTCGAGAGCGGTTTGATCACGCTGATCGGCGCCACCACCGAGAATCCGTCATTCGAGGTGATCTCGGCGCTGCTCTCGCGGATGCGCTTGCTGGTGCTTCATCCTCTGACCGAAGCGAACATCGCAACCCTGGTCGAACGTGCCTTGACCGATACCGAGCACGGACTCGGCGCGAGCCACCTCAAACTCGGTGCAGGCGCGCTTGATGAAATCGCGCGCAATGCCGGCGGCGATGCGCGTCGCGCGCTCGGCACGCTCGAGATCGCCGCCGAGATCGCGCAGAATGCCGGCGCGAAATTGATCACGCCCGAGCATGTGCTCGAATCCGCGCAGCAGAAGGCGCTGCTCTACGATCGCGCGGGCGAAGAGCACTACAACGTCATCTCGGCGTTCATCAAAAGCATGCGCGGCAGCGATCCCGACGCGGCAGTTTACTGGATGATGCGCATGATCGAGGCCGGCGAGGAGCCACTGTTCATCGCGCGGCGGATGGTGATCTTTGCTTCCGAAGATGTCGGCAACGCTGATCCGCGCGCGTTACAGATCGCGCTCGCGGTGAAGGACGCCGTGGATTTCGTCGGGCTGCCGGAAGGCGTAATCCCGCTCGCCCAGGGCGTCACCTATCTCGCGAGCGCACCGAAATCGAACGCCTCATACCGCGCGATGCAAGCGGCGGGCGAAGATGCGAAAACCCTTGGCGCGCTGCCGGTACCGCTGCATTTGCGCAACGCGCCGACGCCCATGATGAAGGGACTCGGCTACGGCAAGGGCTACAAATATCCGCACGATTACGAAGGCGCGCTCGCACCGCAGAGTTATTTGCCCGACCAGTTGAGCGAGCGGATGTATTACGAACCGTCCGAGCGCGGCTACGAGATCAGGATTCGCGAATTTCTCGCGCGGGCGCGCCAAGCGCGGGCAAACGCCTCGCGTCGTGGCGGCGGCAATCAGAACGAAAACGATTAGTTGAAAAGCAAACCGCGAGTACCGGATCTCCGGTCTCGCGGCTCGCCCAATAATTTTCGCCGGTTACTTGGTGCCGAGCACGTTGTCCTTCAGAGCCTTGGCGGCCGTGAAGCGCAGCCGCGTGCGCGCCGGAATCTTGATCTCCTGTCCGGTGGCCGGATTGCGGCCCATGCGCGCCTTGGTCTTGCGTTTGCGGAAAATTCCGAGGCCGGCCAGGCGGAGCGAACCTTCCTTCTTGAGTTCGCGCACGACCAGCGCGTTGAGTTCTTCGAGCGCGGCCTTGGCCTGCTTCTTCGTGATCTCGATCTTGTCAGCGAGATACGATGCTACTTGCGACTGCGTCATCATCCTCCTCCTTGATGCTCGAGCGTCGAGCTGTGATGTGAGGGTGAACGAGTATCGGGCGAATTTCAAGCGCCGCGCATCAAAAATCGCGCTGTTTTCTAGGAATCGTGCTGGTTTTTGCACAACTTCATAAGATTCATTCACAGGGACAATGAGTTGGCTGTGCCTCGCGCTGGAAAAGTAGATGGCGCTTGGCTGAAAAGCGCGCCTCGCGAAAGGCCGAGCTTTCGCGAAGGCGCGAACGACGCGGAGCCGATTTCGGGCCGAAGGGCCGAATCGCAATTTTAATTCTGACCCCGAGTCCGGAGCGGCAGCGGAGGCGAGGGTGTATCCGAATTAGTAGCGTACTTCCACCAGGTAGAGTCCGCCGGGTGGCGCGCCCGCTGGCGCAGCATGACGATCTCGAGCTTGCAGCATCGTCGCGATTTCTGTCGCGCTGAGCTTGCCGCGTCCGGCTTCGACCATCGCCGCAACCATCGCGCGCACCATGTGGCGCAGAAAACTGTTCGCCTCGACGCGATACAAAATGAATTCGCCGTCGCGCTTCCATTCACTCGCGATCACATTACGAACCGTCGTTTTCACTTCCGAGCCGAGCGTTCGAAATGAGGCGAAGTCGTGCTCGCCGAGAAACACGCTCGCCGCGTCGTTCAGCGCGAACAGATCGAGCGGTTCACGCACCAGCCAGCTATAGCGATAATCGAAAGCCGACTGGATGCGCCGATTCAGCACCCGGTATTCGTACACGCGCGATTTTGCACTGCGGCGCGGATCGAAATCGTCAGGCGCGGGAGTCGCCTCGAGTATGACGATGTCGGCTGGCAGCAGCGCATTCAGCGCGCGCAGCAACTCGCCCGGATCGAATTGGCGCGGCAACTTGATCGATGCGACCTGTCCACGCGCGTGAACGCCGGCGTCGGTACGCCCGGCGCCGAACACTCGCACCGGAGTCGCGAAGATGCGCTCGAGCGCGCTCTCGATCCGTCCCTGGATGGAATCGTGGCTGGCTTGCAATTGCCAGCCGGAATAGTTGGTGCCGTCGTACTCGATCGTGAGCTTGAGCAGCATCGCGCAAATCGACCGAATCAGGCGAGTGCGGACGAACCAAGAGTAAGGGTCTCGGCGATCCAGAGCGCTCCCAGAGCGGCCAAGCGCGTGTTGTCGAACACACACCAGAGCGAAAGCGCCCCCGGCCGGTCCTCGACGCTCACGACGATTGCCTCCTGGCCGACCGCGTCGATGATGCCCAGCGGCTCGCCTTCCTCCGCAATCAGCACGCCGGGTGCGACCCGCAGCAGTTCACGCGCGTCACCACCGTCGAACAATGCCGGGAGATCTATCGCGATCGCGGAACCGTGAAGCACGGGCATCGCCGCGACTTGCACCGCCAGTATTGGAGAGCGATCGAGCAGCGAGATTACTTGCGAGCTAATCGCGGTCGCGACCGCGCGCTCGTGCTCACGCATGAATGCGTTGAAGCCCCGCTGGATCGCGTCGTCATCAAGTTCAAGCCGCGCGTTCAAGAGATCAGTCGTCTGATCGACGGTGGTGGTCAGGTTGTCCCTGCCACCGGCGCTCGCACCGAGCAGCGCGGTCGCCGCGACGAATCCGCTATGTGCGCTGAGCGCATTCAAACAGGTGGCGAGCACGTGCGCCGCAGGATGCGGAATCGTGAAGACCTTGTGGTCCTGCAGTTGTTCGAACTTCGCGCGCGGAGTAAGTCCGGGCGCGACCAGCGGTAAATCCGAGGGCGCGCGATTCGCCGAGCTGAGATCGATCAGTATCGGCCCGGGCTTCGCGCTTACGATCTCACTCGCACCGGCCGCGGGTATCGCGAGGAATGCGAGATCGAAACCGCGCAGATCGTCCGGACTGGCCAGCGGTTCGACCAGCCGCTCTTCACCGGCGGCGTCGAGCGTCTGTGCGGAGCCCGCCGTGGTCGCGAAAAGTTTGAGTTCGCCGATTTGGAAACCGCGCGCGCCGATCAGATCGATAATCTGATTCCCGACGACGCCTGTGGCACCGACCACCGCCACCCTCGGCTCGCGGGGCAGCGGCATCAGCCTTCTTCGCTCTCGATTTTTTCCCGCACCAGCCGGCCCATCGCTTTACATCCGATGGTTTTGGTGCCGCCGCCACCGTGCAGATCGCGCGTTCGATGACCGTCGCGAATCACTTCATCGACCGCCTGCACGATCAGCTCGGCTTCGGGACGCATGCCGAGCGAATGCTCGAGCAGCATCGCCGCCGACAGGATCGCCGCCAGCGGATTGGCCTCGTCGCGGCCCGCGATATCCGGCGCGCTGCCATGAATCGGCTCGTACAGTCCGACGCGATAGCCGCCGCTGTTCAGTTCTTCACCGAGCGAGGCCGACGGCAGCATGCCCATCGAGCCCGCCAGCACAGATGCTTCATCCGTGAGGATATCGCCAAACATATTCTCAGTTACGATCACGTCGAAATCTTTCGGCCGCCGCAGCAGATGCATCGCCATCGAGTCGACCAGCTGATTCTCGAACGCGACTTCCTTGAACTCGGCGCTCAGTTCGGTCGCGATTTCGCGCCACAGCCGCGACGTCGAAAGCACGTTGGCCTTGTCCACCGACGTAAGTTTCTTGCGGCGCTCGCGCGCCAGCTCGAAGCCAAATCGGAGCACCCGAGCTATTTCCGCCTCTGAGTAGAAGCAGGTATCGACCGCCTCGCGGCCTTCCTTGCTGGTGCGCTTTTCGCTCGGCTTGCCGTAATAGATACCGCCGGTCAGTTCGCGGATCACGACCAGATCGACGCCGCTAATCACCTCGGGCTTGAGCGGCGACGCAGCAATCAATTCCTTGACCGTTTTGACGGGTCGAACATTCGCGAACAGCCCCAGCGCTTTGCGCAAACCAAGCAGCGCTTGCTCAGGACGTTTCTCGGCGCTGGGATTGTCCCACTTGGGACCGCCGACGGCGCCCAGCAAAATCGCATCGCTCTCCTGCGCGAGTTTGAGGACCTCGTCCGGCAGCGGCGTGCCGCTCGCATCGATCGCGTGACCGCCGATGATCCCCTCCTTGAATTCCATGTCAACAGCGGATCGGCGCGCAATTATCTTGAGCACCTGAAGCGCCTCACCGACGACCTCGGGACCGATGCCGTCACCCTTCAGTACTAAAATTTTGTAGGCCATGCTCGAGCGCGAGAAGCTTGCAGGTGAATAATTGGAAGACGCCAGACCGTTGCCAAACTTCCGTGTATCGCCTCAATCAGAGAACGCGGAATCAGAATTTATTGCGGTCGTTCCCAAAATCTCCCCAAGCACTTAGCCCATGTAACTTTTTGCGGCAAGCCCCCGATTCAGCGAACATCGCTGGTGGGCTTAAGTACCGCATGGCGGCGCTGCTTCAAGCGATTGAGCGCGTTGACCAGCGCGAGCGCGCTCGCCATCACGATATCGCTATGCGCACCCTGTCCCGCCACGGTCGAGCCGTTCTCGCGAATCATGCAGCTCACTTCGCCGAGCGCGTCGGTGCCGCCAGTGATCGCTTTGACCACGTACCGCTCGAGCGCCGGATTGATCCCCGCAATTTTGTAGATTGCCTTGTAGCAGGCATCGACCATTCCGTCGCCATCGCTATCCGCCGATCGTTCGACTCCCTCGACTCGCATCGTGACCTCGGCGTGCGGCGTCGTCTTGCTCGATGAACCGACCTTCAGATCGACCAGCTCGAAGTGATCGGTGGTGCGCCGCGCCTCTTCCGTGACCAGCGCCAGGATGTCGTCGTCGTAAACGATCTTCTTCTTGTCACAGAGCGCCTTGAATTCGCCGAACGCCTTATTCAGATCGACCGCGTCAGTATCGATCCCCAATTCCTTCAGCCGATTGCTGAACGCATGACGGCCCGAATGCTTGCCCAACACCAGCTTGTTGGACGGTATCCCGATGTCCTCCGGCTTCATGATTTCGTAGGTCAGCTTGTACTTCAGCACGCCGTCCTGATGGATACCGGCTTCGTGCGCGAACGCATTGTCGCCGACAATCGGTTTGTTGGCGGGCACCGATTGGCCGATCACCTGCGCGAGCAGCCGCGACGACGGGTAAATCTGCCGCGTGTTGACGCGCGACTGGATTCCCATCAGGTCCTTGCGCGTCTTCATCGCCATCACGACTTCTTCGAGCGAGCAATTTCCCGCGCGCTCGCCGATTCCGTTGATCGTGCATTCGATTTGCCGCGCGCCGTTGCGCACTGCGGCCAGCGAATTCGCCACCGCCAGGCCGAGATCGTTATGGCAATGCGCACTCCAGATCACCTTGTCGGCGCCGGGTACTTTCTCGCGCATGTAGGCAAACATGCGGCCGAACTCCTCGGGGATCGCGTGGCCGGTGGTATCGGGCAGATTGATTATGGTGGCGCCGGCGCGAATCACCTCGCTGCACACGTCCACCATGTAATCCCAATCGGTGCGCGAGGCGTCTTCGCAGGAAAATTCGATGTAATCGAGATGCTGCTTGGCGCGCGTCACCGCCCACGTGGCGGCATCCAGCACGTCCTCGCGATTCATGTTCAGCTTGTATTTAAGATGGATGTCTGAAGTCGCGATGAAAATATGGATACCGGGATGCGCCGCCTTCTCGACCGCGCGCAGTGCCGAATCAACATCTTCCTCGCGCGTACGGGAAAGGCTCAGCACCACCGGTTCGGTCACCGCCTGCGCGACGCGGGTGACCGATTCGAAATCGCCGGGCGAGGAGACCGCGAAGCCAGCCTCGATGATATCGACGTTGAGCCGTTCGAGTTGCCGCGCGAGCGCGATCTTCTCCTCTACGTTCATCGTGCATCCCGGCGATTGCTCGCCGTCGCGCAGCGTGGTGTCGAAGATCCGAACGTAGTCGGTTTCGTGCGGTTCTGTGTTCGCGCTTGCCATGGTCATTTCTCCTGCGTCATTCCCGCAGCAAACCGGCGATCCGCCCTCTCCAAAAAAGGAAACGCCCCGGGCGGCTTCGTCGGCCCACTGCCCGGGGCGTTAGTCTCAGTTTAATCAGGCTTGTCAGACCTGTCCGGACGCGCGCCTGGCGTGGGCCTCAATAAGGGCCAGGCTAAGCAGCAGTTCCGGTAGCAGGTGTTGAAACATCGTGACTCGGATTCTAGGCGTCAGCGCCACACGCAGTCAAGGCGGGGTTGAAATCCTTAATGTACTGATTTGAATCGCCGCGATCCGAATGTCATTCGTGCTGCGGAGTGTGATCGCGGAGGCTGCCGGTCGTCCTCGCAGAACTGGGCGATGCGCCATTGGCGTCATGCGATTTCTCCGCCGCGACCGGTTGCAGCACCGATACTTTGGCGCTCATCTGTTCGCCGCGGGCGAGCAATGCCGGTCCTGACAGTACGTACGCAGTCGAGACCAGGAACGCAGTCACCTGCGGCATCGCAAACAGCATCGCAGCAAGGACCGTCATCGCGATTAGCAACTCGACCTGTGCGCGTTTGTCGGTTTTAAGGGTTTTGAAACTGGGATAGGGCACTCGCGAGATCATCAGCCCCGCCAGTGCGAGCGTGATCGGCACCATGAAGGTGCATAGCGTGCGCGGCGAATCGAGTTCGAAGTAGCTGTATGCGAGCGCCATCCCGGCGATCATCGCGGCGGCGCCTGGCACCGGCAATCCGACGAAGCGAGTCTTGTCCGCGGTCGCGGTTTGTACGTTGAAACGAGCGAGCCGCAGCGCGGAGCAAATCACAAAGAGTCCACTGACCGCGACTCCGAGCGATCCGATCGGTTTGAGCGCCCATGAATACGCGAGCATCGCCGGCGCCACGCCGAATGCGACAACATCAGACAGGCTGTCGTACTCGACGCCGAAGTGGCTCGAGGTGCGCGAGGCGCGCGCGATGCGTCCATCGAGTCCGTCGCAAACAAACGCGAGAACGATCAGCACCGCGGCCGATTCGAAGTGGCCGCTGACAGACGAGACAATCGAATAGAAGCCTGAGAGCAGCCCGATCGAAGTAATCGTCGCCGGAACCAGAAAAACTCCGCGGCGCAACCGGCTATCGACCTTGCGGCCTGGGTCGCGCGCCTGACCCGATACGATTTCCATGCGCGCGCGTTCTTCGCGCGAACGCCGTGAATTCCGGCTCATTGTTCGATCGCTCCGATTACAGTTTCCCCCGCCCGGACGCGTTCGCCCAAGGTGACCATCACCCGGTATTCGACGGGAAAGAAGTGATCGACGCGGCTGCCAAACATGATGAGGCCGATCCTTTGGGCTATCTGTATTCTATCACGCGCGCGCAGCCGGCAAACTATGCGCCGAGCGAGGTAGCCAGCCACCTGCAGCATCCCGAACCTTCGTCCCTGCGGGTCGGTCATCGCGATTAGATTGCGCTCGTTGTGCTCGCTTGCGTCGTCGCGAAACGCCGCGCGGAATTCCCCCGAGGTGTGCTCGACCATCGTGACCACGCCGCCGATCGGCGCGCGATTGACGTGGACGTTGAGCGGCGACATGAAGACCGATACGCGATGGCAGAGCGCGCCGGTTCCGCCCGGAAATGCCACGTCGGAAACGTCGGTGACTTTGCCGTCGGCGCCAGAGATGACGACGCCGTCTGCGCGAGCGGGGAAGCGATCGGGGTCGCGGAAGAACATTCCGACTGCGATCGCGGTCAGCACGATGATCGCGCCGATCGATTTCGCACCCAGCACGATCAGTATGATGCCGACGAGCGCGACTGCGCCCGACATGATCACGCCTTCCGCCGCGATTCCGATCATTCTCGCGATGCGCGCGATCAATCCTCCCGGCGCCTGGCGGCCACTGTCCGTCTCACCTGCCAAAGGAACCTAGTTCTTCGATTTGTCGACCAGCCGATCACTCGCGAGCCACGGCATGAACGCCCGCAGCTTGCGCCCAACCTCCTCGATCGGATGATGCTCGGCTTCCTTGCGCAACTCGCGGAAATGCGGCAGCCCCGCGCGATACTCGCCGATCCATTCATTGGCGAATTTGCCCGACTGGATGTCCGCGAGGATCTGTTTCATCGCCTCGCGCGACTGGCGGCCAACCACGCGCTTGCCGCGCGTCATATCGCCGTATTCCGCAGTGTTGCTGATTGAATAGCGCATGTTCGAGATGCCGCCCTCGTAGATCAGATCCACGATCAGCTTCACTTCGTGCAGGCACTCGAAGTACGCCATCTCGGGCGCGTATCCGGCTTCGACCAGCGTTTCGTACCCGCTGCGGATAAGCTCGGTCAGTCCGCCGCACAGCACCGATTGCTCGCCGAACAGGTCGGTCTCCGTTTCTTCCTTGAAGCTGGTCTCGATCACCGCCGCACGCGCTCCGCCGATCGCGCTGCCGTAAGCGAGCCCGACCTTCGCCGTATCGCCCGACGGATCTTGTTGAACCGCGAGCAGGCACGGCACGCCGCGCCCCTTGGTGTATTCCGAACGCACCAGATGACCGGGGCCTTTGGGCGCGATCATGAAAACGTTCACGTCCGCCGGCGGCTGGATGAACTTGAAATGGATGTTAAAGCCATGACCGAAGGCGAGGTACTTGCCGTTGGTCAGATGCTTGGCGATTTCGGCCTCGTAAATCTCCGAGCCCATTTCGTCCGGCACCAGCATCATGATGATCTCGGCCTGCTTGGCTGCCTCTCCGGTGTCGAATACCGCGAGGCCCTGCTGCGCCGCTTTCGCGCGCGAGGGCGAGCTTTTGCCGAGGCCGACGCATACGTCCATCCCGCTGTCGCGCAGATTGAGCGCATGCGCGTGTCCCTGGCTCCCAAAGCCAATGACCGCGATCTTCTTGCCCTTCAGAGCACTCGGGTCCGCATCGCGGTCGTAATAAACCTTCATTCAATTTCTCCTGCTACTCGGATTCGCGCACGCGGCGATTGTGATTCTCGGCGTTGAGTTGCACCGCGCGCGCCATCGCAACTTTGCCCGACCGGACCACTTCCTTGATCCCCAGCGGGCGCACGATCGCGATGAATGCCTTGATTTTTTCCGCGTCGCCAGTCAGCTCGACTGTCACCGCCCGCGGACCGATATCGATCACGTGGGCGCGGAACGCCTGCACGATCGAATCAAGCTCACCGCGGGTTCGCTCATCCACCGACACTTTGACGATCACCATCTCGCGGTCGATGGTCTCGACTTCCTTGAAGTCGGCGATCTTGATCACGCAGACCAGCTTGTTGAGCTGTTTGTTGATTTGCTCGAGGACTTGATCGTCGCCGGTCGTGACCAGCACGATTCGCGACACTGTCGGATCGAGCGGATCCTCGTTGACGGTCAGAGACTCGATGTTGAATCCGCGGCTGGAAAAAAGTCCGGCCACGCGCGCTAGCACGCCGAATTCGTTTTCAACCAGAACCGATATCGTATGACTTGTCATGCAGTAGGGTGCGCGCACTCATGGCCGAAATCCGCCGCGTCAACGAGCCTCGTGTTGATAGCGGCCAAGGATCGCCATCATCCGGTCTTTGGAGGCCAGTTTAAGCTTCTGGATTCGCTTTTCTTCGATTGCCTCGTCAGTCGTCAAATAATGTTTATGCCTGAATTCTTCCAGTTTGCGTTTGAGCTCCTGATGCTGTGTGTAGAGGTCCCTCAGTTCCTGATCTTGATCTAGATGCTCCCGAATGAGCTCTTCCTCTCGCTGCTCCATAAGACCTCCGTGCTTGTTTTCGCCGGATCCTTCTCACTCCGTTTGAAAGTCGCGTCTGGCGTCCTGACGTATAACGGCTCGATCGATTCGCTCCGCTCCGTTTCTCCACAGGATAGCCGCGCCCCGCCTATTGCCGCGACGCAGGCCCCGCGCAAATCGAGCGTCCCTGTTTCGAGAACCGCAACCAACAGGCCCCGCGAACCAATCAGGGCCGCCGCATCCTTCGCTCTTGAGTCACCGACCAATAACACATCCTCGGTGATGCGCGATGCCAGGTGTTCGAGCGCGACTACCAACTCCTCTGACAGTTTTTCTAGCCCATCGGCCACGACTCGGTAAAGGGCTGCGTACACTTCCCCCTTACGAGCGTCAAAAATAACGCAAATCAAGCCGCCGGGGCCAACCTCCGAAGCGTCCAAAGCAGCCAGCGCGATCGCATCGAAGCTCGGCACCCCGACCATCGAGCATCCCGTCGCCATCGCCAGCCCCTTCGCGTAGCTGATCCCGATTCTTAAGCCCGTGAACGAGCCGGGGCCGATTCCAACCGCGATCGCATTCAGATCGCGAATCGAAAGTTCGGCGCGCCCGACGATTTCATCGACCATTCCGGGGATCGCCGCCCCGTGAGAGGGTACCGGGCGCCTGATTGTCTGGACGATGCGGCCGTTCGAAACCAGCGCCAAGCTGGCGATTGAAGTTCCAGTGTCGAGTCCGAGGATATGGCCCGCCGACGCTCCTTGCTGAAGGAGACTCTCAGCCCTGAACAATGCGCGAGATATCATTGAAGATTACAAACGCCATCAGCGCGACCAGCAAAAACAGGCCAACCTGAAGCATCATCTCACGATAACGCAGCTCGAGCGGATGGCCGAGGACGCCCTCGAATCCGAAAAACAGCAGATGCCCTCCGTCGAGCAACGGCACCGGCAGCAAATTGATGATGCCCAGTTCCAGGCTCAGCATCACCGTGAACATCGCCAGACTGGCGAACCCTTCATGCGCCTGGCGCCCCGCCATCTGGGCAATCATGATCGGACCGCCCAGCGCTTCGCGAACCGGGATCGCACCCGTGAAGATACTCGCTATCCCGACGATCAGCTGCCCGGCCATATCGACCGAAGTGGTGATCCCCTGTCCAACCGCGCTGATCGGGCCGTAGCGCTTGGTCGTTTGGTCACCGCGCGGCAGCACACCGACCACCCACGTCGTCGCCATCGTGCCGTACATGGTTTTCTGTTCCTGCTTGGTCGGAGTGACGACGATCGTCTGTCTGCGGAGTACCGTCCCGTCCTTGCGGTCCACCTCGATCTTGAACGGGGTGCCGTCTCCCTCTTTGATTTTCCGCGAGAAGTCCGTCCAGCTCTCCATCGGCGCCCCGTTGAGCGAAACGATTCGATCGCCGGGGCGGAGGCCCGCCTTGAAGGCCGGCAGATCCTGTTTGACTTGTCCCACCACCGGCAGGAGCAGCGGCACGCCAACCATGAAAACGACCGCGAGCAGGATCGGGGCGAAGAGCATGTTTGAGAGCGGCCCGGCGAGTACGATCAGCACGCGCTTGCCCAGGCTTTGAGTTGGGAACGCGCGTTTCTGGAACTCCTTGATCAGGACCGCGGGCGGCTGCTCCGACAACCCCTTGATCGCTTCCTCGACCGATCCGCAGATTTTGATTTCCTCGATCAGGCGGGCTTCATCAGGACGAAGTTCGCGCCCAATACCGGAGCCAGAGGGCGCGAGCCGTTCGGCCACCAGGCTCAGATCGCGCTCGAAATTCGAAGTCTGCGCGATCAGGCCGTGTTTGCGCGCTTCGCCGATGATATCGAGCCCGATTTCGTGCAGGTATGAGGCGAGTGCCTCAGCTTTGGGATTTTCGCCAACTTCATCGCCGAGCATCCGAACGTAACCGCCGAACGGCGTCGCTCCGATCGCGTATTCGGTCTCGCCGCGCCTGAATCCGAAAATCTTCGGCGGGTATCCGATCGAAAAGCGCAGTACCCGAACGCCAAGCCGCTTCGCCATCGCGAAATGGCCCGCCTCATGAACAACAACCAGCACGGCGAAGATAGCGGCGGCGGCGAGTATCGATGTCAGCATAAATAATCACGGCGACCGGCGCCTGAAAAAAGTTCTTCAGAGCCTGCCGCCCCTCTTTTCCTGGTATTCGAGCGCAAAAATGCGGCCCCGGAAGCCGCATTACTTCGAGTAATAGTAGGTGAAAACCGCCGCGAAGACCAGCGAACATGTTCGATCGATAAGCCCGCCATGTCCCGGAAAGATCCACCCGGAGTCCTTGACTCCCGCAGTGCGTTTCAGCGCGGAGCCGGTCAGATCGCCCAGTTGCGCGAGCACCGCTATCGCTGCGGAAAATATCGCAATGCCGGTGACCGCCCAGTCGGCGACCAGCAAAGGACGAAGTATCAAGCCGGCGACCATCGATGCGGCCAGTCCGCCAGCCGCGCCCTCGACCGTCTTGTTCGGGCTCACGCGGCGCATCAGTTTGGTCTTCCCGATTGCTCGACCGACGAAATACGCGCCGCTGTCGCTCGCCATCACCAGCGCGATCATCAGGACGAGTAACTGGATTCCGCGCGGCGAGTTGCGCAGCATCGCGAAGTAGGGGAACAAGGCCCCGACATAAGCCGACCCGATCAGGATGAGCACCAAGCCCTTCGGTCCTGCTTCGGCGCCTCCCACGGCGACCTGCGCCATCAAGCCGAGCATCGCAAGGATCACGATCGTCGGCACCAGCCAGCCCGCATCGCCGCAGTACAGAAGCCCGAACAACGGCACGGCGCCGACCTNNGGACCACTGCAATAATAAGAAGCGCGCGCCATTTGATGCCGCCAGGTATCACGGCGCCGGTCATGTCGGCGATTTCGTAAAGGGCCCAGCAGCCGAGCACCGCGATGAATAATCTGAAAAACGAATCCGATGCGAACAGGATCGTTGCAAGCAGAATCGGCAGCGCGATTGCCGCCGTCCAGAGCCTAGTTCTGAGCACGCAAGCGGTGGTCGGAGCCGTTGGTGACCGCGCCAAAGCGGCGCTCGCGACGTTGATACGCCGTCAACGCGGCAAGGAAATCGCGCTCGCGGAAATCGGGCCACAGAGTATCGGTGAAATAAAGTTCAGTGTAGGCGAGCTGAAACAGGAAAAAATTCGAGACTCGAAGTTCGCCCGAAGTCCGAATCAGCAGATCGGGATCCGGCAGGCCATTCGTGGTCAGTTCCTGCGCGACGGTCTGCTCGTCCACGTCGTCGGGGGACAGTTCGCCATCGGCGACTGCCCGCGCGATCGCCTTCGCCGCATTGACGATATCCTGACGGCCGCCGTATGAGAGCGCCAGCGCCACCGTCATCGTGCGATTTTCGCGGGTCGCCGCGACCGTGTCGGCCAATGCTTGCCGCACCC
>PNBD01000102.1:74026-106919 GCA_003135855.1 Deltaproteobacteria bacterium
GCCGCCTCGACCACCGCGCGCACAGAATCCTTGCCGCGGCGATGACCTTCGTGGCGCGGCAGTCCGTGACTGCGCGCCCAGCGTCCGTTACCGTCCATCACGATTGCCACGTGACGCGGCAGTCGCGACGGTTCGGTGGACAGTTCGGGAAACTCGCTCAGTGGTAATGAGATGGTCACTTGCTGTTCAGGCTGCTCGGAACCCCCGCGGGACGAACTCAGACCTCCATGATCTCCGCTTCCTTCCCACTTAAGACCTTGTCGATCTTCTCGATGAAATCGCTGGTAAACTGCTGAACCTTGGCCTCGCCCGCGCGCATCTCGTCCTCGGTCGCCTGCTTGTCCTTGTGCAGTTCCTTCAACATATCGTTGGCGTCGCGCCGATGATTGCGCACGCCGACCCGGAATTCTTCGGCGATTTTGCGGACGTGCTTGACCAGATCCTTACGGCGCTCTTCGGTCAATTCCGGGATCGGAATCCTGATCAACTTTCCGTCGCTCATCGGATTGAGTCCCAGGTCTGAAGTCTGAATGGCTTTTTCGATATCGTGCAGCGCGCCTTTATCGTATGGCGTGATCACGATCAGGCGCGGCTCGGGCGCCGACAATCCCGCGAGCTGCCGCAGCGGGGTTTTCGAGCCGTAGTAATTTACCTGGAGATTTTCGACCAACGCGGTCGACGCCCGCCCGGTGCGAACTCGCGCCAGCTCGTGCCGGAAAGCGTCGACCGTCTTCTCCATTTCCTTGCGCGCATCTTCGATTGTTTCTGTGAGCATCGTCACGTGGCGCTCTCCACCCAGGTTCCGATCGGCTCCCCCATCACGGCTTTTCTTATATTACCCGGTTTGCGCAGATTGAACACGATGATTGGCAGGCGATTATCCATGCACATCGAGATCGCGGTCGAGTCCATCACCTTGAGATTTTTCTGCAACACCTCGATGTAGGTCAGCCGCTCGAAGCGCTTGGCGTTCGGCTCGCGCACCGGGTCGCGATCGTAAACGCCGTCCACGGTGTGACTTGCCTTTAGGATCACCTCCGCGCCGATTTCCATCGCGCGCAGACTCGCCGCCGTATCGGTCGTGAAATATGGATTGCCGGTTCCAGCCGCGAAAATGACCACGCGGCCTTTCTCGAGATGACGCACCGCGCGGCGCCGGATATACGGCTCGCACACGTCCTGCATCTCGATCGCTGACATCACGCGGGTCGTGATACCGACTTGCTCGAGGGCATTCTGCAGCGCGAGCGAGTTGATTACCGTCGCGAGCATCCCCATGTGGTCGGCGGCGGAGCGATCCATCCCGCGCGCTTCGTAGTCGGTGCCCCGGATGTAATTGCCCGCGCCGATCACGATCGCAAGCTGGAGTCCAAGGTCGGCAACTTCCTTGACTTCGACCGCGATTTGCCCGAGCGCGTCCAGGTCGAGGCCCGCGGCGGCCGGCGGTGCGAGCGCCTCGCCGGAAAGTTTCAGCAGGATTCGGCTGAAGCGCGGCTTCAGATTTGCGGCGCCTTGGACTTCCGCCATGAATTGACTGCCCCCACTCCTGACCTGCGATTCTCCCCTATCAGGACGTCGCGGATGATGCTTTGGTTTCGATCGCTTCACCCAACTGGAAACGCACGAAGCGGCGAACTTCGATTTTCTCGCGCATCTGTAAGCCCGCTTCAGTCAGCAAGTCGCTGACACTTTTGTTGGGATCGCGCACGTAGGCCTGCTCGAGCAGACACGCTTCCCGGTAGAACTTCTCGACCTTGCCCTCGATGATCTTCGACACGACTGCGGCCGGCTTGCCCTCAGCCAGCGAAGCGTAAATTTGCCGTTCCTGCTCGAGCACCGCCGGTGACAATTCCTCGCGCTTGACGCACTGCGGATTGGTCGCCGCCACTTGCATCGCAAGTTCCTTGACCAGCGCCTGGAAGGCTTCCGATTTGGCGCAGAAGTCGGTTTCGCAATTGACTTCGATCAACACCCCGAGCTTGCCGCCCGCATGGATGTACGAACCAATCGATCCTTCCGATGCGACCCGGTCCGCACGCGCCGCGGCCGCGGCAATTCCCTTTTCGTGGAGCCACACCACGGCCTTCTCGAGCTCGCCCTCAGTCTCCGCCAGCGCCTTCTTGCAATCCATCACGCCTGCGCCGGTTTTCTCGCGCAGTTCCATGATCGTTTTCGGGTCAATTTTCATCGCTCATCCTGTACTCGAACAGTATCGTTCGCCTGCTGACTATCGTGCAAGCGGCGATCGCAGTTTCGATCGCCGCTCCGGTCATCATCGAACAGAAAAAGGGTTGTCGCTAGACCGTGCTGGGAGAATCGAGCGGCGCACCGCCGTCGCTGGGGGCGTTGCTCGGGCCACTGTCCTGCTGACCCTTTGCGCGCTCCTCGGCGATTTGCTTGCCATCGATTATCGCGTCGGCCACCGCGGCGGTAAACAGTTTGATAGCGCGGATCGCGTCGTCATTGCCGGGGATTCGATAGGCAATCAGGTCGGGATCGCAGTTGGTATCGACCACCGCCGCCACCGGGATTCCGAGCCGATTCGCCTCGGCCACCGCGATGTCCTCTTTCTTCGTATCGATCACCCACAGCGCGTCCGGCAGCTTGCGCATGTTCTTGATGCCGGCCAGCGTGTGCATCAGCTTTTCATGCTCACGCCCGTTGTCGCTCATTTCTTTCTTGGTGAGCGCTTTGATCATTTCCGGATCGGCCATCACCTCTTCGAGCTTTTTGAGGCGATCGATCGACGCGCGGATGGTCTGGAAGTTGGTCAGCATCCCGCCGAGCCACCGGTTGTTCACATAGAACATCCCGCACCGCTCGGCCTCTTCCTTCACGATATCCTGGGCCTGCTTCTTGGTTCCGACAAACAGCATCGTGCCGCCCTGCGCGGCCAGGTCGCGCGCGAAGTCGAAGGTCGCGCGAAACATCTTCACCGTCTGCTGAAGATCGATAATGTAGATGCCGTTGCGGGCGCCGAAGATGTATTGCTTCATCTTCGGGTTCCAGCGGCTGGTCTGATGGCCGAAGTGAACGCCGGCCTCCAGTAGCTGCTTCATGCTGATTTCAGTCATAGAATTTAGTTCCTGCCTCTTGGCCCGCTAGGGGCAATCTCCCTTAATATCAGTGTGCCGCCGCCTAAGAAAGCGCTCGATTTCCGGATCGTCGCGGCCTGTGATGATGAGCGGACTGCGCGCAGTCGAAAAATCCCATTTCGGGACTTCTGACCTCGTTCGAAAGAAAACGGAGAAGCGGCCTGGCCCACAAGCTATGCGTTCATCGATTCGAGGAATTCCTCGTTCGTCTTGGTCTTCTCAATCTTGTC
The DNA here is from genome assembly GCA_003135855.1 of Deltaproteobacteria bacterium. GTDB lineage: Bacteria > Desulfobacterota > Binatia > Binatales > Binataceae > Binatus. Next base: position 77,352 of record PNBD01000102.1, read on the forward strand.
GATCAGGAATTCCATCGCCTCGACCGCGTTCAACTGCGTCAGCAATCGCCTGAGGATGAACACCCGGTTCAGCGTGGCGCGCGGCAGCAGCAGCTCCTCTTTGCGCGTCAGCGAGCGCTGGATATCAATCGTCGGGAACACGCGCTTCTCGAGCAGCCGCCGGTCGAGCGCGATCTGCTGATTGCCGGTGCCCTTGAACTCTTCGAAGATGACTTCGTCCATTCGGCTGCCGGTATCGACCAGCGCCGTCGCGATAATCGTCAGGCTGCCGCCGTCTTCGGTGTTGCGCGCGGCGCCGAAAAATCTCTTCGGCTTTTGCAGCGCGTTCGAATCGACGCCGCCCGACAGGATTTTGCCCGACGGCGGCACGACCGTGTTGTATGCGCGCGCGAGCCGCGTGATCGAATCGAGCAGGATCACCACGTCGCGCCCGTGCTCGACCAGCCGTCGCGCCTTCTCGATAACCATCTCGGCCACCTGCACGTGCCGCGTGGCCGGTTCGTCGAAGGTCGAGCTTACGACCTCGCCCTGAACCGAACGCAGCATGTCGGTGACTTCCTCGGGCCGCTCATCGACCAGCAGCACGATCAGCACGATCTCAGGATGGTTGTGCGCGATCGCCTTGGCGATCGCCTGCAGCATCATGGTCTTGCCGGTGAACGGCGCCGCCACGATCAGTCCGCGCTGGCCTTTGCCGATCGGTGCGACCAAATCGATGATGCGGGTGGTCAGGTCGGCGGGATCGTATTCGAGCTTGATGTGCTCCTCGGGATAGAGCGGCGTCAGGTTGTCGAACAGGATCTTGTCGCGCGCCCGCTCGGGATCCTCGTAGTTGATCGATTCAACCTTGAGCAGCGCGAAGTAGCGCTCGCCTTCCTTCGGCGGTCGAATCAAGCCGGAAACCACGTCGCCGGTGCGCAGCCCGAACTTACGAATCTGGCTCGGCGAAATATAGATGTCGTCGGGACCCGGCAGGTAGTTGTAATCGGGCGCGCGCAGAAAGCCGAAGCCGTCCGGCAGGATTTCGAGCACACCCTCGCCGAGGATCGACCCGGTCTTGGCCGCCTGCGCCTGCAGGATCGCGAAGATCATGTCCTGCTTGCGCATGTTGGTCGCGTCTTCGACGGCGAAGTCGCGCGCTATCTGCGCCAGCTCGGTGATCTTGGCCCGCTTTAATGATTTGAGATTGAGTACGCCGTCTTCGCTGATGACCGGCGCCGGAGGCGGAAGATTCGGATTGCTGTCCAGGTTAACCTGGCGCGGCGCCCCGTTGGTCGAACGTCCTTCGTCGAAGTGACGCTCGTCATTCTTCGCCAACCCTCTGCCCTTGCCCATGTGCCTTCCCCGCAACCTGAACTCTCTCTTTACCTTGATTGCTGCAACTGGCGGCCGTTCGCGGCACGGTGCTGCAGGTTATCGACGACGCTGTGGGCGACAGGGCTCGCGATGCGAGCGAGGAATACCCTGATTGGTTTCGCAAGTGCCCAGGCGGTCGGGATTTGGGACAACTAACGCCTTGAGTTCGGAATTACGGACCGTCTGGAAACGGTACTTACTACTTACCCGACCGTCTCAGCGTCCTCAGTGCGGAAGCTCAAGCAAAACGCTACTCATCGGAGGCCAGCCTGTCAACGCCCCCTCACGCAGATTCGATCCATCGAGCAATTTCGCGATCGTCGATCGTGCAGTCATGTCCCGCGAGGAACTGCACAAAATCCGGCGGCAATGGTGCGATGAACTCAAGCCGCGTGCCCTTGCGCGGATGATCGATCGAAAGCGCCAGCGCATGCAGCGCCTGGCGATCGAAGGGCTCGGCTTCATCGCGATGCGCGCCACCGTACAGTTTGTCGCCAAGGCACGGATGCCCAATCGACGCGAGATGCACTCTTATCTGATGCATCCGGCCAGTCTCAGGCTTGACCCGAGTCAGCGACGCGCCCGCAGATGTTCGAGTCGCCGGAAAGCGGCGGAGCACAGTGATGCGGCTGACAGCATCGCGCGGCATGTGTGAGCTGACGGACATTCGTTTGCGCTCCACCGGATGCCGTCCGACGGGGCGCTCGACGGTGACTTGATCGCGGGTGACGACGCCCTTGACGATCGCCAGGTAAGTCTTTTTCACGCTGCGCTCCTTGAACTGACGCGACAGCGCCGTGCGTGCGAACGGCGTCCGCGCGACCACCATGATTCCCGATGTGTCCTTATCCAGCCGATGCACAATCCCGGGACGCAACACGCCGTCGGGCTCCGCCATCGTCGCCAATTCCGGAAATCGCGCGAGCAGCGCATCGACCAGCGTGCCGTCAGGATGACCCGGCGCAGGATGCACCGTCATGCCAGCGGGTTTGTTCACGATGATGATTTCGTCGTCGGCGAACACGATCGGAATTTCAGGAGCATCAGCGCCGGGAGAATCGGAATCGTGCGCGATGTTTGCGCTAGGTGCCGCGACGTCGATGCGATCGCCGGTGCGAATCCCGCTCGACGCGCGCGCCGCCGCGCCGTTCACCGTCACAAGGCCCGCTTTGATCATGCGCGCGACCTGCGAGCGCGAGTACTCCGGCGCCAGACGCATCGAGATGAAAACGTCGAGCCGCATCCGATCGTGCTCAGCGTTCACGGTGATCGTTGCAGGCAGCATCGCCCATCCCTAGGCGCTTACGCTACGGGACACTTGATGAAGGGTAACCGGGTAGTCCGCTGCTCCAGATGAGCACCCACTCTACAGCGACGGAGACGGTAGTTCAGGCGGCGGCGGATTGCTCGGCGGGCAATTGGTGTTGCTGGTCGAGGCGATCGCGACACCGTACGTCGTCGTGCGGCAGCCGGAACCCGGGTCGCCCTCGGGCTTCGAGTAGAACCAGCACGCGCTCAGCGTCGAGCAAAGCGCGATCAGTCCGATTGCGGCGGTAAGTTTCATCACAGAGATCGCCCCTACTCGAATCGATGCGGCAATGGATGCGCCTTCTCGTACGCAACGATCTTCTCATCGTGCGCGAGCGTCAGCGCGATATCGTCGAGACCTTCGAGCAAGCACTTCTTCTGGAACGGCTCGATTTCGAAATGCGCGGTCCATCCGAAATCGTCGGAGACCGTCTGCTCTTCGAGATCGATCGTCAGCCGATACGATTCGTAGTCGCCGGTCGCGCGAAAAATATGCTCGACTTCATCGGGCTTGAGCGTGATCGGCAGAAAGCCGTTCTTCAGGCTGTTGTTGTGGAAGATATCGGCGAACTGCGGCGCGATCACGGCGCGAAAGCCATGATCCTCCAGCGCCCATACCGCATGCTCGCGTGAACTGCCGCAGCCGAAATTCGTGCGCGCGACCAGTATCGACGCGCCCTGGTAACGCGGCTTGTTGATCACGAAATCTTTGTTGTCGCTGCCGTCCGGATTTCGCCGCCAATCGAAAAATAGTCCCTTGCCCAGGCCGGTCCGCACCACCGCCTTCAGGAACTGCTTCGGAATAATCTGATCGGTATCGACGTTCGCGCGATCGAGCGGCGCCACCGTGCCCGTGAAATTCTTGAATGCCTGCATCGTGCGCTACTCCCTAGCAGGGTGTTGAAAAACGAAGGCCGACTGCGTGTATTGATCTCGGTGCTTCAACACCCTGCGTAAAAACTGGCTTCTTACCTACAACCTCTCCCCCTTTTGGGGGAGACAAGAGAGAGGGAGCAGGCGTTGAAAAATCTCTTTTTCAAAGGCCTGCTAGCGGGTCGCGAACTCGCGAACGTCCACGAAATGCCCCGCGATCGCCGCCGCTGCCGCCATCGCCGGACTCACCAGATGAGTGCGGCCGCCCTTGCCCTGCCGTCCTTCGAAATTGCGATTCGACGTACTGGCGCATCGCTCGCCCGGCAGCAGCACATCGGGATTCATCGCGAGACACATGCTGCATCCCGACTCGCGCCACTCAAAGCCCGCTTCGAGAAAAATTTTGTCGAGCCCGAGCGTCTCCGCTTCCAGCTTGACCTCTTGCGAGCCCGGCACCACCATCGCGTGCACCGTACCGGCGACGTGACGGCCCTTGACGACTTCCGCCGCCGCCTTGAGATCGCTGATCCGCGAATTGGTGCACGACCCGATGAACACGCGATCGATCTTGATGTCCTCGATCTTCGTGCCCGGCCGAAGCGCCATGTAAGCGAGCGCGCGCTCGACCGTATCGCGCTGTTGATTGTCGCCAATCTCGGCGGGATTGGGCACCCGCCCGCCGACGTCGGTGACCATCGCGGGGTTCGTTCCCCACGTCACTTGCGGCGCGAACGATGGGCCATCGTAAACGACGCTGCGATCGAATTTCGCACCTTCATCACTGCGGCATTGCAGCCATCGTTCGGCGAGCTGATCGAAATCCTTTCCGGTCGGAACGTAGCGGCGGCCGCGCAGATAATCGACGGTGGTCTTGTCCGCCGCGACCATCCCGGCCCGCGCGCCCGCTTCGATCGACATGTTGCAGACCGTCATCCGCTCTTCCATCGAGAGCGCCTCGATCGCCGAGCCACGATATTCGATCACGTGACCGGTCGCGCCGTCAGTTTTGATTCGCCCGATGATCCCGAGAATCAGATCCTTCGCGCTGATGCCGGCGCCGAGTTTGCCATCGATACGAATCTCGAACGTCTGCGGCCGTTCCTCCCACAAGCATTGCGTCGCGAGCACGTGCTCGACTTCGCTCGTGCCGATCCCGAATGCGAGCGCCGCGAACGCACCGTGCGTCGCGGTATGGCTGTCGCCGCACACGATCGTCATCCCCGGTTGCGTGAGTCCCAACTGCGGACCAATCACGTGGATGATTCCCTGGTCGCGCGAGCCCAAGTCGTAAAGCTTGACGTTGAATTCGGCGCAGTTGCGCCTGAGCGTCTCGACCTGCAGCTTCGAGTCCGGATCAGTGATCGGCTTGCTGCGATCGGTCGTCGGCACGTTGTGATCCTGCGTCGCGAAGGTGCGATGCGGCGCGCGTACCTTGCGCCCCGAATGGCGAAGGCCCTCGAACGCCTGTGGCGAGGTAACTTCATGCACGAGGTGCAAATCGATATACAGCAGCGAAGGCTCGTGCCGTTTTTCGTGAACGATGTGCGTTTCCCAAATTTTCTCGAACAGGGTCTTCGGCGCCATTTAAGTGGACCATCGCCTCCGCAGGATTGGCCGGAAATTCTGATTATGCTTCATCGCTGGCGACAAGCAAACCATCGCTTTAGCAATCCAAAAACTCACCCGCGACGCGATTCTTTTACGCTCCGCTTCTAACAGCGCGTAGCGCGCATCCTACTGTCCCAGGAAGCCCGAAACCCGTGAGGGGTTTCGGAAATCTTCTTCCGCCGATCCGCCGGGTTCTTGTTGCAACGTCACTTAATTCGCCGCGACGGCGCAGCCCGCTCCACGCGTGCGAGGCCGCGCGTCACAGCTTCCTCGCCGAACTTCTTGCTGACCACGTCGAGCGCGCGATTCAAACGATCGCGCTTGCGATCGTCGCTGACCGCGCCCGCCGCATCGAACAGCCCGAGCTGAGATTCGTCCGCGCGTTCCAACTGATGCACTTGCACGCCCGCGAGCCGAATTTTGTCCTTGTCGCGCACGCGGCCCAGCAGATGCGTCGCGACTCGCGTGATTTCGGGCCCGTCATTAGTGGGACTATCCAGCGAAAAACTGCGCGTCACCAGCGGATAGCGTCCGCCGCCGAGCGGCCGCGCGAGCTTGAGTTTCAGCGTGATCGTTCGCGCGCGCACGCCGTCTGCCCGGAGTCGCCGCGCGAGCGCGTCGCCGTGGGCAATCAGCGCGCGCCGCAATTCAACTGAATCCTGCGCGAGGTCGTGCGCGAACGTATTCTCCTCACCGTAGGATTTACGCTGCCAGTCCGCGATCACCGGGCGCGGGTCGTTGCCCGATGCGAGTTCGTGCAGATGCGGTCCCATCGAGCCGAACAGACTCTTCAGCTCTCCCGCGTCACGATTCGCGAGATCCCCGACCGTCCTGATCCCCGCTTCATTTAATCTCGCGAGCGTGACGCGGCCCACACCCCACAACCTCTCGACCGGCAACGGTTGCAGGAACTCGCTCAGATGCTCAGGGCCGATCGCGAGCAAGCCGTCAGGCTTCGACATGTCACTCAGAATCTTCGCCGCCATCTTGGTCGGCGCGACGCCCACCGACACGACCAGCCCGGTTTCTGCGAGCACGCGCCGTTTGAGATCGCGCGCCGCATCGATTGCCGGCCCGAGCAATCGTTCTGTGCCGGTCAGATCGATAAAAGCTTCGTCGAGTGACAGCGGCTCGACCACCGGGCTGAAACTTTCGAAAACCCGCTGCACGATCCGCGAAATTTCGACGTAGCGATGCATCCGGCCCGGCACGAACACGCCGTCGGGACAAAGTTTCTGCGCCTGCCCGGTCGGCATCGCAGAGCGGACGCCGAATTTGCGCGCCTCGTATGACGCCGAAGTGACGACGCCGCGCGCGCTGCGCCCTCCGACGATTACCGGCAGTCCGCGCAACGCGGGATTGTCGAGAATCTCGACGGCGGCATAAAAGGCGTCCATGTCGGCGTGCGCGATCACGCGCGGCCAATGCGCGGTTGAGCCTGAGCCTGAGAGTGGGCCTGAAATTGACGCGCGCGTCGATGTGGTTCCGGTACTCACGACTCAGGAATCCGACGCCAGCGCATCGAAAATCCGGTCGGCCGCTTGCTCGCCGCTTCTCACGCAATCCGGAATCCCGACGCCGCGATAAGCCGCGCCCGCGATTGCAAACGCCGGAATCTCTGCGACCAGTTTTTCGATTTCCGCGACGCGGGAGAGATGCCCGACTTCGTACTGCGGCATCGAGTCGGGCCAGCGCCGAAGATCCACAGTCTGCGGCGTCGCGATGATTGCGAGCAACGTGCGGAATTCGTCGCGCACTGCGGCGACGATCTCATCGTCCGATGAACGCATCATCTCGGTTTGCAGCACGCCGCCGACGAATGCGCGTGCGAGCACAGCCCCATTCGGAGCACGTCCTTCGAATTTGAGACTTGAAAAACTGCCCGCGATTATTTTGCGCCGTTCGATCGCCGGAACGACGAAACCGAACGCCTCGGGCGGCGCAGGAAAATCGCTCTCTTTGAATGTGAGATTAACGGTCGCGGCCGACGCATAGCTGATCTGTCCGAGTAGATTCGCCGCGCGTGGCGCAACCGGCGACAGAATCCGCGCCGCAGCATAAGCAGGCGCCGTGACGATCACCGCGTCCGCCAGGGTCGCGTCGCCAGCCGAGGTCACGAGCCGCCAGCGCGCGCCCTCTCGCGACATCGCGACGATATCCGCAGATTTGCGAATCGAGCCGCCGAGCTTCGCCGTCAATGCTTCCGGCAAGCTCGCCATCCCGGCTTTGAAACTCTGGAACATACTCCAGCGCGCGCCGCTCACATCTCGATTCTTCGCCGCACTTGCTTGCTCAGCCGCGCGGAGTCCCTTGATCACGCTGCCATAGCGCCGCTCCATTTCGACGAAGCGCGGAATCGTCGCCGCGATACTGAGCCGGCGCGGATCGGCGGTGTAGATTCCTCCGGCGAGCGGCTGCGCGACGCGTTCAAGCACCTCGCGGCCGAGCCGGCGCGTCACGAATGATTCGAGGCTTTCGTCCGCGTCGTCTTTGCGCGCCGGGATAAACGGTTCCAGCGCGATTCTGAGCTTGCCGAGAATCGAAAACAGTGGACTGCGAAAAACCGGGCCGAGATGCGCCGGCGCGAGCAGCGAGAATCCCGCCGGAATCGCCACCAGCCGGCCCGCGCGCACCACAAACGTTCGCCGATAAATTTCGCGCGTCGAAATCAATTCCGCGCCAAGCCCGAGGCGGCGCGCAAGCTCGGCGGCCCACAGTTTCTCCGACAAAAATGAATCGGCGCCGGTCTCGATTACGAAACCGTCGCGGCGAATCGTCTCGAGCGGACCGCCCACGCGATCGCCTCGTTCGAGCAGCGTGACTTCGAGCGGGATCTCGCGCGTTGCCGCAAGTTCGCGAAGTCGATACGCGGCGCTGAGCCCCGCGATTCCTCCGCCGACTACCGCTGCGCGCTTGATTTGAGATTTGGCGTTCGTCGAAGGCACTCCCGCAAGCTATTTCAAAAAACGCAAACGCCCGACGCAATCAGGAACTCACGTGCGCGCAAACGATCGATGCGATCATCTCGATGAACGCCGGATGGTCGCCGACTGTGAGCGCCCGCTCCATCCTGACGCCTGCGTCGCGCGCGATTTGCGCCGCTTCGACATCGAGGTCGTACAACACTTCCACGTGATCGCAGATAAATCCGATCGGTACTACCACCGCCGTATCGGTGTCGAGGTTCCGAATCGTGTCGCCGATGCCCGGTTCGAGCCATCGATCACGCGGGCTGCCGCTTCGACTCTGATACGCGAGACTCCACGCTCCGATTCCCAGCTCGGCCGCAACCATCCGCGCCGATTCAGTAAGCTGCTCGACATACGGACCACTCTCCGCCATCGCAATCGGGATGCTATGCGCGGTGAAGATCAGCCGCGCGCGCGGTCGAGCCGCACCGTCCAATCGCGCATACGCATCGCGCACCCGCGCCGCCGTCGCTTTGATGAACAGCGGATGATTGTGCCACGGCTCCGGATATTCGATCGCCGGCGCCGCGTCACCGAGCGCAGCTCGTGCGTCTTCGATCGTCGCCTGATAGCGCTCCCAACTCGCTTCGCTCCGATGCGCCGCCATGATGAAGCCCAACACCCGCTGCGCGCCCCGGTCGGCCAGCGTTCGCAACGCATCGACGACCTTGGGCTCCCAGTTTCTCATTCCTACTGCCAGCGGCACTTCAGAATTTTTCGCGCGGAGTGATTCCCGCACGAGCATGGCTTGCCGCATCGTCAATTCATTGTAGGGCGATTTTCCACCGAGCGCTTCGTAGTGATGGACGACTTCCTCGTATCGCTCGCGCGGCACGGGCCGGCCGCGCAGCACATTGTCGAGAAACGGACGCACTTCAGCGGCGCGAGTCGGTCCGCCAAAGCCGACCATCAGCACGGCGTCGCATTTCTTGCTCATCGGAAGTCAGGTTCGCGAACTCAACACGTGAACCGCATCGATCAGCGCGATCACGTGATCGACGGGAGTCTCCGGCAGGATCCCGTGGCCGAGATTGAAGATGTGTCCGGGCCTGCCGGCCGCCTGATCGAGGATCGCGCGCGCTCGCGAACGAATCTCGGGAACGTCGGCAAAGAGCGCGATCGGATCGAGATTGCCCTGCACCGCGACGCTGTAATTGAGCCGCGCCCACGCGTCCGCGAGGTTCACGCGCCAATCGAGTCCAAGCACGTCGCCGCCGGCCTCGCGCATCAGCTCGAGCAGATTCCCGGTCACGGTGCCGAAATGAATCACAGGCACTTCCGCGGGAATTGCCGCGATCACCGCCGCGGTATGCGGCAGCACGAAGCGTCGAAAATCGTCCGGCCCGAGGCTCCCGACCCAGCTATCGAAAATCTGCACGATATCCGCGCCCGCCGCGATTTGCATTTTCAGATAGTCCGCCGTCGTCCGCGCGAGCATCGCCATCAGGCGATGCCACGTCGCGGGCTGCGTGTACATGAAAGTTTTCGTCGCCTGGTATTGTCGCGACGAGCCCCCTTCGATCAGATACGACGCCAGCGTGAACGGCGCGCCCGCAAATCCGATCAGCGGCGTCTTGTCGCCGATCGCCGAATGCACCAGCTTGATCGCTTCGCCGACGAAACTGAGCGCATCCGGATCGATCGGCGGAATCCGATCCAGATCTTCAGGACTCCGAATCGGACGATCGATGATTGGCCCGTCGCCTTTTTCGAAGTGCAACCCGACCTCCATCGGAATCAGCGGCAGCAGGATGTCCGCGAAAATGATCGCCGCATCGACGTTCAGCCGCTCGACTGCGGTGACCGTCACCTCGGCCGCAAGCTCCGGCCGCTGGCACATCTCGAGAAATTCGTGACGCTCGCGGACGCGCCGATACTCCGGCATGTAGCGCCCGGCCTGCCGCATCAGCCAAATCGGCGTGTATGAGGTCGCCTCGCGCCGGCACGCTTTCATCATCGGATGATTTGCGAGCGCTGATCTTGTCGCCGCAGCACTCGCGACGCGTTTGTGCGCCGGCGCCTCGACCACTTCGATACGCGACGCTCCACGCTTCGTCGCAAGGATCGACGCCGCTCTGGCCGCGGTCTCGTTCACCAGATGCCCCAGTTTCGAGTGCTGAGGTTCGATGTCCACTGCGAGTCCGTAGGCGCGCAATTGCTCCGAGCACACCGGCCCGATCGATCCCACCGCCATCCGCGAAAATCCGCGCTTCACCTCCCCGCCAATTCCCTCCGCCTCGGCCATCTGCATGACGTTGGTGACTTGATTCGAGCTGGTAAAGATCGCGACGTCCGCAGCGCCGCTCGCGATCGCATCGAGCGCCGCGCGCAGCGGCGCACGATCCAGCGGCAGCATCCATCGATAAACCGGCACCACCGTGACGCTCGCGCCGCGCGCCTCCAGACCAGCGGTGAGTTCGTGATTCGACGCGCCGTATTCCTGGATCGCGACGTGCTTGCCGCCGAGATTGCCGCGCGCCGAAAGCGCGTTCAGAACTTCCCGCCAGGTGTTCGGCTCCGGCACGACGATCGAAGGCTCCATGCCGAGTTCGCGCATCGCACGGATCGGCTTCGGCCCGCGCGCGACGGTCGTAATCTTCGCGAGCGCCGTGATCAGCAGCGCACGTGGATGCCGCGTCTCCATTGCCTGAAATAGCGCGCGCGTGCCGACCCCGGTGAGGAAAATCACAATGTCGAAATCGCCTGCCAGCAGCCGATCCGCGAACTCCAGCGCCGCGTGATTGTCCTCGAGCGGCACTTCGCGCATCGCCGGCGCGACGATCGCGATTCCGCCGCGCCGCTCGATCATCTTGACGACTTCCGCCGCCATCCGGCTCTCGAACGCAACTACGCGCAGTCCGCCGAAGCCCGGCGTCACCTCGGGCGCGTTGGGGTCTTTTTCAGGATTCATTGGTGAATGGCCGGATCCAATCTTGCCGCGCGCGAGGCGTGCAAGTCCACTTCCCCCGAGAAACGGTAGTGTCTCAGTTTGAAATTCTGGCATCTTGAAAAATCCGTGCGCTCGCGATCCGGCTGTGCGATAATGCGGTCATGCCAAAGGGACCGCAAGGCCAGAAGCGCCCGGCTGACGTGATCGGCAACGCCGTGCGCGTCATGCAGATCGCCACGGGCGAGATTGCAGAATCGACAGCCCCAAAGAGCGCGGCGGCCGAGCTGGGCAGCAAAGGTGGAAAGGCTCGCGCGACCGCGCTGTCTAAAAAGCGTCGGAAGCAGATTGCTCAGAAGGCGGCGGCAAAGCGTTGGAAGGCGCGGAAATCATAAAATCCAATTCTTGCTGCCCGCCGAATCTCTGCACAATTTTTCGTTCGTATTCGTGCTTGTCAGCCGATGATTCGGCCATTTCGAGCACTCTGCCTAGATGGATTCTCAGTGCTCGCGCACCTATTTCGTTCAGGAACTGAAATAGCTTTTTTTGTCTGTTGCCGCCTTGAGCCTTTAGCGCCTTGAGGAGCATCAGAATCTTGCCATAGCTTCGCGCGAGCGGGTGATAAATGTCTCTGACGGTCAAAATTTTGAAATGCCAAGGCTTTCCGCGACCACGTACGGGAATCTCGTACAATCGATGCCATTGCATGTATAGTTCGTTTGGAAATTCTGGCGCGTATTTTCTTGCCTCTTCTTGGACGTACAGCTTAAAGGCCTCGATCACTTCCTCTGTGGAAGGCATGTATCCAGCTAGCGCGTATATCAATCCCCTGATGCCCGATTTGGCAGAAGCGGTCACCACGATTTGCGCCTGCTTGACCATGTTGTCGTATCTGGAGCCGGTCAATTTTCCGTCAGTGCGCGCCGCCAGGATGGATTTGTAGAGGTCGATTAGAATGGTGGCGTCGTACCCGTGTGCCCTGTCACTAATCGCATTCCCCGCGGCCGAGCGAAAACGTTGAAAAACAAGGGGATTGTCGATTTTTTCTCGTAACTCGCGGCCGATGTGACCGCTCATTGTTTTGCTATTAACGAAAACGCTTAGCCTATCTCCGCGCTTACTCAATCCAATTGCCTGCGCCATTCCTCGCTTGCTGATGACCGCCGACTTCTGCGTATCGTCCAGCACGTAGCAGTCAACATCGATACCGAACTCTTGCTGAAAATTAGCGCTGCGAATCGCGCGTACGCCCCATCGTGCTGCTGCGCCCTTTTTCGCAATAGAGCGGCGTTCTTCAGGCGACAATACTTCCGCGCGAATCACTCCGCCCTTCGCCCGTCCTGTTATTTCGTCAGCCATAAATGCAAGCATCTCCTTTTGAGCTAGTGCTTGCACTGTGCAGGAAATTCGGCCACATTGCAAGCAACGGAGATTTGCAAATGCTTGCTGATAAAGTGATTAAAATGCTTGACGCTAAGCAGAAAAGTTCATATACTGGTCGTATGAACAGATTGCCGATTGCCAAGCGCGTTCAGATTCTTTCCCTTCTCTGCGAAGGGTCTTCGATGCGTTCCATCTCTCGGCTTGTGGACGTTTCAATCAACACGGTGACGCGCGAGCTAGTGCTTGCTGGTCAGGCGTGCGCCGATTTCCATGATCAGACTGTGCGGAATGTACAATCGAAACGCGTGCAGGCGGACGAAATTTGGAGTTTCGTCGAAATGAAGGAAAAGCAGGCGAAGCGGAAAGCCGAGCGCCCGATGCACGCCGGAGATTGTTGGACGTGGACCGGTATCGATGCCGACTCCAAGTTGATCGTTTCATGGTACATCGGCTCGCGCGATGCAAACGCTGCTTGGGTATTCATGCAGGATTTGTCGAGTCGGCTTGCGAATCGCGTTCAGCTAACCACGGATGGTCACAACGCCTATCTCGACGCGGTAGATGGCGCATTCGGAACGTCAATCGATTACGCGATGTTGATCAAGCAATACGGAACGCCGCCCGAAGCAGAGAAGCGGTATAGCCCTGCGGTTTGTCTTGGAACCGAACGCAGAGTCGTACACGGAAGGCCGGACCCCGATCATATCAGCACGAGCTACGTCGAGCGCGCGAATCTCACGATGCGCATGCATATGCGGCGCTTCACGCGCCTGACCAATGCGTTCTCAAAGAAATTTGAGAACCATTGCCACATGGTCGCGCTCTACGCGGTCTGGTACAACTTCGTGCGAATCCACAAGACACTCCGAGTAACGCCCGCGATGGAAGCGGGCGTCATTGATCATCTGTGTTCGTTCGATGATTTGGTTGGAATCGTCGATGAATGGGAAGCCAGAGAGAAAACACAGTAAAGCCCCGCCGCGCCGGCGCGCGGAAAGAGTTTCAGTGTTGAAACAAAAGCGTAGCGCCAGCGTCTATATAGTGGGTAAGCACGTGATTGCGTAAACCTGTCGCATCGTGGTAGAACACGCCGCATCAAGGGTTTCCGACATATTCGTCGCATCCGGCACCGTGATTGCTTCGCAATCCCGTGGTGACGTGTGTATTAATGAAACCGTGAGGAAACCGCTGTGTTTTCTGTTTGGCAAGATGCGACCGCCCCAAGAAAATGCGAATTCTTGGACGGCGCAAGCAGGAGGTGAGTTCGATGGCAGATAACTCCCAACTCCTCCTGAGTATCCTCTTGTTCAACGAGGGCAATACCTGGATCGCTCAGTGCCTTGAGTGGGATATCGCGGCTCAGGACGATTCTCCGACGAAAGCGCTGCAAGCGTTTGAAGTCGTGTTTTGGACACGCGTGATGCGTGACGACGAACTTGGACGCCCGCTGTTTCAAAATGTCGAATCCGCACCCGCCGAACTCTGGCAGCAGTTCCGCGCAGGAATGCCTTTCCGAGATGCGTATCCGTTGCGGCCTCCAGCAGCAATACGAATCAGGGCCGAAGCGACCGAAATCCGACTAGTGGCATAGGCCGGCTTCGGAGCTACGGCTTGATCGATCCCAATGCCGATTGGCCGGGGCCGACCTTTGCGGAATTTCGCGAAATCCTGCTGAAACGTCCGAACATTCGGATCGAACCCCCGCCGAAGAACAATATTTATCGCGGACAACGGCAGATCACTGTCTTTGTGCGCACCGCAGACAACGGACAGGAATTTGACTGGATCGCCTTCCACAACGACGATGAACTGCTGTCGCGCGGCATGGTCCTGAACGCTTGTCGCAATCTTCACACGATGCCAGAAGTGCTGGACATCGTGCACAATCTTCGTCGCCCGCCGACGCCCTAAAATCAAACTGAGACACTACCCGAGAAACACCGGCTTTTCGATTCTCGGGCAGCGTGGTACCACACTTTCATCGGGGTGCCCCAAGGGAGTGAACATAGTTATGAGAGCGATCACCGTAACAGCGGCCGCCGTTTTGATTCTCTCGATTGCGCTTGCGACGCCTGCGCGATGCGATCCGTCGCCCGCCGCGCCATCGTCGACAGCAAACGCTGCGCCGTCTCCAGCTTCGGATGTGACCCATGAGCCGTTGTTCGACGGACTCGGCCACCTGCATCATGCGGTGACCACCAACTCACCGCTCGCGCAGAAATTCTTCGACCAGGGCCTGACTTTCGTTTATGCGTTCAATCACGACGAGGCTGCCGGATCATTTAAGGAAGCGGCGCGGCGCGATCCCGATATGGCGATGGCGTATTGGGGAATCGCTTTGTCACTCGGACCGAATATCAATCTGCCCGAGGACGACGAGCGCGGTAAGGCCGCCTACGAGGCAATTCAAAAGGCGAAGTCGCTCGAGCCCAAAGTCAGCGAAACGGAGCGCGCGTACATCGAGGCACTCGCGCAGCGTTACCAAGCCGACGGCAAGATGAACGAGGCGCTCCAGACCGCCTACGCGAACGCGATGCGCCAGGTCGCTCACAAGTATCCCGACGATCCCGACGCCGGCGCGCTGTTCGCCGAATCAATGATGGATCTCCATCCCTGGAATTTGTGGACCGCCGACGGCAAGCCGGTTCAGGGCACCGACGAAATTGTCGCGACGCTCGAGGCCGTGATGGCGAAGTATCCCGATCATCTGGGCGCCAACCATTATTACATCCACGCCGTCGAGGCCTCGCCGAATCCCGCCCGCGCAATCCCGAGTGCCGATCGTCTCGGCCCGATGGTGCCCGCGTGCGGCCACCTGGTGCACATGCCGTCGCACATCTACATCCGCACCGGCGACTACGAAAAATCCGCCGCCGCGAACGAGCGCGCGATCAAAGTCGATCGCGTTTACATCCGCGAGCGCAGTCCCAAGGGCGTTTATCCCCTGATGTATTATCCGCACAACATCCAGTTCCTGTGGGCGTCGTGCATGATGGAAGGCAACAGCAAGTGCGCGTTCAAGGCCTCGCGCGATCTCGATGCGGTGGTTTACTCGCCCGACTCGCTGCAGATGATTCACGCGATGCCGATGGGCGAGTTCACGATGCCGTCGCGCTATTTCACCGAGGCTCGCTTCGGCAAATGGGATGCTATCCTCAAGGAAGTCGCGCCCCAGTCCGATTTTTCTTACACGACCGGTGTATGGCATTACGCGCGCGGGCTCGCGTTCGTCGCGAAGAAAAAACCGGATCAGGCCGCAGATGAGCGCAAGCAGCTCGACGCAATTGCCGCTGCGATGCCCGCCGATCGCATCGTCGGATTCAACTCTGGCAAGCGCATGCTGGAACTCGGCTCCGCGACGCTCGCCGGCCAGATTGCCGCATCCAAGGGTCAGCACGACGAAGCGATCGCGCATCTGCGCGATGCCGTCACGATCCAGGATTCGCTCAGTTACGAGGAACCGCCGCCATGGTATTACCCGGTGCGCGAGACGCTCGGCATGGAACTCATCGCCGCGGGCAAAATCCCCGATGCGGAGCAGGTGTTTCGCGAAGATCTGACTCGCAATCCCGAAAACGGATGGTCGCTCGCGGGACTCGCAGCATGCCTGCGGGCGCGCAACGCCGACGAGACGGCGAGCGTGCAGGATCGTTTCACCAAGGCGTGGGCGCATGCCGACGTGAAGCCGCCTTCGCCGAACATCCCCGCCGAAAAAACTGCGTCAACCGGCGCGCTATGAAACTTAAGCGGCGTTGCTTTGCCGGTCGCGACGGCGGTGTGTTAGCTCTCGGCTCTGGAGGATCGCAATGAATGAACCCGTACTGATTCTGGAAAAAGAAAACGGGATTGCCACCGTCACGCTCAATCGCGCGGAAAAACTCAACGCGCTGAATCACGAGCTGCGTGCGGAATTCTGCCGCACGATGCGAGCGCTGCGGACCGCGAGCGACGTCGGCGTCGTGATCATTACGGGCGCCGGCCGCGCGTTCTGCGCCGGCATGGATCTCAAGGAACTCGGCGGCGGACTCCGCGAAGAGGGCAACGTCACCTTCGTCTCGGTGATTGAAGATATGGACGCGCCCGTGATTGCCGCGGTCAACGGCTTCGCGATCACCGGCGGATTCGAACTGGCGCTCGCCTGCGACATCATTATCGCCGCCGACACCGCGCAGTTCGCCGATACTCACGCCCGCGTGGGCCTGATGCCCGCCGGCGGGATGTCCGCACGGTTGCCGCGTGCGGTGGGCCTCCGCAAAGCCAAGGAACTTTCGCTCACCGGAAATTATTTGAGCGCCCACGATGCGGAGCGCATGGGCCTCGTCAATCGAGTCGTGCCGCGCGAACAGCTGATGTCCAGCGCAAAAGAATTGGCCGGACAAATCTTGAGTTGCGATCCGGTCGTGGTGCGCCAGATGAAACGGCTCTACGATCTCGCGTCGCGCGTCCCGCTCGCCGACGGATTGCAAATCGAACAGGATTTTTCCCGCGCCTACAACCTGAGCGGCCACCTGCAGGATATGGAAGCGCGGCGCAAAGCTGCCATGGAGCGCGGACGAGCTCAGTCCGCCGCCAAACGCTAGAGGAAGTTACCAAAGACCACCAATCGCATCGGAGAAAAAATCACGATGATTCCCAAATCGACCCGCCTGATCGTTCTGATTGCCGCCGCCATCGTCATGACGCCGTGGCTCTCAGTTTCAACCCGCGCTGAAATTCCGGCCGTTGCCACCGACGTCACCGAGAGCGCGCCGATTCCTCCCGATAAAATCCCCAAGGGGATCAACGACGCCATCAACGCACCCGACCGGCCCGCCGCCGACAAGGCGCTCGATGCCGGCCGCAAGCCCGATCAGATCATGGCGTTTTACGAAATCAAGCCGGGCATGAAAGTCGCCGACATTTTCGCCGGCGGCGGCTACATGACCGAACTTATCGCGCGCGTCGTCGGCCCGACCGGCAAAGTATATTCGCAGAACGGACCGTTCCCGCCGCAATTTCAGAAAATCGGCGACGCGTGGGGTGAACGCCTCAAAGAGCCCGCGCTCAAAAATGTGATCGCTGTCAGCAAGGCCTATGATGCGCACGACCTGTTGCCGGTCGAACCCGGCACCCTCGATGCCGTCATTATTCATCTCAATTATCACGACATGGTCGGCTTCAAATTGAATCGTGAGAACGTCAACCAAGCGGTGTTCAAGGCGCTGCGGCCCGGCGGCGTTTACGGGATTGTCGATCACAGTGCCAAGCCGGGTACCGGCGACAGTGAGACCACCACGCTGCATCGCATCGACGAGCAATTTCTGATCAAGGATGTCGAGAAAACCGGATTCAAGCTGATGGCCGCATCAAAAGCGTTGCGCCATCCCGAAGATGATCGCACGTGGAACGTATTTAAGAAGCGGGGTGAGACCGATCGCTTTATGCTGAAGTTCGTCAAGGCACCGCGGATGGCGGCCACCGATTCGATGCGATCGCCGCGATGAAAGTCGGACTGTTCGCGCTCGGCATCGGCACCGGCGCCCGGCCCGGCACGATCCTGACGACCGCTGAAAACGCTGAGCGCGTTGGATTCTCGACGCTCTGGGTCGGAGAGCACGTGGTGCTTTTCGATCGCCAAAATTCAAAGTATCCGTACACCGCCGGCGGCGAGTTCCCGCTGCCGGGTGGCGCCGACTGGCTCGATCCATTCATCACCTTGACCTTCGCCGCCGCGGTGACGAAATCGATCCGTCTTGCGACCGGCATCTGTCTCGTGCCTGAGCACAATCCGCTGGTGCTCGCGAAAGAGGCCGCCAGCCTTGATTGCGTCGCCCGCGGGCGATTCGCGCTGGGCGTCGGAATCGGATGGTCCGCCGAGGAGTTCGCCGCGCTGGGAATCCCATTCGAGCGGCGCGCACAACGGACCCGCGAATATATCGACGTGATGCGCCGGCTGTGGAGCGAAGATGCCACCAGCTATCATGGCGAGTTCGTCAACTTCGACGGCGCGAAGAGTTATCCGAAACCCGCACGTGGCAGCAGGCTGCCGATCATCTTCGGCGGCGAGAGCGGACCGGCGCTGAAGCGCGTCGCCGAATATGGCAACGGATGGTTCGGCTTCAATCTCGATCCGAATGAGTCGGTCGCCAAGATCAAGCGGCTGCGCGAACTCCTCGATCAGAACAAACGTGATGCGAGCGAGATCGAGATCATCGTGTGCCCTTACACGAAAAAGATCACGCCCGATGATTTGAAAAAATACGCCGATGCGGGCGTCGATGAATTGGTGATTCTCGCCAGTCCGCCCGAAGACGAATCACAGGTGGTCGGCTGGGTCGAGCGCCTCGCGAGTCAGTGGGTTACTCCGGCTCAGCTCCTGCGCTAGCTGCATTCTAAGCTGCGGCGAGGATTTCGCGCGCCTTGCTAAGGTCCAGCGCGATCTGATTCTTTAGCGCCTCGGCTGAATCGAATTTTCGCTCGGGACGAATCCGCTCGATCAGATCGATCTTCACCCGCTGGCCGTAGATGTCAAGATCGAAATTGAAGATGTGCGCTTCGATCGTTCGTGCCTTCTCCGAAAACGTCGGACGCATCCCGATATTCGTGATCGATCCGTACGCACCGTCGTCGAGAACCACCCGCGTCGCATAGACGCCGTCCGGCGGGATGCACTCCGTCTCGCTCTCGATATTCGCGGTGGGAAATCCAATCGCTCGTCCGCGCTCGCGGCCGTGAATCACGGGGCCATGAATGAAGTGATAGCGCCCGAGCAATTTGGCCGAGTTGCGCAGATCGGCCCCGCGGATCATTTCGCGGACCTTGGTCGAACTGACCTCGATTCCGCCAACCTTCACCGGCCCGACCACCGTCGTATCGAAGCCGAATTCGCGCCCCAACTCGACCATCACCGCGGCGTTGCCCGCGCGATTGTGGCCGAAGCTTACGCTGTGCCCGACCACGACCTCGCGCGCCCCGATCTTGCCGAGCAAATAGTCGCGGATGAAATCGCGCGGCGAAAGCATGCTTAGTTCGAGCGTGAAGTTGAGCACGATCACGCCGTCGATCCCCGAAAGCCTGAGCAGTTCGAGTTTGTCCTCCGGCGTCAAAATCAATTGCGGGGCGCGCTCGGGAACCAGCAGTTTCGCCGGCAAGGGATCGAACGTCAGCGCGAACGCGGTGCCGCCGGCGGCGCGCGCGCGATCGATCGCCGCCTTCAGGATCGCGCGATGCCCCAAATGGACGCCGTCGAAATTTCCGATCGCCGTCACCGGGTACGGATGGCGCGCGAGCGCCTCGAGGTCGCGAATTATCTCCATTTCAAAACGGTCGCCGTGATTTATCGGCCCGTGGATCTCCGCCGCTAATCGCTCGCGAGATCTTTCATCATTGTGTTTCCGGCCGTTGCTTGCGGCGTACCGGCGTGATCGGCGACCAGTTTCTGCAGCGTCAGGCGTGCATCGATCCGATCGTTGAGCTTCAGAAAAGCTTCCGCCTCGCGCAGCAGCGCGGCGCTGGCGAATTTGCCCTTCGGATAGCGCATCACCAGATCGTTGAACTGCAGGATCGCCTGATCGAACTTGCCGGTTTCATATAGCGCGTTGGCCGCGAAGTATTCCGCCGGCTCGCTCAGTGCCGATTTTGGAAACGAATGCTGCAGCTTGGTGAAGTTGGTGACCGCGAGCGGATACTTGCCGGCCTTCATCGCTTCCAGACCCTGGCGATACAGCTTGATTCCCGGCTCGCTCGATCCTTTCGCGTCGTCGATCTCCTGATCGAGTTCCTGCTGCCAGGTCGAAGCCGGCTCCGCGGGCATCGCCGGCGGCGCACTGTAACCCGAGGACGGCGGTGTCGTCGAAGGCGGCGTCGGGCTCTCCGGACCGATGCTCGTGAGATCTCCGCCCGGTGGCGGATTGATTCCCGGCGACGCGGTGATTCCGGCGCGAAGTGATTTTACTTCCGACTCGAGTTCGGCAATCCGCTGGTTGGTCGACGACGACGACGATGACCCGCCGCTCGCATCGTTACCGGCTTGCTTCATCTCGATCATCTGATCGTTCAGCCGATGAATCTGCTGTTGCAGCGAATCGATCTGTTGCCGATCGGCCGCGATCATGCCGCGCAGCGTGAACTCGTTCTGATTGAGCTGCTGCAGATCGTTTTGCGAGCTGCATCCGACGATTGTGAGCGCAGCGAGAACTGCGATCGCGCTCATTGCCCGGTTGAAAATTCTCACTACGCTGGTCCTTATTGGTTCACCACGAAATGGTCGCGCCGGTTTTGCGACCAGCAACTCTCGTCGTGTTCGGTGCAAACGGGAAGCTCCTTGCCGTAGCTGATCGTTGAAATTCGGTCACCGGGAATTCCGAGCGTCACCAGGTATTCCTTCGCTGCCTGCGCGCGCTTGGCGCCGAGTGCGATATTGTATTCCTCAGAACCGCGGTCGTCGCAATGCCCCTCGACTTGCACCCGGCTCGACGCGTTCTTCTGCAGCCAGCTCGCGTTGCCGCGGAGTATCGAGCCGTCCTGCGGCTGGATTGTGTATTCGTTGTACGCGAAATGGATGTCGGTCAGCGGGCCCTGTTGCCCCTGGCCGAGTGTTCCTTTCGTCAGCTGCTCGAGCGAACCCTGGCCGCTGCCGTTGACGCCGCCTTCGCCCAACGCATTGGGATTATTCCCATCATTGAGGCCCTGCGTTTTCTTCGACGAGCATCCCGCGAGCGCGAGCATCGCGCCGAGACTCACCACCGCCACCGCTCTTGCCAATTTTCCGCCGCTACTCACCCAACCACCACGACCACGCTGGACACGAATCATTGCCTATACCCTCCGTCAGAGTGGAAATAATCTTCCGGTTGCTCACCATCATTATATAGATTTGTGAATGACCGCTGCGCGTCGAGCTGAACGCAATATATCGGCCGTCGGGCGACCAGCTCGGATATTCATTCGAGCCGTTGCCGTCAGTCAGTTGCGCGGGCGTGCCGCCAGCCAGCGCGATCGTCCAGATATCGAAGCGTCCCTTCGCCCGGCTTTGATAAACGATTCGATCGCCCTTGGGCGAGTACGAGGGCGTGGTGTTGTAGTCGCCCTTGAATGTAATTCGCCGCGCCGCGCCGCCCCCGAGCGGCATCACCCAGATTTGCGGCGTGCCCGATCGATCCGACGTAAATGCCAGCATCGAGCCGTCCGGCGAGATTGCCGGGCTCACGTTGATTCCATTGCCGTCGGTGAGCTGGCGAAGCTCCCCGCCCTCGCGCGCGAGCAGGAACAGATTGGTCGCGCCATTGCGCTCGATCGCCGCTACGACCCGCGTCCCGTCGCTCGAGATCGTGCCGCCAATCACCCGTCCGTGCGGACTGCCGAGCTTGATTTCGCGCTGCGCCTTCAGGTCCGCGAGATACAGCGACGGCTCCATGCTCTTGTACGACAGGTACAGCACGGAGTTCGTGGTGCGATCGAAACTCGGGAACAAGTTGATCGTTGGATTGTCCGTCAGCTTGAACAAATCTTCGCCATCGATCGACTGCGTGTAGATTTCCTTGAACCGTCCGCCGCGCGTGGACACGAACGCGAGCTTGCTGTCGAATGGACCCTTCTGCCCGGTTGACGCTTCCAGCACCGCATCCGCAAATCGCCGCGCCATGCGCCGCACGTCGCCTGGAGCGCCAGTGTAATTTTTGCCCATCATGCGCCGCTGCTGTGCGACGTCGTACAGGTAGGCCGTCAACTTGATCGACGAACTCTCCTGCGCGATCGATCCCTTGACCACGAAGTCCGAGTTAATCGATCGCCAATCGGCGAAGTTGAACTGACCCAGCTCGAAGCCCGACGTTTGCGGGTCCTCGATAAATGCGTGCGGATCGATATTTCGAAAATATCCCGACAGGTCGAGATTGCGCCGCAGCGTGGTTACAAAATCGCTCGACGTGCGATGGTCGTCGTCGCCGCCGAGATTCTTGAGCCCCGAGACCGCGATCGTCGAAAGCTGCGAGCCCGGGCCCTCGATCGTCATCCTGAGCGGCCCAGCGCCGGCCGCGGGCGGCGGCTGCGCCGAAACCGGAAGCAACATCGCGAACCAAACGATCGCGAACAGGATCGCGCCAGCGGTACTCGATCGTTTCATGTTTTTATTTCACTACACAGCCGACGATCATCATAATGCCTGCCACCGCCGCCCTACGCCTCACCCGCGTTCAGGATTTGAGCTCGCCGAGCTTGAACAGCGCCTCGATACCCGCGCTGAAACGATCGCGAAACTTGTCCGGCGGCGGCGCGAACGGCGCGGCGCGGCGAATCGCGCGAATTACCGAATCGTCGAACGCCGAGTCCTTGGAACTCGTGCCGATCTTGACCGCCGTCAGCGCACCGTCGGGACCGATCGAGAAATCGACGGTCGCGGCCAGCTCGTTGCTGCCGCCGTTGAAACTCCACGCTTTCTTAATTCGATCCTGCACCGTCTGATAGTAGAGCAGAAAATCGAGGTCCTGTTGAATCCCCGCGCTGCCGGTGCCCGGTCCAATTCCCATCCCGGCGCCCGCGCTCGCGACTTTGCCTGCGACCGGACCTCCTCCCGTGGGGCCTGGCGGCGTATCTTCATCCGTCTCCTCCGAATCGTTTTCGTCCTCTTCCGCCTGCTTCTTCGCGTTCTTCAGATGCTCCTCGAGCAGCTTGCGCTTGATCGATGCGAGCCTGTCCTCGACGCTCGGCGTCGCGTCGGCCTTCGCGATCATTACCGAGGGCGGCGCTTTTGGCGCACGCTTGGCCGGATGCGGCGTCAACTCCGATGACGGCGCGGGGCGCGGCGTATGCGTCCGCTTCGGCGACGGCTTGGGCTTTTCGGTCGGCACCGGCGTCGGCTCGGGCGTCATCTCGATAGTCGGCTCCGGCGTGGGCGTCGGGGTCTCTTCGATCTTCTTGGTATTCAGCGCGATCGCGTTCTTGTCATCGGCGGGCGCCAGCTCCGGCGGCTTTGGCGGCTCGACTTTGACCTTCGGCTCCTCGGGTTTCGGCGCCTCCGCCTTCGCTTGCGCAGTCTTGTGCCGATTGATCCGCGGCAGATGCGTCCCCAAATCGCCCGCCGGAATATCATCGACGATCTTCACCGTGTATGCCGGCGGCGCAGCTTCCGGCGCCTTCAGGTAGTTCGGCGCGACGAAAAATACCAGCGCGAAGATCGCAACATGACCGGCCGCCGAGGTCAGGATCGCCGCCAGGTATCCAGTTCGCGACGGCTGCTGGTCCCCGTTATGGTCCCGCGCTGCCACTCTTGCGCTCGCTCGCCGCGCCCGTGCCTTCGCTCGGCATCTCGGTCACCATCCCGACGTTTTCGATCCCGGCCGCCTTGATTGCCGCCATCGTGCGAATCACATCGCCGTATGGAACCTGGTCGTCGGCGCGAATAAATACCTCGCGGTCAGGACGCTCCTGCGAGATTGCTTTGAGTTTGTCGGTCAGTTCCGCGGCACTTAGCTTCGCGTCGTTCAGGTAAATCTCGCCCGGCTTGGTGATCGACACCACGAATTGATCTTCCTTGCCCGCCAGCGCCTGTGCCTTGACCTTCGGCAGCGTCACAGCGACGCCTTGCTGGATGATCGGCGCGGTGACCATGAAGATCACCAGCAGCACCAGCATCACGTCCACCAGCGGAGTGACGTTGATCTGCGAGACGAATTGTCCGCGCTGTCCCGGTTCGAACGCCATCAGGGCGCCTCTCTACGAAAGGAAATGACGTTCGGCAATGTTTAAAAATTCGGAAGTGAAATTATCCATCTCGGTCGCGAGCACGCGAATCCGCGCGACGAAATAATTGTAGAACATTTGCGCCGGTATCGCGGCCACCAGTCCGACCGCCGTCGTGATCAATGCTTCCGCTATTCCCGGCGCGACCGCTTGGATACTCGAGGTGTGCGAGGCCGAGAGCCCGAGAAACGCCGTCATGATCCCCCACACCGTGCCGAACAGCCCGATAAACGGGCAGGTCGAGCCCGTGGTCGCGAGGAACGTGATACCCGCCTCGAGCTTGGTCAGCTCGACGTTCTCCTGCCGCTTCATCGCGCGCGTGACGTTCGCCACTCCGCCCAAGTCGGTCGAGAATCCGCCCTCGGCGCCGACCGCTTGCCGCTTCGCGCGCGTGAGTTGCAGCAGTTCCTGGTAACCGGCGCGAAAGACCTGCGCGACCGGACTTTGCTGCAAGCCGACGCTCGCGGTATGAATCGCCGCCAGGTTTTTCGATTCCCAGAAAATCGAGATGAAGCGCTCGGTTTGGCGCCGCGCGCGCGAAATCTGGAAGAGTTTGTAGAGAATTATTCCCCAGCTCCCGATCGAAAAAGCGACCAGGGTCCAGAGCACAGCGGCGACCACCGGGCCGGTGCCCAGCACCAGTTCCACCACCCCCAACCCACCCGCGCCGCTCACCTGATGGAGCATAAAACCGCCACCCGGAAAAAAAGAAGTCCAAGTATTATAAGGGTATCGCGCGCGCTAAAACCAGCCGCCCCACTATTTCCCTCACTGTGCGCGAATCAAGCAAACATCCCGCCGCCAATCCTCGATTGATCCTGCTGATTCGCGCGCTGTCCCCACATACAATCTCTGTCAGCCCGCACTTGAATACCGCACCCGGAATTTCTAAGGTTCGAGGATCACTCTTTTAGCGCGAGGCTCACGAGGGAGGATTGATCGGTGGCGATTAAAGTTGGAATTAACGGCTTCGGCCGAATTGGCAGGATGTTCATGCGCGCCGCTCTCACCAAGAGCGACCTCGAGGTCGTCGCCGTCAACGACATCACCGACGCGCCCACCCTCGCGCATCTCCTCAAATACGATTCCATCCACGGCCAACTCAAACATGAGGTCAAGGTCGAAGGCGGGAGCATCATGCTCGACGGCAAAGCATTCCAAGTGCTTGCCGAGCGCGATCCCGCCAAGCTTCCTTGGGCCAAACTCGGCGTGCAGGTCGTCGTCGAATCGACCGGACTCTTCACCGCCCGCGACAAAGCCGCACTGCATCTTGCCGCCGGCGCGAAAAAAGTCGTTATCAGCGCGCCTGCCGATGGCGCCGACGTGACGCTCTGCCTCGGCGTCAATCAGGATGTCTTCGATCCGAAAAAGCACGACGTCATCTCCAACGCGTCGTGCACCACCAATTGCCTTGCGCCCGTCGCAATGGTGCTGCACCAGCATTTCGGGATCGTGCACGGCCTCATGACCACCATTCACAGCTACACTTCGGACCAGAGCCTGCAGGACGGTCCGCACAAGGATCTCAGGCGCGCGCGCGCCGCCGCGGTCTCGATGGTTCCGACGTCCACCGGCGCCGCCAAGGCCATCGGCCTCGTGCTGCCCGCGCTCAACGGCAAGCTCGACGGGTTCGCCATTCGGGTGCCGACGCCCAACGTATCGATTGTCGATCTCACCGCCACGCTCGAAAAGGATGCCGACGAAAAATCCATCAACGCCGCGATGAAGGCCGCCGCGCTTGGCCCGCTCAAAGGCATTCTCCAGTATAGCGAGGCGCCGCTCGTTTCGGTCGATTTGAACGGCAATCCGCATTCGTCGATCTTCGACGCGCCGCTTACCAAAGTCATCGGCAAGCGGCTGGTGAAAGTGTTTTCCTGGTACGACAACGAATGGGGCTATTCGAATCGCCTTGCCGACGTCACCGCATTCGTCGCCGACCGGCTGTAACCCGCTTCGACCAAAGGAGAGCCGTATCCCGGGACCGCTGCGATGCCTGTTAAACCGATCACGAGCCTCGACCTGAAAAACAAAAAGGTGCTCGTGCGATGCGATTTCAACGTGCCGATCCAGGACGGGAAAATCCAGGACACCGGCCGCATCGATGCCAGCCTCGATACGATTCGCCACATCCTCCAGCACGGCGGCAGCGCCGTGATTTGCTCGCATCTTGGACGGCCCAAAGAGCGCAGCGCCGAGCTCAGTCTCAAGCCGATTGCCGAATATCTCTCGACCGCGCTTGCTCAGAAAATCGTGCTCGCGCCCGACTGCATTGGCGATCACACCGGCAAGATGGTCGATGCGCTCAAGCCGGGCGAAGCGCTGCTGCTCGAAAATTTGCGCTTTCATCGTGAGGAAGAGGCCAACGATCGCGACTTCTCCCACGAACTCGCGCGCCACAAGCAGGTCTATGTCAACGACGCCTTCGGCACTGCTCATCGCGCGCACGCCTCGACCGTGGGCGTCACCAAATTTCTCGCCGAGCGCGCGGCCGGCTTCCTCATGATGCGCGAGCTCGACGCGCTCCGCGCAGTCACCGAGAATCCTGAGCACCCTGCGATTGCGATTCTCGGCGGCGCCAAAGTCTCTGATAAAATCGGCGTGATCAAAAACCTGATCACTAAAGTCGATTCGATTCTGATTGGCGGAGCGATGGCCTACACGTTTCTGAAAGCCAAGGGCATCCCGGTCGGACGTTCACGCGTCGAAGACGACAAAGTCGAACTCGCGCGCGAATTGCTCGCCCTGGCCGACAGCAAGCAAGTCAAAATTCTGCTGCCGTCGGATCACATCGTCTCCGCCGAGCCGGAGGCCACCACCAGCATCTACACCGTCAACGACATTCCGTCCGCGATGATGGCCCTCGATATCGGTCCGCGCACCGTCGAATCGTTCATTGCCGAGATCGCGCGCGCGAAAACCGTCATCTGGAACGGACCGCTCGGATTTTTCGAAATCCCCGCCTTCGCCGAAGGCACCATGAAAGTCGGCGAGGCGCTCGCCAATCAGACCGGAGTCAAATCGATCATCGGCGGCGGCGACACTGCCTCGGCGATCGCGCACGCACCGTGGGCGAATAAGTTCACGCACATCTCGACCGGCGGCGGTGCGACGCTGGAATACCTTGAAGGCCGCGAATTGCCGGGTGTGAAAGCGCTCGGATCATGAAGCGTCGCGGCCGCGCGGCTTGAGCATCAGTTCGATTTCGCCAAGACCTAATCAAGATCGAATCAGGCAAGACCGAATCAGGACGGACATCTCGATGCGAAAAAAATTACTCGCGGGCAATTGGAAAATGAACCTGGTGCCGACCGAGGCGCGCGCGCTGATCGCTGCGCTGCGCGCGGAAATCGATCGCGACTCCGCGACGCTCGCGAAAGATCGCGAGGTGATGGTCGCGCCGCCCGCGATTCTGATTCCCAGTGTCGCGCAGGCGCTGGCCGGCTCCTCGATCTTCCTCGGCGCGCAGAACATGCACTTCGAGGACAAGGGCGCCTTCACCGGCGAAGTCTCGCCCCCGATGCTCAAATCATATGGCGTGACACACGTGATTCTCGGTCACTCGGAGCGCCGCCACGTGTTCAATGAATCCGATGAACTGATCAACAAAAAGGTCCTTGCCGCATTGAAGCATCGCCTCGTCCCGATTCTCTGTGTCGGCGAGACCCAGGAAGAGCACGACGGCGGACGCGCGCTCGAGGTGGTGCTGCGACAACTGGAGCGCGGACTCGAGGGCGTCAGTAGTGAGGCGGTCGCGGGCGTGATTCTCGCCTACGAGCCGGTCTGGGCGATCGGCACCGGCCGCACCGCGACGCCCGAGCAGGCCGAGTCGATTCACGGTGCGCTGCGCGGAGTAATTCTCGAGCGCTACGATCGCGCGCACGCCGATCAGGTGCGAATCCTTTACGGCGGCAGCGTCACCGCGGATAATGTTGACTCGCTCATCTCCAAACCCGATATTGACGGGGCTCTGGTCGGCGGGGCAAGCTTGAAGGCTGACTCGTTCGCGCGCATCGTGAAGGCGCGGACTCACTGAAGAATCAAGATGGTTACAGTCGTCATAACGGTTCATGTGATCGTGTGCGTCACGCTTTGCATCGTCATCCTGCTGCAGCACGGCAAGGGCGCGGATATCGGCGCGGTGTTCGGCGGCTCGAGTCAGACGGTGTTCGGCGCGGGCGGCGCGGGCAACGCGCTCACCAAGGCAACCTGGTCGCTCGCCGCGATTTTTTTCGCGACGTCGATTTTTCTCGCGTTTTCATCGGCGCGTCGCGTGACCGGCAGCATTTTCGATCGGCCGTTCTCGTCCGCGCCGTCGAGCGTGATGCCGGCCTCAAAAGCCCCGGCGAAATCAGCGCCGCTCAACGCAGCGCCTGCGATTCCTGCTCCAGCCGGCGGCGCTACGCCGGCCAAAAAGTAGCGGGTCGGCCAGCGTTAGGACTTTAAGACGTCGCGATTCGTTCTTGGCTCGCGATGTGACCGTTTGAGAACCCGGCGTTCAACCCCTCAGCGACGCCGAGTGTGCACCGGGTTCGTCGAGTGCGCGGGTGGTGGAATGGCAGACACGCCAGTTTGAGGGGCTGGTGGTAGCAATACCGTGCGGGTTCAAGTCCCGCTCCGCGCACCAACGTGAAACCCCTCCTGGGTTTCACACTTCCTTGGGCAGGGGTGACCCCTGNNCAAGTCCCGCTCCGCGCACCAACTCTCTCGCTAGTCAGTATCGAGCCTCAGGCGGCCGCGACGTTCGGCGTCGCCGCCAAATCGGCATAACGCGCCGGCGGCGTCCATTGCGTTCCCAGCGCATCGAATTGCCGCAGGAACTCCTCGACGTCCTTCCCCGTGGCGGTCTTGCGGATAACCTCGCGAATCATCCCCGGCCGATCGTTGATCCGAGTCCGCAGCATCATCCGGATCGATCGCTCCATCATCTGACCGACCACCGTCTTGCCCGCGATTGGCTTCCCGTCGAGCGTGATCAGCGTGCGCGCCGCGATTTCCGACAATGCTGTCCGCAAATACTCGACGTGCGGCGATTCATCCGAGCGGATGAAGCGCACCAGGTTGGCCGCGTCGTTCGGCGCATCGGACACTTCGGGATCCGACAACACCTCTTCTGCCCAGGCGAACGTCGAAGCCGCGAACACTTCGATCGCGAGCACGTTCACCATGAAGCGAATCAGCCGCTCGACCGGCTCGCCCAGTTCCGGAACCAGCGCGGGCGGATTCGCCGGTCCGCGCCGCGTCATGATATTCGCGAAAATCTCCGGCGAGATCGCCGGCTTCGACAGCGCCGCATCGCGCGCCGCCTCCCACATCTGGCGATGCCCCCCTTCTTCGGACCATCCCGCCTCATCGCGCGCGTGCGCCTCGAACAGCCCACCCGTCAGATGCGCCAGCGCGGTGCCCGCGGTCTCCTCGCGGATGAAATTCTTCAGCGGTGGCACCGGCAGTTCGCGGATCATCGCGCCG
>PNBD01000102.1:106965-158770 GCA_003135855.1 Deltaproteobacteria bacterium
GCCGGCACCCGCATCAGCGTGCGCGGCGAATGATAACGGCCGTCGGCATCGAAACCGCCGTGACATTTCACGCCATTGACGATCAGCGGTTCCTTGATCGGCACGTTGGCGAGAATTTCTTCTGAACTGAAGTTCAAGCGCGCTTCCTTCGACATAGGATTTAATTGATGACCTCTGACGATCCGCGACATCCGTGATCCGTCTGCGGCCCCTCGCCTAACGTACGTTAGGTTTCTCTCACGAGTCAACAATCAAGATGAACTGAATCGCATTCCGCGCCTGCTCGGCGCGATGGCGCGGCTCGCTGCTGCCCAAATGAGAACGCGCCCCGCCGGGAGGAAGACGGGGCGCGTTCGGTCGTCACGACCAGGAGAAATCGCGGGAGTTAGTGAACGAACTGCTGGNNCATCGAGGTCGCGCCGTATGGCTGGCCGTAGCCGCCGCCGTAGTTGCCGTAAGGCTGGCCGTAGCCGCCGTTGTTTCCACCGTAGTTGTTGTATGCGGACGCTCCACTAAATCCATTGAACAGTCCGCCGGTGGGCGATACGCCTCCACAGCCGCCACTCAACGCCCAACGATTCTGTCGGAGCAGTTCAGCCGCAGCCGCGGGATGGCCGGTGTACCGGTCGCGCTGATAGACGTTCATGATCCGCTGCGCGCGTGCGCACGACGATCCGCCCGCATAACCCGGCGCGCCATAATAAGAGTTCGTCGCCGGATAAGCACGACCGTAGTAGCCGCCGTTGCCGTAGTTCCGGTAATCGTTGGCATTGCCCCACATGCTGCCGCCGCGTTGATTGCGGAATTCATGCCGAGGCACGCCGGTCGGCGCGAAATTGCGCGACGATGCAAACGAGCCCGGTGCATGGGAGAAACCGGATACATGTACCGCACGCGAATTGTTCTGGGCGTGGCGATTGTTGTCCCTGGCAGCCGCCGTGATCGGCGTCGCGAGCATCGCGAGGCCAATCAGGACCGTCATCAGACTTCGTTTGGATTTCATTTGTCGGTTACCTCTCCCTGACCAAGACAATAGAAAGCTATCGCCCCGTTTCAGAAACTTCCTGCGACGCCCGTTTTCTTCACACTTAGACGTACGAAATCAACCAGTCTTGGATACACGATTCGGATCGGCCCCCGAGCAAAAACGTCAACGGAGAGACTAGCTTAACGCACGTTTAGCTTGAGGTGGCGTGGAACCTCGACAAGGCGTTCAGATGCGACCGCTAGCCTTCTATTTCAGCGCCTTGTCCACTCTCCGAATCGGCTGACGCGAATTTAACGTCGGCAGCTGGCTCGTCCGAATCCAGAAACGAGAATACGCGCTGCGCGGCACTGGACGGGTCCGCCTCATATCGGGCATCCAATCCCTCATAAGCGTTTACCTGATCGCCCTGTTCTTCTTCACGTATTTCTCTACTCCGTTCGAGTACCGATTTCTCTGCTGATCGCCACCACTTTCCGAGACTCAAAAATCGGAGCGAACTGAGCCGTATTCGGCATGCGATTTGCTGGAATATCTACTTGGAGCTATGCTGGTGCTATGCCTCTAATGCGCGTCCTCTGGAGGATTGGTGCGTCTATCTGAATTCATCCGAGCCAACGCCGATAAGATAGTCCACGAATGGGAGGAGTTTGCTAAAACTCTCAGTGCCGGCAAGGCTCTACCGCGATGGATCCTTCGGGATCACGCCCCCGCCATCGTCAAATACATCGCCGACGATATGGAGATGCAGCAGGATCCCGTCGAGGGAGAAGCGAAAAACAAGGGCGAGCCGCCGAGCGGCCCGGTCGAGCGAGTCGCCATGGCTCACGTCAGCCTGAGAATCGAATCAGGATTCGACCTGGTGCAGATAATGGCCGAGTATCGCGCGCTGCGCTCGTGCGTGCTCCGGCTCTGGCGCCAAAGCTACCCCGAGAGTTTCGCGGCCGGCGCCGCGGAGATAACCAGGTTCGCCGAGGCGATCGATCAAAACGTCGCGGAGGCGGTTCCCTACTACGAAGAGCGCGAGACTCAATACCGCGATCGATTCCTCGGCATTTTGGGACACGATTTGCGCGGCCCCCTCAATGCCATTGCGGTTGGCACGTCGCTCCTCGCGACCGACGGATTGAATGAAAAGCAGCTCGGCACAGTCTCGCGGATTTTGAACAGCGCGCGACGCTTGAATCGCATGGTCAGCGACCTGCTCGATTTCTCACGCGGACGCCTTGGCAGTCCGATGCCGATTGCGGCCTCCGCGGACAACCTGGGCCAGCTCGTCACTGCTGTGGTCGACGAAGTTCAGACCGCCAGTCCGCAGTCTATCGTTGATTTCGAATCCAATGGCGACCTCGAAGGTTATTGGGACAGCGAACGCTTGAAGCAGCTCGTATCGAACCTGCTGTGGAACGCGATTCAGCACGGCACCGGCAAAGCGATTCTCGTCACTGCCGCCGGCGAGGAAAACTCCGTCGTGATAGACGTCCACAACGAGGGTCCGCCCATACCGAAAGAATTACAGGCTACGATGTTCGATCCGCTGGTGCAGGGTAAGACGCCCGATCCGACTCGGACCGGTCTCGGTTTGGGACTTTTTATCGTCAATGAAATAGTCGCCGCGCACCACGGAACGATCGTGGTGACTTCGACTGAAGATTCCGGCACGACTTTCTCGGTGCGCCTGCCTCGCCGACTGTCGTAATTTTTTGATCGTCGCGCGCGCGCGGCGCGATCACACCGGGAAACGATCGCGCGTCCACGCCGTCAGCACCTTCATCAAGCGCGGTCGTGGGTCGCCGAGATTTCCCTTGCTGCCGCCGGCGCGCATGAAATGATCCGCACCGTCGATGAATGCCAACGTCTTGTCGGTCGCGCCCGACGCCTCGAATTCCGCGTGCACATCCGAAATGAAAATATCCTGATCGCCGTTCGCGCCCACCACCAGCGACGGTACCGTGAGCCGGGGCAGGTTGTTTGCCATCTTTGCGTACGACGATAGTCCCGACCAGGTCGATAGCCACGCGTCGGGCGTGACGATTCTACCCAGTCCGAACGCCGAGTAGTTCGCGACATCCGGCCGTGGCGATATGATCGATCCGACCGCCCGCTCCGACGGATCGAGCGACAAATCGAGATAGTTTGGATTCGCCTGCGTGCGATACACGATCATGTAGCGCGGCGCCATTGCACGCCGCGCCGCGAAATTGCGATGCTCGCTGCTCGACGCCGCGAAGTTCTCCGCGCGCATCGCCGCCCGCGCGTGGTTCGCCGCCGCGATATGCCCCCGCGCGATCGCATCGATTCGCGCACATCGATCGATCTGCACCCGCCGATATCGTTCGAGAAATTCTTGTCGGTATTTCGTCTCGGCTGGCGGAGTCTTGAAGCCGTTGCGTTCATCGTACATGTCGAGCGCCGGATCGCTCGCCAACGGATCGGACTCGTCCACCACCGCCGCGTCGAGGCACGACGTCAGCACCATCCCTTGTCCCGGATGAGCCGCGAGCGCGATATATCCATCGGCCGTCGGCAACTCGAACTTGTTGAGATCGGGCGGACCACCACCTGGCGGCGCGGAAATTCTGCCGCCCTTGGGCGTGCTCGCCTGCGCATGATAGTACGCGAACAGCGAGCCGCCGCCGGAATTTCCCAGCATCACGATTTTTTCGAATCCCTGCTCCTCGCGCAGGTACCGAATTCCCGCCGCCAGATCGAGCATCAGATTCTCATGCAGCATCATCGCGTCGTTGTTCAGATAGCGCGTGTTGAATCCGAACGCCGCGAAACCGGCTTCGACCCAAAATGGAATCGAGTAATGGGTGCTGAAGTCGGCGCGCGGATGCGCCATGATTACGACCGTCCGCGGCTTGCCCTTCGCCGGCATATACAGGATGCCGCGCGACTTGCCGAAGTCCGCCGCGTAAAGCTGCGCCGGATGCTGCCTTACCGACGAGTCGATATCGCCGAAGTCGATTGGATAGCGCGCCTGGTAATCTGCTGGTGCCTTGGGCATGGTCCGATCTCCCGCACTCACCCACAAAAATCAATAGCCGCGAGCTTACTAAGCATTTGCGGTCGTGTAGAATTGGCAGTTTCGAGGTAGCACGAATTGAAAACCGGGATCATCGGCGCGCGCGGCGCCGGCAAATCTACCGTCTTTCACGCACTCACCGGCCTCGCGCCGATTCCGGGCGCTGCCGAAGGAAAGAATCGCGCGCGTCCCGGCCAAATCAAGGTCGCCGATCCCCGTCTCGACTTTCTCGAGGCCGCTTACGGCTCGAAAAAGAAAATCCCGGTCGAATTGACCATCATCGATTTCGCGCCGAATCCAAAGGAACAGAAAGAGGGCGCCGCGCTCGATCCCAGCCTGTTGCCGCTGGTGCGCGATATGGACGCGCTGCTGATCGTCGTTCCGCAATTCGCGGGCATGGAGCAGGATCTGATCGCGACGTTAACTGGTATCGAAGCCGAGCTGGTTTTTGCCGACTACGATCAAGCCGAGCGCCGGCTCGAGCGCCTGAAGAAAGAGAAGGGCGGCAGCGACTTCGAGCGCACCGCGCTCGAAAAAGTCACCGCCTGGCTGGCCGACGGCAAAGCGCTCCGCAACTGTGAATTGACGCCGCAGGAACTCCAGGTTTTTTCCAGCTTCGGCTTTCTTTCGCGAAAACCTGCGCTCGTGACTGTCAACTGCGAGATGGAACGCGCATCCGCCGACGTTACCGCGGCCGAGCGCGACGCGATCCGCAACCACGGTCTCGACGTCTTCCGTCTCGCCGCCGCCTTCGAAGCCGAACTCTGGGAACTCGACCAAGCCGGGCAGCGCGAGATGCTGAACGATGCCGGCCTCGAGGTGCCCGCGCGCGATCGCCTGATCGCCGCCATCTACCATCACCTCGGGCTCATCACGTTTTACACCGCCGGCGAGCCCGAGGCGCACGCGTGGTCGCTTAGGCGCGGCGAGACGGTTCTCGATGCGGCCGGCGTCATTCACACCGACCTCGCGCGCGGGTTCATCCGCGCCGAGGTGGTCAGCTACGAAGATTTCGCGACTCACAAATCCGACGCGAAGGTGAAAGAGGCGGGCAAGCTCCGGCTCGAAGGCCGCGACTACGTGATGCGCGAGGGCGACATGATCCACGTCCGCTTCAAAGTCTGAACGCCGTCACATTTTTGATTCAGCGGATGCGCTTGAAAAAGCGCAGCGCGTTGTCCGCGAGGACCGCGTGCTTGTCCTCGACCGAAAGTCGCGGATGATTCACCACAATCTCCGCGGCGTCGGGAAACTCCGCATCGAAATGCGGATAGTCCGACGCCCACATCAAGCGCGATCGCCCAAGTATCCTGAGCGCCTCGGGCAATAGCTCTTCGTCAGGATCGAACGTGAAGTAGCATCGCTCGCCGCGCAAATGCTCCGACGGTTTGCGCGTGAGATGCGGCGTATGCCGCGCAAAATGCTTGTAATGCGCGTCCATCCGCTCGGCCCACCACGGCACCCACGAGATTCCGCCTTCGAAAAATCCGACCGCCAGTTTCGGATAGCGCTCCAGGATCCCGCCGCCGATCACCGACGCCATCGCCCGCATCTGATGCCACACGTGTCCCGTCAGATGCATCATGAACATGTTGTTGCCGACGTCTTCGCGTCCCGGCGCAAACGGTGGACGGTCTGTTCCGCCGTGCAAACAGATCGGCAGCTCCGCATCCTGCGCGACGCGATAGAACGGATCGAAATACGGATGGTCGGCCAGCATCCCGTCCAGATTTCCGAACGTCATGATGCCGACTGCCCACGGCTCATCCGCGAGATACGCGACCTCCGCGACGCATCGCTCCATGTCGCGCTGCGGAACGACTCCGACCGCCTTGATCCGACTCGGGAACGACGTGCAGTACTCGCCGACCCATCGGTTGTAGGCCCGCGCCAACGCCGCTTCCAGCGCTGGATCGGCGGCGCCGCACACTGAAGTCGCAACCGTCGCGAAGCACACCGCGACGTCGATTCCTTCCTTGTCCATGTCGCGAATCCGCTCGGCCGGATCGTGCCCGCCAGTCGGCGACGCGAGCGGATGATTGCGCCCCGACGGAAATTTGCCGAGGCCGCGAACCTCCTCGGCTTCGCCGAGCGGACGCTCTGCACTCCGCCATTTCGGATATAGCGCCGGCACGATACCGAGATTGCCGGCGCCGAGCCGCGACAGCATGATGTCCGCCTGGTCGCGAAACTTCGGATCGATATGAGTCTTGTAGAGCGATCCGGGTTCGGTCACGTGACCGTCCGCATCGATAATTCTGAACTCGCCAAGCGCCATGATGTTCCGATTTTCGCCGCCCTCGCCGCGCCCTGTCAACGCATCTCTCTCGATGGAAGCTGATTCTCTCCCTCCTCCGCCGGTTGCGGAGACGGGCCGCGGCTGAAACAATGCGCTGAGCACTGCCGGTCTTTTTTCGACGGCGATCCCACCTTACGATGCGCCGCGTCGAGACACTCTTCATCGTCATTGCGATTGCCTTCTACGTCTGGTTCCTCGCCCATTTCGGCGCGGGCCAGGTCCTCGCTTACATCGCGATGGTCGGATGGGGTCTCGTCCTGACCGTCGCGCTCGAGGCCGTCGCGCGCATCATCAATACCTTCGGCTGGCGCGCCACGATCGAGGAATTTCCGCCCAACCTGGGCTTCATCGAGATGTTCGCGGCGCGCATCGGTGGCGAGGCGATCGACTACGTCACTCCGTCGGCGCAGCTCGGCGGCCAATTCGTGATGGCGCTCACGCTCCGCGACAAACTGCGGATGCCGATCGGCCTCGCGACGGTCGCCGTCGCCGCACTTGCCGAGGCAATCGGTCAAATCCTCTTCGTCTCGATCGCGCTGATCATCTCGCTGCGCCTGATCCCGATCGCGTCTCAGCTTTACTGGTCGATCATCGGCGGATTCGCGGTCGCAGTCGCGCTCGCCGCCGGATTTTTTTTCGTGCAGATGAAACGGCCCTTTTCGCATCTGTTGCGAGCCGCCGCGAAAATCAATGTCGCGCACATCAATACCGACGACATCAAGGAATCTGCCGACGAGGCCGACGCCGTCCTGCTCGACTTTTATTCGCGTCATCGGATGCGCCTGCTGATTGCCTGCCTCTGTTACCTCGCCGCCTGGAGCCTCGGGCCGGTCGAGATTTATATCCTGCTGAAATTGTTGCATCAGCCGGCCTCGATTCAGGTGGCGCTGCTGGTCGAGGGCGTGGGCCTGCTAATCGAGCGCGCGACCTTCTTGATTCCCGCCAAACTGGTCAGCCAGGAAGGCGGCAAGGCGCTGATCCTCGGTATGCTTGGGTATCCGGTGGGGATCGGTTTCGCGATCGGTGTTCTTCGCCGGATTAAGGAAATGATATGGGTGTTACTGGGACTGCTGAGTTTGATGATACATCGGATGGTCGTGCAGACGGGAAAAGGCGCGCCGGGCGCCTCCGCAGTTTCTGCAGGCTCGGCCATCAAAATACAACGGGCACAAGGAGAACAATCACTATGAAGAAAATAACTTCCCTGCTTGCGGGAATGACGCTCGCGCTGATCGCGCTTCCCGCAATCGCCGGGATCGTCATTAATCAGAAGCAGAACGTCGTCAGCGGGGCGAACAACCGCGACTCGGAACAAACTATCATGCTTCAGGGAAACAAGCAGAAGATGATCACCGAACGCCACACGATCATCACCGATCTCGACAAGGGCATGATGTACATCCTCGACCCCAAGGATAAGAGTTATTTCCAGATTGATTTCCCGCCCACCGGCCCGATGGGCAGTATGATGGCGGCCGGCACCGCGTCTTCGATGAATTTCAAGAAGTCCGGCGTCACCCACGATATCGCCGGCTACAAATGCACTGATTACCAGGGCAGCGGACACGTCATGTCTGGTGATTTCACGATCAAGGAATGTTTTTCACGAAACGCCCCGGGAGCATCCGAGTTCACGGCCTTCCAGAAGAGCATGGCGTCGAAACTGAAGGCGAGCGGCGCCGCGCCGATTGCGGCCAGTTCAGAGATTCCCGATGGCGTCCCGCTCGCCTCGGATTCGACGATGAAAATGGGCAACGTGCAGATTCCCGGGATGAGCCCCGATCAGGCCGCGAAAATCACTCAGATGATGGCGAATCGCCCGCCGATCGTTACCAAGACCGTTGTCACCAAGGTCGTTGCGCAGAATCTGCCCGCGGACACTTTCGCGGTTCCCGCCGACTTCACCAAGAAAGATATTCCCCACGGACCTGCGATGGGCGGCATGAAGATGGGCGCCCCGGCCGCAGCTCCCTCCGCAGCCGCGCCGATGCCGCACTGATCGCGATTCCTCGCGATCCTGCGCTGAGCGCGCATCCAGCCAAAAAAAGAGCGGGGCCTTAGCGGGCCCCGCTCGATTCTTCAGTGATGATTACGTCAGTGCTGATTACGCATGCTACATCGAGGCCGACGCAGCTTCCTTCTTTGGCGCATTGAGCGCCGCGCACGATTCCCACAGCCACTTCGCGGTCGACAGTTCATCCTCCGCAAACAGCCGCAACGCCTCCTTGGTCGAGACGTCTTCCTTCAGCGACGCCGCGAATTCGCAGATCGGCTTGATCGCGTCTTCCGGCTTGCCCACCAACTGGGTGAACTTGAGCAGCTTTTCCGTATCGGGGATCGCCGCGTTGCCGAGATACGCGCAGAATTTGCGCCCCTCGTCGGTCGCGCCTGCACGCTGCTCGCCGCCGAGCTCCATCAAACGCTGTCCGAAAATCCGCGCATGATACGCCTCGCGCTCCGCCACCATGCGGATGCCCGAGCGGATGCAATCGGTCGTGCAGACTTGCGCCCACGCTGCGAATGCTTCCCCGCCGTTGGCCTCGCCCGCGCGAACCTTGTCGAGAAAACTGATCACCGCCGCGCGCTCCGACCCGTAGGTCTTGCCGAATGCCGTGAAGCCGCCGGCGCCGTTGCCATTGGTCATCGTGCCGCCTTCGAGGCATTTCATCTCGCTCTCGAACGTCGCCTCGGAAATGATCCCGCTGCGAAGGGCCCTTAGTAACTGTTTGAATTCGAAGTCACGGCTCATGGGTAATCTCCTCTTGTCTGGACTGAGTTCACGTTCGTCGATCGACGCTGACGCGTAACTGCCGCGGCGACGAAAGTCGATTGTTCATTGGGATCGGGAGCATAGAGCGGCTCGGCCGGAACTGTCAACTGTGGGTCTTTTGCCCTCTGCCGCCGCGCTGGCATGGATCCCAACATTGCCTCATGATGCCCCCAGCACAGGCGCGATTCGCTTCTGCGCGAGCTTCCAATCGAGGTTAACCCGATGAGCGAGATCAAACACAGTTACGTCCGCAGCAACGGAATCGAAATGCACGTCGCGGAGATGGGCCAAGGATTTCCGGTAGTCATGTGCCACGGTTTCCCCGAGATGTGGTACTCGTGGCGGCATCAAATGAAGGCCCTTGCCGAGGCGGGCTTCCGCGCAATCGCGCCCGATCAGCGCGGCTATGGCGACACCTTCTGCCCGCAGCCGATCGAAGCGTATACCCAGCGAAAACTGGTCGGCGATGTTGTCGGGATGCTCGATGCGCTCCACCTCGGGAAATGCGTGATCGTCGGCCACGATTGGGGCGGCATGGTCGCCTGGAACACCGCTATGATGGCGCCCGATAGCGTCGAGCGCGTTATCGGCGTCAATACTCCGTTCATCCCGCGCTCGCCGATGAAGCCGACCGACGCGATGCGCGCGATGGCGGCGGGCGGCTTTCATTACGTCTTGTACTTCCAGACGCCGGGCGTGGCCGAAGCGGAGCTGGAGCGCGACGTCGAGCGCTCGCTGCGCGCCTTCTACCAGGACCCGGTGAATATCGATCCCGCCGAAGTGCGTAAAGCTCCGCCGGGCGTGTTCGGTGAAGCTGGCGGCGGCTTGCTCGACCGTTTTCAGGATCGTCCGCATGGAAAATTTCTGACTGAGCAGGATTTTCAGACGTTTATTCAAGCGTTCAAGAAATCCGGATTTCGCGGCGGCCTGAACTGGTATCGATGCATCGATCGGAACTGGGAGGAGAGCCTCGGCCAGGTCGATCGCGTCGAGCAGCCTGCGCTCATGATCACCGCCGAACTCGACGTCGTGCTGCGGCCCGAAATGGCCGAGGGCATGAACAAGTGGGTCCCCAATCTACGCAAAACCGTGCTGGTCAAGGGTTCCGGGCATTGGACGCAGCAGGAAAAGCCGGCCGAGGTGAACGCCGCGATTCTCGATTTCCT
Organism: Deltaproteobacteria bacterium; assembly: GCA_003135855.1. GTDB lineage: Bacteria > Desulfobacterota > Binatia > Binatales > Binataceae > Binatus. The sequence continues at coordinate 117,214 of PNBD01000102.1, forward strand.
GTCCGATATGACGAAGTAGATGAGACCGGGAGCTATCGCGGGCATTAGCACTACGGTTGAGGAATCTCCAAATCGCGGCATATCTTTCGAACCAGGAAATCTTTGATTTCGCGATGCCGCGGAATGGTAGATGATTTTCCGACGCGCCTGTTAACATAAACCGAATGCGCGCCGCCCTCTCGAAGGAACTCACATCCGTGGTCTTGCAGATGCCTCACGAGGTCTGGGCGCTTCATCCAAGGTCTATATCAAACGCTTCCCGGATGACCTTCGCCCGTCCGACCGATTCCTCCGCCAGCGTGCGATTCGCTTCGAGAACAAGTTCCACCGCTTCCTTCAGATTGCCCCGAGTCTCCTCCAATGTCCGCCCCTGCGTGTTTGCCCCGGGCAGTTCTTCGATGAAGCCGACATAGCCCCCACGAACTTTCTTGAAAACGGCGGTAAGTTTCATGCTGCTGCCTCGCTCGAATCGTAACGATCCTATCATGCAAATCGCTTCGTTGGGACGCCGATCGACTCTGCGGCCCCGGAACGGAAGCGCTCACTTCCCTCCTGCGAGCTTCAATGCAAAGCGGTTATGCTGTTCTATGATCGGACCCATCTCCACCGTGGCCACCCGCCCGTCTTCCACCACGACCTTGCCGTTTATCACGGTATGGCGGGCCTTCTGCGGAGCGCAGAATACAACGGCCGCCACCGGATCGTGCAGCGCACCCGCAAAATCCACGGTGTGCAGATCGATGCTGAAAAAGTCGGCGCATTTGCCGACTTCCAACGAGCCGATGTCGTCGAGCCTGCCCAGCACTGCCGCGCCGCCGCGGGTACCGATTTCGATCACTTCGCGCGCCGTCATCCACTCGCTGGCGCGCATCGGATGCGACTGCGAAAGCAGGCGATACTTGCTCGGCCCTTCAGGCGGTAGCAGCCCCATTCTGAGGCGCGCCAGCAAGAACGCTTGCCGCGCCTCCATCATGATGTTGGAACTGTCGTTGCTCGCGGAACCATCTACCCCGAGCCCCACTTTGATTCCCGCGGCAAGGTATTTCTTGACCGGTGCGATGCCCGACGCCAGCCGCATGTTGGAGCACGGACAATGCGCCACTCCCACCCCGGCCTTGGCGAACTTGGCGATCTCCTCGTCATCGACGTGCACGGCGTGGGCAAACCACACGTCATCGCCGAGCCAGCCGAATCCCTCCATCCAATCCACCGGTCGCTGCTGAAAGTGGCTCAGCGTGAAATTTTCCTCGTCCAGCGTTTCGCACAGATGCGTATGCATGCGCACCTTGTAGGCGCGCGCCAGTCGCGCGGTATCCTTCAGCAGCGCGGGCGTCACCGAAAAGGGCGAACACGGCCCCAGCGTCATGCGGGTCATCGCGCCATGCGACGAGTCGTGGAAAGTCTCGATCGCGCGGCGCGAATCGCTCAAGATCGCGTCTTCCTCCTCGACGCAATCGTCCGGCGGCAATCCGCCCTTGGATTCACCCAGCGACATCGAACCGCGACAGGCGTGAAAGCGCACGCCGATTTCTTTTGCCGCGGCGATCTGGTCGTCCACCCGGCAGCCATTTTTAAATACGTACGCATGATCGAACACCGTAGTGCAGCCGCTCATCGCCAGTTCCGCCAGGCCGATCAGCGTGCTGTACCGAGTGGCCTCGGGAGTGCGCGCCGCCCAGATCCGGTAGTGGGCCTGCAGCCAGGGGAAGAGATTGTTGTTTTGCCCCGCCGGCAGATTTCGCGTCAGCGTCTGGTCGAGATGATGGTGCGTGTTGACGAATCCGGGCAGCACGATCTGTCCTGATAGATCCAAAACGATGTCAGCGTGAGCGGGGAGTTCCTTGCTCAGGCCGACTTTCTTGATGATGCCATCCTCGGCATACAGGCCCGCGTCCTTCAGTTCGCGGCGGCCCTCGTCCATCGTTACCAGCACTTCAGCGTTTCTGACGAGCAAACTCGACATCGCCTTACCTTGTGCCTCGAATCATGATTTTCATGCTGCTGCCTCGTTCCGATCGGCGCGATTTTACGCCGCTCACTTGGTCGGGACGCCGGTCGACTCCGCGATCAGCTCCGCCAGATCGCGCACCCGCATATTCTCTTCGAGCGAGCGCGATTTCACCGCGTCTTCCATCATAGTCATGCAGAACGGACAACCGACCGCGATGCATTTCGGCTTGGCTTCGTTCAACTGATCGAAGCGCTTCTGATTGATGCGCGTGCCTTCGTGCTCCTCTTTCCAGAAGCATCCGCCGCCCGCGCCGCAGCAGAAAGTTCGATTCTTCGACTGCTCGATCTCGGCAACCTCGGCCCCGGGAATCGCGCCGAGCGCGCTGCGAGCGCCGTCCCATTCGCGATTGTGCCGCGCCATGTAACATGGATCGTGATAGGTGATTCGCTCGAGGTTCTCGCGCCGCGGCTTCAGCCGTCCCGCCTGAATTAGCTCGTCGATAAACTCGGCTTCGTGCAGCACCGTGTAGTTGCCGCCGAAGTCCGGATACTCATTTTTGAGATTGTGGAAACAGTGCGGGCATTGAGTGACTATTCGCCGCGGCTTGTAGCGATTGAGCGTCTCGACGTTCTGGGCCGCCACCGTCGCGTACAGATACTCGTTGCCCAGCCGCCGCGCCGGATCGCCGGTGCAAGTCTCCTCGCGCCCGAGTATCGCGAATTTCACGCCTGCCTGTTTCATCAAGCCGGAGAATGACTTGCTGACGCGCTGATTGCGTTCGTCGTATGAGCCCGCGCATCCAACCCAGTACAGCACGTCAATCTCCGACGGGTCTTCGAGCGTTGCGATTTCCGGAATTTCCAATCCTTGCGCCCACTCCGCGCGTTTTTCCTGCGCGAGTCCCCACGGATTGCCTTGGTTCTCGATTCCTTTGAACGCGCCGGTCAGTTCGGTCGGGAAGCGCGACTCCATCAATACGTCGTAGCGGCGCATATCGACGATCCGCTGGATATGCTCGATCCCGACCGGGCATCCTTCTTCGCACCATCCGCACGAGGTGCATCCCCACACCGCCTCTTCGGTGGCGACCTGCGTGATCATGTCCGGCCCTTCCCAGACCGGCGCTTCGCCACCGCCGCCATTTTGCGCGTGCGCCTTCGCCGCCAGCAGGAAGGGCGTTTTCTCCAGCAGATGCTCCCGCTGTTCGATCACCAAATATTTCGGGTTCAGCGCTTTGCCGGTAGCGACAGTCGGGCAATTGATCGTGCAGCGGCCGCATTCGAGGCATGCCGACATGTCGAGCAATTGCTTCCACGTGTATTGCTCGACCTGCGAGACGCCGAAGGTTTCGGCGTTTTCGAAATCCTTGATCGGCGCGAGCCGTCCGCGCGGTCCCATGTTGCGGAAGAAAAGATTGAGCGGGCCAAAAATCAGATGGCGCAGCTTTGTGAATGGAAAGCAGAACAGCAGCGCATACACGAACAGCACGTGAACCAGCCACAGCCATCGATGGAACAGCGGTCCCGCACCCATCGCTCCTTCGATTCTGCCCACTGTCCGCCCCACGAATGCCCACTCGGTGAAGGCCGGATGCGACGCGTTGATCCGCGCGCCCTCGAGCATCAGCCCGGTGATCGCCGCCGCCACCATCATCGACATCGGGAACCAGTAGCCAAGCCGATTCTCGAGATTGTCCTGCGTTTTTTCTTTCGGTGGATCGTTCAGAACGGTTGGCCTGCGCAGCGACCGGCGCGCGCCTTCCATCAGCACGCCCGCGATCAGCAGCAGAAAGAACGTGTCCATCGCGGCTTTGAAGTACAGATAAAAGTCGCCGTAGTAGAAGTAGAGATCCACCCCGAACAGGTCGAACAGATCGCGCACGTCGCTATTGATTCCGACGATCGTCGTGCCGATAAACAGGCCGACGAAGGCGACGTAGAACGCATAATGCATCCAGCCCCACGACTCGCGAATCACCGTGCCCTGGCCGAACGAATCGCGCAGCGCGAGTAGCGTGCGAGCCGGTATCTGATCGAAACGATTTTCGGCCGTGCCCAGCGCGACCACGCGGTACCATTTGCGTCCGGCGTAGATAAATCCGGCGATCAGCAGACCGAGCAGCGCGTACATCAGGACGATGAATGGAACCGGGATGTTCCAGAGGATCTGACGGGTAACTTGCTCGTTCATTGCACTCCAGCGGCGCCGCGGATTCGGCAGTTCGGAACGCACGGTTGAGCGCGGCGCCTGTAACAGACTCTTAAATCAACCACCGCCGGAGAATTCAATCCACCGCCCGCGCCGCCACCCTCCGATCCAGTCCGCGATCTTGAGCACTCTCCGCGGAGTGCGCGAAATACCCGCGTGCGCGCGCGCGAGTGAAATCACAGAGCGAGGTTGAAAAACACCGGCAGCCTTGGTAACAACTCTCAACATCGTACTAAACCTTCATCGGCCGTCGTGACTTGAGTGGGCCTTATCAGCGCGAAGGTGCGTTCAGTCACACGGGACGAGCAATATGTTGTTAACTTGCAGGACGAGGAGAACTGGCGCGCCGGGACGGAGAGAGCTCACCTACGGTCGCAGTGTCATTATTGGATTTCTCGTCTGTGCAGTGAATTTCCTTGTCGGATGCAATCCGAGTGGATGTAACAATCCGGGACCGGGTGCTGGCGTCCGTTGGACGGGTTATCCGGCACTGGCGACATCCACTAGAAGTTACAGTTGGCTTGTCGTTAAGTGTCAGTTATCGGACAACAGTGCGATACCGGCAGGACTGGACGCAGATATCCAGGGATTCCTCGGGATTGGCGGCTCCGGATATGGCAACATCGTGGACTACTTTCACGACGTTTCCTACAATCAAGCTTCGGTCGTTGGAACAGGATTCGTTGGATGGGTGCCGGCGCCTTTTGGCACGCGCGATTTGGCGTATCCCAATGGCCGGCTTGCCCCTCCCTCTGCTCGAGCACAGCGGGTCAAAGAGTGTCTACAAGCCATTCCCGCGGACAAAGGGATCGATCTCGCGGATTATTACGGCGTGGTCGTCATCAACAATGTGGTTAACGACGGCGGTGCCTGCTACACCGGACAGCAGCCTATGTCCGTCAACAACAAGAACTACAATCTGGCTTGCGTCTGGTTCGATCCCAACAGCCTATTCACGGATTTTGCCGCGCACGAACTCAGCCACGGTCTTGGGCTGGATCATTCCTACGACGACTCTGGAAGGAACTGCGGAGGGAACCCGGGCGAATACTGCGATCCATGGGACATCATGAGTGCGCTGGGTACTTATACTTTTCCCGATCGCAATTGGCTTATTGGCGGCGCGAATTCGGCAGGCGGGCCCGGAATGAATGCGGCGACCCTGTTACGAATCGGGTGGATACCATCGGCAAATCAGAAGCGGTACTCCATCGAAGACGGTGGCGATCAAGTGTTCAAGTTGCGAGCGCTGAGTCACGCAACGGAGTCCGATACGCTGGTCGTGATATTAAACGTGGGAGCAACCGCGTTCGACGCCACTTACACCGTCGAGTATCGGCAAGGCGATGGGTGGGATGCCGGATTTGTCAGCCATCCGAACTCGCCGGCGAAGGTTAGGACGCAAGGAGGCACGGTCCTCGTGCACCAGTTTCGAATGGCGGGAGCGCCCGCATCGACTCTGATCAACGGCGCTTATGGCGGTCCGTTGCAACCGGGCGACACTCTGGTTGTTCCGGGATTTGGCGGCACCGTCTATCACGTGACGGTGAAAACAATTGACATACCGGATGGATCGGCGACCGTTGTGATCGGTTCGGGCAGAGGGCCGGCCTTGCCAAAGTTTGGAATCATAGGGATGCGCGTAAGCGAATCGATGCACGTGAAGCCCTGATTACGGCGCCTTCGCGAGTACGGCACCTTCCCGGTCCCGACGACCGCGACCGTAACGGGTTGACTCGCAGTTGACATTTCGTGTCTCATTCTATTGGGGCTCTATCAATGTTGGCGGCCCTGGTGGGGGTAGCCGCTTTGGCTGATAGCTCTTCTGCACTGTGCGACTCCTTAGCTCTTTCCCGGATCATGAGCAGCTCGAGGGCTATCGTGCGTCCCGCTTTCCTGATCGCGATGCTTGCGGTGCTGGTCCCGGTTTGCATCCTGATGCTGCAGCAGGCGCCGCGCGCACTCGACGTCATATCCGTTAACACCCTCGCCGATCCCCTGACCACTCCCCCTAACGGATCCTGCAGCCTGCGCGAGGCGATCGACAACGCCAACAGCCCTGGCGCCGACACCAGCGGCGGCGATTGTGCAACTGGCACCGGCGACGACACTATCGATTTCAGCCTCAGCGGCACGATTACGCTGAGCGGCACTCTTCCAGCGATCGCGAACACCTCCCCGAACAGTTTGACGATCGATGGCAGTGGACAAAGCATCACCATCGACGGCGCCGGCCTCTACCAGGTTCTGGTATTGAACGCAGTCGCCACGCTCAACCTGAACGACCTGACAATTGCTCACGGCAATGCGATCGGTAATGGAGGGGGGTCTTCAATGGCGGATCACTTATCGTGACCAATGACACCTTCGTACAAAATTCTGCCGGCGGTGCGGGTGGCGGCATCTTCAACGGCGGACAACTGAACATCGTCAATAGCACCTTCTCCGGCAATTCGGCGTCCGCCAACGCCGGGGGCGGCATCTATAGCAACAACACGCTGACCGTCACCAACAGCACCTTCTCAGGCAACGGCGCGCTTCAAGGAGGCGTGATTGCCAGCAACTCGGGCGCGGTCAGCTTCACGAACGCTATATTGGCCAACAGCACAAGCGGTGGAAATTGCTTCGTGGGGAGTGGAGGCACAATCGTCGATGGCGGCCGCAATATCTCCGATGACGGATCGTGCGGTTTTGCCCACGCCACGGGCGCCAATGGTCAGACCTTGGGCGACAATGTCAATGCACTGCTCAGCCCGAGCGGCTTACAGGACAACGGCGGCCCTACCCGGACGATCGGACTTCAATCGACCAGTCCCGCGATTGATGCGATCCCGACCGGCAGTGTCAATTGTCCTGGCGCCGACCAGCGCGGGGCTCCGCGTCCTGATGGATTCGCTGATAATTTCCAGCGCCCTGACACCTTACCCGGCACTATTGGGCTGCCTGATACGAGCGGCTATAAGTGGTTTGTTTATAATCCGCTGACCGGAGCTCCGAACGCCGACGTTCATATCTCGAGCAACAAAGTAGTTGGCGCGATCCCAACCAACAGCGATTCCTCGGTCCACGCCTTCTATATGTCGCCCTCATTGGATGGGTCCACTATTACGCCGTTGACGGGCGGAACTCTTGTTACCCTTAGCGCATCGACGGTGTTCCAGCCCGCTAGTGGTACCAGCATCGTTGGGGCGATTGTTCTCGCGTCTTTGGCGCAGGGCCAATTAGCCGTCTGGACGATTATACCCTACTCATTCATCCATCTGGCTCAGGGACCGACGCAAGCCGTTTTGGTCAAGTGGGATGACATCAATGGACTGCAACCTCTCCAGAGTTGTACTTACAAGGGCCCCGGTCATTACTATAAAGATCCCATTAACGGATCGCTGGTAGAATTCGCCACCCGGCTCGCCACCGATGGTTCGACGGTTTACTCAACCTCGATCACGCATCCGCCCTATACCAACGATGTCATCGTCAAGACGTTCGATGGCGGTACGCTCTATTGCACTGACCCGGATATTCCCAGCCACTGGGGCCAGAAAGCGGTCTGGGAGGAGTCCTACCATAACGATGCGCTTTGGTATCCGAACTTCACCAAGATCGCGGCGAATTTCACAACCGAGGATGGGGTCAGCGGTGCCTGCGACAGCGGTGCGTTCGAGTACGGCACCTTCCTGGTCCCGACTCCTACCGCGACCGCAACCCCCACACCGACCGCCACCGGAACTCCTGGTGGCTCAGGCTCCGGTGTTCTATCGATGCCCAGTCCAACCCGGACTGCGATGCCAACCAGGACCGCCGCGAAAACGGCGAATGTTTTGCCATCGCTTCGAGGCTTTCGCCGGTTACGAAGCGACCCGGTAACCCAGGGAACGGATTGACTCGCGGTTGACACTTCGTGTGACATTCTGTTACAGCTCTCTCAATGTTGGCGGCCCTAGTGAGGGTAGCAGCTTTGACTGATACCCTTTCTGGACTGTGCCCTCCTTAGCTCTCTCCGGCATTTGTTCGCATCCATTTGGCGAGTCGTAGTGGGCGCCTGAGGCGTTCTTAACGATGCCGGGGCAGGGGATCTCTCTCCCCAGTTGTCCGTACCCGGCGAATGTACAAGGAGCTGTGAAGAATCTCTGGTCCCCGTGGGACTTGGCTAAGCGCTTCGTCTGGGCGATTGCCCGGATCAAGAGCACCTCGAGGGCTATCGCGCGTCCGGCTTTCCTCATCGCGATGCTTGCGGTGCTGGTACCGGTTTGCATCCTGATGCTGCAGCAGGCGCCCCGCGCACTCGACGTCATATCCGTTAACACCCTCGCCGATCCTCTAACCACTCCCCCTAACGGATCCTGCAGCCTGCGCGAAGCGATCGAGAACGCTAACAGCCCCGGCGTCGACACCAGCGGCGGCGATTGTGCAACTGGAACCGGTGACGACACTATCGATTTCAGCCTCGGCGGTACGATTACGTTGAGCGGTACTCTCCCGGCGATCGCGAACACCTCGCCGAACAGTTTGACGATCGATGGCAGCGGGCAAAGCATCACCATCGACGGCGCCGGCCTCGACCAGGTTCTGGCAGTAAACTCAGGCGCCACGCTCAGTCTGAACGACCTGACAATTGCGCACGGTGCGTCGGCATCGAACGGCGGCGGCGTCTCTAACCAGGGGGTGCTGTCCGTCAGCAACTGCACCTTTTCCAACAATTCGAGCGCGTCGAACTTGCCAGGCGGCGGCATCTTCAGCTCCGGGGCGCTGACCGTCACCAACAGCACCTTCTCCGGCAATACCGCCACCAACTCGCTTGGCGGGGGCATATTTTGTTCCGGCGCGCTGACCGTCACCAACAGCACCTTCACCGGCAATTCGGCGACGTTTGGCGGCGGCATCTGGCATGGTGCTTCGGACCTCGGTGTTCCTAATGGTGCCACGGCAACGATCGCTAACAGCACCCTGGTCGGCAATACCAGCGGCCAAGGCGGCGCTATCTTCGCGAACGCCGACGCGCTGGCGCTCACCAACCTCACCTTGTCCGGCAACAATTCGCCTGACAACGGCAGCATCTTCAATTTTGACGGCACGATCGCGCTCGCCAACTCCATTCTGGCCAACGGTAGTTCGGGCGGAAACTGTTACCAGGACAGTGCCGGGACGACGGTAGCGGGTGGAGTCACCGACGGTGGCGGCAACATCTCGGATGACACTTCGTGCGGTTTTGGCAGCCCCACCGGCGCCACTGGTCAGACCCTGGGCGACAACGTCGATTCATTGCTCGACCCGAACGGCTTGCAGAACAACGGCGGCCCTACCCAGACCATCGGACTTCAATCGACCAGTCCCGCGATTGACGCGATCCCGGCCGGAAGTGCCAATTGTCCTGGCGCCGACCAGCGAGGGGCTCCCCGTCCAGACTCCGAAGATGGGTCCGGCGGCGCCTGTGACATTGGCGCCTTCGAGTCGAGCAACGTGCTGCCTACGCCTACTGCCACGCCGACCGCAACCGCGACCCCGACTCCGACTGCGACCGCAACCGCGACCGACACTCCGAACCCGACGCCAACTGACACCGCAACGCCGACCGATACTCCGACCGCAACGCCGACCGACACTGCAACGGCCACCACGACGCCAACTGACACTCCGACCCCGACCGCAACGGCCACCACGACGCCGACCGACAGTCCGACACCGACTCCGACCACAACTGCGACGCCGACCGCCACCAGTACTCCCAGCGGCTCAGGCTCCGCTGTTCTAAGGACGCCCAGTCCGACCCCGACTCGAACCCGGACTGCGACGCCAACCAGGACCGCCACCAAAACTCCGACGCGAACCGCAACGTCGGCCTCAACTTCGACGCCGACCGCGACGCTGACCTCAACTCCGACCGCGACGGCAACCTTCGCCGCGAATGCAACCGAGACCGCAACTGAGACTCCGACGCCAACTGATACTGCGACCCCGACCGTCACTCAAACGCCGACACCTACTGCCACTGCAACGCCGGCGAGTCCAGTCACTGGCTTCAACATGATCATCTCGACCGGGCAGTCGAACGATCTGGGGTCGAACTCAACTCCGGGCCTTAGTCAGACCAACCCGTACCCGAAAACGACGGTGATGTTTCAATCGGGCGAGTTGGCCGGTCTCCTCAACGACAACGACGCGTCCAAAGTTCTCAACTACGCGATCGGCCTGATACCAGGCAACGTGACGTTTGCGACACTGCCGGCCAACCTACCGGCCAATTGGTCAGTTCACTGCACGGATTGCGCGGTATCGTCGCCATGCGTTGGCGGAGGCGCCGGAGCCTATGCGATCTGGTCGGGCAGCTCTTGGTCACAGTGCACGTCTTCGCGGCCGCTGATTTCGCTGATCGCGCTGGCCGAGCCGAACGGCGGCGAGACGATCGGTTCCGAACTGGCGTGGGTGGTCAATGATCTCGCGATCGCGAACACGCTGCAAAACTATCCGATCCTTAACGTGCAACTCGGCGTCGGCCGTACCGCCTATACAGCGATCAACAAGGGGACGCAGCCCTACGCTAACATCCTGACGGCGGTGAGCCGCGCGCTTTCGCTAGCGCCGGGTGGCGTGGTTGTCAGCGGGATCACGATGTTGCACGGCGAGCGCGATTTGAACATCGGCACCACGCTCGCGCAGTACGAGGCAGATCTCGTGCAGCTCCAGTCCGACCTGCAGGCCGATATCCAGGCTTTGACCGCACAGGCAACGCCGATCCCGCTTTATACCTACCAGATGTACAACTGGACATTTTTCGGCGTGGCTGTTGACCCGCGGATTCATCTGGCGCAACTGAAAGCCGCCGACGACCACCCGGGCCTCATCGTGATGGTCGGGCCGTCTTACAACGTCGGGTACAACTCGGGCATCTTCGGGGTGCATTTGAGCAATCTGGGTCAGGAGCAGTTGGGCGAAGAGTTCGGTAAGGCTTTCTATGCGCAGAGCGTCGCGCACACGGGATGGATACCGCTCGAACCTGCTGCGGCAACCATCTCGGGAACCACTATCACGGCGACCTTCAGGGTGCCGGTGGCGCCCTTGGTGCTCGATACGACTTTGGTTACGACGCCCAACGGGGCGGCGGACGGCTTCGAGATATTCGATGACTCCGGTTCGCTGCCAAAGATCAACAGCGTTACCGTCAATCCCGACGGCGGCTCGGTGAGTATCGCGCTCAGCACCCCGATGACGGGAACTGCGGCCAGTAGGCGCTTGCGATACGCGTACACCGGCGTGCCCGGCCACGCGCCAGGACCAACCAGCGGAGCGCGCGGCAATCTGCGCGACTCGGATCCGATGATGTCGCGCTATGACAACACCAAGCACCTGTACGACTGGTGCGTGGGTTTCGATATCCCGATCAACTAAACGGCGACAGCTACCGCCTGATCGCGGGCATATTCCCGGAGAATGCGTTTTCCGTTGTGCTTGTATCTTTTCTCTCAGTTGACTATCGCTGAAAGTGCGTCCGACCGCTCGCTACGCACCGACACAATTTGCGTGCGATGCCGCCACGCCCAAGGGAGTTTGCCCCGATGAGTGACACCGTCAAAGTTTCGTCCGATACCAACGGTACCAAGGGAATCGATTTCGATCCTGAAAGCCTCCGCACCCGATACCGCGAGGAGCGCGACAAACGCGTGCGCCCCGATGGCAACGAACAATACGTCGAAGTGAAGGGCGACTTCAGCCGCTACGTCGACGATCCATATGTTGACCCGGGCTTTACCCGGGCACCGCTGACCGACGAGGTCGGGGTGCTGATCATCGGTGGCGGCTTCGGCGGCCTGCTCGCGGGCGCGCGATTGCGCGAGGCGGGCGTGCAGGACATCCGCATTATCGAGAAGGGCGGCGACTTCGGCGGTACCTGGTACTGGAACCGCTATCCGGGTGCGCAGTGCGATATCGAGGCATACATCTATTTGCCGCTGCTCGAGGAGACCGGCTACATCCCCAAGGAAAAGTACTCCTACGCGCGCGAGATCCTCGCCCACGCACGCCGCATCGGCGAGAAATTCGACCTCTATCGCGACGTCTGCTTTCAGACCCAGATCAAGGACATAACCTGGAGCGACGACGAGTGCCGCTGGACCATCACCACCGATCGTGGCGACCGGATGCGCGCGCGATTCGTCGTCATGTCCAACGGGCCGCTTAACCGGCCGAAGCTCCCCGCGATTCCGGGCATCGACACCTACAAAGGACACACCTTCCACACCAGCCGCTGGGACTACAACTACACCGGCGGCGATACCACCGGTAATCTGCACAAACTGCACGACAAGCGCGTGGCCGTTATCGGCACCGGCGCGACCGCTGTGCAATGCGTGCCGTATCTCGCGAAGGACGCCAAGCATCTGTACGTGTTCCAGCGCACGCCGTCTTCAGTGGACGAGCGCGGCAATCGTCCGACCGATCCCGAATGGGTGAAGACGCTGACCCCCGGATGGCAGAAGCGCCGCATGGAAAATTTCAACGTTCTGGTCAATGGCGGAAATCAGGATGAGGACCTCGTCAGCGACGGATGGACCGACATCATCCGCAATCTCGCCGCGATTATTCCGGTGAAGCATGATTCCGCGACGCCGCCCGAAGAAATCGCGCGCATGATGGAGCTGGCGGACTTTCAGAAGATGAACCAGGTCCGCGCGCGCGTGGACCGAGTCGTCAAGGACAAGCAGACTGCCGAGGCGCTGAAGCCGTGGTATCGCCAGTTCTGCAAGCGTCCCACCTTCAACGATGAATATCTGCCGGCCTTCAACCGGCCTAACGTGACGCTGGTGGATACGATGGGCCGCGGCGTCGATCGCATTACCGAGAAAGGCCTCGTGTTCGACGGCGTCGAGTACGAGGTGGATTGCATCATCTTCGCCACCGGGTTCGAAGTCGGCACCGCCTACACGCGGCGCGCCGCCTTCGAAATCTACGGCCGTGGCGGCAAGTCGCTTACCGAGTACTGGGCCGACGGTATGAAAACGCTGCACGGCTTCTACAGTTCCGGTTTCCCCAACTGCTTCCACATGGGCATCACGCAAAATGCCTTGACCGCGAACTTTCCCCACATGCTCGAGGAGCAGGCACGCCATATCGCCGAGGTCATCCAGCACGCCAAGGCCAATGAGGCTCGCTCGCTCGAACCTACTCCCGAGGCCGAAGCTGAGTGGGTCGAAACGATCAAGCAGAAGGCGATGAACAACCGCGACTTCCTCGATGCTTGCACGCCCGGCTACTACAACAACGAAGGTAAGCCGGCTGAAGGCACTGGCCTCGCGGGCGGGCTATACGGCGGCGGACCGATCGAGTTCCACGAGATCATCCGCAAATGGCGCACCGAGGGCCAGATGAAAGGCCTGAAATTAGGCTGATCGATTCCCGCAGCGCCGTCGTCCCGTGCGGGAGCCCTGAGCGAAGGCTGTCCTACTCCGTCATCCTGCGCGGAGGCTGCCGGAGTCGAAGGATCTCGGACAGCGGAGCGCCGCGAAGCCGACTTCGGGCCGAAGGGCCGAATCGCTCCAAGATAAAGTGGTAGGTGAGGGTGCAGCCCGTCGCCCGACACATCTCCGCGCATCACAATCGCGAAATCGTGATTATCTTTACTCCCCAGGAGTATCGACGATGCGTTCATCATTGAAATTGATTTCGGATGGTGCCGCTCGGAGTGGCAGCGGCCGTCCGTTCTCTCATGATTCGTCTGATGATCAACTGTTCGACGCCTATTCGCGCGCCGTGATGGGCGCCGCCGAATCGGTCAGCCCGGCAGTGGTGAATATCGAGGTCGCCCACTCAAGCGGACGACCGGCGGGCAATTCGCGCAACCCGGATGCGCCCGCGGGCAGCGGCTCGGGCTTCATCGTCGCGCCCGACGGATACATCATCACCAATAGCCACGTCGTTCACCGCGCCTCGCGAATCTCGGTCACGCTTTCCGACGGGCGCAAGTCTGCCGCGGAACTGATCGGCGACGATCCCGACACCGACCTTGCCGTGATTCGAATCGTCGGCTCGAACCTGGCCGCCGTGTCGCTCGGCGACTCGCAGGCGATTCGCGTGGGCCAGCTCGTCGTCGCGATTGGCAACCCTTATGGCTTCCAATGCACCGTTACTGCGGGCGTCGTCAGTGCGCTTGGACGATCGCTTAGGACCGGCTCGGGCCGCCTGGTCGATAACGTTATCCAGACCGATGCCGCCCTCAATCCCGGCAACTCCGGCGGACCGCTGGTCAACTCGCGCGGCGAAGTAGTTGGCGTCAACACGGCGATTATCCTGCCCGCGCAGGGAATCTGNNCATCTGATCAAGGACGGCAAGATCAGCCGCGCCTATATCGGCATCGCCGGCCACAATGTCGAGCTGCCGCGCCGATTCGTGCGCTTCTACCGCTTGCCCGCGGATACCGCGGTACGCGTCGCCTCGGTCGAGGCCGACAGTCCCGCGCTGCTCGGCGGCATCAAGGAAGGCGACCTCGTGATTCGCGTCGGCGACTCTCCGATCGCCGGCATCGACGATTTGCAGCGTTATCTGACGGTGAGTCAGGTCGGCGTTCGCACGCCGGTCTCGATTATTCGCGGCACGGATCAACTGATGCTCGAGATCGTGCCGGTCGAAGCCGCCCGCAAGTCACGCCCCTAATCACGGCCGCAGTTCGCGCTGTCCGCTTGATTGGGACGGTGTTAGAGATGTGACATGCAAAGGTCCATCTTACGCACCGCTGGCGCGATCATCCTCGCTTATGTAGCTGCTGCACCGGCGAGCGCACTCGCCGCGCCGGCCAATCCGCTGAGCGAGTCCGCGCGGGTCGACCAGTTGTTCAAGCCTTGGAATACCTCATCCTCACCGGGATGCGCGGTAGCCGTGATGAAGGGCGGCCGAAACGTCTACGAGCGCGGCTTCGGGATGGCGGTTCTCGAGCATGACGCAAAGATCACACCGGCCACGATCTTTAATGTTGGCTCAATAGCCAAACAATTCACCGCGGCTGCGATCCTGATGCTCGCACAGGAGGGCAAGCTAGCGCTCGACGATCCGATCCGGAAGTACGTTCCGGAGTTGCCGGACTTCGGAACGCCAATCAGCTTGCGTCAGATGCTCTACCACACGAGCGGACTTCGTGACTATGAAGAGTTGCTCTACTTCGATGGATGGCGGATTGACAGTCCCGATCTCCTCACCGACGGCGACATACTCTATATCATGTCCCGTCAGAAGGATCTCAACTTTCCACCTGGCTCTGACTTCCGCTACAGCAACACCAACTACATGCTTCTGGCTCAGGTTGTAAGTCGCGTAAGCAAACAGTCATTCCCGGATTTCACCATGACTCGTCTGTTTCAGCCGCTTGGGATGAAGCATACCCATTTTCGAAACGATCATGGCGAGACCATAAAGAACGTGGCCTATGCCTACGTCGATAAGGATGGCGGCGGTTTCGACTTATGCCTTCCCAACTATGACACGGTCGGAGCCACCAACCTGTTCACTACCGTCGAGGATCTGGAGCGATGGGAGGAGAATTTCTATACGGGTCGCGTTGGCGGTGCGCAGGTGATCCAACAATTGCAGCAGCCGGGAGAACTGAACGACGGAGCGCCGCTGAACTACGCTCCGGGGATGTTTGTCGGACCCCCTGGTGGTCTCAAAGCGGCCGAGAGTGGGACAGCCGGCGACGCCGGCTACCGAGCCGATGTAATCCGCTTTCCGGATGATCATCTTTCAGTCGTCACTCTGTGCAACTTGGGATCGATCGATCCGATGGATCTGAGTCACCAGATCGCGGACATCTATTTGGGCGGCAAGCTTAGCGCGGCTTCGTCGGCTAAAGCTGGTTCCGAAGGGTCATTTCATCCCGACCCGAAGCAGTTGGCTGCATATGCAGGAACATATTCCGACAAGGACGAAAATCTCATCCTGAAACTGAGTCAGAAGAATGACAGCCTCTGGGGCGAGTCGTTTACTGGACCCAGTGCTATAGGTCCAGCTCAGCTAGCAGCTATCAGCGAAAATCGTTTTCGCGGCGTGGGTATCAACGAACTCGAACTTGGAGCGGACCCCAACCATCGTGAGCTAACGGCGAAAAGCTGGGGCACGCCGACTATCCGATACATCCGGGTTCCGGCTTACCAGCCTACTGCTGCGGAATTGCGCGCGTTCGCGGGCACCTATTCCAGCAAGGAACTGGACACCCCGGCCTATCTGACCTTAGAAGGAGACAACCTCGTATTACACCCGCCGAAGATGCCGGCAATCGCCCTCACGCCGGCCACCAACGACTTGTTTATTGGCGGCGATCGACGCGTTCGCTTTACGCGCGACTCGCAAGGACATGTATCGGGTCTTCTGATGAGCGGAAGTTGGAACCGCGTCCAGAACCTTCGCTTCGATCGCCTGCTCCAACCGTAAGACTTTCGCGCAATGCTAGCTCCACCTCTCGCGTGTGAGGGACCAGGCGGCGCGTGTAAGTGATCTCCTGACAAAAGAAACGGCCCGCGATGCGAGCGCATCCGGGCCGTGGATTCGATTCAATCTCTATAGCTGCTATTCGCGTTCCTGGAATCCCTCGAGCGTGCGCGATCGCCCCGTCTGGCGCAGCTTGCGCAACGCCTTCGCCTCGATCTGCCGAATCCGTTCGCGCGTCACCGCGAACTGCTTGCCGACTTCCTCGAGCGTGTAGTCCGTCTTCTGCCCGATCCCGAAACGCATCCTGAGGATTTGTTCTTCGCGCGGCGTCAGCGTCGCGAGCACCTTGCGCGTCTGCTCGCCGAGATTGCCCTGGATTGCCGCCTCGACCGGTGACGGCGCGAGTTCATCCTCGACAAAATCGCCGAGCGAGCTTTCCTCTTCGTCGCCGATCGGAGTCTCGAGCGAAATAGGCTCCTTAACGATTTTCAGCACCTTCTGGACCTTGTCCAGCGGCATCTCCATCTGCTCGGCGATTTCCTCGGGTCCCGGTTCGCGGCCGAGTCGTTGCACGAGCAGCCGCGTGACGCGCAGCAGCTTGTTGATCGTCTCAACCATATGCACCGGGATTCGGATGGTGCGGCCTTGGTCCGCGATCGCGCGCGACATCGATTGCCGTATCCACCAGGTCGCGTACGTCGAAAATTTGTACCCGCGCTGATATTCGAACTTGTCCACCGCGCGCATCAGCCCGATATTGCCTTCCTGGATCAGGTCGAGGAAGCCGAGTCCGCGATTGGTGTAGCGCTTGGCGAGGCTGACGACCAGCCGCAGGTTCGCTTCGGTCAGTTGCTTCTTTGCGCGACGGCTCTTGTCCTGCCCGGCCGCGATGATCTCGAGCTTGCGAGCGTATTCCTCACCGCTGGCCTTGCTCTTTTTTTCGATTTCACGAACCGTTTTCTGTGCCTGACGGATCCTGGCCGCGATATCGAGCAGGTTTTCGCGGACGTCGTTGATCTTCAGCACGTGCCGGCGATCCTCAGCGTCCGCCGCTTCCTTCAGCAGATGCGTCCGCGAGCGCCCGGTCGCCTCTTCATAGCGCTGAATCGTCTGCAACGAGTCGTGATACTGCTGCAGATAATCGCGCTTCTCCGCGATCACCGCCTCCATCAGGCGGCGCGATAGCTGCATTCCGCGCAGTTCCTTCTTTACGCGTTCCTGGTACCGCTCGTAATTCTTGTCGAGCACGGGGCGCCGCCGCGGTCCGGGCTTGTTCTTCAGCTCTTCCTCGATTGCCTCCATCTTGGTGCGCGAATCGGTGAGCTTCTTGGTCGCGATCATCAGGCGCTTCAGCTGACGCTCGTCAGCCTCCGGCCCGCGCTCCTCGTCGGGATCCGACGGCTCTTCCGCCGCATCCTCGAACACATCGCGCACGTCGGCTTCCTGCGCCTCGACTCGTTCGCCGATTCTGATCACGAAATCGAGCGTGATTGGCGAGCCCAGCACTTCTTCTTCGACTTCGTTTTCGCCCGCCTCGATTCGCTTGGCAATTTCGACTTCCTGCTCGCGCGAGAGCAGTTGGAAATTGCCCATCTCTTTGAGATAGAGCCGAACCGGGTCCGACGATTCACCGAGCGAGTCCGCCGGCGGCGCGGGCGCCTCGGGCGCCTCCTCGGCCTCTTCCTTGGCGTCAACTTCGACATCCGAATCGGCGCCATCGACCGGGACTTCTTCGAGCACCTTGATATCGAGGTCCTCGAAAGAGTCCAAAGCGGCGCGCAGATCGGTGGGGGAAGCGACGTCTTGCGGCAGGAAATCGTTGACCTGCTCGAAGGTCAGGTAGCCTTGTTCGCGACCGAGATCGACCAGCCCCTGTAGATCCTTGCCTTGGTTCTTCTGCTTCATGCTCTTAGTCTTTCCGTCCCGCGCGGGCGTTGAGGCGGTTTCGCGCGCGTGGCTGGGCCGCGAGATTGTGCGCACGCCGGGTATCGAATTGCTCATTTAAACAGACGCAGTGACGAAGGCAAGTGAAGACGATGCCAGAAAAACAAGTTTAAACATCAAGTGGTTCCGAGTCAAATTCCGATAGGTCCGAGTCATTTTCCGATGAGCGGCCAAACCGCCTGTTCCCGCATCTCGCCGGCAGTCGCACGCGCTCTGGTCTCGGCAGAGCGTCGTTCACGTCCATTATACGCACGATCTCGCGATTTGCCCGCATTCAACCGGATCTTTGTGGCGGAAGACTGGAATCCGAGCGCCTCTCCCTTTATCCTCGATAGATTGCCCCAAGATTCAGACAATTCAGACGCCTCGACCCGGAGCCGATCATTCTACTTCACGCCGCCATTCTTGCCCTCAGCTTCGTCATAATCCTCGCCGGATCGGAGCTTTTCACCAATGGCATCGAATGGGCCGGGCATCGGCTCGGAATCGCCGAAGCCGCCGTAGGCAGCCTGCTCGCCGCGGTCGGGACTGCGCTGCCCGAGACCTTCATTCCGGCCATCGCGCTGCTCTTTGGCAGCGACTCCCCAGGAGCGCATTCGGAGGTCGGCGTCGGCGCGATTGTCGGCGCTCCCCTGATGCTCTCCACCCTCGCGATGTTCGTGATGGGCGTGGCCGCGCTGGTCTATCGCAAACGCCGCGGACGAATCGCTTTGCACGTCGTCCGCGAGGACGCGCGGCGCGATCTTACATTTTTCCTCCCGGTGTTTCTGGTGCTGGTGATCGTCGGAACGATCGACGTCGGTCCGACGATTCGCTATGCCCTCGCCGCCGCACTTCTCCTCATCTACGCCCGCTACACAATCGTGATGCTCCGGCTCAAGCGCGACGCCGACACCGAGGTAGATCACGGCCTCTACTTCGAATCGTTCTTTCGCGGCAATCCGATGAAGCCGCGCTCGTGGACCACCGCCGCGCAAGTCATCTTCGGCGTGGCGTTCATCATCGTCGGCGCCAAGGAATTCGTCGATCAGGTGATCGAGTTTTCTCATCACGTGAATCTCAATCCCGGCGTGCTCTCGCTGATTCTCAGCCCGCTCGCGACCGAACTGCCCGAAAAATTCAATTCGGTGATCTGGATTCGTCAGCGCAAGGATCATCTCGCGCTCGCGAACATCACCGGCGCGATGGTTTTCCAGTCGTGCATCCCGGTCGCGCTCGGATTGGCATTCTCGCCCTGGCATCTTTCTCCGTCCGAGTTGCTGGCCGGCGCGATCGCGCTGGTCACCTCGACGATTCTCTACTTCAACCTGCGCGACGCCGAACTCGGTACGCCCACCCTGATGGTCGGCGGCATTGCCTACCTGATATTTCTCAGCGGCGTGGCCTACCTCGGCGGTCTCTGACCACTCGTTTTTCGATTCGCCGCCGCGTTGTCCCGCGCGGCCCTCGCGGTGCACAATCGTAAACGCATCGCGATGACGACCTACCAGGAAATATCCGCGCAGTTTTACAGCAATCGCCTGCTGTTCGGCGATCGCGCCGATCCGGGCGTGGTGGCCGCCGAGATTGCCGCGAGCAATGCGATCGATATCTATCGCCGTCTCGACGGCAAGCTCGTTCGCGAGCGGCGTCCGCTCAAATTATTCCTGCTGACCGAGAGCGCCGACTTGATGAACGGTTTCCGCGCGCCGCATGCGATACGCGCGCTCGACGGCGATTTCCGCTATCGGATGCTCGTCACGTTCGATTCGTTCGATTCACTCGAAGCCGCGAAACGGCATCTGCGTAGCGTAACGAATCAAGCGCCGAACGCGCCTGACGCGCCGTACTTGGTGCTCGCCGATCCGATCGAGCAACATCTGATGCTCACCGGGACCACGTTTTTCATCGGCATGGATTTCAGCGAGCTGCATCGCCTGCAGATCGATATCGAAACCTACATTTCGCCCGGCTTCGAATTTCCCTCGGCCGCGCGCGAGGGCGATCGCGTCATCGCGATTTCGATCGCCGACTCGCACGGCTTCGAGCGCCTGCTCAAGGGCACCGAGATGGACGAGCGCGCGATGCTCGAAGAGATGGTCCGCATCTTCATCGAGCGCGATCCCGATGTCGTCGAGGGGCACAACCTCTTTCGCTTCGATCTCGAATATCTCGAGACTCGCGCGCGCCGCCATCGCGTGCGGCTCAACCTCGGCCGCGAAGGCAAGGAGATGCGCGCGCGAGCGTCGCGCCTGCAAATCGCGGAACGTTCGATTGCATATCGGCGCTACGAGATTCCCGGCCGCAGCATCATCGACACCTGGATTCTGGCGCAGCACTACGACATTTCGAGCCGCAAGCTCGAGAGCCTCGGCCTCAAACAACTCGCGCAACACTTCGGCCTGGCCCGAAAAGATCGCGTCTATATCGATGCGTCCAAAATAAGCCACTACTTCGAGCGCGAGCCGGATAAGCTTTACGAGTATGCGCTCGACGATGCGCGCGAGACCCGCGCGCTCGCGGAAGTGCTCTCCCCCAGCTACTTCGTGCAGGCGCAGATATTTCCGTACTCGTACCAGAACGCCGTGCTCCGCGGAAACGCCACCAAGATCGACGCCCTCATGATGCGCGCGTACCTCGCGTCCGGACATTCGATCCCCGATCCGTCAGAGCCCGCGCCGGTGCTCGGCGGCTACACTGAGATGAAGCGATGCGGCGTTGCGCACGACGTCCTTCACTGCGACGTCACCTCGCTCTACCCGTCGCTGATGCTCCTCTATCGCCACGCGTCCGCGGCCGACAACCTCGGCGTGTTCCTCAAGTTGCTGGGCGATTTGCGGAGCTTCCGCGTCCAGGCAAAGGCCCTCGCGCGCGAGCTCACCGGCGTCGAGCGGCGCAACGCCGAAGCGCTGCAGCAGACTTTCAAAATCCTGATCAACTCGTTTTACGGCTACCTCGGTTTCTCGCTCGGCCACTTCAACGATTTCGAGCAGGCCAACGCGGTGACGCGCCGCGGACGCGAACTCATTCAGCTCGCGGTGGCAAAGCTTGAGGAGCAGGGCGCGCAAGTGATCGAAGTTGACACCGACGGAATTTATTTCGTGCCGCAGCCCGGCGCGGCCGATGAAAGCGCCGCTGACGCGCTCCTGGAGCGGGTCGCCGCGATCATGCCCGAGGGCATCAAGCTCGAAATCGACGGCCGCTACGCCGCGATGTTCTCCTACAAGATGAAGAATTACGTCCTGATGGACGCGTCGGGCGAGATGACTATTCGCGGCTCGGGCCTGCGCTCGCGCGGGCTCGAACGTTTCCAGCGCCGCTTCATGGAAGAGATGTTTCATCATCTGCTCCACGATCGCCGCGGCGAGATCGTCAAACTGCACGACGACTATCGCGACCGCCTCGCGCGCCACGAAATCGGCATCGCCGACCTGATGAAAACCGAGACGCTGCGCGACTCGCTCGACGCGTATCGCGGGAAAATCGGCGACCAGCGCCGCAACCTTTCCGCCGCCTATGAACTCGCGATGAAAGCCGAGCGCCCTTACCTCGCGGGCGATCAGATTTCGTACTACGTGACCGGACGCGGGTCGCGCGTTGCGGTGAACGAGGCTGCGAAGATGGCGACCGAATACGACCCGAGTCGGCCCGACGAAAACATCGAGTACTACCAGGCCAAGCTTGCCGACCTGCTCGAAAAATTTCGTCCGTTCGTCGTACGCCCCGGATTGTTCGTGCCTGAGCCTGAACCAATTCCGCCGCTACAAATCGGTCTCTTCGATCGTCGCGAACCAGCCGCCGCAGCGCCTGAGGCCGCCCCACCGGAAGACGCGTCCGCCGATCTCCCAGAGGACCCGTCCGCAGACCTGCCCGAAGACCCGAACGCCCTCCTCGAAGAGTCAGACGCCGATCTGATCGAGTAGCGTTCCGCCTATCACCCCCCGTGTCATTGTTTCGGAAACTCTTCTGCCGCTTCCGCGCGCTGGCGAATCCGCCCGCACTTGCGCGATACTGCGGCACGCTCCTCAGGAGAAAAAAAAATGGCCGAAGAAAAATCGCAACTCGATTGGAACAAAATAAAAAAATTCTCGGCGCAGGTGTCCACCGACATCGGTGCTGCGATGCTCGGGGCGCTCAGCTACATCGGCGATCGCCTGGGAATTTTCCGCGCCCTAAGCGATGCGGGCACCGTCACCAGCGCCGCACTCGCTGAACGCACCGGCCTTAGCGAACGCTATCTCCGCGAATGGCTGAGCGCGATGTCCGCGGCTGGCTACGTCATTTACGATCCCAGCGCGAAGACCTACACGATGCCTGCTGAGCACGCGATGGTCCTGGCGCGCGAGGAGTCGCCGTTTTTCGCCGGCGGCTTCATCGAGATGATCGTCCCGCAAATGTCGATCGCGCCCAAAGTCATGCAGTCGTTCAAAAACGGCCGCGGCGTTCCGCAAAGCGAGTATCCCGCCGAGACCTGGGAGGCGATGGAGCGATCGTCGGCTTCGATGTACCGCGACCGGCTCGTCCGCAAATGGCTGCCGACGATGCCGCAAGTGATCACCAAGCTGACCGACGGCGGATCGTCGCTCGACGTCGGATGCGGCAGTGGACGCGCGGCAATCGCGATCGCGTCGGCATTTTCCAAATCGCAGGTTTTCGGCTTCGATGCGCACCCCGGCTCAGTCGAACGGGCGCGCGCGAACGCCAAAGAGGCCGGCGTCGGCGATCGCATCACCTTCGACGTCGTCGATTGCACCAAGCTGCCCGAATCAAAATTCGATTTCATCTCGACCTTCGACGTCGTGCACGACTCGGTCGATCCGAACGCGTTGCTCAGCTCGATTCGCCGCGCGCTCAAGCCCGGCGGCACCTACCTGATGGTCGAAGTGAACGTCTCGTCGAATCTCGAGGACAACATCAACCCGATGGGCCGCCTGATGTACTCGATGAGCACGCTCTACTGCATGACGGTTTCGCTCGCGCACGGCGGCGCAGGTATCGGCGCGTGCATGGGCGAGGCGAAAGCGCGCGAACTGGTCGCCGCGGCGGGCTTCTCAAAATTCCGCCGACTGCCGATCGACGACGCGTTCTCAGTGCTCTACGAAATTCAAGTGTGACTAAGTTGATTGCGTGCGGAGATTTTGTGAGCGAGGTACGTGATGGATTTAGTCGAGGCGATCGAGAGCGCGGGGACCTGCCGCTTTTACAAATCCGATCCGGTGCCCGATTCTGTCTTGAGCAAAGCCTTCGACGCCGCCCGCTTCGGTCCGCAGGGCGGCAACCGCCAGCCGGTTCGATGGGTCGTCGTGCGCGACCCCGCGACCAAGACCCAGCTCAAGCTTTGGTACTTGCAACCGTGGCGCGCGTACATCGCAAATGCGCGCAAAGGCGCGATTAGCTTCAGCGGAGCGTCGCGGCTGCTCGATGCGGCCGATCATTTCGCCAATCACCTCGATGAAGTCCCCGCCATCGTGGTGGTATGCGCCGAGATTGCTTCGTTGCACGTCACCGACCCTGATTTCGATCGGCCAAGCGTGGTCGGCGGCGCATCGATTTATCCCAGCGTGCAGAATTTTCTGCTCGCCTGCCGCGCGCTCGGCCTCGGCACCGCGCTGACGACTTTGCTCTGCGCCTTCGAACCGCAGGTCAAGGATCTGCTTTCGATTCCCGCCGGCTTTCTTACCGCGGCGCATATTGCGATTGGCTATCCGGCGCGCCCCTTTCCAAAAAAACTCCAGCGCCATCCAGTCGAGGGTATGGTCTTCGCCGAAAAATTCGGCACCCCGCCAATTGCGAAATAGTTCGCCTGCTTCCCCTATACCCCTTCCTTTCTGACAACGTGTAGCGCGCATCCTATCGTCCCAGGAAGCCCGAAACCCGTGAGGGGTTTCGGAAATTCTGCTCCGCCTTCTCGCCCGCGCTCCTCAGCTCGGCCGCTGAAATGCATCCTGCAGCGCCGGCAGCACCGCCTTCCAATCGGCGACCAGCCCGAAATTCGCGCGCTCGAATATCATCGAGTCCGCATCGTTGTTGATCGCGACGATCGTCTGCGCGCGCTTCAGCCCGCACGTGTGATTGGGCGCGCCGCGCACTCCGATCGCGATATACAGCCGCGGATCGATCGACTTGCCGGTCAGCCCCACTTGCAACTGCCGCGGCACCCAGCCGAGATCCGTCACGCGCCGCGTCGCGCACATCGCCGCAGTCAGCGTCCGCGCGAAGGCCGCTACCTGCGCGACGCCCTCGGGACCGCCGACTCCCGTCCCGATTCCAACCACGACTTCGGCGCCTTCGAGCGCAACGATCGACGTATCCAGCAGCGAGTGCGCTTTGACGAGTCGGCTTTTCGGCGGGCCGACTTCCGGCCGCGCAATTTCGACTTCAGCCTCTTTTTTCTCCGACGGCGCTGCGAGTTCCAGCACGCCCGGCCGCACCGTCGCCATCTGCGGAAACGTCTTCGAGTAAATCGGCGCGACGATATTTCCACCGAACGCGGGTTTCAGCGCGACCATCCGATTTTCCGCGTCGAGTTCGATATCGATCGCGTCGCCGGTGAGTCCAAGGCCGAGCCGCGCCGCGAGGCGCGGTCCCCAATCACGCCCCTGCTCGGTCGCGCCGAGCAGGATTCCCCACGGCGCGTGCATCTTGACCAGCGTCGCAGCCGCTTCGGCCGCCGCCTCCGGCGTGTATGGCTCAAGCGCGGGATGCTCGATCGCGATCACCTTGTCGGCGCCGAAACTCGTGAGCAATCCCGCGTGACGCGCGATCGCGCCGCCAAATCCAAACGCGACCAGCGCACCGCCGAGCCGCGATGCGATCTCGTCGCCGCGCGACAGCAGTTCGAGCGTGCCGCGCGTGATGCGTCCCTCCAAATCGATCTCGCATCCAACCCACATATCTCGACCGCGCTTGCTCGCGCGACGCACCGGCTCGATCGATCTCCGCTTGTGAACGCGAGGGCTCAGCGCGCCGCTCTTTTCGAGTTCCGCGATCAACCCCGCCGCCGCACGCTCCGGATCGCTCGGGTCGATAAATTTGCATTCGCTCTTCGGCGTCTCGACCACGCGAACTTCCTGCACCCACGTCGGCGAGCCCGCCAGGCCAAAATCTTTTGGATTCTCGCTCAGCTCGGATGCTCGTACCGACGCGATCGTTTTCTTCTTTGCCTCCTCGGCGGCGCCCGGCTTGACCTTGATCGGCTGCGCGACTCGTTCCGCGCACGTGATCACCACCGGCATCGCAGCTTCGATTTCATCGAAGCCTTCGTCGCTTTCGCGCTCGGCCCTGACCGTTCGTCCGTCGATCTCGACCTTCCGCGCGCCCGTGATTTGCGCGGCGCCGATCAGTTCCGCGATTTCCGGGCCGACCTGTCCCGTTTCCGCGTCGAGCGAGTACTTGCCGAGCAAAACGAGATCGAACTTCTCACGTTTCAGAAAAAGTGCGAGCGCACGCGCCGTCGCGAGCGTGTCCGAGCCGGCGAAAGCGCGATCCTCAAGATGCACCGCAGCATCCATGCCCATCGCGAGCGCGTCGCTCAGCGCGTCGCGCGCTTGTGGCGGCCCCATCGTGATCACCGTGGTCTCGGCCCCGTGCTGTCCCTTCAATTCCATCGCGAGCGAAACCGCGCGCAAGTCGAACGCGCTGATCACGTTCGGACCGTCACGCTTGATGGTCTTGGTCGTCGCGTCGAAATTCGCTTCTTCGATCAGCGGAATCTGTTTGATGCAAACAGCAATCTTCAACACTGCTTCGATGCTCCCTCGTGCTGTCTGTGCAGGCTAGTTGAGCGTGGCGCGCCGATGCAACAAACAGGGTGCTTACGGACGCAAACCAGATCAGGTACTTTCGCGATGTGACTTCCCTTCGAGTCGCGGGCCTCTCCGCAATTTTTCTGCTGGCGCTATCGTTCCGATCGCCCGCGCCCGCGATGGCTGCCGCGCCGATGCGAATCGTTTCGCTCGCGCCCTCGGTCACCGAAACGCTCTTCGCGCTGGGCGCAGGCCCCGACGTCGTCGGCGTGTCGCAATACTGCGATTACCCGACTGAGGTGCGCAAACTGCCGCGCGTCGGTTCGTTCCTAACGCCCAATATCGAGGCCATCATCGCGCTGCGCCCCACGCTCGTGATCGGTCTTGGCCTGTCGTCCGATCAGCGCGAGCTCCGTGCTCTGACTTCGATGGGGTATCCCGTGCTGCTGGTCAGTGACGGCTCGCTCGACGAAATCGAAAACAGCATCGGCGAAGTCGGTGCGCGTATCGGCCGCACGCGTGAGGCTCGCGATCTCGCGGCGCAAATTCGCGCGCAGATTGCTGAGGTCAGCGAGCGCCTGTCATCGGCGAGCACCGTGCGTGCCCTGATGCTCGTGGGCCATCAGCCGGTCGTCGCCGTCGGCCGCGGAAATTTTTTGAATCAGTTGCTGCAGCTCGCGCGCGCCGACAACATCGCTGCGGCCTCCGGCCAGCAATGGCCGCAACTGAGCATCGAGTACATCATTGCGATGCGCCCGCAGGTAATCCTCGACGGCTCGATGGGCAACGACCCGACTTCGCCGAGCAAGTTCTGGGAAAGCTATCAAACGATTCCCGCCGTTACTGATCATCGCGTGTTCGGCTACCCGCAAGATCCGATTCTGCACCCCGGACCGCGCGTCGGCCGCTCGCTCGAGATTCTTGCGCGGATGATTCATCCCGAGGCCTGGCGGGGCGCTGCGGAGAGCGGCAAGTGAGCGCGACGCCCGCGGCCTCCGCGTCCGCAGTAGCACCCCGCCATGATCTGTCGAGCGCATCGTCAACCCATCTCACGCGCGCCCGCCTCGTATCGGTGCTGACTGCGCTAACGATTCTGTTGATCGCATCCGCACTGATTGCGGTCTCGTTCGGCAGCGCTCATATCAGTTTGGTTCGCGCCTTCACCGATTCGGCCAGTCCCGATCATGCGATCTTCTACGGCGCGCGGCTGCCTCGCGTGCTGATGGGTATCGCGGTCGGCGCGGTGCTCGCCGCGGTCGGAGCGGCTCTGCAAGCCCTCGTGCGCAATCCTCTCGCCGAAGGCGGCATCCTCGGCATCTCCGGCGGCGGCGCACTCGGCGCGATCATCGCGCTCGTGATGTTCGCGCGACTCGGCGGCGGCGAAGCGACGGTTCCGCTATGTGCATTCGGCGCCGCTCTGCTTTCGACCGTCGCGGTCTATCGCCTTGCCCTCGTCGACGGACAACTCGAGCCGTTTACCCTGCTCCTGGTCGGCGTGATCTTCAACGCCTTCTGGGGCGCTGCCATCATGCTGGTGAACAGCGTCGTCAATTTTTATTACGCCCACAGCATCCTCTTCTGGCTGATGGGCAGTCTCGAAGCGCCCACTTATCGCGAAGTCGAAATCGTCGCTGGCTTGGGCTTGGTCGGATTCGCGGTCCTGATGTATCACGCGCGCGACCTGAACCTGCTGAGCCTCGGCGATGAATCGGCGGCGGAACTCGGCGTTGACGTCGACGCGCTCCGACGCCTGATCTTTGTCGCAACCTCCGTGATGATCGGCGCCGCCGTTTCCGTGAGCGGAATCATTTCGTTCGTCGGCCTGATCGTTCCTCACATGCTGCGGCTCGCGTTTGGCGCCGACCATCGCTTGCTGCTGCCCGCTTCTCTGATCGGCGGTGCGGCGTTCATGGTCTTCGCCGATCTCGTCGCGCGCGTCGCGATCGCGCCCGCTGAAATTCCGGTCGGCGCGATCACCGCTCTCTGCGGCGGGCCATTCTTCATTTTCATGCTCCGTCGCGAAGCCAAGCGGCCGTTTTCGTTATGAGCGCGGCTTCGATTGAAACCACGACCCCGACCGTGCCCGCGATGCGCGCGCACGCGATCCACGCCGGCTATCCCGGCGTGCCGGTGCTGCACGGCGTCTCGCTGCAAGTCTTGAGCGGCGAGATGCTCGCGATCGTCGGTCCCAACGGCGCAGGCAAATCGACCCTGCTCAAGGTCCTGAACGGTTCGATGATTCCAACCGGTGGCACCGTCGAGCTATTCGGCAAATCGATCGTTTCGATACCACGCCGGGATTTGGCGCGCACGATTGCCTCGGTCGGACAAGAGAATGCGGTCGCCTTCCGCTTCACCGTGCTCGAGATCGTATTGATGGGCCGTGCGCCGCATCTTGGCGCGTTTCATTTCGAGAGTCCGCACGATCTCGAAATCGCGTCTTCAGCCTTGGATCGTTTTGGCCTGCTTCATCTCGCCGGCCGTCATATCCAGGAACTATCCGGCGGCGAACGCAAACGCGTCTTTCTCGCGCGAGCGTTGGCGCAACAGCCGCGCGTCGCGCTCCTCGACGAGCCCACCGCGTTTCTCGATTTGAAACACGTCGCCGAAATTCTCGCGCGCTTTCGCGAGCTATGCGTTGACGCCGCGATGGCCGTCGTTGCCACGATGCACGATCTCAACGCAGCCGCCCTTTACGCCGACCGCGTCCTGCTGCTCAAGGACGGTGCGACGGTCGCCTACGGCACGCCCGCCGAAGTGCTGACCGCAGATCATCTGCAGCGCGTTTATGAAACCGACGTTTACGTCGGCCGCAATCCTTCCACCGGCGCGCTGATGATTCTTCCCGCCGCGATTGCCGCCCCCACTCGCAATTTCGCCGACTAGGCAATTTGCCCGCCTCATCGCCGACGCATACTCTGTAGATGCATGCCGGTTGCTGCATCAGGAAAATCGCTGAATCTCATTTTCGACGCCGACGATACGCTCTGGGATTCCAACATCCATTTTCTCGAGGCGTTCGATTCTTTCTGCGACGCGCTGCGTGACGCGGGATTGATTCTCGAGACCGCCGAAATCCACGCCGCAGTGCGCCGCGCCGAACTGAAACGCATCCAGACTCACGGCTACGGCCGCGAACCCTACATGGTTGCGCTGCGCGACGCCGTTGCTGAGCTCGTTCCGCGCGATCAACATCTGTTGCAAGTCGCGCTCGATCGCATCGGCACTCATCTAATCGAGCGTCACTGCGAACTGCTCCCCGACGTCGAGCCGACGCTGCGGCAACTTGCGCCGCGTCACCGCATCATGATGTTCACCAAGGGACAGCGTGACGAGCAACTCCGAAAATTGCATCGCTCAGGCCTCGCGCCGTTGTTCGAACGCGTCGAGACCCCGCGCGAAAAAGATGTGCCCGCGTATCGCCGCCTGCTCCGCGACGCTGACCTCGATCCGTCGCTCACCTTCATGATCGGCAACAGTCCGCGCTCCGATATCAATCCCGCGGTTCGCGCCGGTTTGCGCGCCGTTTTCATACCGCACGCCCACACCTGGGACCTCGAAGAAGAGGAACTCGACGACGCCAAGGATCGAATTATCGAGCTTCCCACCTTTCGCAGGCTCCTGGAAGTATTCTAGTATCGAAGATCCGATGTCCACGGCCGAGCTAATCGATATTTCATCAACCGATATTCCTTCGCCCGAGCTCGAGCTCACTCCGCGCTCGAAGCCGCCGCTCGCGCTGCGCCCGCTCCATCGGATGTGGCGGCGCACGATCGATAATATTCTCGTCTCCGAAATCTCGCTGCCGGTGCGCGGACTTCCCGCCGCCGTCGCCGGTCTGGTCGCGTGTCAAATCAGCGACTTCCACGTCGATCGCGATGAAGACCTCGAACGATTGGGCATCGCGGTCGAGACGATCAATCAGCAGCAGCCCGACCTGGTGTTTTTGACCGGCGATTATTTTTCCGGCCCTGACACGATGCATCGTTATCTCGGCGCGTTCACCGACGCGCTGAAAGGCTTGAGCCCGCAAATCGGCGTCTATGCGATCCTCGGCAATCACGATCATTGGTCGTCCGCCGAGCGCATCACCGCGGCGCTCAAACGCGCCGGCGCCGACGTGCTCGCCAATGACAGCCGGCGCCTCGCGCTACGCGGTGAAAAAATCGTGGTCGTCGGCATCGACGATTTGTGGTCGCGCCGCGCCGAACCGGCCCGCGCCTTCGCCGGCGTCAAGAGCGGCGATTGCTCGATTGTCCTCGCGCACAATCCTGACACCGCGCTCTATGCCCGCCATTTGCGGCCCGGCGTGATGCTCTCCGGGCACACCCACGGCGGCGTCGTGCGAATTCCGTACTACGGCTCGCCGCTCAAATCGATTCTGCGCATCGGCAAGCAATTCTACTCAGGCCTGAATCGCTACGAAGATTTCTACATCTATACCAATCGCGGCCTTGGCACGTTCTGGCTGCGGATTCGCATCAACTGCCCGCCCGAGGTTTCGCGCTTCACGCTCACTCCGCTCCTCGACGACGCCACCGCTGAAATTCCGGCGCCAAAAAAACTGCGGGCACTGAAAGGCATTGGCGGACGACGTGCCAAGCGTCCCCGCGCCCCACGAATCCGCCGCAAACGCCCCTAGCCGCACGCCGAAAACCTCCCTCTTCCCCTCTCCCAGTCCGAGCTCCTTCCGCGTCATCTTGAGCGAAGGCCGCCGTCCTAACCTCGCCCCCTTGGTTGCGGGAGAGGTCGCCGAAGCGCGTTAGCGATGAGGCGGGTGAGGGTGCAGGACGACGCCGAACAACGCGCAGCTTCGCGAAGCGACCGTGCTGAAAAAGCGTCAGGATAGGGACCTTGTTCCTAATCTCCCTCCGCCTTCCCGAATTTGAACCTCCCGAGTCTCCGCACTAGACAACACACAGCGAGCAGGCGTTAAAGTTACTTCTTCAACCGCCTGCTGCCAGGAGTCCCACGATGCTCGATCTCGCGATCGTCGGCGCAACTGCCGTCACACCGTCCGGCGCACGACCGGCCGACGTCGGCGTCGCGGCCGGCCGGATCGCGCAAATCGCGCCGCCCGGCAAACTCGAACCCGCCACCCGCACCATCGACGCGCGCGCGATGCTGCTACTTCCCGGCGCCGTCGATCCGCACACCCATCTCGATGCCGAGATGTTCAACACCAGCACCATCGACGATTTCGAGTCGGGCACTGTCGCCGCCGCGGCGGGCGGCGTCACGACGATCGTCGACTACGCCTTCCAGGCACCGGGCGGCACGCTCGATCAAGCGCTCGAGAAATGGCGCGCGAAGGCCGCCGGCAAGGCCATCATCGATTACGGGTTTCACATCGCGCTCCTCGATCCCTCGCCCGAAGCAATCGCCGAAATCCCGCGCGCAGTCGAACGCGGCGTCACCAGCTTCAAGATTTTCATGATGCAGGGATTCGAAGCTCGCGCGCGCGACTACCTCCGCGCATTCAAAGTCGCCGGCGAGAGCGGCGCGCTGCTGACGATTCACGCCGAAGATGAGCACCTGATTGGTTTCTGCACCGAGCGATTGCTCGCCGCCGGGATGAACGGCGTCGCGCATTTCGGCGCCAGCCGCCCGCCGCTGTCCGAGTCCGCCGCTGTTGCGCGCGCGCTCGCGATGACTGAGCTTGCCAACGCCCCGGCCTACTTCGTTCATCTATCGAGCGGCGATGCGATCGCGGAAATTCGCCGCGCGCGCACCGACGGACGAATCGTGCTGGCTGAGACCCGTCCAATTTATTTGTATCTGACTGAAGAGCGTTTCCTCGAACCGGACGGCGCCAAGTACGTCGGCTATCCGCCGCTCCGCGATGCGGCAAATCGCGATGCGATCTGGACCGCGCTCGCCGACGGCACTGTCGATGTAGTCGCGACCGACCATTGCTCCTGGAAGCTGGATCGCAAGCTCGCCGCCGACCGCTTCACCCGCATCGTGCCCGGGATGTCGAATCTCGAAACGCTGGTGCCGATGCTTTATTCGGAGGGAGTCGCGAAAGGGCGCATCTCACTTTCCCGAATGGTTGAGCTGGTGGCCACCAATCCCGCAAAAATCTTCGGGATGTATCCGCAAAAAGGTGCGATCGTCGAACAGGCCGACGCGGACCTCGTCATTTTCGATCCCAAGCGCAAGGTCGTCATCAAGTCCCGCGAGATGCATTCCCGCGCCGATTACGATCCATTCGAAGGATTTGAAATCACCGGATGGCCCACGATGACGCTCTCGCGCGGCGAAACCCTCATCACCGATCGCAAAGAGGGCGGTGATACGCTCGTCACCGATCGCAACGAGCCGGCACGGCGCGGCCGCGGCGAATTCATCCGCCGCGCCCGCTTCTCCCCCTCCTGGCGAACGATGCACGATCCCACTTGATACGCTTCTGATCCGGCTCTTGACGATGGTCACTCATATGTTACCATAGCGAATGATCGACGTTCGAGAAGGAAGTAGGAGACGCAACCATGCCCCTGACTCGTGATTTTAAGGTGACCATCCGCGCTCGCGTCGAGCGCGAGCCGAAATTCCGAAGAGCGCTTCTCCGAGAAGGAATCGAAGCGATGCTAGCCGGAGATGTAACCACGGCGAAAATCATCCTCCGCGACTACATCAACGCGACCGTGGGCTTCAGCGACCTCTCCGAAGCCACCCACATCCCCGCCAAGAGCCTGATGAGAATGCTGGGACCGGCAGGCAACCCGCGCGCCGACAATCTCTTCGAGATCGTCAGCTTCCTCCAGCGCCGCGAAGGCGTACGCTTCGAGGTCAAAGCCTCGCGCGCGTAGACTCTTGGCAGCTTCCTAATAGCGCGTAGCGCGCATCTTGATCACAACGGGAAGCCCGAAACTCGGCCGAGGTTTCGGAAATCTTCTCCCCCCTACTTTCCGTTAGCCTTGTCGCTCCGTTCAGTTCAGCATCGAAGATGCGGGAACACTTCGGGGTCTTTCGATGGAACAAAAGACTGTAGCAGTCGCTGGCGGCTCGGGATTTATCGGCCGGGCAATTGTGCGCCGCATGATCGCGACCGGCGGAATCAAAGCGCGCATCCTCACGCGCAATCCCGACACTGCTCGCACGCGGATGGACTCACCGAACCTCGAGTTCGTCCGCGCCGACGTCTGTGAACCCGCGGGCTTGGTCGCGGCTCTCAAAGGCGCCGACGCAATTGTCGATGCGGTCCAGTTCGAAGGATACCCGGTCGAGAATCCCGCCCGCGGACAGACCTTCGAGCGTATCGACTACGGCGGGGTCGTCGCGCTGGTCGCGGCTGCGAGAGAGGCCGGCGTCGCGCAATTCATCTATATCAGCGGCGCTGCCGCGGATGAGTACAGTTCGCATCCCGGCTTTCGCGCGAAGGGACGCGCCGAGCGGCTCATCCGCGAATCGGGGATGACCTACACGATCTTTCGGCCGTCGCTGGTCTATGGACCGGAGGACAAAGTCGTCAATGGACTCGCGAAGGCGCTCAAATTTGCGCCGATCTTCGGCGTGCCCGGCACCGGTCATCAGAAGGTCCAGCCGGTGCTGGTCGACGACCTGGCCGCGTGCGTGACCCTCGCGATCCAGGGGCGCGGACGCAACGGCATCTACGAAATCGGCGGGCCTGAGATGATGACCTTCGATGAGATGATGCGCGTAATCATGGATGCGAGCGGGCATCGACGGCCCCTCTTTCATATTCCAGAGCGGCTGATGCGCGCGGTCGGCGGCCTCGCCGAGAAATTGCCGAAGCCGATTCTCTCCCGCGACGCGGTCACGTTCGTCACCGCGGATAACGCCTGCGACATCGGGCCGCTGCGCGAAGAATTCGGCATCAATCTGACGCCGGCGCGCGTCGGGATGGCGTATCTCGCGAAAAAGTAGGAATCGCTAAAGGCGGCGCCAGCCACTGCCTTCATGACCGAAACTAAAAAGTTTGGGATGAAGAATCTCGGCGAGAATCTCGAGCGACTCGGCGATTCGCGGCCCCGGCCGATTGAAGTACTGATTGCCGTCGGCCATGAACACGCGCCGCTCGCGCACCGCACGCAGCTTGGGCCATTCCGGACGCCCGGTTAGCACGGGCAAATCTTCGGCGGCGCGATTCATGTTGAAGCCGCACGGCGAAATCAGAATCACTTCAGGATCCTTCGCCGCGAGCTCGGCAAATTCCATCCACGGAGAATGTTCACCGGCTTTGCCGAACAGATTGATTCCGCCCGCCATCTCGACCAGGGTCGGCATCCAGTTTCCCGCAGCCATTAGCGGATCGATCCATTCGACCGTCGCGACCGTCGGACGCCTCACCGTTTGTCCGCGTGCTTTGTCGGCAATTGACGCCAGGCGCGCACGCAAACCCTTCACCAATTTTTTTCCGTTCTCGGGCGCGCCCAGCGCATCCGCAGTGCGCTGCATGTCGATGAAGACGTCGTCCAGCGCATACGGTGCGAGCGACACGATTCTGGGCCGCGTGCCGAGCCAATCGGCGACCGCAGCTTCGACGTCGGATTGGCTGACCGCGCATACTTCGCATTGCGATTGCGTGACGATCACGTCCGGACGAAGTTCGCGAAGCTTGGGCGCATCGACCCGATAAACCGAGAGCGCGTCGCGCACGATTTGCTTGACGCGCTGATCGATTTCGGCGCTGGTGCCTTCGGGATTGAACTTCGCTTCGGTGAGCGCCGGCAGGCGCGTTACCGACGCGGGAAAATCGCATTCGTGGGAGCGTCCCACCAGGTCGCTTTCGAATCCGAGCGCGCACACAATTTCGGTCGCGCTTGGGAGCAGGCTTACAATTCGGGGCATCGCGGCGATTCCTCTTTGCGCTATCTACAACTCGATTCGATCAATGATGCGATCCCGTGTCGGGCATGCCCTGCTTGCGGCAACTGGCGATCTCAGTGCGGCCGCCCTCGCTGTTCATCAACGTGAATTGAGTTCGTCCGGCCAGGTTGCCCGGCGAGACTTCTTCCTTCACGTAATATTCCTGACCCGGATGCGCGTCGAACTTCAACTGCGCCGACGCTTCGTTGGTGGCGGCGCACGTCACCGGTCCGCTGTCATTGACGAACGAATAATAGCCGCCGGCTTCCATCTCGATGCTCTCCTGACCGCAGGTGACCATCGGCGCGATCGTAGCGCTGTAAAAATTGTACGGCCGATACAGATAGATCACACTTTTCGAGACTGGGACCGGACGTGGTTGATAGGCCTCACCCTCCACGCCGCATCCGGCGAGGACTGCGCAGACTGCGCCGGCCGTGAGAGCAAGCAGATTTCGCGTCATCACGCTTGGAGTCTGTCACGAAAGCGGGTGCCTGATGAAGACGCGCGTACGCGAACGCCACTCAGAACTCGAAGGCGCGGATGTCCATTAGAAGATGTGCGATCACGCACCCGAACAGGCTGCGCCGCCAAAGATAGAGCACTACAAAAAGCAGCAGAATGGGTGCCTTGATGAGCATCCCGTGGATGCCCCAGATTGGCGCGTGGACCAGCACGTTGACGATAAGTGGCAACGCCGCAGCTATGGCCGTACTGCCGGTCATTTCCTCGATTCGTTCAATCGAGTAGCCGCGAAAGCCAACCTCTTCTGCAATTGCGTTGGCAACGAGGCCGGTCCAGTCCAGCCATTTCGGCAACGACGAGTACAAGGTA
The DNA here is from genome assembly GCA_003135855.1 of Deltaproteobacteria bacterium. Classification (GTDB taxonomy): domain Bacteria; phylum Desulfobacterota; class Binatia; order Binatales; family Binataceae; genus Binatus. The sequence goes on from PNBD01000102.1 coordinate 153,113, forward strand.
GCTCCCAGCGTCAGTTCCGCCGACATGTCCGGTACAGCGTCAGCGAATCGACGCAGGTGCGGAATCATCAGTACATAAGCGACGAACACGAGGATTGCGCCTACGCAGTCCTTGGCAGAGGGAGCACGCATTCCGATCGAGCTGAGCCGCCGATGCTCCCAGCGGACGACCAGGATCGGGATGCCGACGATCACGACCAGCTTCGAAATCACGCCGACGAGTTCCCATGCCGACATCCACGACATCCCGAACCGCGCCATCAGCAAATGAAGAAACGGCTCCCGGTATGGGGGAATCGGGAGAAGCAGGGCGATCGTCAAACCCACCAGGGTGACAGGATTGGCCAGGCTGCTCGGCAGAATCGGAACACTACCCGAGGATTCGGCCTGTTCAGGCTCCTGGCTGATGGCTCACCTCGCAGGATCTACGGACAGAACAATTCTCGAGTCGGTGAACTAGATGCTCGTCAGTTCGACGACCGGAATCACGCGCGCACAGTTCTTCTGGTACTCGGCGTAGCTTGGATACATCTTCACCAGCTTCGGCCAGATCGCATCGCGTTCAGCTGGCGAGAGAGTCCGCGCACGGCAACGGCGCGTGCCGCGTCCCAGTTGAACCTCGACTTCAGGGTTGGCGGTGAGATTCAGGTACCAGGCCGGTGGCGAGTCGCTGCCGCCATACGACGCAACCAGGTAGAGCCGCCCGCCGTCGTCGAGATAAAGCAACGGCTTCGAGATCGGGCGCCCGGACTTGCGCCCTCGCACTGTCAGAATGAGCGTGGCGAGCCCGAACGTCGATGCGCCGCCGAATAGTTTGTAGGCCGCGACGTGCGCCACGCTCATCGCACCTATCACGCCGCGATTGATTGCACTTAGTTTCATGGCTTCACCGATGCGCTCAAAGTTTTGGGATTATGTCGCGTGCAATCAGTTCCATATGATCGGTTTGATCGAATACCGGGTCCAACAATAAACGCTGCGCGCCCGCCCGTGCGAGTTCGCCCAGCTTGTCGATACATTCGGCGGCGCTGCCATAGATGGATACGCGCGGCGCCATGTCTGGAAGCTTGTAACGCGCGCCAAACCATTCTCGCAATCGACGCTCCGCGCGTGCGCGATCGTCGTCCACTGCGATGTACACCCGTTTTGAAATCGGGAACGTCGCCGGATCGCGTTTGCTTTCCTCGAGCAGGCTGCGAATCAGCGCGACGTGCTTAATGAATTCCGCGGTGGAGGAAGAGCCGGGCCCCATCCATCCATCGCCGAGCCGGACGGCGCGCTTCAGACTGATCGTCTCGCGTGCGCCGAACCATAGCGGTGGATGCGGTTTTTGCACGGGTTTGGGTTCCATCGGGACGTTTTCGAACTTCCAGAATTCGCCGCTCACCGTCGCGCGTGGCTGAGTCCATAAAGCCTTCATCACTTGCAGCCCTTCGACGAAACGCCGCGGACGGCGCTCGCGCGGTATGCCGAAAATCTCATGCGGAGTGTGCGGTCCGCCGATTCCAACGCCGACTATGACTCGGCCATTGCTCAGTTGATCGAGCGTCGCGAGCGTCTTCGCGAGCTCGACGGGATTTCGAATCACCGTCAGCAACACCGCCGTACCGAGCCGGATTTTTGAAGTGAGCGCCGCTACGTAAGTGAGCAGCGTAACCGGCTCGAGAATCGGAGCATCGCTGATCATTTGCTCCTGCACCCAGAGACTCTCGTAGCCCAGCGCTTCGGCGCGCGGCACAAAATCACGAATGAGGCGCAGGTCGATCGGCGAGCTGGTGAAAGTCTGCGGAATCGAGATGCCACATGGAATCCTGCCGATTGCCATATTGTCCTCGTCGCGAAGCTCGAGCTGGATTTTCGCGTCTCAGCGTATCGCGCTCAGAGCCGGCATACGAGCATCGCGCCACTGCTTGAAACGCGGGATTGTTCTAATACTCGCGCGCCGTGTCCCGTCCTTCTCGAACCTGCGACGCCCACAGGTCGGCGTTGCGATTCCATTGCTCACTGACTTCGGCTTCCGAGATTTTTGGCGGCATCTCATCCCTCCTCGCGGATCGTAAAGAGCGCGCAGAAAAAAAATGCGGACGAGTAAATCTCGCCCGCAAAAAAACCGATTTGTGACGGATGACGGATCGTCATCCTGAGGGTTTGGCGAGCATATGCCGGAATCACAACGTTGACAAGAGATCGGCGCACCTCGATCGTGATCGCATGAGGCGAGCAGTAGGGTGAGCGGCGCAGTCAAAGCTGTGGGACTGGATTTCGGCACCACCAACAGCGCGATTTCGATCGTCGGTGCGGACGGCGCGCCGCGGCTCGCGCGACTTCGAGGGCAGGTCTTTGCTCATCCTCGGGCTTTTGTTTTTACCCTGCCTAAAGCTACAGGGGGGTGCAATAAGGAAGCGTTGATGCCGCCATTGCCGCTTGTCGCAAGGGTTGCTATAGCAGAAAGACCTGTTCCGCGGCGGTTGCCGAATGCAATTGACATTGGCGAAGCTTCGAATAGGATCGATGTAAACGATTACAACGCATCGGCCGATGGAGGGTCGGTCCGAAGCGAGTAAGTCAGGCGCGGTTTAGCGCCTTCAAATGGGAGGAAGTAATGACTCATGCTACGAGGCTGCTGGCAGCAGCCGCGGTTTTTGTGCTCGGCGGGATGACCGTCGCAGAAGCTGCCAATTGCGAAGTGACGCATTGGTGGACGTCGGGCGGCGAGGCTGCCGCCGTGAAAGTGTTCGCCGATTCGTTCAACGCGCTCGGCGGCGACAAATGGGTCGACGGCGCCATCGGCGGCAGCGGCGATACGGCGCGGCCGATCATCATCAGCCGCATCATGGGCGGAAATCCGCCTTGCGCCACCCAGTTCAACCCCGGCAAGGATGCGGACGACCTGATCGCCGCCGGCCTGATGCAGGATTTGACCGACCTTGCGACCAAGGAGAAGTGGCACGACATCGTGCGGCCGAAATCGCAGATCGACGGCTGCACGAAAGACGGCAAAGTCTATTGCGTTCCGGTGAACCTCCATTCAGCTCAATGGATGTGGATCAATCGGCACGTTTATGAAGATGCCGGCCTGACACCGCCCAAAAACTGGGATGACGTGGTCGCTGCGGCGCCCAAGCTGAAGGCAAAGGGAATCCTGCCGCTTTCCGCCGCCCAGGGCTGGCCGGTCCTCCTGCTCCTCACCGACGCCATCCTGCCAGGTGTCGGCGGCCTCGACCTCTGGAAGAAGGTCTACGTCGACCATGACCCGGCCGCGGCGGCCGGCCCGGAGATGAAGAAGGTTTTCGTGGCCATGGACCAGGCCCGCAAGATGGTCGATCCGCAAACGATCGTGCCGCAGTGGAATGACGCCGTGAGCCTGGTGATTACCGGCAAGGCCGGGGCCAATGTGATGGGCGACTGGGCCCAGGGCGAATTCCAGGTGGCCAAGATGGTCGCCGGCAAGGACTATGACTGCTTGCCCGGCCTCGGTATCCACCCGATGCTCAATACCGGCGGCGACGTGTTCTTCTTCCCGAAGAGCAAGGACGCGACGGTCACGGCGGCGCAGCTGAAGATGGCGTCGATGATGATCTCGAAGCCGGTCCAGGTTGCCTTCAACCTGAAAAAGGGTTCGCTGCCGATCCGCGCGGACGTGGATCTGTCGCAGGCCGACGACTGCATGAAGAAGGGTCTCAAGATTCTGGAGGATCCGAACAACATTCTCCCGACCGGTGCCCAAGTCATGCAGCGTGACACCGTCAACCAGATCCGCGACCTCTACAACGAGTTCTTCACCAACTCCGCCATGACTGTCGACCAGGCGCAGGCCTCGTTCATCGACATTCTGAAGAATGCGCCGAAATAGGCCGTCAGGCTAAGGCGTACCGACTAACGGGGCGGTCGGCTCAATTCGATTGGGCCGACCGCACCCATTAGTCCATCTGCGACGGACGCGACGTTGGGGCAGAAATGACGGATTTAGCGAAGCCGGTCGGGCTCAGTCCTGACGACGTGTTGGAAGTAGTGCGGCCGCCGGTCAAGCTCTTCCGCAACCTGACCTCCAAGATCGCGCTCGTGCCGATGATGGCGACCGTGATCTTCGTGTTCATCGGCTGCACGCTGTGGACGATCTTCTATTCGCTGACGACGTCACGGGTGTTGCCGGCTTCCGATCCGTTGGGCAAGGACTTCGACGGCTTCAATCAGTACATACGCCTGTTCGAATCGCCGCGCTGGCAGATATCGATCCACAATCTCGCCGTTTACGGCATCTTTTCCCTCGTGTTCGTGTTCGCTATCGGCTTTCTTCTCGCTGTCCTGATGGACCAGAAGATCCGCTTCGAGAACACGCTGCGGACGATCTTCCTCTATCCGTTTGCCCTGTCGCTGGTGATCACCGGCCTCGTCTGGCAATGGGCCCTCAATCCCGCGTTCGGCCTGCAGAAGTCGATCCGCGGTCTCGGCTGGGCCAGCTTCGCCTTCGATTGGGTCGCCAATCGCCAGATGGTCGTCTACACCTTGGTAATCGCCGGCGTCTGGCAGGGCACCGGGCTGGTGATGGCGCTCATGCTTGCCGGGTTGCGCGGCATCGACGACGAGATCTGGAAGGCTTCGCGCGTCGACGGCATTCCGAAGTGGCGGACGTACGCCTTCATCGTCGTCCCGATGATGCGCCCGGTGTTCGTGACGGCGCTCGTCATCGTCGCTTCCGGCATCGTGAGGACCTACGACCTGGTGATCGCCATGACCGGCGGCGGTCCGGGATTGTCGTCGCAGTTCCCAACGATCTACATCTACGAATTCATGTTCGTCTCCAATCTGTCGCAGGGCCTGGCGGCTTCCACCGTGCTCCTGGTGACGGTGGCCGTCGTCGTGGTGCCGTGGGCCTTCTTTGAATTCGGCCGGAGGCGCACGCAATGAGCGCGACTTCCATGACCATCGAGCCGACCGGGCCGCGCCCGCGACGCCGGTTCGCGCCGGGCCGGATTGCCGTCTACACGATCCTCACGGTGGCGGCGATCTACTATCTCGCCCCGCTCTACATCATGATCGTGACGTCGTTGAAGGGGCTCGAAGAGGTCCGCCAGGGCGATATCTTCTCGCTGCCTGTCCAGCCTACCTTCGATCCGTGGATCAAGGCATGGACTTCGGCCTGCACCGGGCTCTACTGCCAGGGCCTGCAGGTCGGCTTCTGGAACTCGGTCAAGATAACGATCCCGAGCGTCCTTGTCTCGATCGCAGTCGGATCGGTGAACGGCTACGCACTCGCCAACTGGCGTTTCAAGGGCTCGGAATTCTTCTTCACCATCCTCCTGGTCGGCTCATTCGTTCCCTATCAGGTGATGATCTATCCCCTGGTGATCCTGACCTCGAAGATCGGCATCTACAGCACGCTGTGGGCGGTCATCATGGTCCACACCATCTTCGGCATGCCGATCCTGACGCTGCTCTTCCGCAACTACTTCGCCTCGCTGCCGGTCGAACTGTTCAAGGCGGCGCGCGTCGACGGCGCCGGATTCTGGGGGGTGTTCCTGCGGATCATGCTGCCGATGTCGCTGCCGATCTTCACGGTGGCGATCATCCTGCAGGTGACCGGTATCTGGAACGACTTCCTCTTCGGCCTCGTGTTCGCGGGGCTCAGGAACTATCCGATGACCGTCCAGCTCAACAA
>PNBD01000102.1:158787-159032 GCA_003135855.1 Deltaproteobacteria bacterium
CGCATGTTTCGGTTCGCAAGCTCGGCGTCTCCTTTGGCCGATTGAACGTGCTGCAGGATCTCGATCTCGACGTCGAGGTCGGCGAGTTCCTCGTTCTCCTTGGTCCGTCCGGCTGCGGCAAGTCGACGTTGCTCAATGCGATAGCCGGTCTGCTCGACATTTCCGGTGGCCAGGTCTGGATAGCCGGCGACAACGTCACCTGGAAGGAGCCCAAGGACCGCCACATCGGCATGGTGTTCCAGTCG
>PNBD01000069.1 GCA_003135855.1 Deltaproteobacteria bacterium
GCTTCGTGCTCGAGGCGCTCGAACGCGAGGGTGCGATCTTCGTCGATACCCTCGATGAGGTGCCAGAAGGCCAGCGCGTCATCTTCAGTGCTCATGGGGTGGCGCCGAGCGAATGGGATCGCGCGGCGCAACGCAAACTACGCGTGATCGATGCCACCTGTCCGCTGGTCACCAAGGTGCATTCGGAAGTCGAGCATTACGCCGAGGCGCACAGCACCGTAATTCTCGTCGGTCACGCCGGCCACGAGGAGGTCAAGGGGACGCTCGGTGTAGCGCCGGGCAAAGTGCTGCTGGTAGGCACGCTCGAAGAGGCCGAGGCGCTCGAGGTTCCCGACCCCGCTCATGTCGCGGCGGTGACGCAAACGACGCTCAGTGTGGACGACACCCGCGACATCATGGCTACGCTCAAGCGCCGCTTTCCGGCGATCGCGACGCCCAAGACCGACGACATCTGTTACGCGACGCAGAATCGCCAGAATGCCGTCAAGGAACTGGTTGACGTTAGCGACGTGGTGCTGGTGGTCGGCTCGAAGCAAAGTTCCAATGCCAACCGGCTGGTCGAAGTCGCACGGATGCGCGGCGCACGCGCTTTCCTGGTTGATTCGATCGCCGACGTACTCCCCGATATGCTCGACGGCGTTCGCGCGCTCGGGCTGACGGCCAGCGCGTCGTCGCCGGAATGGCTGGTCGAGGAGATCATCGGCGCATTCGCGCGCGGCGGCGCCGAGGTCGAGCTATTGAGCGTCGCCAAAGAGCGCGTGCATTTCCCGCTCCCGCTGCCCTCGGATTGATCGCTGTACCCGAAAAAACCTCGTCCCGCCCTTCGCCTTGACAATTTGGCGGCGATGCTTGCAGACTCATCCGGATTTCCGCCCCCGCGGATCAACCTTGATGAGGAATATTCCGATGCGAACTGCGATAGCGCGCGCACTGCTCCTGCCCGTCTTGCTTGCCATTCCACTCGTCAGCGGATGCCAGTCCGAAGGCAAGAAGCACCTCTACAAGGCGGAGGACCTGTTCGAAAAGCGCGACCTCGACGGCGCGAAAAAGGAATTGGAGCTCTCGATCAAGGCCGATCCCAACAACGTTGACGCGCATAAATCGCTCGCGCACATCGACGAGGCGGTCGGCGATCAGGAAGGCGCCGCGCGCGAATACTCGGCCGCCTCGATGCTCGATCCCACCGATCAGAAGCTGATGGACAAGGTTCGGCTCTACAAACAGCTTCAGGATATGGCCAACTCTTCCGGCAAGGCGCTCGATGACATCAAGGCCGGCAAGATTGAAGACGGCGTCCGGCAGCTCAAGGACATTCTGCTTCAGACCCGCATCAAGGCCGCGCGCGAAAAAGCTCTGACCGCGCTGAGCGACGCGCTTCCCGAGATCGAAAAGCAGGGCGACCAGCAGGTGCAGGAAAAGAAATATGCCGACGCGATGAACACCTATGATCAGGGTGTCCGCGCTGCGATGCTCCTCGCCAAGGCCCACAACAGTCCCGACCTCGGGCCGCAGGGCAACTCGCTGATGCATAAAATCAACGAGGCCGCCAAACTCGCCGGCAATCCTGACGCGACCTTCAAGCTGCTCAATGACGTGATCGGCGCGTATCCCGACGACAAGGCCGCCAACATGGAACTGGCGCAAGTCTATCTGCGGAAATCTCCGCCGGACTACGACACCGCCGCCGATTTGGAAGAGCGCGGCGGCGCGCCCGACGATCAGGTCCGCAAACTCCGCGACATGGCCAAGAAGCATCGCAAGAGATCGGCGTGGGTAAGTGGGCAATCGAAAAGCCGAAGCCGCGCTCGCGACTGCGATGAGCTAGTGCCACAATCGCCCCCGATGCGCCGGCGCGGCTATATCGCGGTCGAAGGGCCCATCGGAGTTGGCAAGACGAGCCTGGCGCAGGCGCTCGCGCGCGAATTGGGCGCGCGCCTGATGCTCGAGGACGCCGACAACAATCCATTCCTCGCGCGCTTCTACCAGGATCCCGATAAGTTCGCGTTTCCCGCGCAGCTCTATTTTTTGCTCACTCGCTATCACCAGCAACGCGAACTGCTGCAACAGGATCTTTTCGCGCCCGCGACCGTGGCTGATTATCTCTTCACCAAAGATCGAATCTTCGCCACGATGAATCTCGCGCCCGACGAATTGAAGCTCTACGACAGCGTTTACAAACTGCTCGATGCCGAGATGAAAAAACCCGACCTCGTCGTTTACGTCCGCGCCACCATCGACGTCCTCGCCGAGCGGCTGCGCAAGCGCAATCGCGATTTCGAGCGTCACATCAGCTTCGAATATCTCGAGCGCGTTTCATCGGCGTATCGCGATTTCTTTTTTTACTACGACGAGGTGCCGCTGCTGGTGGTCGATACTTCCTATATCGATTTCGTCGCCAACCCGGAGGATCTCGCCAGCCTGATTCGCGAGATCGACAATGCCGGCCCCGGCACTCAATATTTCGTCCCACGCAAAAGTTGATTTCCGCGGCTGACAAATGCCCGTTTCGCTCCCGCGTTCGCCGCTTCCTGCGTCTTTCCGAAGCGAAGGCTGCGGGCTCTCATCGCACGTAAACCGGATTCGAGAGAATCCACAGATGACCGCCGCGGTATGCCTCGATTCGATACGCGCCCGCCGACGTCGGCGCGAAATCAAGGGTCCTCGCATTCTCGACCGCTTTGATCTCGACGCCGCTGCGATACAGCACGATGCGATCCGCCGCGTCCGGCAGTTCCGCCTTGAGCACCAAACCCGGCGCCATGCGCACCTCGTCACCCATCAGCGTCTTCGTGCCGTTGTTCGCGTCGCCTACTTGCGCGAAAAAAACAAACTGGCCGACGTAGCCGAGAAAATCGAAACTCACATACGAATGTCCCAGCTTGATCGCCTCGAGCAAAGGATCCTGACTGCGTTCACGCGCCAGCAGATGCGTGGTGTAAAAGAGCATCAACTGCGGCGTGGTGCCGACCTTCGATCCCAGCACCGTCATGTCATCCGGCGCGCCCAATCCCGCGAGCATCGTCACGCGCGCGCCCGCCGCCATCTTGTCGTAAAGCGCGAGGTTGGCGTCGGGTCTTAAGTCCAGGCTCGCGAGGAACCGGTCAGTGCCTGAAAAAATCGCGCGCAGATAGAGCGACGCCGCACTCTGCGCGCGCCACGTGTCGCGCTGGTTGTACACCTCGATCGCATCGGCCAGCGCAAAATCCGCTGGGTTCGCGAACTTCGTCGGCTGGGCCGCAATCGCAAGCCCACCCTGATCATGAATCGCACTGATCAAATCCGCCGTGCCGAGCTCGGGACGAATCGGTTCACGCAGATTCACGCCGACGATCTCGCCGCCGCCGCTCTCGAAAGCACCGCCCGAAATAAAAAGTATTTCCGAAGTGAAGCCCGGGATTCCGTAATCCNNCACCGGCGCCAGGAATCGCGCCGGCGGCAGTTCCGTCGAGGGCAACGGCGCACTGCATCCCGCAATCGCGAGCGCAAGCGACGCAACGATCACCGCGGTAACGAAATGCGAAACGGAACTCGCGATCAATCCAATCACGCGCCGGAAATTTGATTCCCCCATAGCGGCTCAGACGAGGCTCAGGTTATCGAGCGCCCCTGCGCCCCATCCACCGGGATACAAGTGCCGGTAATCCAGCTCGCCCGCGGCGACGCGAGCATCACCACCGCATACGCAACTTCATCCGCGCGCCCGAGCCGTCCCGCCGGCATTTCGTGGCTGATGAAATCTTTCTCGAACGCGGGATTCGCCTTGAAAATTTGCTCCCAGGTTCCGCCCGCGATGAGAATCGATCCCGGCGCGATCGTATTCACGCGAATATTCTTGGGCGCGAACTCGCGCGCGAGCATCTTGGTGAACGAATGCAGAGCCGCCTTCGACGCGTTGTACGTCAGCGGTCCGCCAGACTCGCGCCCGTAGATCGATCCGATATTGATGATCGAGCCGCCGCCGCGCTTCTCCATATGCGGCGCACACAGGCGCGCGAGCCGCACCGGTGCGAACAGGTTCAGATCGAATTGTTCCTGCCACGCCGACTCCGGCAGCTCCGCGAGCGCTCCCGGCCGCGCCGATCCCGCGTTGTTGACGAGCACATCGATTCCGCCGAACTGCTTCGCCGTCTCATCGATCCATTTCTCCGCGAAGTCGGCCTTCGTCACGTCACCGACGAATCCAATCGCGGTCGGTGACGCATTACCCGATCGCGTGAGCTCCGCAACTGCCTCGTCGAGCGTTTCTTTGGTGCGGGCGCAGATGCTCACATACATCCCCTCTTCGGCCAGCGCCTTGGCCATCGCTCGCCCGAGTCCGCGGCTCGCGCCGGTAACCAGCGCAACCTTGCCGGTCAATCCCAAATCCATCTCGACACTCCTTCCTTCCCGCGATGCTGCCCCTGGCCTGATCCTGTCGAGCGCGATCTGGACCAAGGCCATCGGCCGAACACCAATCATTTATCAGACCCGCCTCCAACCCAAGAAGTGCCAAAAAAGAAGTGCAAACTTCATGAATCGGCGTCGGCCAATTCGGGCGCGAGTCGCCGGTTCTGAAATGCGGAGTGGCTCAATTTGCGGTGACAAGTTGCTGTGAAGCGACGCGAACGTTACCGAATCGTTCCTTTCGCGTAACGAACCGCCGGTGGCGCTAACCGCGCACAATTACTAAAAAGGATTGTCGGCTCCTCCTTCCCCCGAGAGCCGAAAGCACGCCTGGCCAGATGCCCTCATAGTGAAGCCAACGCGTGCCTTTCTTTTTTCGATTCGCCTAATTCGCTTTGAGCCGCGGATTGCATGAAATCTAAAGTCAAAGAAACCGTTCTTTGCGAAAAATCGCGGACTTGCGAACTTTGTGGTGGAAAGATGGACCAACAGACGCGATGGTTGCGGTCATACCGAATAGACAAACTCTGGTGGAAATGTACTGACTGCGGACTGATGCAGCTATTCCCGAGGTACCTAAGTGCCAGTTTCTGGGTGAGAGTCGCTTAAAGGAAGTGGCACGGAAATTGGACGTACAAGTAGCAGCTCGAGTAAACGGCCAAAGCGATTCCCGGCAAATCATTTAGGAAGTAACGCCAGGCAAATAGCATTGCGCGCAACTAGAATCGTAACTCTATAGAGGAGGTCGTGAACATGAAGTATGGAATCGCATGGCTATTGGGAGTGCCTATTTCGGTGCTAGTAGTAATCTATCTTGTCACGCATCTGCTTTAAGCGGATGTGTACAGCCAGCCCAAGCTAAGGAGAAGAACAAATGAGAAGGCTAGCCGCGGTGTTTGCGCTGTCGGCGTTTTTGTGTGGCGGGTATTCCGTCGCTGGCGCGCAGGCAACAGTACCAACTGCTCCGGACAACTCCGGAGTCAATGTCAGAGATCGCGATGCGGGAGCAATGACCGCAGGCCAACAGTCGAACGCGAAAAGCGACGTGGAACTTACCCGCAAGATACGCAGAGC
>PNBD01000012.1:0-5422 GCA_003135855.1 Deltaproteobacteria bacterium
CTCTCACTATCAGGGAGAGGACGACGCCGGGTGCGGACTCGGTGTCGGTGACGCATCCCAAACGGGAGAGGGGAAGAAGGGCGTTTTTCAACATCCTGCTACAGATTCATCCGCACGAGCTAGAGATTCAGCGGCACGAACTACAGATTCATTTGCGCGAGCTGGAGATTCAGCGGCACGAACTACAGATTCATTTGGACGAGGGTGGCGCCGGCGCCGCCATGATGCGGCTCGGCCTGGCGAAACGACGAGCAATACGGCGACTTCGCGAGATACTCCGCCACCGCTTTTCTAAGCGCACCCGAGCCGATGCCGTGGACGATTCGCACTTCGGCGCGATTGGTCAGGAACGCCTGATCGAGAAACTCTTCGAGCTTGCGCAGCGCGTCGGTGGTGCGCATCCCGATCAGATTCAGCTCTCCGCGCTCGCCTAAGTCGGAGCTGAAGGTGACAGCCGGCGAGCGCTCGCGCGGCGGACGATCTTCGATCGACGAAGTGGCCGAGCGGCGCAATCGCTCGGGGGCGACTTCGATGCGAAGGCCGCCGCGGCTGATCACGGCGCGACCCGGCTCGAGCATCGTGAGCTCGCCGCGGATATCGCCGACCTCGACGTGATCGCCAACCTTGAGCGGCGCGCTGGATTCAGGCGTTGGCTCGGCGGCGGGCGCGAGATGCTCGAAGCTGGCGGCGGTCCGCGTTACGAATCCCTTCACGTCGGCGCGCGACTTCGAGCGGTTCTTCAGATCGTCCATCAGCGTCGAGCTTTCGCGGCGGAAGTCCTCGAGCATCTCAGAGGTCTCGGCGCGAAGGCGTTTGCGATCGTTCTCTGCGCGCTCGCGCGCGAGCTTAGCCGCCTCGCGCGCTTCGGCTTCGGCCGCGGCCATGCTCGCTTCGCGTTCGCGGAGTTTCTGTGCCTGCGCATTCAGATTCGCGCGCTCACTGTCGAGGCGTTTCAGCGCGTCGGAAAGTTCGACGCTGCCCGCGCCCATCGATTGTTCGGCGGAGCGAATTATTTCATCGGGCAGGCCGAGCCGGCGCGCCACCGCGAGCCCGTAACTCTGGCCAATGGTGTGGGGTTTCAAACGAAAGAGCGGCGTGAGCCGGTCCGCATCGAAATCGACGGCCGCCGCTTCGAAACTCGCCTGCGCGTAGGCGTGCAGCTTGACCGCGGTCGAGTGGGTGGCGATCGCGACGAGGCATCGGCGACTGCCAAGATAATTCATCAGGCCGATCGCGAGCGCGGCGCCTTCGGCGGGGTCGGTGCCGGCGCCGGGTTCATCGAGAATGACGAGCGCGGGCTCGGCCAGCATCCGAACAATTTCCGAGAGGTTCGCGATATGGCCGGAGAAGCTCGACAGGTTCGCGGCGATCGATTGCTCGTCGCCGATGTCGGCGAAGACGCTGCGGAAGACGGTCGCCTTGCTGCCCGGCTCGGCAGGAATCAGCATCCCGGCTTGCGCCATCAGCGAGAGCAGCCCGATCGTTTTGAGCGCGACCGTCTTGCCGCCGGTGTTCGGGCCGGAGATGACGATGCCGCGCTGACCGGGTGCGATGCGCACGTCGATGGGAATGACCTCGCGGCCCGCGGTCATCAGCAGCGGATGGCGCGCGCCGATGAAATCGATGCCCGCGTCGGTGATTTCGGGCTCGACGCAAGTAAAGCGCTCGGCGAAAATCGCGCGACTGTTGAGCGCGTCGAGTTGCACGAGCGCGTCGAAGGTGAGCCGCAATTCTTCGGCGTAGCCGCCGACCATCGCGGTCAGGCGCGCGAGGATTCGATTCTCTTCGGCCTCGGCCTCGCGCTCGAGCATCATCAGGTGATTGTTCAGTTCGACCGCCCACATCGGCTCGACGAACAGCGTCTCGCCCGACACGCTGCGGTCCTGGACGATTCCTTCGAGCCGTTCGGCGTAGTTCAACTTCATCGGCAGCACAAAGCGGCGATTGCGAATCGTGACGAGGTAATCGGAGATGAAAGATTCCATGCCCGAGGCGTTCAGCGAGCGCAGGAGGCGGGCCTCGAGTTCGGCTCGTTCATCGCGCAGGCGGGTGCGGAGGCGTTTGAGTTCGGGGCTGGCATCGTCGAGCAGCGTGCCGTCGTCGGCGAGCGCACGGAGCATCGCGTCGGCAAGTTCCTTGGGCGCGAGCAGATTCTGCACGAGCGCCGCGACATGGGGGAAGCGCTCGACGCGCGAGCGGAGAAAGCCGGCGACGTGGCGCGACGAGACCACGAAATCGCGGACTTTTACGAGCGCCTCACCGCCGAGGCTCGCGCCGACGCGCGCCGCGGCGAGCAGGTAGGGACGCTGATCGGAGAATTCGTTGATTGGGATCGAGCCGGCATGCGAGCGCAACTCGACCATCTCGGCGGTCGCGCGCAGACGGTCGCGCACATCGGCCGGATCGGTCGATAGATGCAATTCGGCAGTGGCGGCGCGCGCGGGATCGGAGGCGCAGAAATCCATCACAAGCCGGATCACCTTGTCGAACTCGAGCGCTTTGAGATCGCGTTCCCGCATCAGATTTCCGCCGCGCGCGTTTTGCGCATTCGCCGGTCCTTAGGGTTAATATCTAGCCCAACTTTCGTTTGCAGGCATCAAGGATTCGATAATGGAACGGATAGAATCGCGACTCAGCACGGCGTCGGACGAATACCGCATCAATCGCGAGGCGATGGACTCGCACGTGCGACGGCTGCGGGCCGAAATCGAACGAATCCGCGAAGGCGGACCCGAGCAATCGCGCAAACGACACGTCGAGCGCGGCAAATTGCTCGCGCGCGATCGCGTGAAACAATTGCTCGACGCCGGCAGTCCGTTCCTGGAACTCTCGATGCTTGCCGCATACGGGATGTACGGCGACGAGGCACCCGCGGCGAGCATCATCACGGGCGTCGGGCGGATTCATGGGCGCGAGACGGTGGTGGTCGCCAACGACGCGACGGTGAAAGGCGGCACGTACTATCCGATGACGGTGAAGAAGCATCTGCGGGCGCAGGAAATCGCGATCGAGAATCGGCTGCCGTGCGTGTACCTGGTCGATTCGGGCGGCGCGTTTCTGCCGATGCAATCGGAGGTGTTCCCCGACCGCGAGCATTTCGGGCGCATCTTCTATAACCAGGCGCGGATGTCTGCGATGGGACTCGCGCAGGTCGCGATCGTGATGGGCTCATGCACGGCGGGCGGCGCGTACGTGCCGGCGATGTGCGACGAGAACGTGATCGTGCGCAACCAGGGGACGATCTTTCTGGCGGGTCCGCCGCTGGTGCGCGCCGCGACCGGCGAGGAAGTCAGCGCGGAAGATCTCGGCGGGGGCGACGTACACACGCGGATTTCGGGGGTGAGCGATCACCTGGCAGACGACGATCAACATGCGCTGGAAATTGCGCGCTCGATTTTTGAGAATTTGGGCCGTCGCGCCGCCAACGACGCGTTCGATCAGATCGCGCCCGAGGATCCGTATTACGATCCCAAGGAACTCTACGGCATCATCCCGGCCGATACGCGCAAACCGTACGACGTGCGCGAGGTGATCGCACGCCTGGTCGATGGCAGCCGGATGCATGAATTCAAAGCGCGCTACGCGACGACGATCGTGACAGGATTCGCGCGGCTGTACGGGTATCCGGTCGGCATCATCGCGAACAACGGCGTGCTGTTCAGCGAGTCGGCGCTGAAGGCGACGCACTTCATCGAGCTGTGCTGCGCGCGGCGAATACCGCTACTGTTCCTGCAAAACATCACCGGGTTCATCGTTGGGAAACGTTACGAGCAGGGCGGCATCGCGAAGGACGGCGCGAAAATGGTGAACGCGGTGGCCAACGCGCAGGTGCCGAAATTCACGGTGATAATTGGCGCATCGAATGGCGCGGGAAATTACGGGATGTGCGGGCGCGCGTATTCGCCGCGGCTGCTGTTCATGTGGCCGAACGCGCGCATCTCGGTGATGGGCGGCGAGCAGGCGGCCAACGTGCTGCTGACGGTCAAGCTGGATCAAATGAAGCGCGAGGGCGCGACGATGAGCGAGCAAGAGCAAAAAAATTTCCTGCGACCGACGCTGGAAAAATACGAAGGCGAATCGAGCTGTTACTATTCGAGCGCGCGGCTATGGGACGACGGCGTGATAGATCCGATCGAGACGCGCGCGGCACTGGCGCTAGGAATCGCGGCGTCGCTCAACGCGCCGATACCGGAGCATACGGGCTTCGGGGTGTTCAGGATGTGAGGAGCGGTGCGCGGATCCGAAACCGGTACCGGCGTCTTTATCCTGAGCGATTCGGCCCTTCGGCCCGAAGTCGGCTTCGCGACGCNNCTTCGCTCAGGATGACGGAAAGGAGAAGAGGCGTCGTCGATGTGTCGGGGGAGGGGCGGCGGAGCATCAAGCGAGGAAATGGACGGCGAGGATTAGGTTGCAGAGGATGAATGCCGCGGGAACGACGAAGCGCGAGTACATGCGGATTTTCAATCCCAGATCGCGGCGGCGATTCGAGCGATGCGTGATGTGGACCGTCATCAGCTCGACGATCGCGAGGAAGACGAACACGTAGCACTCGAGGAAAAACGCGTCGATGTAGGTGAGGTATGGCACGCGCGGCATCGTCGCGGAGATCGCGAAGGCGAAGGCGATGACGGTGAGGATCGTGGTGACGGCGACCTGCAACTGATTGTCGAGGTCGCCCGCTTCAATCCAGAATGCCGCCCACGACAGCACGACCATCAGGAGCAGCGGCACGATCACCTTCCAGATGTAGAAGTTCGAGCGACGCTTGACGAGGATCTCGAAGCGGATTTCCGAAGCCGAACGCCCGTCGTAGAGCTTCGCGAACCCGAGGCGCGGCGTCACCATCTCGAGGTTCCATTGCGCGAGCGAGCTGTAGCTTTCGAGTTCGCTCGAAAACCAGGTCTTGTGATCGTTGAGGCTGAAGATCACCTGGCGCGCAACGTCTGTGAACGGATGAATGATGATAGCGAGGGTTTGCGAGTCGAAGGGAAATCGCTTGAGCTGAAATTTCGACGACAACACCGCCTTGCAACGCTCGGAGTAATTGATGGTGCCGTCGGGGCTGGCGACGATCGAGGTGTCGTAGCGGTCGCGCGGCGCCGCGCCGTTGACCATCTCGACACGCGGGACCCAGATGGTGCCGAATTTGTAATGGCGTTCGATGTCATCGGGGCCGGCGGAGGTGTAGGCGAGGCGCGGGTCGTGCCAGCGCTCGAACAGGTAGGCGTCGATGGTGAAGTTCTGCGCGACCTCGTCGATCGCCGCGATGTTCATGATGTGCAAGCCGACTGCGACGTCGAGCGTTTGGCCGGGCGCGATCGGCGGATCGAGCATCGGATCGCGCGGCGGCTGCGCTGGCGCGGCCAAGACAGATCGCGGCGATACCATCGCGATGCACACCGCGACGGCAATCGCGGCCGCG
>PNBD01000012.1:5485-5651 GCA_003135855.1 Deltaproteobacteria bacterium
GCCGTCACCAGCATCAGGGATTTTTCGACGTACTGGCGAATCTGCTCGCGATTCGGCTCGAGCCCTTCGACGCAATATTTCGCGAACGACACGCACGCGTGCGCGATCAGCATAGTCGAGTGCAGAAAATTATGGATGATGAGCGGCTTGAATACGTTGAGTTCGA
>PNBD01000153.1:0-4875 GCA_003135855.1 Deltaproteobacteria bacterium
GGCGCGTTCGTCGCCTACGAGGGCGCGGCGGCCCTCCATCTGCCGTTCTTTGCGGCCCTGCTGATCGCCCCGCTCGTGGTCGGCGCCTTTGGACTGTTGATCGAGGTCGTGCTCCTGCGGCGGCTGTACAACATCGATCCGCTCTACAACCTCTTGTTCACCTTCGCGCTCGTGCTGGTGATCGAGGACGCGATGCGATTGAAGTTCGGAGCGCTGGGGTCGCCTTACGAGATGCCTGCGCTCCTGTCCGGCACGGCCAACCTCGGTCTCTTCACCTACCCGACCTACCAACTGTTCGTCATCGTGGTCTCGCTCGCGGTCTGCTTGGGCGTGTACTTTATCATCGAACGCTCCGCGCTCGGGGCGCGCATCCGGGCCGCGACCGAGAAGCCTGAGTTGACCCGAGCGTTCGGCATCAACGTCAGTCGGCTGATCAGTGGGACGTTCGCGTTCGGCGTCGCGCTGGCGGCGTTCGCTGGGGTCTTGAACGCACCATACACCAACGTCGAGCCGGCGATGGGCGACGCGATCATCATCAACACCTTTGCCATCGTCGTGATCGGCGGGATGGGCTCGATCCTCGGCGCGATCATCGACAAATTCGACGGAGGTCCGGTCGGCGTCGAAAGCCTGGCGGCGGCGGTCGGCGAGGAATCCAACACGATCGAGGAAGTGTACGAGCCGTACATGCTGCAAGAGGGCTATCTCGCGCGCACCTCGCGCGGACGCGTCGCGACGCAGCGCGCGTATACGCATCTCGGCCGCACGCGGCGCGGCACGCTCTTCTAATTCAGTCGCAAAAGCTCGCGCGCTTTACGACAGAATCTCCAGACTCGTTTTGTTAGGATCGGTCGATGGCGAAGATTTACGTGCTGCAGCATCATCCGGTCGAGAATCTCGGCAGTATCGCAGACGCGCTCGAAGGTGCGGCGCTCGCGTGGCAATACGTGCGGATTCACGAGGGCCAATCCGTGCCGACCGAGATGAAAGGGGCGGGCGGCTTGATCGTGATGGGCGGTCCGATGGGTGTTTATCAAACCGATCGCTATCCGTTTCTACGCGACGAAATGGCGCTGATTAACGATGCGATCAAGCAGAATCGGCCGGTGCTCGGGGTATGTCTTGGCGCGCAGATCGTGGCGGCGGCGTTGGGCGCGAAAGTCGATCGCAATCCGCGCGGCAAGGAAATCGGATGGCATCCGATTCGTCTCGAGCCCGCCGCGAGCCAGGATCGGCTGATGCGCGATGTGCCCGAAACGCTGACGCCGTTTCATTGGCATGGCGACATTTTCGATCTGCCGGCGGGCGCAGTGTCGCTTGCTTCGTCGGACAAGACGCCGTGCCAGGCTTTCCGCTACGGCGACAGGACCTACGGCTTTCAGTTTCATTTCGAGGTGACGAGCGCGAGCGTTAGCGCGATGGCCGACGCGTTCGTCAAGGATTTGCAGCGTGAGCAGATCGCAGCGGAAGAGATGATCGCGAAGTCAGCTCAGTGCGTCCCGCCGCTCGAGCAAATCGCCGATAAAGTATTTTCGCGATGGGCTTCGCCAATCCAGGGCACCTGATTACGTAGCCGCGCGACCCGCACTATCACCGGCGCCGATGCGATTCGGCATGAACCGTACCGGCATGTGCTTGATGCCCGCGACGAAGTTCGAGCGCAGCCGCTCGGTCGGTCCAGCCAGTTCCAGATCGGGCATCCGGCGCATCACTTCTTCGATCATCACGCGCAACTCGAGCCGCGCCAGATTGACGCCGATGCAGAAGTGCTCGCCATGACCGAACGCGAGATGATCGTTGGGCGAGCGCGTTACATCGAAGGTATCGGGATGCGGGAACATCGCTTCGTCGCGATTCGCCGAGGCATTCCAGATGACGACTCGCTCGCCCGCGCGAATCTTCTGCCCGCGCAGTTCGCCGTCCTTTTTCGCGACCCGCATGATGTGGGTAACCGGACTGGTCCAGCGCAGAAATTCCTCGAGCGCGATGGGCAATAGAGAAGGATCGTTCTTCAGGCGCGTCCGTTCGGCTGGATTTTCAATCAAGGCAAGAATCCCGCCGGAAGTCGCGTTGCGGGTAGTCTCCTGTCCGCCAATGATCAGCAGGAAACAGTTGAACAGCACCTCGAGGTCGGTGAGCTTGGCGCCGTCGATATCGCCGTGGATCAGCGCGCTGATCAAATCATCGCCGGGGGTTTTGCGCCGCTGGTCGATCCATTTCGAGAAGTAGCTGAAAATTTCCGCCTGCGCCGCCATCCCGGTTTCCGCGGCCGAGCGACCCTGCTGATACTCGGGATCGTCGGTGCCAATCGATTGGTTGCCAACCGCGAACATCAGATCCCAGGACTCGCTCGGGATGCCCATCATGTCGCAGATGACGGCGGTCGGCAGTTTCGCCGCGACGTCCACCACGAAATCGCATTCGCCTTTGCCGATCACCTTGTCGATCACTTCGGTGGTGATTTGCCTGATATGCGGTTCGAAGAGGTTGACCGCGCGCGGCGTCAGCCTTCGATTGATCAGAGAGCGGATTTTTCCGTGGCGCGGCGGATCGGTCATGATCATCATTTGGCCGAAGCCCGCCTGATCGGCGCTGGCGTTGGCGCCGACGGTGGAGAACTGCAATGAGATGCCGCGCTCGGAGCTGTAGGTATCGGGGTCGTGATAGACCTTCAGCGCGTCGTCGTAGCGGGTGACTGACCAGAAGCCCTGGCCCGCGACGCGCTCTTGCCAGAAGACGGGCGCCTCGGAGCGCAGCGTGCGCCACGCTTCGTACTGATCGCCGCGAACGAAAAGATCGAGATTGTTGAGGTCGATGTCGCTGAGCTTCATGGGCATCCCTCCAGGACCAGCGATCGGACGTACCGGTAAACTCTTAGGCGAATTGCAGTCGCGGTGCAAAACCGCCAGTCAACGCTATCTCAAAGTTGGAGCGCTATCGCGGTCGTGCAGGCGCGCTACGCGGTCGCGATTCCAACTCGAGAAGCTTGCGTTTTCGTTCGAGGCCCCATCGATAGCCGCCGAGATGACCCGAAGAGCGCAGCGCGCGATGACACGGGATGAGAATCGAGACCGGGTTGGCGCCATTGGCGGTGCCAACCGCGCGCGCAGCGCGCGGTCTGCCGATGCGGCGCGCGATTTCGGAATATGAACGAGTCGCGCCCGCGGGAATAGCGCGCAACTGCTCCCATACCTGAAGTTGAAACAACGTCCCCGAGATATCGAGCGGCACGTCGGGCATCGCCGAGCGGCCGTCAAGATAGACGGCGACTGCGCGAGACCAATTCAAAGTGATCGAATCGTCGCGACGAGCAATCGCGTGCGGAAAATCGGAGCGCAGCTCGGCGATGAGTGCGCGGTCGGAATCGCCAAGGCCGGCAAAACAAACGCCGCGCTCAGTTCCAGCAACGATCAGCCGGCCAAGCGCCGTATCGACGATCGAATACGCAATTTGCGCCGGCGCGCGCGTTCGCTGGGCCGACGATCTTCTCATGCTCACGCTTCGAATTCCCATCTAGCCCTTAGGCAGCTTGAGGACGCGCTCGCCGATGATGTTGTGCAGAATCTCGTCCTTGCGTCCCAACATGTCGGCCGAATTCTTTTCGAGCCACGCGCACAACTCGCCGCGAAATTTCTCTTGTGCAGGCGTGTAGGTGAAGTCCATTTGATCCGCGCGAGTATAGCGCGTTGCCGACGCCGGCGTTAACCAGGTGCCGCGCCTCGTCGCACCTCAAAGATTCCGAGCGAAGACAAACCCCCTCTACATGACAGTGAGGAGCACCGCGATGCAGAGCGCGAATCCGCTTAGGTAGGTCCCCAGCGCTCCGATGAAGCGCAGGGGATGCGGCTTGTCGAGGCTCGATGACATCAGGATTCCCGCCGCGATCAGATAGCGGCAAGCCACCGCGATACCCATTACCCAAAGCACCCAGATCGCGGGATTTCGCTCGCCTGCAATCAGCATCAGCACCGCGAGCATTGGAGCATATTCGGCGGTATTGCCGTGGGCGCGAATCCGCTTGAAAAAAGAGTCCGCCGGGTTAGTAGGGTAGTCCCCCGCTTTGCCGGCTCCGCGAGCCATCGAAACGTTCAGGCCCAGGGCGAAGACCAGCAGACCGAGTAGCGCGGTGCATACGAGTGCGACCTTCATGGATAATCTCCTGTGCGGTTCGGATTGTGGCGCGGATAAGTTATTCCGGTTCATCGCATAAATACACAGGTCAAATCGGGCGTTCTTGCGCGGGCGCGCGCGAGGTCAGCGGCTGATGCTGGCATCGCCAATCCTTTGCTATATGATACGAAATAATTCAAACGGCGCGGGCGCGAGAGCAGAGCGGCGACAAAATCGTCCCGGCAGTTTCCAAATCACAGGCGAATAGCCGAATCAGAGGCAGATAGCGACGCAGATGGCCTACAAGTACATCAAGGTTCCGAGCAACGGCGAAAAGATAACTCTTGGCGCCAATCACACCCTCAATGTTCCCGATCGGCCGATCATCCCGTTTATCGAAGGCGACGGCACCGGACCCGACATCTGGCGCGCATCGCAATACGTCTTCGACAACGCGGTCAAGAAAACCTACGGCGGCAAGCGTGCGATCGCGTGGATGGAAGTTTTCGCCGGCGAGAAGCCGTTCAAGCAATGGAATAGCTGGCTGCCGGACGAAACCGTCGATGCGTTCCGCGAGTTTCTCGTCGGCATCAAGGGTCCGCTCACCACGCCGATCGGCGGCGGTATCCGTTCGCTGAACGTGGCGCTGCGCCAGATGCTCGATCTCTACGTATGCCTGCGTCCGGTGCGCTATTTCACCGGCACGCCGAGCCCGGTCAAGCATCCCGAGAAGCTCGACGTGGTGATCTTTCGCGAGAACACCGA
>PNBD01000153.1:4913-165511 GCA_003135855.1 Deltaproteobacteria bacterium
CAACATCATGAAGTTCACCGAGGGCGCGTTCCGCGACTGGGGCTACGAACTCGTCCGCCGCGAGTACAAGGGCAAAGCGGTGGGATGGGACGATTGCAACGGCAAGCCGCCCGCCGGCGAGTTGCTGGTCAAGGATGCAATCGCGGACATCACGTTGCAGCAGGTGCTTACGCGGCCCGACGAATTCGATGTGGTCGCAACGATGAATCTCAACGGCGACTACCTGTCGGATGCGCTCGCGGCGCAGGTCGGAGGAATCGGAATCGCGCCGGGCGCCAATATCAACTACCTGAGCGGTCACGCGATCTTCGAGGCGACTCACGGCACCGCGCCCAAGTACGCCAATCAGGACAAAGTGAACCCGGGTTCGGTGATCCTGTCGGGCGTCCTGATGTTCGAGCATATGGGATGGCAGGAAGTTGCCGACGGAATTATTCGCGGCCTCGAGAAGAGCATCGCGAACAAGACGGTGACTTACGATTTCGAGCGGCTGATGACCGGCGCGAAGCTGCTCAAGTGCTCGGAGTTCGGCAAAGCGATCGTGGACAATATGTAAGAGCGAACTGCACCCTCACCCTCGGCAAGCGATATACGGGGGTTCCAATGAAACGCCGATTAATCGCAATCACATTCGTCCTCACCTGCCTGCTGACCACAGGCGGCCTCGCTGGCGCCCATGACATGGGAGGCACGGAGATGAACGGCAGCGACATGTCGCGGATGAAGGGTGCCGCGCCGGACCCGTCCAACATGAAAGAGGGCGAGGTCGAGGCGATGTCAGGTGGCCCGGAGATGGATCACGACATGCACATGGGTCACGGCAACATGAAGAACATGTCGTTGCACATGGCATACACCGACCTGCGGCCGCAGACTGACGCTGACAAGAAACGCGCCGATGAAGTCCTCGCGGAACTGCAGAAGGGGCTGGCCAAGTATCAGGACGTGCACGCCGCCGAGGCGGACGGCTTCAAGCCGTTTCATCCCGAATTCAAGCAGCCGGTCGTGCATTTCACCAGGAAGTGGAACGGGCTGAAGGCCGCATTCGTATTCAACGCGGCGGAGCCAACTTCGTTGCTCTATCAGCGCACCCCAGACGGCGGCTACAAGTTGATCGGCGCGATGTACACCGATCGCAAGGACGCGAGCGAGGATCAGCTAAATGATCGAGTGCCGCTCAGCGTTGCGCGATGGCATCGGCACATCAATCTATGTTTTCCGCGCAAAGGTGGGAGCATCCAGGCCGTCGATTGGACCAAGTTCGGCTTCAACGGTTCGATCGCAACCCAATCGGCTTGCGACGCCGCTGACGGCCGCTTCTATCCGCAAGTGTTCGGCTGGATGGTCCACGTCTATCCTTGGGAGCAGAACTCGAAGCTGGTCTGGGCGCACTGATTCGACGATAGTTGCCTGATGCAGCCGAGGGTCGAGCTGGTCGCGGTCAGGAAATCCTACCAGGGCTTCGTCGCAGTTGACGATCTGACTTGCTCGATCCTTCCCGGCCAGATTTTTGGCCTGCTCGGTCCGAACGGCGCGGGCAAGACCAGCACCATCCGCATGATGATCGGCATCACGGCGCCCGATTCCGGTATCGTCAGGATTTTCGGCGCGCCGCTTTCTCGCATCGCGATGCATCGCGTCGGTTACCTGCCCGAGGAACGCGGCCTCTATCGGCGGATGACCGTGCGCGACAATCTTTCGTTTCTGGGACAGCTTTCCGGTCTGTCTATTTCGACATCCGCCGAACGAATCGAGGGATGGACCGCGCGGCTCGCGATCGACGAATGGCTCGAGCATCGCGTCGAGGAACTGTCCAAGGGGATGCAGCAGAAGATTCAGTTTATCGCGGCGCTGCTGCACGATCCCGACTTGATCGTCATGGACGAGCCGTTCGCAGGCCTCGATCCGATGAACTCGATGCAACTCAAGGATATTCTGCTCGAGCTGAAAACCGCCGGCAAGACGATCGTCTTTTCCACGCATCGCATGGACCAGGTCGAGAAGTTGTGCGATTCGATCTGCCTGGTCGATCGCGGCAAGTCGGTGCTGCAAGGCAATTTGAAGGAAATCAAAGCAGGCTACGGCAGTCGCTTCGTGCAGATTGATTACGATGGCGACGGCCGCTTCCTCGCGGAGAGCGCGCTGATCGATTCGTTGAACGACTACGGCAATCACGCGGAGCTAAGCCTCAAGCCGGGCGCCGATTCGCAGGAGCTGCTGCGGAGCGCGATGTCTGCGCTCAACGTGCGGCGATTCCAGGTGATGGAGCCGTCGCTCGAACAAATCTTCATCGATCACGTGACGCGCAAATGAGAGGGCTGTCGCTGCGCAACATCTGGATCGTCGCGAAGCGCGAATACCTCGAGCGGGTGCGGACCCGATCGTTTCTTGCGTCCACCTTCGCGACGCCAGTTCTGATGAGCGTCCTCCTGCTGCTGCCCGCGCTGATTGCGTCTTCGGCCGCGCGCGATCTCGCAAATCAGCAACCACCGCCGCTGCGGCTGGTGTTCGCCTCCGACAATCCTGGACTGGCTGAACTGGCGCGCAGCCAGCTACTTCGCGAGGACGGTGCTCACTACGTCGTCTCGATCGATCCGTCACTGTCCAATGCCGAGCACGACGATCTCGCGAGCCGGCTCGATGCCGCGAAAATCGACGGCTACGTCTGGCTCGAGGATGGCGCCCTCGCGAATCCGAAAATTGTCTTCACGACTCATCGCGCCGGCGACGCAATCCTGCATCAGCGGCTCAGCTCCGCGCTGACCTACGCATTTTCGGCCGAACGGCTCCTGCAGCGCGGGATTTCCGTCAACGATACGGCCTCGATGCTCCAGCGCGTGGACCTGCGCGTGGTGAAAGCGGGGCATCCTCCCGGCGTCGCCGAGCTGCGCGGCACGATCGCGGTGTTGCTGTTGGTGTTCGTGATGTTCTTTTCGCTGCTCTCGTACGGCGTGATGGTGATGCGTTCGGTACTCGAAGAAAAAGCATCGCGCATCACCGAGGTCTTGCTCTGCTCGACGACCGCCGGAGAGTTGATGAGCGGAAAAATAATCGGCACCGGCAGCGTCGCGATGACGCAAATCGCGGTATGGTTTTCGATCGCGGCAATCGGCGCGGCGCGAAGTCCTTATGTCCGCGCGGCAGTCGGCGAGCTCGAGGCCGGCGTGCCGCTGTTGATTTATTTTGCCATCTTCTACGTCCTGGGATTTCTCCTCTACAGCTCGATCTTCGCCGGCGTGGGCGCGGCCTTTAATTCGGTGGACGAGGCGCAGCAGTGGAACTTCGTAATCTTGCTGCCGCTGGTCGCAGCGTCCGGGCTGATTCTGCCGGTCGCGACGTCGTCAGATTCCATGATGGCGATCGCGGTCTCGATTTTTCCGTTTTGCGCGCCGGTCCTGATGTTCGAACGAATCGCGGTCCACAATCCGCCCGCGTGGCAAGTCGCGCTTTCGATCGTGGCGATGCTTGCGACGATCGCCGCGTCGTTTTACGTGTGCGGCCGAATCTATCGCGTCGGCATTCTGATGTACGGTAAACGTCCATCGCTGCGGGAACTGACGCGCTGGTACCGCCACGCCTGATCGCTGCAGCCGCTTAGCTGGACCGTGAACACCGTCGATCCGATTCGTTCACTGCCTTTGCTTCACAACCGATCTCAACGCTGCTATTTAAAAGCACGCTTGCGGGACTCGTCGGGCATCGCTGCGGAAGCTCGACTTACTTAATCTTTACTTATTAGCAATGATCCGTATATTAGGTAAGCTTCAAAATTGGAAAATACGGGAGGCCATCGATAACACGTGGCTAGAAAGAAAATTGCATTCATTGGGGCCGGTAATGTCGGTGCGACTTGCGCGCATCTGTGCTTTCTCAATAGGCTCGGCGATATCGTCCTGTATGACATCATCGACGGCCTGCCGCAGGGAAAAGCGCTCGATATGCTGGAATCAGCGCCGGTTTTGGGCGTCGATTGCTCGGTTACGGGCACCATCGATATGAAGGGAATCGAGGGCGCGGACTGCTGCGTCGTGACGTCGGGATCCCCGCGCAAGCCTGGCATGAGCCGCGACGATCTCCTGAAAATCAACGCGAAGGTGATGAACGACGTCGGCGTCGCGATCAAACAGCACGCCCCCAATGCGTTTGTGATCGCGGTGACTATTCCACTCGACGCGATGGTGACGCAACTGAAACGGGTGACCGGCTTTGCGAAGAAGCGCATCGTTGGCCAGGCGGGCGTGCTCGATTCGGCGCGCTACCGCACCTTCCTCGCCGCGGAACTTGGCGTGTCGGTCGAGAGCGTATCGGCGATGGTGCTAGGCGGTCATGGCGACGACATGGTGCCGATTCGCAGCTACACCACGGTCGGCGGGCAGCCAATCGAAAAATTGATCGCGGCCAAGCGTCTCGAGGAAATCGAAAAGCGCACCCGCACCGGCGGCGGTGAGATCGTCGAGTTGATGAAGACCTCGTCGTACTACGCAGCCGGAACCGCCGTGTACAAAATGGTCGAGGCTTTCATTCTCGATCGCAAGCAGGTTTTGCCGTGCGCCGCCTACCTCGACGGTGAGTACGGCGTCAAAGGACTGTTCGCTGGAGTGCCAGCCGTGATCGGCGCTGGCGGTGTCGAGCGCGTAATCGAAATCGAGCTCACTGCCGCCGAGAAGTCCGCCTTCGACAGTTCGGTCGCTCATGTGCGCGAATTGGTCGGCGCGATGGACAAAGTTATCGCGGCCGGAAATTAGGATCGCTCAGGGATAGAAGATCGATGGCTGAACCGGGCGCAATCGCCGCCCCGATAGCAGCGGCTGGAATGACGGCCGACGAGCGGCACTGGCTGCTCCGGCGGCTGCATTCGCTCTCGGGAATTATTCCGATCGGCGGCTTTTTATTTTTTCACATTTTCGAGAATGCCTTTGTCCTGCGCGGCGGGACGGTGTGGTGGAAGGAGACCGAGTTCACGCGCACTATTCCGTTTCAAATCGCGGTCGAAGCGGCGGTCCTTTGGATTCCGATTCTCTACCACGCCATATACGGCTTGATTATTACGGCCACGGCGCAGCCCAACAATTATCCGTACGCGCGAAATTTCCAATACACGATGCAGCGCATCACCGGCGTCATCGCGTTCCTGTTCATTGGCTTTCACGTGCTCTCGACGCGCGCGTTTTTTTACGCCACCGGTACCGAGACCAATTATCTGCGTATGCATTCGTTCATGATCGACCCGGTCTATTTGACTATCTACCTGATCGGGACGCTGGCCTGCGTCTATCACCTGACCAACGGCATTTTTACATTTTCGATCACGTGGGGAATCGCGGTTGGTCCCAACGCACAACGATTGGTTAATCGCGCGTGTACCGCGCTGTTCCTGATTCTCGCGATTGCGAGCGTCGCCATCCTGGTGGCATTTCGCGCGCCCGCTTAGGAGAGGCACGATGCCGGGTCGTCATATTATCGTCGGTGGCGGGCTTGCCGGTTTGACCGCGGCAATGAAACTCGCGGAGCAGGGCGAATCGGTTGACGTGTTCTCGATCGTTCCCGTCAAGCGCTCGCATTCGGTCTGCGCACAGGGCGGCATCAACGGCGCCGTGAATACGAAAGGCGAGGGCGACTCGCCATTGATCCATTTCGACGACACGATCTACGGCGGCGACTTCCTCGCCAATCAGCCGCCGGTCAAGGGGATGTGCGAAGCGGCGCCCGGAATCATCGCACTGCGTTCGCCGGCGCCACCACCGGCCAGCAATTGCTTTACGCTTTGGATGAGCAAGTTCGCCGCTATGAAGTCGGCGGACAGGTCCGCAAGTTCGAAGGCTGGGAAATGCTCAGCCTGGTGCAGGACGAGTCGGGCGAATGCCGCGGCATCGTCGCGATCGATACGCGCTCGCTCGAGATGCGCGCCTTTCCCGCCGACACTGTGATGATCGCGACTGGCGGTCCCGGCCTGGTATTCGGGCGCTCGACTCAGTCGCTCGTGAATACCGGCTCGGCAGCGAGCGCCGCCTATCAGCAGGGTGCGACTTACGCCAACGGCGAGTTCATCCAGGTGCATCCGACCGCGGTGCCCGGCGAAGACAAGAACCGTCTCATCTCGGAGTCGATTCGCGGCGAGGGCGGACGCGTCTGGACTTATCGCGACGGCAAACCCTGGTACTTCCTGGAAGAGATGTACCCGGCGTACGGCAATCTCGTGCCGCGCGACATCGCGACCCGCGCGATTCACAAAGTCGTGTTCGAGGATAAGCTCGGCGTCGATGGCAATCCGCTGGTTTATCTCGACGTCAGCCATCTCGATCCTGAGGAATTGAATCGCAAGGTCGCGGGCGTGCTCGAGATTTACGAAAAGTTTGCCGGGCAGGATCCGCGCAAAGTTCCGATGAAGATTTTTCCGGCGATGCACTACTCGATGGGTGGTCTGTGGGTCGATTACCATCAGCAAACCAACGTGCCGGGACTGTTCGCCGCGGGTGAGTGCGAATTCCAATATCACGGCGCGAATCGGCTCGGCGCGAATTCGCTGCTGTCGTGCATGTACGGCGGCGATGTCGCTTCGCCCGCGATGATCAATTACTCGAAGTCGCGCAAGAGTGCCGCGTCATCGCGCATTTACGATTCCGAGTTGACCCGTCAGCGCGAGTCGTTCGACAAGATTTTTAAAATGGACGGATCTGAAAATGCCTTCGCGCTTTGGCGCGAGCTGGGCGAGGTCATGACCGAGAACGTCACCGTGGTTCGTCACAACGACAAGCTGAAGATCACCGACGACCGGATTCTCGAGTACAAGGATCGCTGGGGTCGCATCGGGCTGAACGACAAGGGCAAGTGGGCGAACCAGGAAGTCCTGTTCGTGCGGCAGTTGTGGAACATGTTCGAACTGGCGCGGCCGATGACGCTCGGCGCGCTCAATCGCAACGAGTCTCGCGGCGCGCATTACAAGCCGGAGTACCCGGAGCGCGACGATGCGAATTTCATGAAAACGACGATGGCGGCATGGTCGTCGGATGGCCCGCGCTTCAGTTGGGATCCGGTTGACGCGAGCCTGATCAAGCCGCGGCCGCGCCGTTACGACGTCGACAAGCCCGCGACCGAAGCGCGGACAGCCGCCTAGGAGACTGTGATTGTGGCTGAGCGCACGCAGATCCTGAGAATCAAGCGACAGCAGAATCCGAACTCGGAGCCCCATTGGGAAGAGTTCGAGATTCCATATCTGCCGCATCACAACGTCATCTCGATGCTGATGGAAATTCGCCGCAAACCGGTCACGCGGCAGGGCAAGCGGGTCGCGCCGGTGGTGTTCGATGCGAATTGCCTGGAAGAAGTTTGCGGTTCGTGCACGATGGTGATCGACGGGCGCGTGCGCCAGGGATGCAGCCAGCTCGCCGACCACCTCGATCCGACAGTCACAATCGAGCCGATGTCAAAATTTCCAGTCATCCGCGACCTGTGGGTCGATCGTTCGAAAATGTTCGAGGCGCTCAAGAAGGCTCACGCCTGGATTCCGATCGACGGCACCTACGATCTGGGACCGGGCCCGCGCATCGCACCCGACGTCCAGCAGCTCGCGTACTTGTTCTCGCGATGCATGACCTGCGGATGTTGCCTCGAAGCATGCCCGCAAGTTAATTCGCATTCGAAGTTCATGGGCGCCGCGGTGATTGGCCAGGTCTACCTGATGAGCCAGCATCCGACCGGCAAGATGAATCACGACGAGCGGCTGCAGGCGATGATGGCTGAAGGCGGAATCGAGGACTGCGGCAACGCGCAGAATTGCGTCGAGGTCTGTCCGAAGGGAATCCCGCTCACGACCGCGATTGGCGCCGTCGGCCGTCAGACATCCATCAAGTGGCTCCGCGACCTCTTTATGAAGTGACACGAGCGCGGCAATGATGTCATCCTGATCGAAGCTAAATTTTCCCGCGATCGAAATGAAACCGCTCCAGGTAATTGAATGAACATTCACGAGTTTCAAGCGAAACAAATTCTCGGACGTTTCGGCGCGCCGGTTCCGAAAGGTCAGGCCGCATCGACGCCCGACGAAGCGGCGGCAGCCTTCAAAGCGCTCGGCCAGCAGAAAGTCGTCGTCAAGGCGCAGATTCATGCCGGCGGCCGCGGCAAAGCTGGCGGCGTCAAGTTGCTCTCGAGCGCCGATGAAGTTCGCGACTTCGCCGGCAAGCTGCTCGGCAAGCCACTCGTCACGCATCAGACCGGACCGGAAGGCCGCGTCGTGCGCCGCGTCTATGTCGAAGAGGCGAGCCAAGTCGCGTGCGAGCTTTATCTCGGGATGCTGGTCGATCGGAAAGCCGGCTCAGTCTCGGTGATCGCCAGCACCGAAGGCGGGATAGATATCGAGGAAGTCGCCGCCAAAACGCCCGAGAAAATTCTCACCGAGCCGATCAATCCGCTGCTCGGCGTATCGGGATTCCTCGCGCGCAAAATCGCATTTGCGCTGGGCCTCAAGGACAAGCAGATTGGTCAGTTCACAACGCTGCTCTCGGCGCTCTACCGGGCGTTCGTCGAAACTGACGCATCGCTGATCGAAATCAATCCACTAGTGGTGACAGCCGACGGCCGCGTGATCTGTCTCGACGCCAAGATGTCGTTCGACGACAACGGCCTGTTCCGTCATCCCGACATCCGCGAACTGCGCGACGCTAACGAGGAAGATCCCGCGGAGACCGAGGCCGCCAAGTTCGATCTCAGCTACGTGCATCTCGACGGCAACATCGGATGCATGGTCAACGGCGCGGGCCTCGCGATGGCGACCATGGACATCGTGAAGCTCTACGGCGCCGAGCCGGCGAATTTTCTCGATGTCGGCGGCGGTGCGAGCACCGAGAAAGTTGCCGCCGCATTCCGCATCCTGCTTTCCGATCCGCGCGTCAAGGGCGTGCTGATCAATATCTTCGGCGGCATCATGCGATGCGACGTGCTGGCGCAAGGCGTCGTCGAAGCCGCCAAGCAGGTCAAGCTCAACGTGCCGTTGGTGGTCAGGATGGAAGGCACCAACGTGACTGAGGGCAAAAAGATTCTCGCCGATTCGGGCATCAAGGTAATCACCGCGAGCGACATGGCCGACGCCGCACGGCGGATCGTCAAGGAAATCGGCGCCTAGGTTTTCAGATGAGTATTCTTGTCAACAAAAACACCCGCGTCCTCACGCAAGGAATCACCGGTGCGACCGGCCAACTCCACACTCGCGCGTGCAAAGAATACGGCACGCAGATGGTCGGTGGCGTGGTGCCCGGCAAAGGTGGCACCGACTTTGAGGGCATCCCGATTTTCGACACGGTCGAGCAGGCGCGCAAGGCGACTGGCGCCAACGCGACCGTGATTTACGTGCCGCCCGCGTTTGCGGCGGACGCGATGCTCGAAGCGGTCGCCGCGGGAATCGAGCTGGTCATCTGCATCACCGAGGGCGTGCCGGTGCTCGACATGGTGAAAGTGAAGGCCTACATGAGCGGCACCGAGTCGCGACTGATCGGTCCCAACTGCCCCGGCATCATCACGCCGGGCGAATGCAAAATCGGCATCATGCCTGGCTACATCCACGAACCCGGTGACATCGGCGTCGTGTCGCGCTCGGGCACGCTCACGTACGAGGCCGTCTATCAACTGACGCAACTTGGCATCGGGCAATCGACCTGTATCGGAATCGGCGGCGATCCGATCGTCGGGACGTCGCACATCGACGCGCTAAAGCTCTTCAACGAGGATCCGGGCACTCGCGCGGTCATTATGATCGGTGAGATCGGCGGAACGGCGGAGGAAGAGGCCGCGGAATATATAAAGCAAAACTTTAAGAAACCTGTGGTCGCCTTTATAGCTGGACAGACCGCGCCGAAAGGCCGGCGGATGGGTCATGCGGGCGCAATCATCTCAGGCGGACGCGGTACTGCGGCGGACAAGATCGCGGCGCTCAAGGCAGCCGGAATCACGGTAGCGATGAGTCCCGCCGATCTCGGGACGTCGATGCAATCCGTGCTGCAGGGCAAGGCCTAAGTCGATGGAACGAACCTTCGCGATCGCAAAACCCGACGCAGTGCGGCGCGGACTCACCGGCGACATATTGAAGCGTGTCGAGGCGTCAGGCCTGTCGGTCGTCGCGATGCGGAAGCTGCATCTGTCGCGCGCCGACGCCGAAAAATTCTACGACGTGCATAAGGCCCGTCCCTTCTTCAGCGGGTTGTGCGAATACATGACCTCAGGGCCCGTGGTCGTGATGGTGCTGCAGGGCGAGAACGCGATCACGCGATGGCGCGGGTTGATGGGCGCAACCGATCCGAAGAAAGCCGACCCGGGGACGATTCGGCGAGACTACGGAATCGACGTCGAGCAGAATGCGACGCATGGTTCCGATGCGCCCGAGACTGCGGCGCAGGAGATCGCATTTTTCTTCGCTAGTCGCGAGCTGCTCGGATAATAAATCGGCGCCAAAGATCTGTTGGATGGGCGCCTAGCAACGCGCCCATCTTTGCTTTCCGATCGCCGACGCAGCCTGCGTCATGCCCGCGTTTCGACTACAATATCCAGCCGTGAACGCAGATCGTGCAGCCGTGGCGAGTCCAGTCTCGCCGAGTGACATCCGCGAGATGACGGTCGATGAGGTCGAACAAGTCGTCGCCGATGCGGGCGAACGTCGATTTCGCGCGCGCCAGATTCTTCACTGGGCGCATGCCCGTGGCGCCGAATCCTTCGACACGATGCTCGATCTGCCGGCTGCTCTCCGCGCGCATCTGAAGCATCGCTTCACGATCGGTATGCCGGCTACGTCCGTGGTCTCGCGAGCAGCGGATGGCACGCGCAAGCTGCTGATTCGCCTCGCCGACGGCGAGGAAATCGAATCGGTGATCATTCCGGCTGACAAGCGCGTCACGCTTTGTATGTCGAGCCAGGTTGGATGCGCGATGGCGTGCGAGTTCTGCGCGACGGCTCGCATGGGTCTGCATCGCAATTTGACCGCCTCTGAAATCGTCGGGCAAATTTTCGCAGCGCGCCGCGAGCTCGATCGCGGCGAGGAACTCACCAACTTCGTTTTCATGGGGATGGGCGAGCCGCTGGCTAACTATCCGCGTCTGATTCGCACCTTGACGATCATGACGTCGGAGTGGGGGATGAACATCTCGCCGCGCCGAATCACGGTTTCGACGGTCGGATTGATTCCCGCGATGGAGCGGCTGCTCGCGGAAATACCGGGGGTGAATCTCGCCGTTTCGCTCCATGCGACGACCAATGAGCTTCGGAGCCGCCTCGCGCCGATCAATCAGCGCTACCCGCTCGAGGACCTGCTCGCCGCATGCCGCAATTTGCCGATCAAGCGCCGCAGCCGAATCATGTTCGAATACGTGATGCTGGCAGGCGTGAATGATTCGATCGCGGATGCGCGCCGCCTGCTGAAGCTACTCGCGCCGCTGCGCGCCAAAATCAATCTGATATTCTACAATCCGTTCGAGGGCTCGACGCTCAACACCAGTCCGCGCGCTGCGGTCGAGGCCTTTCAAGCGATCCTCAAGAACGGTAACTTGACCGCTACCATTCGCGAAAGCCGGGGGCTCGATATCGCGGCGGCCTGCGGGCAGCTGTACGCCGAGCAGCATACGGCGGCCTGAACCCAGTCGCGGGCGAATAACAACCATGGCACACAACGTACTCGGAGTTATCGGCGGGAGCGGCTTCTACCAGATGAGCGGCCTCGAGAAGGTCGAGCAGATGGTGCTGGAGACTCCGTTCGGGCGGCCGTCGGACCCATTCTACCAGGGGCGAATCGGCGATATCGAAGTGGTGTTCCTTGCGCGCCACGGCCGCGGGCATCGCTATCTGCCGTCAGAGGTCAACTTCCGCGCCAATGTCTTCGGGATGAAGCAGCTCGGCGTGACGCATCTCGTATCGATTTCCACCGCGGGCAGCCTGAAAGAGGAAATCCATCCCGGCGAATTGATCGTACCCGATCAGTTCATCGATCGGACGTTCAAGCGACCGGAGACATTTTTCGGCGATGGTATCGTCGTGCATGTATCGCTCGCATCGCCGGTCTGCGCCGACCTGGCCGGTAGTCTGGTTAGTGCGACGTGCGCGGGCGGCGCGGTGGTTCATGAAGGCGGGACTTATCTGTGCATGGAAGGGCCGCAATTCTCGACGCGCGCGGAATCGAATCTGTACCGCAGTTTTGGCGCCAGCGTCATCAGTATGACCGCGATGCAGGAAGCGCGGCTCGCTCGTGAGGCAGAGATGTGTTACGCGGCGCTGGTGCTGGTCACCGACTATGATTGCTGGCATGCATCGGTCGCGGTGGTCGATATCGCGGAAATTTTGCGCGTGATGAATGCGAACGTGGAGAAAGCGCAGAAGGCGGTCTCTCGATTGGCGGGGATGCTCGGGAGTCGTCAGCGAACCTGCGACTGCGAGCATGCGCTCAAAGGAACTATCATCACTGATCGGGCGGCGATTCCGCAGCGGCTGATCGACGATCTGCGCCCGCTGGTCGGAAAATATTTATAGGTAATCGGGATAATAGGTAGCTAATCGAATGAGTATTGTAGTAGTCGGCTCGGTTGCCTATGACGATGTCGAAACCACGCGTGGAAATGTGACTGACGCATTGGGCGGTTCGGCAAGCTTCTTCGCAGTCGCCGCGCGTTTCTTCACGCCGGTCAGCGTGGTTGCAGTGGTAGGCTCCGACTTCAAGGCCGAGGATCGCCAGCGCTTGGTGGATCGCGGAATCGATCTGCGCGCGCTCGAACAGCGGGAAGGCAAGACTTTCCATTGGCACGGGCGCTACCACGAGGACATGAATGTACGCGATACGATCAGCCTCGAACTGAACGTGTTCGAGGGTTTCGCGCCGAATCTGCTGCCTGATCAGCGCCGCTGCGATTATCTGTTCCTCGCGAATATCGCTCCCGAATTGCAGGAGCGGGTACTTTCGCAGGTGAGTACGCCCAAGCTGGTCGCCGGCGACACGATGAATCATTGGATCACCGAGACCCACGACGAACTCGTCAAGTTGCTCTCCCGCATCGATATTCTGACGCTCAACGACGAAGAGGCGAGGCTCCTTTCAGGCGAACACAACCTGGTCAAGGCGGGACGCGCGATCCTCGCGATGGGTCCGCGAGTACTGCTGGTCAAGCGCGGCGAATACGGTGTGCTGCAGTTCAGCAAGGAGGGAATGTTCGCCGTGCCGGCCTATCCGCTCGAGGAAGTGGTCGATCCGACCGGCGCTGGCGACACGTTCGCCGGCGGCATGATGGGATTTCTTGCGCGGCATGGCCGTGTGACTGAGTCATCGCTCAGGACCGCGGTGGTGTATGGCAGCGTGATGGCGTCGTTCGTGGTGGAGCGGTTCTCGCTGGATCGCTTGTTCGAGCTGACCTGGGAAGAGATCGATAACCGCTATCGCGCGTTCATCGATCTGATCGATTCCCATCATTCGAGATGGATTACTCAGTAGTTATTCCGCTGTTCAACGAGCGGGATAACCTCGCCCCTCTGCACGCGGAGTTGACGCGCGTGATGCAGGCGCTGGGGCGTCCGTACGAGCTGTTATTCGTTGACGATGGCAGCAGCGACGGCGGGATCGAAGTGCTGCGAACAATCAAAGCGTCCGATCCTTGCCTGCACGTCATTCGGCTGGCGCGTAACTCAGGACAGACGGCGGCGATGGCGTGCGGCTTCAAGCACGCATCAGGCGATGTGATTGTCGCGATGGACGCCGATTTGCAAAATGATCCGGCTGATATTCCACGCCTGCTGGCCGCGCTCGATCAAGGCAACGATCTTGCGAGCGGGTGGCGGACGGAGCGATGGAAGACGGAGAAATTGACGCGCCGATTGCCGTCGATCGCGG
Organism: Deltaproteobacteria bacterium; assembly: GCA_003135855.1. Taxonomy (GTDB): domain Bacteria; phylum Desulfobacterota; class Binatia; order Binatales; family Binataceae; genus Binatus. The sequence continues at coordinate 18,763 of PNBD01000153.1, forward strand.
CGAACTCGCTCATCTCGAAGATGACCGGCGTGCGGCTGCACGACTACGGATGCACCTTCAAGGCCTATCGGCGCGAACTCGCGCAAAGCCTGGATCTGTACGGCGAGATGCATCGCTTTGTCCCTGCGATCGCGGCGGAGCAGGGCGCGCGAATCGCGGAAGTCGAGGTCGGTTTCCGCCCGCGCGGGGCTGGAGCTTCCAAATACGGTCTGGGACGAATCGTCCGTACGCTGCTGGATCTCATTACAGTCAAGTTTCTATCGGGCTACTCGACCGCGCCCATTCAGTTTTTCGGACTGATAGGATTTCTGCTCGGCGGACTTGGTACTATCTGGACCGCGATTCTGGTGGCTGAGAAGATCGTGCTCGGGCGTACCTTGGGTAACCGACCGGCGCTGCTGCTCGCGGTATTGCTGGTGGTGGTCGGCGTACAGTTCGTTAGCATTGGCCTGCTCGGCGAGATGCTGGCGCGGACCTATCACGAGTCGCAGGGCAAGCCCATCTACGTAATCAAAGAGGAGTTCTAGCGCGCTCATGAACATCACTGTGATTGGGGCAGGGTATGTCGGACTGGTCAGTGGAACCTGCTATGCCGAAAGCGGCAACGAAGTAATCTGTGTTGATATTGACGAGCGCCGCATCGCGCAGTTGACCGAGGGCAAAGTGCCGTTCTATGAGCCGGGGCTCGAAGAACTGATGCGACGCAATGTGAAGGAGTCCCGACTTCACTTCACGAGCGACACGGCATGGGCAGTCGCGCAATCGATGGTGACGTACATCGCGGTCGGCACGCCGATGAGCGCGTCGGGCGCTGCCGATTTGACTGCGATATTCAAAGCGGCTGAGGACATCGCGAAGGCCGTCACCGGCTACCACATCATCGCGGTGAAGAGCACGGTGCCAGTCGGCACCAACGATCGAATCCGGGAGATTGTCGATCGCCTCGCGAAGCATCGCACCGATGTGTGCTCGGTGCCTGAATTTCTGAAGGAAGGTTCCGCGATCGAAGACTTCATGCGGCCCGATCGCATCGTGATCGGTAGTCTTAGTGACCAGGCCACCGCAATTCTCAAGGAGATTCACAACCCCTTCGTGCGCACCGATAATCCAATCCTGGTGATGGATCCTAAGTCGTCGGAACTGACGAAGTACGCGTCGAATGCGATGCTTGCGCTGCGAATTTCGTTCATCAATGAGATGGCGAATCTGTGCGACGCGGTCGGCGCGGACATCAACGCGGTGCGGCGCGGATTGGGCTCCGATCGACGCATCGGGTCATCGTTCCTGTTCCCGGGTATCGGCTACGGCGGTTCATGTTTCCCGAAGGACGTTCAAGCGCTGATTCATACCGCGTCGGAAAAAAATCTCGATTTTGCATTGCTCGGTGCCGCCGAAGCCGTTAACGCCCGCCAGAAGAAGATGATGCCGGCGAAGGTGGCGCAGCATTTCGGGTCAGATTTGACCGGGCGCACGTTTGCGATCTGGGGATTGGCGTTCAAGCCGCGCACCGATGACATGCGTGAGGCTCCCGCACTGGTCGTGATCGAAGAATTGTTAAAGGCGGGCGCGAAATGCCAGGTGCATGATCCGGAGGCACTCGAAAATGCGCGCAAGTATTTCGGTGATCGCGTCACCTACCACAAGACCAACTATGAAGCGCTCAAGGATGCCGACGCCCTGCTGATCCTTACCGAATGGAACGAGTTTCGGCATCCCAATTTTCAGCGGATCAAGACCGAATTGAAGCAGCCGGTGATATTCGACGGTCGAAACCTGTATGATCCAGATCTCATGAAGGCGCTCGAAATCCGATATTACTCGGTCGGGCGTCATCCGGTTTAAACAGGGCGCAGTGCAATGAGAATTCTGGTGACCGGCGGTGCTGGTTTTATCGGTTCGCATACCGTCGATGCGCTCGTCGAGGCCGGTGCGGGTGAGATTTCGGTGCTGGACGATCTGTCGAGCGGCAAGCGGCATCAGGTGAATGCCAAGGCTACGCTCCTCCAGATCGATCTGCGCGATGCGCACGCGGTGAAATCTGTGATCGAGAAGATCAGGCCCGAAGCAATCATCCACTCCGCAGCGCAGATGGACGTACGGCGCTCGGTAGCGGATCCGGCATTCGACGCGCAAGTGAATGTGGTCGGCTTTCTGAACCTGATCGAAGTTGCGCGCCAGCACGGACTGCGGCGAGTGATATTCTCGTCGACTGGTGGCGCGATCTACGGCGAGCAGGACGAGTTTCCCTGCGGCGAGGATCATCCGCTGCGGCCCGTCAGCCCGTACGGCGTCGCGAAGCTCGCGACCGAGGCGTACCTGTTTTTTTACAAGGTGCAGTACGGGATCGACTACATCGCGCTGCGCTACGGGAACGTTTATGGTCCGCGGCAGGACCCGCACGGCGAAGCAGGCGTCGTCGCGATTTTTTGCGGACGAATCCTCGACGGCAAGTCGGTCACGATCTACGGCGATGGCGAGCAGACGCGCGACTATATCTTCGTCAGCGACGTGGCCCGAGCCAATATCGCAGCACTCAACTCGAAGGCGTCGGGAGTTGCGCTGAATATCGGCACCGGCATCGAAACCAACGTGAACGATCTTTATTCGACGCTCGCCGCGATCGCTGATTTTCCGACCGCCGCCGAACACGCGGGTGAGCGGCCAGGCGAGCAACGCCGCTCGGTGATATCGCCGGCGCGCGCCGAGGCGACGATCGGATGGCGTCCTGAGAAGCAGCTGAAAGACGGGCTCGAGGACACCTTCAAATATTTCAAGGACCATCGCGGGCATTCGAGTTGATACGCCCGATCGACATAGGTCTACTCGTTCAACCCCAACCGTTCGCAGGAGCAGAGCATCCACTCGCCTCGAAATGACTGAAGCAGCATCGATTCGCAATTTTTCGATCATCGCGCATATCGATCACGGCAAATCCACGCTCGCCGATCGAATCCTCGAGCGCACTGGCGCGCTCACGATGCGCGAATCGAAGGATCAGTTCCTCGATTCGATGGACCTCGAACGCGAGCGAGGAATTACGATCAAGGCGCGCTCGGTCCGCCTCGATTACACAGCGAGCGACGGCAAAAAGTACGTCCTCAATCTGATCGATACGCCGGGCCACGTCGATTTCGCCTACGAAGTTTCGCGCAGCCTCGCGGCCTGCGAGGGCGCCCTGTTGGTTGTCGATGCGAGCCAGGGGGTCGAGGCGCAGACGCTCGCCAACGTTTATCTCGCGCTCGATCACGGTCTCGAAATCATCCCGGTGATCAACAAGATCGATCTGCCGGGCGCCGATATAGAGGGCACGCGGCAGCAAATCGAGGAAGTAATCGGCCTCGACGCGTCGGATGCAATTCTGACCAGTGCCAAGGAAGGCGTCGGCATCGACGAGGTCCTCGAAGCGATCGTCGCGCGAATTCCTGCGCCGAAAATTCTCGCCGATCCCTCTGTCCGAGCGCTCATCTTCGACAGCTGGTACGACCCGTATGAGGGTGTGATCGGTTTGATTCGCGTTTTTGGCGGCGAACTCAAGGTCGGGATGAAAGTGCTGCTGATGGGCACTGGCAAGACCGGCGAAGTGATGCGCCTTGGTCATTTCACACCGCATGAAACTCCCGCCGATACCCTCGGGCCGGGTGAAGTCGGTTTCGTCGTCGCCAATATCAAGACGGTCGCCGACATGCGCGTCGGCGATACGATCACGGATTTCGAGGCGCCTGCGACCCAGCCGTTGCCCGGATTCAAGGAATTGAAACCGATGGTCTTCGCCGGTCTTTACCCGACCGAGGCGAACCAGTACGGCGCGCTGCGCGACGCGATCGAGAAGCTGCGGCTGAACGACGCGAGCCTGATCTGCGAGCCCGAGACGTCGCAAGCGTTGGGCTTTGGTTTTCGCGCGGGGTTTCTCGGCTTGCTGCACATGGAAATTGCGCAGGAACGTCTCGAGCGCGAATTCGGGATCAATCTGATCGTCACTGCGCCGACGGTCGCGTACCAGGTGCGGAGCATTTCGGGGGACGTCAAGACCGTCGACAATCCGACGCTGCTGCCGGACGAAAACGCAATCGAGGCGATCGAGGAGCCGTTCATCCTCGCGTCGGTGCATATGCCGGAAGAGTTCCTTGGCGCCGTGATGAAGCTCTGCGAGGATCGCCGCGGTCTGCAGCGCGATCTGAAATTTCTCGGCAACAAGCGCGTTATCCTGCACTACGAATTGCCGCTGGCCGAAATTGTTTTCGATTTCTACGATCGGCTCAAATCGGTGAGCCGCGGATATGCGTCGCTGGATTATGAGTTTCTGGACTTCAGGGCCGGCCCTCTGGTTAAATTGGATATTCGCATCAACGGCGAGATTGTGGACGCGCTCTCGATTATTGTGCATCGCGACAAGTCTTACGAACGTGGTCGAGTGCTGTGCGAAAAGATGCGCGAACTGATTCCGCGCCAGATGTTCGATGTGGCGATTCAGGCTTCGATCGGCGCCAAGATAATCGCGCGCGAATCGGTCAAGGCGCTGCGCAAGAATGTGACCGCGAAGTGCTACGGCGGAGACATCACGCGAAAACGCAAACTTCTCGAGAAGCAGAAGGAAGGCAAGAAGCGGATGAAGCAGGTAGGGCGCGTCGAAATCCCGCAGGAAGCTTTCTTGGCCCTGCTCAAGGTCGGGGAGTAGGGCATCGAAGTGGGCGAGCCAGCGCAGAACATATCGAAGGCACAGTCGGAGAGCGCCGCCAAGGTAACGGCCACCGAGCAGCCCAAATCGATTGTGCGCGAGTATGGCGAGGCGATGTTCGTCGCGCTGCTGCTCGCGATTTTCATCCGCACGTTTTTTATCCAGGCCTACAAGATTCCGTCGGGCTCGATGGAGCCGACGCTCCTGATCGGCGACCATATCCTGGTCAATAAAGTTATCTACGGACTGCGCATGCCCGATTCGCTCTTCGGCCTGCAGATTCCCGGCCTGCCGTACGGCCGTTATCTGTTTAATCTTGAAGCGGTGCATCGTGGCGACGTGGTGGTGTTCGTGTTTCCGCCCGATCGAACCAAGGATTTCATCAAGCGCGTGGTCGGCATCCCCGGCGACACGATCCAGGTCAAGGATGGCGCGGTGTGGCTGAACGGCGCGAAGATGCCCGATCCGCACGCGCACTTCGAGGTCCCGCAATCAGAACGGTCAACCGCATCGCCGCGCGATAATTTCGGCCCGATCATCGTGCCGGCTGGCAAGCTGTTCATGATGGGGGACAATCGCGATCGCAGTTACGACAGCCGGTTCTGGGGGTTCGTCGATCAGAACGACGTTGAAGGGCGCGCGACGGTGATCTATTGGTCGTGGGACAGCGACGGCTCCGGCATCATCCCGATTCGATGGAGCCGGTTCGGCATGATCGTTCACTGAAGATAAGTCCGGGGGATTCGGCGTGGCTGACGAGGTGGTGAACAAGCTGGGCGCGATGCTCGAGGAATTGGGCGCCCGTTTCGAGTTGGTCGTCGAAGCAGTGTCGGGGTTCGGCGGGCGGCTCGATGCGTTGCGCGACGAAATCTTCGGACAGTTCGCCGAAGTCGGCGGGCAGATACGATTTCTGTCCGAGCAAATTGCTGAAAATCGACGCAACATCATCGTGACCCGCGAAGACCTTGGCGCAGAGATGATTCGCGTCGGAGAGGCGCTCGGCAAGGCGCGCGTTGAATTTCGCGAGGAGTTGAGCGGCGCGACAAATGATCTGCGCGGCCAATTCAGCGCCAACGCAGGCACATTCCGCGACGAAGCAGTGCGTGCGGCCGGATCGATCGGCGATCGCGCGAGCAAACAGGCTGTGGTATCGCGCGAGGAACTGGGCCGCGAGATCGCCGAAACCGCGAAAGCCGTCAAGCGCGAAATCGCGGAATCTGCGGAACTTGCGGCCAAGCGACTGCAGGCGGAACTGAAGCAGACCAACAAATCGCTGGCCAATCTGGTGCGCAAGTTCGATCGCTTCGACGATCGGATCACTGTCCAAACCCGCGATCAGGATCAGAGACTCAAGAAAGTGGAGAAAAAACGCGCTTCGTAACCGTCGCGCTTGACCCTGCGCGACCGCGATCATAAATAGATAGTGACCTTTAACCCGCTACTGAGATGGCGGAAAGGGAAAATGATGAACGTGCATTGCTATGACCCTGGCTGTTTTTGCGGCCGGGATTTTTTTTGGGCATCGCGATGAGCGCTGCGCCCACTGTCGTGCTCGACGCCGCGCAACTCGCGCGATCGCTCAAGCGTATCGCGATGGAAATCGCGGAGCGCAGCGGCGACGATGATAACCTGGTGCTGGTCGGAATTGTCCGCCGCGGTGCGAAGCTCGCCGAACGAATCGCCTCCGAACTCCGCGTCGATGGCAAGCGCCAAGTGCCAGTCGGGACGCTCGATATCTCTTCATATCGCGACGACGGCAAGGGCTCGCCGGGCGATCCGCGGCTGATTGGCCGTGACATTCCTTTCTCGCTCGACGGCAAACGGGTCGTGCTGGTCGATGATGTCTTGTACACCGGGCGCACCGTGCGCGCGGCGCTCGACGCGATTTCCGACCTGGGGCGTGCTGAATCGGTGCAACTGGCGGTGCTGGTCGATCGCGGCGAGCGCGAGTTGCCGATTCGGGCGGACTTCGTCGGGAAGAATATCCAGGCACCGGACGGACAGCGCGTGTACGTGCGGCTTTCGGAAATCGACGGCGCCGATTCGGTCGTGATCGGCGAACGCAAATGAGTGCGGCGTTCGCAAAGAATGGCGGGCGACAGCGCTGATGGCTCAACTCGCGAAAATCGATGTCGTTTCGATCGAGGACCTGCAGACCTCCGAGATTGAGCGTATCTTTGAGCTGGCGGACGAGTATAGCGAAGAGCTCGCCCGCGGTGGGCAGATCACTTCAGCCGCCGGATTGATCATGGCGACGCTTTTCTATGAACCGTCGACCCGCACGCGGCTCAGCTTCGAATCCGCGATGCATCGTCTCGGCGGCGCGGTGATCAGCTCGGCCGACATGCAAGCCAGTTCGGCCGCGAAGGGCGAGAGCCTGGCCGATACGGTGCGGGTCGTGAGCTCGTACGCCGACCTGATCGTGCTGAGGCATCCCCATGATGGTGCCGCGCGCGTCGCCGCCGACTACGCATCGTGTCCGGTGCTGAATGCCGGCGATGGCAGCCGCGAGCATCCGACCCAGACCCTTTGCGATTTGTACATCCTGCGCCGCAAGAAGGGTCATTTGAAGGGACTCACAGTCGCGTTATGCGGCGATCTGAAATTTGGCCGCACCGTGCATTCGCTGATTTACGCGCTCGCACGCTTTGGCGCGAACATCGTCGCGGTGCCGACCGCGGGAATGGACGTGCCGCGTTACGTACTCGAGCGGCTCGCGTCCGAGCGCAATTATAGTTTTTCCACCGTGACGATGGACGAGCTGAAGGGCCTCGCGGGAGGTCTTGACGCGCTCTACCTGACTCCCAGCGCCCCGCATCAGATGGCGCTCTTCACCGGCGACGAAGACATTCGGCAAATTCCCAGCGCCGAACCACCGGCTGCGCTTGATGCGTTTTACGTCACGCGTTTGCAGAAGGAACGGATGACCGGGAAGGAAATCAATTCTAGCGAATACGTGCGCTTCGATGCGCGCGCGCTGAAGACCAGCCGCACGCAGGCGGCGGTCGTGATGCATCCGCTGCCGCGGACCAATGAGCTTGCTTACGAACTCGATTCGGACCCTCGTGCTGTGTACTTCGAACAGGCGGCGGCCGGCGTGCCGGTACGCATGGCGCTGATCGCATGGCTGATCGAAAACAGCGAACCGCCGGGGCGGGGTGCGCGAGCCGTCGCAGTACCGATTCGCTTCAAGGGCGAGACCTTGCCGCCGCGATGCGCCAATGCCAATTGCATCTCGCGTTTCGAAGGCGCGTACCTGCGGCCGCGATTCACACTAGCGCGCGGCGCGGACAGTTCGGTCCTCGCGCTCAAGTGCGATTTCTGCGAGCGGGAATTGAAGATTGAATTCGTCGGGCACGTCCGCTCGCGCCGATACTATCGTTATGACGACACGCTGCAGGGTTACGTCCGTCAGTGGATCGAAGAGGGCTCCCTGGCAGTTTTCGAAAGCGTCAAGCAGGCTGAAGAGAGCGGCTACGAGCCGTACAAACGCGGGCCGCAACGCGACATCATGAAGGCTGATGAAGTTGCACGCGCGGTCGATTTGCTGGCCGATCAGATGATCGCCGATTTGCCGGATCTGACCAGCGTCTCGATGGTTGGCGTCATCAGCCGCGGTGCGATACTGGCGCTTCGACTGCGCGATCTGATCGAAAGCAAGACGAAGATTCGCCCGCCCTGCGCCGCGCTCGACGTTTACAGTCCGGCGGACGCGCTCAATCCGATCGACGGTTCGGACGAATTCAACGTCGAGGGTCGTACGGTTGTGCTGATCGATGACGTGATCAACAGCGGATGGACCGTGCAGCGCGCGATGGCGACGATCTGGCGGCGCGGGCGTCCTGCGGCAGTCAAGCTGGCGGTGTTGATCGACCGTGGGCATCGCGCGGTGCCGATTCGGCCGAATTATTGCGGCAAGAATATTCCCACCTCGCGGAGCGAGCGGGTGCAGGTCAGGCTCGCCGCGCCCGATGCCGACGGGAAGAGCAAGGCGAACGATCGTGTGATGATTTATTCGATCGTCGAACCGCTGAAGGAAACGGAGCCGGCCAGTTGAAGCCGATACTGCTCAAAGCTGGCCGAGTGATCGATCCGGCGTGCGGCATCGACGACGTGTTCGACGTGCTGATTCGCGACGGTGAGATCGAAGCCGTCGAGACTTTCAGGAAGACGCCGGAAGGCGCAGTCGTGATCGATGTCGCAGGATGCTGGGTGGTGCCCGGATTGATCGATCCGCATGTGCATCTGCGGGACCCCGGCTTTCCAGAGAAAGAAACAATACCTAGTGGGCTGCGCGCCGCCGCGGCTGGCGGATTCACGGCGGTCGCGGCGATGGCGAACACCTCGCCCGTGAATGACACTCGCGAAATCACAAGCTACATGATCGAACGCGCGAAGGAGACGCGTGCGACGCGACTGGTGCCGGTTTCCGCAGTGACGCGCGGTCTTCGCGGCATCGAGCCAGTCGATTTTGCGGCGATGATCGAAGCCGGCGCGCGGATGTTTTCCGATGACGGCATCCCGATTGACGATCCGGTGATACTGTCGCGCGCGCTCGAGGAAATTTCGCGGCTTGGATTTGCGACCTCGCTGCATGAGGAAGATCGCGCACTCTCGCGCGATGCAGCACTGAATGCCGGGGAGGTTTCGAAGCGGCTGGGAGTGAGCGGCATGCCGGCATCAGCCGAATCGGAACGGGTGCGCCGCGACTTGGCGCTCGCGATCGGATCGGGCGCCGCGGTTCATATCGCGCATGCCTCCACGGCGGAGACATTCGACTTGATTCGAGCGGCTCGGCGTCATGGCGCGCGCGTGACGTGCGAGGTCGCGCCTCATCATTTCGCGCTCGATGAATCCGCCGCGCTGACGTGGGGTCCGAATGCGAAAATGAATCCGCCGCTTCGAAATCGTGACGACGTCGAAGCCGTCAATGAGGCGATTCGCGATAGCACCGCCGATATGATTGCCTCCGATCACGCGCCGCATGACCCGAAATCGAAGCAAATGGAATCGCTCGCCGGATACTTCGGTCCGGGCCATGAACCGCCGCGCCTCGATCACGAGCTCGCGGATACGTTCGCGCATGCCGCGAACGGAATCGTCGGGCTTGAGACGTCGGTGGGAATCGCACTCGAACTGGTGCATCGATCGTTGATCCAGCCGGCGCGATTCGTTGAGCTGATGTCGCTCAATCCTGCGGCGCTGCTGAGGCTCGAAGCCGGCATGTTGGCCATAGGAGCGGCCGCGGACGTCACAGTGATCGATCCCAACCTGGACTGGATCGTCGAGCCGCAAAAGTTTCTATCGAAGAGCCGCAACACTCCATTTGCGGGAAGGCGGCTCAAAGGCAAAGCGATTTTGACGCTAGTCGGCGGTCAAATCGTGTACGACGGGAGGAAAGGATAGCGGCGCGATGAGTACGAAGCGCGAAGCAATGCTGGCGCTCGCCGACGGCAGATTTTTCCGCGGCCGGGCGTTCGGCGCGATCGGCGAAACCGTCGGCGAAGTCGTTTTCAATACCGCGATGACGGGCTATCAGGAAGTGCTCACCGACCCGTCATACAAGGGCCAACTGGTCTGCATGACGTATCCGGAAATCGGCAACGTCGGAATCAACGCCGAGGACGCCGAGTCGCGACGCGTGTTCGTCGACGGATTCATCGTGAAGGAGTACCTGGAGCGCCCGTCGAATTGGCGATCGCAGATGACGCTTGGCAAGTACCTCGAAGAGGCCGGGGTGGTTGGAATCGAGGGAATCGATACGCGAGCGCTGGTGCGGCATCTGCGCACGCATGGCGCGCAGGAGGCCGTGATCTCGAGCATCGACTCGGATTCAGCCGCGCTCGTCAGAAAAGCAAAGGCTTCACCCGGACTCGTCGGACGCGATCTCGTGAAAGAAGTCACCTGCCAAGAGCCATACGATTGGGACGTCGGCGATTGGGAACTTGCGAGCGGATTCCGCCGCGCGAAAAAGGAAACGCTGCGCGATGCGCCGTTGGTGGTCGCGCTGGATTACGGAATCAAGCTGAATATTTTGCGGCGGCTTATATCGACCGGCTTTCGCGTGAAGGTGCTGCCGGCGGCCTCCACCGCGGCGCAGATTCTCGCCTACAATCCCGACGGAATATTTCTCTCGAACGGTCCGGCAGATCCAGCCGCGCTGCCGTACGCTCACCGGGCTGTCGCAGGCGTGTTGGGTAAGAAGCCGATCTTTGGAATTTGCCTCGGTCATCAGATTCTGGGACTCGCGCTCGGCGGCAAGACCTACAAACTCGACTTCGGGCATCACGGAGCAAATCACCCGGTGATGGATTTGCGCACGCGCCGTGTCGAAATCACGGCGCAAAATCACGGCTTCGCGGTTGATTCAGAATCGCTTAAGGGCCGCGCCGAACTGTCGCATCTGAATCTCAATGACAAAACCGGCGAGGGACTCCGCGGAACGGGAGTGCCGTTCTTCTCGGTGCAATACCATCCGGAAGCGTCGCCCGGTCCGCACGATTCGAGCTACCTGTTCATGCGCTTCAAGAGATTGATCGAAGCATTTCCGCGCTTCGGCGCCGACGCGCTCGATCGAATCGTCGCGGATGAGGGCGCTGAGTTGCGATGACCCACATTTCGCAATTGTTCCTAACTTCGTTTCGTCGAGTAACCAAAGTTGCCGCTTCGTAAAGATCTCAAGTCAGTTTTGCTCATCGGTTCCGGTCCAATCGTGATCGGTCAGGCGTGCGAATTCGACTATTCGGGCACGCAAGCGGTGAAAGCGCTGCGCGAGGAAGGACTGCGGCTGATTCTCGTAAATTCGAATCCGGCGACCATCATGACCGACCCGGAACTGGCGGATCGAACTTACATCGAGCCCATGACGCTCGCGACGCTTACGAAAATTATCGAGCGCGAACGCCCCGATGCGCTGCTGCCGACGGTTGGAGGACAGACCGCACTCAATCTCGCGATCGAGTTGGCGGAAGCGGGCGTACTCGATCGATTCAATTGCGAACTGATCGGCGCCCGGCTGCCGGCGATCAAAAAAGCCGAGGACCGCGATCTGTTCAAGCAGGCGATGCTCAAAATCGGACTCGAGGTTCCGCGCTCCGCGATTGCACATTCGGCGGCTGATGCGGAGCGCGTTCTCGCTGGACTCGGGTTGCCGCTGATCATTCGACCCTCGCGTACGCTAGGCGGAACCGGCGGATCGATCGCGCGCGAGCTTGATGACTATCGCGCGAAAGTTGCCTATGGACTCGAACAGTCGCCGAGCCATGAGGTTCTGATCGAGCAATCGGTCGAAGGCTGGAAGGAATTCGAACTCGAGGTGATGCGCGACTTTGCCGACAACGTCGTGATCGTTTGCTCGATCGAGAATCTCGATCCGATGGGCGTGCATACGGGCGACTCGATCACGGTCGCGCCGGCGCAGACGCTCACCGACAAAGAATATCAGCTGATGCGCGACGCGGCGCTCAGGATTATCCGCGAGATTGGCGTCGACACAGGCGGTTCCAATATCCAGTTCGCGATTGAGCCCACGACCGGGCGGATGGTCGTGATCGAGATGAATCCGCGCGTGTCGCGAAGCTCGGCGCTCGCTTCGAAAGCGACCGGCTTTCCAATCGCAAAAATCGCGGCGCGGCTCGCGGTCGGCTATCGACTGGATGAGATTCCGAACGACATCACGCGGATGACGCCGGCGTGTTTTGAACCGACGATCGATTATGTCGTGACCAAGATACCGCGCTTCACCTTCGAAAAGTTTCGCGGCGCGATCGACGAACTGGGCCCGCAGATGAAATCGGTCGGCGAGGCGATGGCAATTGGGCGTACGTTCAAGGAATCGTTGCAGAAGGCGCTGCGATCGTTGGAAATAGGTTCGTCAGGCTTCGAGAGTCGGCTCCCAGAGCAGTCGCGCGCGCAGTCGTTTGCGGAACTTCGCAAGCTGATCGCGATGCCGAGCAGCTATCGCTTGTATCATCTGGCCGATGCACTCCGCCTGGGAATGAGCCGCGAGGAAGCGTTTGACCTAAGCAAGATTGACGGATGGTTCATCGATGCGGTCGCGGATATCGTGGGCGTCGAGCAGCGCGTAGCGAAGGAGCCGATGGGCGAGGCATTTTTCCGCGAATTCAAGCCGATGGGATATTCCGATCGTCGAATCGCGGAGTTGCGCGCCACCGAAGAATCATCGATCGCGTCGCAGCGCCGCGCGGCTGGCGTTCTGCCGGTTTACAAATCGGTCGATACCTGCGGTGCGGAGTTCGAGGCGTTCACACCTTATTTGTATTCGACGTACGAAGGCGAGGATGAAGCGCCGCCCACCGCGCGCAAAAAGGTGATGATCCTCGGCGGCGGGCCGAATCGAATCGGGCAGGGGATCGAATTCGACTATTGCTGCGTTCATGCGAGTCTCGCGCTCAAAGAGGGCGGCTTCGAGACGATCATAGTGAATTGTAATCCTGAGACTGTATCGACCGATTACGACATTTCGGATCGTCTCTACTTCGAGCCGCTGACGTTTGAGGACGTAATTGCGATTGCTGAGCGCGAGAAGCCGTTCGGCGTGATCGTGCAATTCGGCGGTCAGACGCCGCTCAAGTTGGCGCTGCCACTGGCCCGCGCTGGCGTGCCAATCCTGGGCACTACGCCCGATGCAATCGATCGCGCCGAAGATCGCGAGCGATTCAATGAAATGGTTTCGCGCCTCGGACTAAAGCAACCGCACGGGATACTGGCGCGTGGTCTCGACGATGCAATCACGGGTGCGGCGAAGGTCGGCTATCCGGTCTTGATAAGGCCATCCTACGTGCTCGGCGGTCGCGCGATGGAAGTGATTCCCAATGAGGAGGAATTGCGCCGATACGTCACGTTGGCTCTGCAAACCTCCGAGCGCCATCCACTGCTGATCGATCGCTACCTGCAAGGTGCGACTGAAGTGGATGTCGATGCGATCTCCGATGGCGAAATCGTCGTGATCGGCGGAATCATGGAACATGTCGAGCATGCCGGGGTTCACTCCGGCGATAGTGCGTGCGCGCTGCCGCCGACCACGCTCAGCGCGGAACTGCAGCAAGAGTTGATCAGACAGACGAGAATGCTCGCGTGCGAACTCGGCGTGGTGGGCCTCATGAATATTCAGTACGCGATTTTCGGCGGCGAAGTGTTCATCCTGGAAGTTAACCCGCGCGCGTCGCGCACCATACCGTTCGTCAGCAAGGCGATCGGCGTGCCGCTCGCGAAGTACGCCGCGTTGGTGATGGCGGGGAAGAAACTGAGCGAGATCGGATTCACAACGGAGCGAGTCCCCTCGCACGTCGCGGTCAAGGAATCGGTTTTTCCGTTCGGCAGATTTCCCGGCGTCGATACGATCCTCGGGCCGGAGATGAAATCGACGGGAGAAGTGATGGGAATCGATGCGACGTTCGCGATGGCATTTGCGAAGGCCTCGCTGGCCGCGTCGTCCAACCTGCCGGACAGCGGGTTGGTCTTCATCAGCGTGCGCGACGACGACAAGCAATATCTCGAGCCGATCGCTCACGGCCTCGTGCAGATGGGCTTCGACCTGATCGCAACCGACGGGACGTCACGCCATATTCGGAGTCTCGGCTTGCGATGCGAGAACGTGAACAAGGTGCTGCAAGGCAGCCCGCACATCGTGGACGCGATGAAGCAAGGACGCATCGCGATGGTCATCAACACTCCGGACGCGAGCGGCACCCAGGATTCATTTTCGATTCGGCGCACCGCGCTCGAACTGCGGCTGCCATATTTCACGACGATGGCCGGTGCGAAGGCCGCGGTCGAAGGCATTCGCGCGCTTAAGACGCAGCCGTTCGAGGTGCGTGCGCTGCAGGACTATCATCGCGCGTAGGTGCGCGACGCGACTGGGGCACAATGAACAATCGCGGCCGCGCACCGGCTTCGACGATGCTGCAAATCACGAGCCCGGTCGCCGCGATGCCTGGAATCGGACCGAAGCGAGCGGCCGCGCTCGCCAGCCGCGGAATCGAAACTGCCGCCGATCTGATCTTTCATCTTCCGTCGCGCTACCAGGATTGGCGCGAACGATCGTCGCCCGACGATCTTTGCCCTGGGATTACCGCGGTTATCGAAGGCGACCTTGGCAAAATTTCCGAGCGCCCGATGCGCGGGTCGCGATGGCGCCGGCTCGCGAGCGGATGGCTAAACGCGGGCGGCCGACAGATTCGCCTCGTGTGGTTCAATCTGCCGGCGTACATGCGCGGCTACCTTCCGGGCGAGCAACGCGTGTTAATCCGCGGTCGAGTTAGCGCCGCAGTCGACGGCGGTCTCGAGATTGCGCAACCGGAACTTCATCCGCTGTCGGAAGGCGAGCCGAAGGGACTTCGTCCCGTGTATCGGGTGCCGACGCTCGTGGGTCAGCGATTGTTTGCAAATCTCGTCGCGCGAACCCTTGCACAAATCTCTGTTAGCGGCGCGATTCCGGACGAAGTGCGCGGCGAGCTTCCGTCGATACAGGAGGCGCTGGCGTATCTGCACGATCCGCCGCCTGACGCCGATTTTCGTGCACTGCAAGCTGGGGAATCGCCGGGCCACCTTGCGCTCGCGTTCGACGAGCTGTTCGCGTTTGAACTGGCGCTTTTGATCGAGCGGTCGCGAAGCGCGCGACGCGCTGGCATCGCGCTGGAGAATCGCGAGGCCCTGAGCCGGCGCCTGATCAACGAGATTCCATTTGAATTGACGGGCGCTCAGACTGGCGCGATCAAGGAAATTGGCGACGACCTCGCGCGCCAAGGTCAGATGAATCGCCTGCTGATGGGTGATGTTGGCAGCGGGAAAACTCTGGTCGCGTTCTGGGCGATGCTGCGCGCGGTCGAGTGCGGCTACCAGGCGGCCATGATGGCGCCGACCGAGTTGCTCGCCGAGCAGCACTATCGAGGGTTCCAGCGCTGGTGCGGAAAATTCGGCGGCCACAGCGCCTTGCTCACCGGTCGCGTCACCGGGACCGATCGCAAATCCGTGCTGCGCGGGCTCGCGAATGGTGAAGTCGGTGTCGTGTTTGGAACACACGCGCTGATCCAGGAGCGAGTGCGAATTCGCGAGCTGGCGCTTGGCGTGATCGACGAACAGCATCGTTTCGGCGTTTTCGATCGCGCGAAAATGAAGGCGCTCGGTGCGCGCACGAATCTTCTGATGATGACCGCGACGCCGATTCCTCGCAGCCTCGCGATGAGCTTGTTTGCGAATCTCGACGTTTCGTTTCTCGACGAGATGCCGCCGGGCCGCACGCCAATCTCAACGGATATCTACGCAGAGGAGGATCTATCGCAGGTTCACGAGCTGCTGCGTATCGAGCTCGATGCCGGCGGACGCGCATATTACGTCGTACCGTTTATCGAAGGTGAGGATGATGAGGCGAAATCGGTCTCGGCGACCGCGGCCAGAATCGGCAAGAGCGCGTTGCGTGGTGCGAGGATCGGCACGATGCATGGCAGGATGGCGAGCGCCGAGAAAGATCGCGTGATGCGCGAATTTCGCGACGGCGCGCTCGACATCCTCGTTTGCACGACCGTCGTGGAGGTCGGAATCGACGTGCCGGAGGCGACGGTAATCGTGATCGACGCGGCCGAACGTTACGGACTCGCGCAGTTGCATCAGTTGCGCGGCAGGGTAGGGCGCGGCGACAAGCCCTCGCGATGCTGCCTGATCGCGTCGCGCGATAGCGATCCGGCTTCGATTGAACGGCTCGAAGTCATGCGGCAATGCAGGACGGGCAAAGACGTGGCGGAAGCGGACTTGCAGCTTCGCGGGCCCGGCGATCTGCTTGGAGCGCGGCAGACTGGTGCGCTGCCGCTGCGCTTCATCCACCTGGTGCGCGATCTCCGCACGATCGAGCGCGCCCGCAAGATGGCGGAGGACTGGCTCAAACGCGATCCGGATCTCGCCAGTTCCGGATCTGAGGGCGCGCGCGACGCGCTTAAGAAAATGCTCTCGCTGGGCTTCAGCCTGGGCGACGTCGGGTAGCCCGCGGACTCAGTTCCCGACGCCAACGTCATTGCTCGTCGGGAGCCGGTCGAGCTGCGATGTGGGCTACGGCACCGTTCGCTTCGATCGTGCTCGCGCTCCAGATTGCAGGCGCAAGGCGGTCGAAATAATTCGCACCCTCGCCGATGATGACGAGCACAACGTTCGAGCGATAGTCGATGCGATGCGCGCTCACGCCGCCGAGCAGGCGATCGAGCAGGGTGGCGTAAACTGCGGCGAAATGGCTCGCAGCCTGATTGTCGGAGAACGCGAGCATCCAGATCACGTTCAGACCGCGGCTCTGCTGCAGCACGATCATGCGGTCGGCGGTCCATCGCGACGCGATTGCGATTTCGTTGGACTGCTTGCCTAGATTGCGTTCCAGAATCACGCGCAATAACAGTTCCCCGTACGTGTCGTCGTCCACTTGTTTCCAGCCGCCCATTATTTTCTCGTAGCCAGCCACGGTGATTCGCGGCGCAGGTGCGGGGTCTTCGAAGTAGAGGCCAGGATGCAAAATCTGGTGCGTCGATTGCGGCGCGCGACGATAAATCGCGTCGACCGCGGCCCAGCCGCCGCGCCGATATGCCTCAGCGACGAAGGTGACTCCATCCGAATATTCAAAGAGCAGAGGAACACTGAGGCCTTCCGGCGTCCCTGGAGCGTCGGCCGCGAGCGCCTGGGGCAGGTTCTTCAGTCCGCCGATCAGGGCCTGCGACGTATCGTTGCTCATGCGGCCCGTCGCGTAAGCGAATCCCGAGAGTGTCGCATCACCCTCGACGACGGCCTTCAGCGCGAGCGCGCGATCGTCATCGTTCTTGACCTCGTCGAGGCGCTTCTCAAGTCCGAAATTCTGGTCCTGCAACGCGTGCGTGAGCTCATGCGCAAGCAGGATCTCGCCAACGACGTCACGCTGGATCATGAACTGAGCAGTGCTGTTCCAAAAGCCAAGCTCGGCGCCGCCCTTCACCAGCACCATGTCCTTGCTATGCGGATCGTAGAAGCCCGCCACCTGGCTTCTCAGCAGCTTCAGCGTTTCAGCTTTAAGGTCCATCTGCGACGGATAGAGTCCGACCAGCGCGCCGACGGTACCGGAAACTTGAAGGTCACTGTCGGTGTAGTCGCGCATCATGACCGCCTCGATCATCGCTTCAGCCTCGTCACGGGTTTTGATAACGAGCGGCACCGGCTGATTGAAATGAAGCTCGCGAAGCTCTTGTATCCCGGTCTCGATTTTCTCGGCTTGCTTTGAATCGACGTGGTCGCCGCGAACGAGCGTGTATGCGCATCCCGCCAGCAGGAGCGCGCCCAGGAAAGCACCCAAGATCGCACCCAAGGCACCAATGCTTGGCCGCCAGAGCAGTCGCGCGCTAGCGATGCGAGCGGCCAGCTGCGTCATTCGGTCACTATGATGATTGGAAATCCGAACCGCGCCGTTTCCGAAGCGCGAGATGTTGCTTCTGCCCGCGTCGAAAACGCACCCATGCGAACACGGTAATAGCGGCGCGTCGCTGCATCAAGTCGATCGACGCGGACGTCGCGGTAGTAGGCCTCCATTTTGTCGCGCAGGCGATCGGCGTTGTCTTCGCGCGAGAACGAACCAATCTGGACCAGGTAGCGCGGCGCCGAGCCGACCGGACGCGACCCAGCTGGCGCACTGATCAGATCGATTCGGACCGGCGCGGTGCCGTTGTCGAGCATCCCGATCGTCCGCGCAGCTTTGCGCGACAGATCGATCTTGCGGCCCTTAACGAACGGCCCGCGATCGTTGATCGTCACCTCGACCGAGCGATGATTGTCGAGGTTCGTGACCATCACGTGACATCCCAGCGGAAAGATCGTCGAGGCCGCCGTCAAATCTTCCTGATCGTATATTTCGCCGCTTGAAGTCGGACGTCCATGAAACCCGGGACCATACCAGGAGGCGACGCCCATCTCCTGGATGGTGGATTGCGTCCCGGTGGACGATTGCGTGGATTGCGTTGCAATCGGCGCGCGCGATTTTTCGGAACTCGAGCACGCGGCGATCGCGATGCTCAATGCGACCGCCAACAGCGCGCGGCATAGCGCCGGGCGCACCCGAAATTCTCCCGCCTCCTCACCAACCACGGTCGCATTATAGAAACTGGAACGCGCGGGCAGAAGAGCGCCGCTGTTGACCGATGTCGCGCGCGGCGCTTCGGGAGTGCGCCGCCGCGTGGTAGCATCGAACGCAGGCTGACCCGAATGGGCCGCGACGATGCTGCGGACGAGGCAGGAGCTGGAGGAAATCGAAGCGCGCACGCTGGCGCCGTATGCTATGCCATCGCGGGCTAGCAAGGGGCGGCGCTATCCCGAACCCGAGCATGCCATCCGCACGATCTTTCAGCGCGATCGCGACCGCATCATTCACTCGGCCGCCTTTCGCAGGCTCGAATACAAAACGCAGGTCTTCGTAAATCACGAGGGCGATTATTATCGGACCCGGCTGACTCACACCCTCGAAGCCGCGCAAATCACCCGCACCCTTGCGCGCGCGCTCGGGCTGAACGAGGAATTGGCCGAGGCGGTGGCGCTCGCGCACGATCTCGGGCATACGCCGTTCGGCCACGCCGGCGAGAAGGTGCTGAACGAACTGATGAAGCCCTACGGCGGCTTCGATCACAACGCGCAGAGCCTCCGCACCGTGGACTGGATCGAAATTCGCTACCCGAATTTTCGCGGCTTGAATTTGAGCTTCGAGGTGCGCGAGGGAATCGTCAAGCACTCCAATTTTCACGAACGTCCCGCGGCGCGCGAGTTCGATCCCGCGACGTATCCTTGTCTCGAGGCTCAGATCGTCGATCTGGCCGACGAGATCGCGTATCTCGCGCACGACGTTGACGATGGCGTCAAAGCCGGGATGCTCAGCTTCGAGGAATTGAACGCGTCGTCGATGTTTCGCGAAGCCGCGGTCGCGGCGCGTGCGGCCTCTCCGGAAGCGGACCAGCGCGTGCAGCGCTATCAGACCGTGATCAGAATGATCGACGCGATGTCCACCGATCTGATGACGAACATGGCAAGCGAGATCGAGCGCGCGAAGATCGCGAGCATCGGCGAGGTGCGGCAGGCGGGTAGGGCGCTCGCGTCGTTCGGCACTGCGATGGGCGCGCAGGTCGAGGAAATCAAGCAGGTGATGCGCGACAAACTGTATCGGCATTACCGGGTCAGCCGGATGACGGAAAAGGCGGGCAGGGTGCTCGCGCAATTGTTCGAGACCTACATGTCGGAGCCGCGCCAGATGCCGGGGCACGTGCTCACGCGGGCCGAACGCGACGGCGAGCCGGTCTCGCGCGCAGTGGCCGACTATATCGCGGGCATGACCGACCGTTTCGCGCTCGACGAATATCGCAAGTTGTTCGACCCCAACGAACGTGTCTGAGCGCGCGCCCAACACGATTCGACAGCGGCGATCGCTCGTGATCCGCCGCGAAGATCATGTCGGCGATCCAATCGGGCTGGCATTTCTCGAGTCACCGGAAACCCACGGTGACGCCGTGATGGAACGGCTCGAAAAATATCTCGGTATCAAGCTCAAAGTGATCAAGGCCGAGGTCTCGCACGAGGAAATCACCGTCGAGATCGAAGCGCGAAGCTGGCGCGAGGAGGGCGCTCGCATGGCGGCGGCGGCGCGAGATCTGTACGACAAAGGCGGACGGCGTGCCGCGCTATCAATGTATCGCGATGCGCTCGAGCTCGACCCGATGAATGCTGCGGCACTGCTTGGAATGGGACTTGCTCTCGCCGAGCAAGAGAAATTTGCTGAGGCGCTCGCGATATTCAAGCGTGCGCGCGAGTTCGGGGCCGGCGGCGCCGAGATCCTGCTCGCGATGGGCAAAGCAGCGGCGCGGCTGGATCGCAAGGCGAGTGCGATCGCGTACTACGAGCAGGTGCTCAAACTCGAACCTCGCAATTTCGTCGCGCGCCGCGCGCTCCGCGCCCTCGGCCACGACCAAACCAAAAGCGGGAGCGGGGGAGCGGACGGGGGTACCGCCATCGGCGAGAAATAGCAACGGCCCGCGTCATCGTCGACCACGAAGTGTTGCTCTGCCTGTCGGTCCTTCGTAACGCCGGAGAACATTCCGGAGTTGCAGCAACCGCTCCTCAATTGAACATCTCCGACCTCCCGAAATAGTCCCGCTCACTGCACCCCCAGAATCGGCGCCGCCGAGACTGGATGCGCGGCATCTGCAGCCGGGGTCCGTGGCGCCGAGTGCGCTTTCCGTGACCTCGCTGGCAAGTATGGAATCGTATCTTTACGCCTTTATTGCCATCGTTGTTTGGGTTACACTAGCAAGCGGACAAGACACATACCCAAGAGGAGGCGGGCGAGGTGATGGAGACTTTGCGTGTGGTGATGGCGAGTGCGACGCGGCGTGTCGAACTCGAAGGGCCGCAGAATATCGTGCTGGAACGACTGGACGAGATGCGCGCCTGGGTCGGAATGCAAGCACAGGAAGCAACAGAGAAGGGCACCCAGGGTCTTGGTACACCCGAGGTAATTGCCGAGCGAGCGACGCTGCGGACTTTTCTCGCTGTGAAGCGTCCCGGAAACGCCTACGAATCGATAGCCGTCTTGCTCGCGTATAAGAGACGCCACGAAGGCAAGCATGAGTTGTCGGCAGACGAAATCCGGGTCGCGATGATCCAGGCCGCAATTCGGCCGCCACGAGCTATGGGGCAGGCTTTGGCAGATTGTCGTCGGCGTTACGGGTACGTGGAGGTGGGTTCTACGCGGGGTTCATGGAGACTGAGCTCACAAGGGGAAACCCTCGTGGAAATCGACCTGCCGAGAGCCAACGGGTAAGTGCACCCCCAGAATCGGCGCCGCCGAGACTGGATGCGCGGCATCTGCAGCCGGGGTCCGTGGCACCGAGTGCGCTTTCCGTGACCTCGCTGGCGAACAAAGATTGGACGCCAGAGAACCATGTTTAATTGATTGACCTTCTATGTGATAATCGATAGGATGTTAAATCACCACTACCTCTTATGATTAACGAGATGAACGACGGCCACGAGACGACGGGTTATCTTGAGAGCATTCCGCAAGGTCTCCGCGAACCATTGCTTGCCTCTTTCAATCAGATCGTTAGGAACTTTCGAGAAGGCCGCTGGGAGCCGGCTGAGCTGAATGGCGGCAAACTTTGCGAAATCGTCTTCACGATAATTCGAGGTGTTGTCGACGGTAACTTCCCGGCGAAACCGGGAAAGCCGAGGAATATGGTCGATTCATGCAGAGCGCTGGAATCAGAGAATAAGAAGTTTGGTCGCTCTCTATGCATTCAAATTCCGAGATTGCTGGTCGCGCTGTATGAAGTACGCAGCAACCGTGGCGTCGGACACGTCGGCGGCGATGTTGATCCAAATCACATGGACGCGGTGCTCGTTCTCAACATGGCAAAGTGGCTCATGGCCGAATTAATTCGGATCTTCCATGACGTGGAGACGGCCGAAGCAACAAATGTTGTCGAGAATCTAATTGACAAGACGGTCCCTCTCGTCTGGAGAGTCGCCGGGAAAGTTCGTGTCCTGAATCCAAGCCTCACGATGAAGGAAAAGTCACTCGTATTATCGTTCGTGAGCAATGGTCCGCTTGCCGAGGGTGAACTTCTCGAATCCGTCGAACACTCGAATTCCACGGTGTTCAGACGGGACGTCCTTATACCACTACATGATGCCAGACTGATCGAGTATGACCGAAACACCAAGCAGATTTACCTCAGTCCTCTCGGAGTCAGATTCGTTGAGGAGAACATTTCGCTCGAAATCTAGAAGTGAGTCGAGGCTATGCCCAAAGCAACTCTGACCCTGAAATCCGGCACGACTGTAACAATCGAAGGAACCCTCACCGAGGTTAACAGACTATTGGAGCTTCACGACGAAGGGAGAGCCTCAGCCAAAACCCCTAACACCGAAGCTCCGGGGAAAAGAGAAGACCACGATAGGGCGGTGTCGCCCGACACTGTTGCGGAAATTGTCAACCTGATCAGATCGTGCGACGCCGCCGAACGTATCGAAAAGCAGATCCTGGACAAATCGAATGTAGTGAATCGATGCTTGCTTCCACTGTACATCGTGCATCAGGAGCTTCACAACGCGTTTGGTCTGACTACCGGCCAAATCAGCGCCATCACAAAGGCGCTTGGCGTCCCGATCTCTCAGCCTAACGTTGCGCACACTCTTGCAGATTCCGCCGCTAGATTTGTCATGACTAGTAGCACCAGAAAACGCGGCGTCGCGGTCGACTACAGAATTAACCGCCGCGGCCTCCAACAGATCGAAATAACAATCAAGAGCCAATAGACCGACGCGCGCACCGTGGATGCCGCCATGCTAGTTGACATAATACTTCTTATGCGAACTCATAATACGCACGAGAAACAGGCGTAGAAAGCCAAGAACGCCCGCCCCGTCCGAATGCTTAAATCCTCCTTTCACCGCTGGCAGACGCGTTTTGCGATCCGTATCATGCATCAAACACTTATGCGCAACCTCAATCCGTTCAATCGAAGCCGCAGTCTTCTCGCATCCGCCCTGCTCGCCTTGACGCTGGGGATTTTCGGAACCGCCGGTATCGCGTCGTCTGCGGGTCCGTCGCCCAGCGCCGCGAAGCCTCCTGCTCCAACGACCGACACCGCCCTGATCGGGTATCTGCAGCGGCACTTCAAGATTGGTAACCCCGCCTTGATTAAGCTCGGGCCCGCGAGCGAGACGCCGATTAAGGGAATGCTTGCGCGGCCGCTCACGGTCAGCAACGAGCAGGGTCAGAGCATCAGCACGGTGCTCTTTTACGACCAGAACGGCACGCATGGAATAATCGGCCAGTATCTCGACCTGGGCGGCGAGCCGTGGGGACGCATGGATCTCAGCCAGATTCATCTCGAAGATCGCCCGACGCTGGGCGCCGCGGGCGCGCCGGTTACGGTCGTGGAGTTCGCCGACTTCGAGTGTCCCTTCTGCGCGCATGCGTTCAGCGTGCTCGAGACGATGGCCAATACGACCTACAAGGGAAAGATGAAGGTCATCTTCAAGAACTACCCGCTGAATGTGCATCCGTGGGCGATCAAAGCCGCCGAGGCCGCGGAATGCGCGCGCCTGCAGAATCCCGACGCGTTCTGGCAGTTCGCGCGCTACTTCTACACCAACCAGGGAGCGATTACGCCGCAGAATGTGCAGGAGCACATCGACAAGCTCGCGCGCAGTCAGCGCCTCGACCAGCCTTCATTGAAGGCGTGCATGGACAGCCCGCAGACGACGGATCGGATCAAGCAGGACCAGATGGACGGCGCTACGGTCAAAGTGAATTCGACGCCGACTTTTTTCATCAACGGTATCCCGGTCGTGGGATTGCCCGATAACAAGGTGGTCGATTTCGTGATCAGCTCGGAACTGGCGGAAAAGAATGGATCGGCTGCGCGCTGAACCTCTAAAGAGATTCCCTCGACTACACTGCGTTCCGCCTCGGGGATCCTAATTAAACTGCAATTCGGCCCTACGGCCCGAATCGGCTCCGCGTTGCTCGCGCGTCGCGAAAGCTCCGCTAAGGAGATTCCCGCAACTACACTGAGCGTAGTCGAGGGAATCTCTTTAATGTGACGTCGCGACGGCCGGCGGTGCGGGCTCGGCTGAAGCGCCAAGCAGCGCGAGCGATTCCATTACTTCCTCGCGCTGCTGTGCGTACGGATGCGCCATCAGGAAGCCGCGGTAGGCCGCGATCGCGCCCTGCTTGTCACCCATTTTTTCGAGCATCCGCGCGACGCCCAACTGCGCGCGCATCTGCTCGGGCCCTTCGATGCCCGCGGCTTGCCGATAAGCGCCGCCTGCCTTTTTCCAATCGCTCATCCGCTCGTAAACAACGGCGAGATTGGTCAGCGCGAGACTGGTGAACAGCGGATCGCGCTCTTCCGAGAGAAACGCAACCAGCGTATCGCGAGCATGCGGGAGATCGTTGTCGCCGAGGTAGGCACTCGCCAGGTAGAATCGCGCGAGCCTGCCGAGGCGGCGCCCCGGCTCTTCGTCGGCCAGCTTTTTGAATTTGTCTTCGGCCTGTTTGTATTGACCGCCCTTGAGCTCGGTGAGTGCGGTGTAGAACTGCGTCGATGCGACACTGTCGCGATGCACTTCGTAGTAGTACACGCCAAGCGCGATCGCGCCGACCGCCACGATGATCCCCGCTGAGATGAGCACCTGGTTGAGATTCTGGAGCAGGAATTCCTGCGCGCTCTCAAACAGCGTCGTGAACTCATCGGGCTGCTTGAGTTCCTTGCGGGTGATTTTTCGGTGATGCGTAGTCGGCGGCATCAGATGCTCCAGCGAGCGCCGCCCGGCAGAGGAGCGAAACAGCTAGCGGCGAGCGCTACGCGCTCACATCTTGTACTTGAAATCTTCGGGCGCCATCCGTTCGAGAATTTCGGACCACTTATCGCGCGACACCCCGGCCAGATTCTGATCCGAAGTCTGCGGCTGTTCGCCCTGCGATTCGTGCAGCTCGCTCGATGCTTCGAGCACTTTCTTGGCGACGTAAATGGGCGACTTGGTGCGCAGCGCCAGCGCGATCGCGTCGCTCGGCCGCGAATCGATCTCGATCGCCCTGCCCTCGCGCGACTTCACCTGGATGCGCGCGAAGTAGGTATTCTCGCGCAGTTCGGTAATTTCCGCCGATTCGACAGTGGCGCCGAACTCGGTCAGCAGATTGCGCAGCAGGTCGTGCGTCATCGGACGCTGCGGCTTGATGCCTTCAAGCTCGGTCGCCATCGCAGTGGCTTCCAGTGGACCGATCCAGATGGGCAGGTTGAGCTTGTTGTCGGGATCTTTGAGTACGACGATCGGCATTTTGGTCGAGGGGTCGATCGTGATGCCGCCGACCATCATCAAAATGAAATCTTCCCTGTGACCAGCCATAGAAGGGCTCTCTAAACTCTGCCTCTCAGCGGGTGTTGCGGTCAAAACTGGTGCCGCGCCCGACGAGAACATTTTGGACCAAAGAAGCGCGATGGTCAACCGAAGATGCTCGTAAGCGACGAGGAACCAACGCTTCAGCCTGTGACCAAACGATCGATGACCCGATAAAGCTGGTTGAGATTGCGGCACTCTTCCACCACATCGCAGTGCGGCGCGTAACGATCCATCTCGCTATCGCCAAAGCCCCAGGTATTGCGGCTCTCCGGATTGAGCCAGATGACCTTTTTGGCGCGCTGCTGAATTTCGCGCAGGCACCCATCGTGAGGCAGATTGTAATTGTTGCGCGCGTCGCCGAGCACAATCACGGTCGTGCGCTTGTTAACCGAGCCGATATGATCCGAAACGAAACTGCGGAACGCGTAACCAAAATTCGAATGCGCGTAAACGTTGATGATATCGCCCTTGAGCGCGACGTCGAGCGCCTCCTTGGAATCGTTGTTGCGGAAGTGCTCGGTTACCTCACCGATGTCGGCGACGAAAATAAAGCTGCGTACCCGCGAGTAGAGGTCCTGCAATGAATATACGAACTGCAGCATGAAGCGCGAGGCATTGCGCACCGAGTCCGACACGTCGCACAGAATCACGACTTGCGGCTTTTCGCGCTTGCGCTTTTCGAAGCGCAGTTTGAACGGCACGCCGCCGTACGAGAGATTTTGCCGGAGCGTGCGCTTGATATCGAAGCGGCCCTTCTTGGCGCGCTTGCGCCGCACCGTGATCACGTTCTTCAAGCGTTGCGCGAGGCGGTTGACCGCCTCGTTCATTTTCTTGAGCTCCTCCTCGGTCAAGTAATAGAAGCTCTTCTCGCCGATCTGATTGAGCCGCTGATCGTCTTTCTGCTTGATGTCGCGTTTTTCGCGCTCCATCCGGACGAAGCGCCGGATGATGTCGTCGAGCGCCTTCAGCCGGCGCTCCAGATATTCCTCGAGCTTGGCCTTGAGCTCTGGGCCGACGTCCATTTTCTCGAGCTGCTCGCGCAGGTTTTTGATTTCGGCTTCGATCTTGTCGAGGCCGAGCTGCCGTGCGAGTGCGCGTGCGAAATAATTTTCTTCGATCGTGCGCTCGATGCCCGAGATCTTCACGGCGCGCGCCGCTTCGTTGATCTTGCGCTCGAGCTCCCCGGAATTGTTTTGCAGCAGTTGCTTGGCAAGTTCGGAAAGGTTCTTGCCCTCCTTCTTGAGCATCTCGGTGATTTCGTCGAGGAATTTCTGAAATTCCTGATCCGACATCGAGAGCGCATTCTGAACCGCCTGGCTGGCCTGCTTGATGATCTCGCCGAGGCCCGAAAAGAAAATGTCGAACAGCTCTTCAAAGACCGGCAGCTCGGTCGATCGCTTGACCATCGTGGCCCGCAGCGCGGCGCGAAACGCATCGCGCTCGCCGAGTCCGGTCACTTCCGAAGCGCTGAATGCGTCGAGCGTTTCCGCGAGCGACACCCGCACGCCGTTCTCGCGCAGCAGGTTCGCAAATTCGACCAGTTTTTCTTGCATCGATTTACCGCCCAAGCCGATCGATCGATTCGGCTGGAATGACCGCAAGCTCCGTCTTTAGTTCAACAAGTCCTTGTCGCTGCCGGTCTCGGTACCGCGCCGCGCACGCACCCGGCGCACGTAGTCCTTCAACTCTTCCTGCGCCTTGCGCACATCGCCTTCGTATTTGACGATCGTGTCGAGCGTCTCGTTCACCAGTTCTTGATCGAGACTCTGCACGTTGAGCAGCGTCAGCGCCTTGACCCAATCGAGCGTCTCGCTGATGCCCGGCATTTTCTTCAGATCGAGCTTGCGCAGCGATTGCACCACGGTGACGACTTCTTCCGAGAGCTTGGCCGCCGCCTCGGGCACCTTGAGCTTGACGATCGCCAGCTCCTGGGCGCGATCGGGAAAATCGATGTACAGATGCAAGCAGCGACGCTTGAGCGCGTCCGACATCTCGCGCGCGTTGTTCGAAGTCAGGATCACGAGCGGGATGTGCTTCGCTTTGAGCGTGCCGAGTTCCGGAACCGTCACCTGGAAGTCCGACAGCAGCTCGAGCAGGAATGCCTCGAACTCGGCGTCCGCCTTGTCGATTTCGTCGATCAGCAGCACCGACGGTTGCTCACTCGAAATCGCTTTCAGCAGTGGCCGCGGCAATACGAATCGCTCCGAAAAGAACACTTCGTCCTGCGCGGCGATTCGATCGACGGCCTCGGTGAGTCCCTTGGCTCCGACCAGCACTTCGCTGATTTTATCTTTCAAAATCTGCGTGTAGAGAAGCTGCTTGGCGTACTCCCATTCGTACAGCGCCTTGCCCTCATCGAGGCCCTCGTAGCATTGCAGGCGGATCATATCGAAGCTGAGCGATGCCGAGAGCACCTTGGCCAGATCGGTCTTGCCAACGCCGGCGGGGCCTTCGACCAGGACTGGTTTTCGCAGTTCCGTGGCCAGGTAGATGACGGTCGCGATTCGCCGGCTCGCAATGTAATTGTTCTTGGCAAAGCGCTCTATTACGTCCTCGATCGATGAAAACATCCATCCTCCTCGACGGCTAAGGCTGAAGGCGCAAGCCCCGCGCAGATGCAATCAAATATCACGCCTAGTTGATGGGAGGAAACCCATTGGCCGCAAGAATCGCGGCTCGCGGCCGGTGATCATATTGCTGAGCCCGATTGTTCCGCGCGATCCAATTTAACCGGCTTTTCAAAAACTATAAACAGCAATTGCTTGCTATTCGACCGTCCTCGATGCACGATCATTGTTCGTCAAAGTCGCGGTTCGGAAAAAAAACATCTCAATGCAGGCAAAGCGGGATTCCTGGAATTCGCACGAGTGGTATAACCGGCGCCTCGAAATCGAGCCCGGCAAACCGCAGATGCAGCGTTACTGCATCCGATGCGGTCGCAACTTCGTGGACGATCTTTGGTCCGATCAGCGCTACGCCGCTCACGCCGCAATCTTTCACTTCAACCGCCTCTCCGACGAAGTCACCGCGCGATGGCTGATGGAGCCATGCCCGGGCGAGCATCTGCCGTCCGACGACGACGATCGTAAGCGCATTGATGTAGCAGCGGACGTAACTCCCTCAGCTAATGGCCGCGCTTCGAGCAATGGGACGCGACCTTCCGCTAGCGCGCCTGCAGTATCAGCCGAGCGGCAACAACGCGGCTGATCGCGACCACGGGGGCCGCGCGATCAGATGTGCAATTCTTCCCAGACCTGAGCGCCGCGATCGAATCGATCGCGCGACAACTCGCTCGCATCGAGCGCCCCGTACTTCCCGTGCGCGATCAAATCCGCAAGCGCCTGTCCCGCTCCGTAGGATTGCATCACGCCCCGCCCGCTGAATGAGTGCGCCTCGTAAACACGATTGGTCGCGCGCCCGATGATTGCGCTTCGATCGGGACTGACCTCGTACAGTCCCGCCCATCCCGTGACATGGCGCAACCGCTCCATGCAGCTCATCCGCGCGTACAAACGCGGCCATATTTCGTTCAGGAAAAATGGCTCGCCATCGTAATTGAAATGATAACCGGGCGGTTCTTCCGGCGGTGAATAGCCCGCCAGGATGTGACTTCCCTCGTTGTGAAAATACACGCCCGAAGTATCGACGATCATTCCGTACTGGCTGAGATTCGTCACGCGATTGTCCACCAGGCAAATTTGGCGGCGCACCGGTTCGGTCCAGTTGCGAATCGCGAGCAGCTTCATCGCCGTCGGTGACCACGCACCGCTCGCGATGACGATCGAGTCGGCGTTGAGCTCGAGCATCCGGCCGTTTTCGGCCACGCCCGCGCCGTCCTGCGTCATCATTCTTTCCAGACCGGCATCGCTGAGCGGTTCATCGGATTGCCAGCAATCCAGCCGGACGCCGGAACTGCCGTTCTCGATCCCGACGACATACGCGCGATCGAGAAACTGTGCGCCCAGCTTGAGCGCGCGAGCACGGTAATGTTCCTTCAGCAGGTTCGGATTGATCAGTCCATCGCTCGGCGAGAACGTCGCGCCGGCGATTCCATCGAGCTTGTCGATTTCAGGAACCCGTCGATTCACCTCGGCGGGAGTGAGCGCCTCGATCGGCTGGCCCAGTTCGCGCTGCAGCGGGATATGCTCGATCGCGCTCGCGTAGGTCGCCGCGTCATACAACCAGAGGTAACCTTTTTGACGAAAGCCGAGCTCGTCGCGAAAACGCTGGTAGTACTCGATCGACGCGCGGCAGAGCACGATATTGACGCGCTGCCACCACGTCGCACGCACTCCGCCGGCATTTTTTTCGCTCGAACTGAGCCGCCCGCTGAGATCGACATCGACGGCCAGCGTCCTGAGCGAGCGCTCGGCCAGGCCCATCGCGATTGAGCTGCCGACAACGCCGGCGCCGATTACGATCACGTCGAATCGTTGGCCCGCTATCACCAAATCGAGTCTAGCAAAATCGCTGAATCAAGCCCCTTGTGCGGTATGCCGTCGGACTGCCAATTTTGAAGCGATGTGCACCTTGGCGATTTATTTCAAGGCGACGCGAGATTACCCGGTCGTGATTGCGGCCAACCGCGACGAATTCCTCGACCGGCCCGCGACCGATCCGACGACCTTGCTCGAGCATCCGCACGTCGTTGGCGGCAAGGACCTGAAGGCCGGCGGCACCTGGCTCGGGATGAACGAGCACGGGCTGATCGCCGGTTTGCTGAATCGGCGCGCGGATAACGGCGGCAATCCCGATGCGCGCTCGCGCGGCCAGCTATGCCTCGACGCGCTGCGCTATAGAAGCGCCGCGGAGGCCGCTGAACACGCCTCGCGTCAGCGCGGCGGCGACTACAATCCATTCAATCTGCTAATCGTTTCGCGCGCGCGGGCCTTCGTCGCCTACAACCGCAACGCCGCGATCGAGGTTGTCGAGCTGACGCCGGGCCTGCATCTGCTCTCCAATCTGAACGTCAACGATTTCGAATGTCCAAAAATCAGCGCCTCGTATGGCAAGTTCGCGCAGCTTGGCGATACCGTCGCGTTTCATCGCGACCCGGTCGAGCGGCGCGCTGAGCTTGCAACTCTACTCGCCGATCACAATACGCAACTCGATTCACCAAGCGGCCGGCCCAACGCGCTCTGCCTGCACATGGATGGTTATGGAACGCGCTCTTCGAGCATGATTTTCATGCGCGCGGGCGCGGCTAATATCGAGCACTTTTTCGCGCCCGGGCCGCCCTGCAAGACGCCCTACTCTCGCGCCAATGTGCCGCACGCCGCGACCGTCGCTCAAGGTTCGAAATAGCCCCCGATGCCGGCGAGCACGAAGCATCCGATCGCGATCGACGCCGACGCGAGAAAAATCGACGCCAGGAATGGCGGCTCGATCACAAAAAAAAGTATCGCGCCCGAGACGAGCGCGATGATGCTCGCGATGATCGCGAAGACCAGGCTTACGCTGCGCAGTTGCGCCATAGCGCGTCACCCGAGACCGGTGAAACAATAGAAACCGGGTGAAACAATTCGTCTGCCGCTCGGCGGCGCACGAGTATAAAGTGTTGCTTCACTTGAAGGGCCGCCGCGAGCGGAGGCCGATTGGGGGTTCCGAGATGCGCATTCGCCGACTAACGCTTGCCTGCATTGTGACAATCGCTGCCGCGCTTGCAAGCGGGAACTGGGCGCTCGCGCAACTCGGCCAGGCCAACCTCAACTGGCAGCAGCGCTTTCTCGGAATCCTGCCGCTCGTCAAACCCGATCCCAAAGACCCGATCGCAGTGACGGTCAACGGCAAGCCGATTACCGCCGGCGAGATTGCGGATTACGCCAATACTGAAAAGCGGATGATCAACGCGACCAGCACCGAGGAAACCAAGGCGGTGTTTCGCGATGCGATGGAAAATCTGATCAATCGCGAACTGCTGCTGCAGGAAGCGGAAAAACGAAAAATCACCATCAGCGACGCCGAGGTGGCGCAGCGCGCGCGCGAGTTCCAGGTGGCGGGCGCCAGTGGCCAGACGGTCCCGGTGAGCGGCGCGCCCGACGAGCAACTGATGAAGGCGGTGCGCGGCTCGATGGAAATCGAGAAGATGCTCGACGACGACTTCCGCGCGAATCACGTGCAGCCGACCGACGCTCAGATCAAAGCCTACTATGACGAACACAAAGATTTGTTCGTAAAGGATCCGGGCGAAGTGCAAATCGCGCATCTCGCCGTGAAGCTGCCCTCCAACGCGACCGACGCGCAGAAGAAAGCCGCGAGCGACAAGATCATCAAGCTGTACAAGGAAGCGCAGAAGACCAAGGACTTCGCCGCGTTCGCGAAAGCGAATTCCGAGGACCCGCAATCGGCGGCCAAGGGCGGCGACCTCGGCTACTTTCATCCGGGGCAGTTGCCGCCGGTCGTGGACAAGATGGTGTTCGCGACGCCGGTGGGGCACACGACGCAGATTCTCGAATCGAACCTGGGCTTCAGCTTCATCAAGGTGACGGCCCGCAGAGGTGAGACGATCGCGCCGCTCAGCGAAGTGCGCGCGAAGATCGCGATGGCGCTGCTCGATTTCAACGAGGATGCAGTCGTGAAGGCGCTGCTGAAGAAGATCGCCAAGGGCGCCAAGATGGAGTTCAAGGGCCCGCCCCCGCAGCAAACTCCGAACCAGGCGGCGTCCGATCAACCCGGATAGCGCAATTGTCTTGAGCGAACTTTTGGGCGAATTTTCGAGCTGCTATTCAGGCGGGATGGCGCGCCGCGATCGCGGGAATCAGCCGTTAATCGATTCGTGGATCGCCTTGACCAGCGTGAGATTGTCGGAGTGCCCGGTCTTCGACGCGGTCACGTGGGCATGCAGCGGACGGCCGAGCAGGTAGAGGTCGCCGATCAGATCGAGCACCTTGTGACGCGCGAATTCATTGGGGAACCGAAGCACAGTGTTCACGATTTTTTCGTCATCGACGATAATCAGATTGTCGAGCCGCCCGCCATTTCCGAGCCCCAATTCCGTGAGCTTGCGGAATTCGCTCACGAGGGTAAAAGTGCGCGCGGGTGCTATCTCGCGCGTGTATGCCTCGGGCGACGTCAGCTCGAAATGCACATGCTGCACACCGATCGGTTTCGGATAATCCAGTGTGTAGTCGATTATCAAATGGTTCGCGGGTTCGAGCTTGATAAATTCGCGGCCCGCACCTTCGTCGCCAATTACGATTGTGTTCTTGATTCGAATCGGCTCGACGCTCGCATCCTGCTCAGTCACTCCCGCTTCGTTTAGTTGCTTGCAGAATTCGAGCGCGGAGCCATCGAGCGCCGGAACTTCGTCGTCAGTTTTGACGAGCAGATTCACGATGCCGAACGCATGCATCGCCGACATCAGATGTTCGACAGTTCGAACCGAGCGGCCGCCGCTGCTGAGCGTCGTGTTGTAGCCGGTATCCGATACGTTCTCGAGCCGCACCGGAATCGCAGTCTCATCGGCAAGCGACGAGAACACAATTCCAAATCCGACCGGCGCCGGATGCAGTATCACGCCGGTCTTGAGGCCGGTGTGAAGCCCCTGCCCGCCCATCACGATCGAGCGCGCCACGGTGCGCTGCGGGATTGCGCCTGCGCGAACCGCGGCGCGTTTCGCAGCCTGCGGCCCTGCGTCCATCTCGAATGCGCTGGATGCTCGTGGACCCGCAGTGTCGCCTTCGAGCGCGCGAGCGATCGAACTCAGCAATCCGCTGACTGAAAATGGTTTCTGAATGAAGTCGGCCGCGCCGAGCTTGGTGGCTGCCACCGCATTCTGAATATTCGCGTGACCCGAGATCATGATGACCGGCACGCCGGGTTGTTCCGCCTTGATTCGGCGGAGCAGCTCGATGCCGTCCATTTCGGGCATCCAGACATCGAGCAACACGATCGCTGGATTTTCGCTCGCAATGAGATCCATCACGCCCGGAGCGTTGCCGGTATCGACGACGCGAAAACCCTCGTCGCTCAGAATTCCACGCAACGATGACCGAATCCGCTCCTCATCATCCACCACCAATACGGTCTCATTCACAGCAATATTTCTCCGGAAACACGCGATTGCGAGGCAAGAATCGCATCAGCCGATGGCCTTTGCGAATGCCTGATCCTTTACAGGAAATTCGATGAGGAATCTACTTCCTCGCGGCTGGTTGTCGAGCACCCGAACGAAGCCGTGATGGTCCGTCACCACTGCGGAAACGATCGCCAGACCCAGGCCGGTGCCGCCGCGCTTACTCGAATAGTACGGTTCGAAAATTCGCGTGCGCAGGCGCGGATCGATTCCCGGGCCGTTGTCGGCAATCTCGAGCGTCACCATCGAAGCCTCGCGATGCCATCGGCTGCGCACCTCGATCGACGGCCGATCGCCATTGAGTTTGTTGTAAGCGGTAGTGGCGCCGACCGCGTTATCGAGCAGGTTGACCAACGCGCGCTTCATCGCCTCGCGATCGATCGGAATCAGCGGGATGTCCGCATCGAGTTCGAGCGCGAACTCCACCGCCGGATTCGCTTCGCGAAAGTTGGCGACCGCCTCAGTCGCGAGCGCGTTGATATCGCCGGGCACCGGGTTCAAATGGGGCATCCGCGCGAAAGATGAAAACTCATTGACCAGCCGCTTCAAATCTTCGACTTCCCCAATGATGGTCTTGGTGCATTCTTCGACCAGTGCCGCCTCGATTCCGGGACGCGAGCCGAGTTGCCGGCGCATCCGCTCGGCCGATAGCTGGATCGGCGTCAGTGGATTTTTTATCTCGTGCGCGATTCGGCGCGCGACTTCACGCCATGCCTCCATCCGCTCCACTTTCGCGATCTGGCTGACATCCTCGAAAAAAAGCACGGTGCCGGCTGATCCATCGGGCCGATCGCCGAGCGGGCTCGCCGTCATCATCAATTCGGTTTCCGCGCCTGCGACCTCAAGCTTGATCGTCGAACGCGCCTCGCGCGGACGCATCGCGGAGGCAAAAACGTCGTCGAGCGCGCCTCCCAGCCGCGGCGGAAAGCAGCTCAGATAGTTGCGGCCTATCACCGACGCCGCATCGATGCCCAATAATCGCTCGGCGCAAGGATTGATCGTGGTGACGACGCCCTCGCGGTCCAGTCCGACGACGCCTGCCGATACATTTGCGAGCAATGTCTCCGTGTACTGGCGGCGTCGCTCGAGTTCCGCGGCAGAGGTGCGCAGATCCGAGGTCATCTGGTTGAATGAATCGACCAGGTGGCCGATTTCGTCGTCGCCGACCGGCGGAATCTTATAATTCAAATCGCCCGCCGCGATCGCTTGCGTGCCACGCGCGAGCAACTTGATCGGTCCGGTGATCCCGCGCGCTAGAAACATCCCGAACCAACTCGCCAGCGTGACCACGACCAGGCCAATCAGCACCAGCGTCATGATGTAACTGTTCAAGATCGGTTGGCGCAGGATGCGTAGCTGAAAATAATCTTCAGAGACACTCGAGATATCGCTGGCGCGAGTCGAAAGGCTCTTCGGCAAATAGTAATCGACCAGCACCGCGCCGATTACGTTGTCGCTATCGGGCGTAACGTAGATTGGCGCCGAGCCGCGGATTACGTCGGCGCTGCCGAGACGGTCGGTGCGCGTGAGTGCTTGCCCCTTCAGCGTTTGCGAAATTATCGGCGAGTCTGGGGACGCGCCGATGCCGGTCGGAATCTTGGGACTGATACCTATCAGCAGCAGTTTGCGATCGGACGAGAACACCTCGATCGTGCCGAGGTTGTATTCCTGCTGCCGCTTATCGATGAACTGTTTCAGATCGTTGCGCTTGTCGGGCGCGAGCAATCCCCGCAACGCGATTTCGCCGGCGAGCACGCGCGCGTAATGCGACGCGTTGTTGGCGGAATTCAAGTAATAGGTCTTGGCGATTTCGAGCGAGTCATCCAGGATGTGCTCGTACGCCGGATTGAACCAGCTACTGATGTCGGCGTGAAGGAAAACGCCGGAAACGTAGAGCAGAAACGCGCTCGGAATCAGCGCCACCGCGATAAATCCCGCCACCAGCCGGACCTGGAACTTCGATCCAATCAGCCCGCGGCGCCGCTCGAAAATGACCTTGGCCAGATTGCGCCCGACCAGGAACAGCATCAGGCCGAGCAGCAGGAAGCTCAGGTTGAACAGCGAGATGACGGCAAGATTCGAGAGCAGCGAAGTATGATGAGTCAGCGGGGGCAGTTCGGTCTGCGCCAACACGAACGCAAGCAGCGTCACGGCCGCCACGCCTACCGCGATAAGTTCGCGGCGGCGGCGCTTGCGCTCAGTGAGCCGGCGCGGGCTTACGGTTTTTTCGCCTGCCAATTGCTCAACGCCTCATCAGCGAGAACAGTATAGTCAAGATGATGCTGATGAGAATGCTGGTTGCGAGCGGAAAATAAAAGGTGAAATTGCCCCGCCGAACATAGATGTCGCCGGGCAAGCGGCCAATATACGGCACCGACGAGAGTCCCCAGATCGCGAGACCGGCGACCGCAATTGCGATTCCCATGAAGACCAGGGCTTTTCCTATCGGCGCCATCCCGCTTTTTTCGAGTCTTCGGCTGTTCCGAGTTTGCCCGCCCCGCTTCGCACACCCCGCCTCCTCTCGATCGAGGCCTCGTCTCAGGCGTTTCCGATTCCTTCCGATGATTCTACAAGACCGTGTGCCGCGGAAACACCACTGAGCGGCGCGACGCCGGTTGGGCAACTGTGCGCAACTATTGCCGTTCAGTTCCTCGAGCTCCGGTCGGTCGGATCTTGCTGATGTAATCTCTTATCGCCTCGTCAGCTTCGGTAAAGAGATTCTCGGGGTTGCCGAACTCGTCACTTAGAACCTTTACAAGAGTGAGCACGCAGAAGCTCAGCGCACCTAGCATTCCCGTCGCTCTCTTACGCGGCCCTGAGTTGAGATCTGACTTTGTGACCGGATAGTCTCCGGGCGTTGTAAAGCCCAAAAACCATAGCTCGCCGAAAAGCGTACCATGCGCGATTTCCGAGGCGTGCCTATAAATTGTGGCGATTCCCATCAGGAGGAATGAGCCGATCTTCTGTCCATATTTCCTAGTTATCGCCTCGATCTGTTCCATCACATTCTCTTCGGTCCATTGTATGCGCTCCTTTCCGCTCTTCCGCTCGAATTCGTTGAGCCAAACTCGAAGCTCTGGAAACTCTGCTTTGAGACGGTCGACTTGATCTGTGCCTGACCAACTAAGAACTATGCGAATGTCCTTCGTCTGCACCTCTCGGTGCAGATCTCGGATCGTCTTTTGTGAGGCATGTCGACGCGCTCGTTCCGCAGCCCTAGGCCCTTCCGCCAAAATGAAACAAGCTGTGATTATAGAGAGAAGAGCGGTGCGGGCGGTTACGAACGCGTCTCTGATCTGGTCCTGCTCGACTAACAAAATCACTGATTTGCATGAACCCTCGGCAGCGACCGCTATCGGACCGGCCGCGCGCAAAACCGGATCAGAGTGATTCACTATCGCTTCCGTCAAGCGCTCTAGAATCTGAGTCTGCCGACGAAAGGCAGCGAGTGCATCATCAAATTCTTGCGTCGAATATAGTCGGTCCAAAATAGACCCTCGAACCAAACGGCACTCTAATCAATGCAGCGCCGTTGTCGGACCGTTACGAGGCCTCTCCGGCGTTGCCGATTCCTTCCGGTGATTCTACAAGACCGTATCCCCTGGAAACACCAGCCCCGGATGCCTCCCACCCGCCGACGCCCGCTATCCTTCTCATTCCGAGCAAAGAGAGGAATCCTGGCTCCGGTTATTCGCGTTTCGTTTTCCTGAACTCAATGTTTCCACGTGAAACATTCGCTATGCAGAATTCTTGAACGAGCGTCTTTTTCAGCCTGGATACGCTCGATTCCTTCGCAAAATCAGATGTGCACTCGCCAAATGAGGCAGGTTAACAAATGTTTCACGTGAAACATCTCTCGTGACGAGTATTCCAACAGCGCGTAGCGCGCATNNGCTCTTCTTCCGCTCCGCGCGTCCCCGCCGCGCCGTTCCTCATGCGTGAGCGTGCGCCTTCGCGCCGGCCGCTTCGCGCGCCGCGTGGGTCTCCTTGATTATCTTCTCCGCCACTGGTGCCGGCGCTTCTTCATAGTGCGAGAAGTGCTGCTCGAATGAGCCGCGGCCCGACGTGATCGATCGCAGGTCCTGCGCATACTTGAGCACTTCGGACATCGGAACTTGCGCCTTGATTACCTGCCCGTGGCCCTTCGAATCCATTCCGAGAACCTTGCCGCGCCGCGAATTCAGGTCACCGATCACATCGCCCATGCATTCGTCGGGACACGCCACATCAAGAGCGACGATCGGTTCGAGAATGATCGGCTTGGCTTTTTCGAGCGCCGCCTTGAAGCCCATCGAAGCCGCAATCTGGAACGCCATGTCCGACGAATCGACATCGTGGTAGCTGCCGTCGAAGACCGTGACTTTTACATCGACCAGCGGATAGCCGGCGAGAAATCCATCGACCAGCGTGTTGCGCACGCCCTTCTCGACCGACGGGATAAAGTTGCGCGGGATGACCCCACCGACGATCTGGTCGACAAACTCAAACCCCTTGCCGCGCGGGTTGGGCTCGACCTTGAGCCAGCAATCGCCGTATTGACCGCGTCCGCCGCTTTGCCGTTTGTATTTACCCTGCGATTCGGCGCGCCCCTTGATCGTTTCCTTGTACGGGACCTTGGGCGCCTGCAGTTCAACATCGACGTTGAATTTTCGCCGCAGCTTCTCGACCGTCAACTCGATATGCATCTGGCCGGTGCCCGACAGTATGATGTCGTGCGTTTGCGGGTCGCGATGCATCTCCAAGGCGAGATCTTCCTCGAGCAGCTTCTGCAGCGCTGGCGACGATTTTTCCTCGTCGTTCTTGCTCTTGGGACGGACCGCAAACGAGATGACCCCGGTCGGACGCGACAGCGGCGGCATCACCAGCACAGGCGCTTTTTCGTCGCATAGCGTGTCGCCAGTAGTGGTATCTTTGAGTTTGGCGACCGCGACGATCTCTCCGGCGATCGCGCTCGCGAGCGGCGCCTGCTTCTTGCCTTCGAGACGGAGCAATTGTCCGAAGCGCTCCTTCGATTCGCGCGACGAGTTGTACACCGTAGTGTCGCTCTGTGCGCGTCCCGAGATCACCCGAAAAATCGAGAGCTTGCCCGCGAACGGATCGATAACCGTCTTGAACACCAACGCGCCGAGCGGTGCGGCGGGATCGGCGGGACGATTCTGCGCCTCGCCGGTGGTTGGATTCTGGCATTCGACCGGCGGGCGTTCGTTAGGCGCGGGCAGCATCGTCGTGATCGCGTCGAGCAGGGGTCCGATGCCGATATTTTTAGCGCCTGAGCCAACGAACACTGGCGTTATCTTTCCCGCGAGGACGGCCGCATGCAGAGCGCTTCGAACTTCCGCCTCTTCGAGTGTCCCGGCCTCGAGATATTTTTCGAGCAATGCGTCATCGGTCTCGGCGACTGCTTCGAGCAGTGCGTTGCGCGCGGCTTCGGCCCGCGTTTTGAGCTCGCCGGTCAGTTCCTCTTCCTTGGCTCTGCCGCTGGTGTCGTTGTAGGTGAGCGCCTTCATCGCAAGCACGTCGATCACGCCTTTGAAATTCAGCTCTTCGCCAATCGGGATCGTCAACGCGACCGCGTGCGCGCCGAGCGCCTTCTCAAGATCCTTCATCGCCGAATCGAAGCTTGTCCGTTCGCGATCGAGCCGCGACACAAACGCGATGCGCGGCAGATTCAGGTCCTTGGTCGCGTCCCAGATTTTTTCCGATTCAACTTTGGTGTCGGCGCCGGGACTGATCAGCATCACCACGCCGTCGACGGCGCGCAGCGTCGTGATCGTCTCCGGCAGAAATGCGCTGTAGCCGGGCGTATCGGCGAAAATTACTTCGGTCTTTTTCCAGTTGAAATGATGAAAGGCAGCGTTGATCGAAATGTGATGGTTGATTTCTTCGGGCTCGAAATCCGTCGCCGCACTGCCATCGTCGGGACGGCCGAGCCGGGTTGTCGCGCCTGCCGTGAAGAGCATCGCATCGGCCAGCTGGGTCTTGCCGGTTCCACCCTGGCCGACAATCGCGATGGTCCTTAGACGTCCGATTTCCTCCACAGCCATAAGGAGTACCTCTCTTCATGCCCGCGGGGACCGACGCCGATCAAAAGGCGTCCAGCCCCGATCGAAGCAGTTTATTTAGGACTCGTTACATATTGTCGTACGCGCCTTCGACGCTCACCTCTCCCGCAACTATACGCTCCAAGCTGTTGCCGATGTCCAGCAGCAGAGCGCCGTCACCGTCGATTCCTTTCACCACTCCCGTCTTGCGCACCCCTCCGTCGACGATCGACACGCGCTTGCCGGTGAGCGCCGAGTAACGTTCCCACGCGGCGCGGATCGAATCGAACCCGCCGTTCAGGGTTTCCATATAGCGGGAGTCGAGCAGAGAAAAAAGCGAATCGGCGATCGCAATTCGATCGCAAGCGTGGCCGGTCGCGACGCGGAGCGACGTCGCCTTGTCGCGGAGTTCGGGCGGGATCTCATCTGCGGTTAGATTGATATTGATGCCGATACCGAGCAGCACGCTTGATAGCTGCTGATGCGAATCGGAAACGGCCTCGGCAATGATGCCGCCGGTTTTGCGGCCGCGCAGCCAAACGTCGTTGGGCCATTTGAGCGCCACGATTCCGGGAGCCTCCCGCTCGAGCGCTTCGGCCGCGGCGACGCCAGCGACCAGGCTCAATCTGGATACTTCGGCCAGCGAAATTTTCGGACGCAGGATGATCGTGGTGTAGAGATTCACGCCCGCGGGCGAATGCCACGTGCGGCCCATCCTGCCGCGGCCGGCGCTCTGCCGCTCGGCGATCACCACGGTGCCTTCGGCGGCGCCATTCGCAGCCAGCTCGCGCGCGAACTCCTGGGTGGAATCGATTTCGTCGAAATAATGTATCCGCCAGCCGATCCTGCCCGGCGCGCCGCGTTCAATTCCAAGATAGGGATTTTGCGGCATTCAGAAGACTCGGATTCTCAAGTTCTACAGCAGTTCGATCCGCATACTGATATCGAGAAAGCGCGCCGAATGAGTGAGCGCCCCGACCGAAATAAGATCGACGCCGGCGTCGGCGATCGCGCGCACGGTGTCGAGGGATACGCCGCCAGATACTTCAAGTAAAACATTAGATTTGGCCAGCGAGCGCGCCAGGTGGATGTCAACCAGCGGCATGTTGTCGAGCAGGAGCGCGTCGGCTCCCGCGGCGATCGCCTCCTCGACCTGCGCCAGCGTCTCGCATTCGATTTCGATTTTCAGCGTGTGCGGCGCGAGCTTGCGCGCGCTCACGATCGCTTTCGTCACCGAGCCGGCCGCGACGATATGGTTCTCCTTGATCAGCACGCCGCTATCCAGCCCGACGCGATGATTGTGTCCGCCGCCGACTCGCACCGCGTATTTCTCGACGGCGCGAAGACCGGGATGAGTCTTGCGAGTGTCGATGATTTTTGCGCGCGTACCCGCGACCGCATCGACGTACGTCCGCGTGATGGTCGCGATTCCGGAGAGCAACTGCA
This sequence comes from Deltaproteobacteria bacterium, assembly GCA_003135855.1. GTDB lineage: Bacteria > Desulfobacterota > Binatia > Binatales > Binataceae > Binatus. Next base: position 59,909 of record PNBD01000153.1, read on the forward strand.
CGAAATTCAGCGCCGTGCGTTCGCCAATCAGCAGACCCGCGAGATTGCCTTCGACAACGGCGAGCGTGTCGCCAGCCTTCAACTGCGCCCCTTCGGGCGCCAGCGAAATGATTCGCGGATTCGCGCCGGTCAAGCGCATCACCTGCTCGATGAAAACTCCGCCGGCAAGAACCATGCGCGGTTCTTTGACCCGAATCGTCGCGCGGCCCTTCGCACCGGGCGTAACCGTCGAAGCGGTCGTGATATCGCCCTGCCCTACGTCTTCGGCAAGCGCGCGCTTGATGAGATCGGTCAGATCGATTTGCCGCAGCAGTTCCATTGAAGGTCGTTAGGCGCGTTCCTCAAGTTGCCGCAGTTGTTCGTGGAGCATCGTGCGCTGCGCCCGAAGCCCTTCGAATCGTTGTGCGACTTCGACTTTCGTTTCGGGGTCGGCCTTAGCCATGAAGCGTGAATCGTTCAATCGAGCTTCATGCTGCGCGGCGTGCTTGCCGACTTCGTCGAGTTGCTTCTGCAATTTTTGCCGCGCGAGTTCGAAGTCGTAGCCTTCGGGAGCTTCGACACCGATATCGGCCCAGCCAAGATGCGTGAATACGATGCGCGCGCCCGACGACGCGCTGGTTTGTAAACTGTCCAATTTTGCGAGCGTCGTCGCGTACGGCCGCCACGATTCGAGTTCGTTGACGCCGATCGCGTCGGCTCGCTTGATGATGGCGTTGACGCGCTGGCCGGGATGCCATCCGAGCAACGAACGCAGCGAATTGATCGCTTCGGTCGCCTCGATACAGTGTTGCATCGCGTTCTGCTCCGCCTCCGATAGCGGATTCGATTCGAGCGGCTCGGGGTATTTCGCGATCGGAAGATGCGCCGCGAGATTCGCTTCGTCGAGATACGGGCGAATCACTTGCCAGATTTCTTCGGTGACGAACGGCATGAACGGATGCAACAATCGGAGCATCCGATCGAACACGTTCACCAACACCCAGCGCGCCGCGGCCTGACGCTCGCCGCCAGCCTTCAGCGGTTCCTTCGACAGCTCGATGTACCAGTCACAGAACTCGTGCCAGATGAATTGATAGAGCTTCATCGCGGCCACGTTGAATTCGTAGGCGTCGATCGAGCGCGTCACATCGCGAATCGCCGAATCGAGGCGGCTCAGAATCCATCGCTCGGCCAAGCCGAGCTTTTCGATTTCGACTTTCGGGAGCGGCTCGGGCGCGACTAACTTCAGCCCTCCCCCGAGCTCGAGGTCGGGCGGATCGAGATTCATTTTCACGAAACGCGCGGCGTTCCAGATTTTGTTGGCGAACGCGCGCGCGGCGGCAAATCGGTCATGCGACAGGATCACATCGCGTCCCTGCGCGGCCAGTTGCGCGAGCGTGAAGCGCACCGCGTCGGCGCCGTATTGCTCCATCAGGTCGAGCGGGTCAACCACGTTGCCCTTCGACTTGGTCATCTTCTTGCCGAGTTCATCGCGCACCAGCGGCGTGATGTACACGTCCTTGAACGGCACTCTGCCGGTGAACTCGAGCCCGAACATCATCATCCGCGCGACCCAGAAAAAGATGATGTCGAAGCCGGTCAGCAGCAGACTGGTCGGGTAATAACGGCGAAGCTCGGGCGTGTCGTCGGGCCATCCGAGCGTCGAGAGGGGCCACAGGCCCGAGCTGAACCAGGTATCGAGCACGTCGTCGTCCTGCACGATGTCGGAGCCGTCACACTCGGGGCATCGCTGCGGGCGCTCCATCGTGACGACCAGGTGATCGCATCGCACGCATCGATAGGCGGGAATCCGATGGCCCCACCACAGTTGCCGCGAGATGCACCAATCGTGGATGTTCTCGAGCCAGTTGAAGAACGTGTTCTCCCAAAATTTCGGATGGAAAGTCGTATCGCCCTGGCGGACGGCCTCGATCGCGCGGTCGGCCATCTCGCGCATCCGCAGGAACCACTGCTCGGAGAGCATCGGTTCGACGACTGTGTCGCATCGCGAGCACACGCCGATCGAATGCGAATGCGGCTCGGTTTTTTCGAGCAGGTCGGCCGCTTCGAGGTCCTTGACGATTTGCTTGCGCGCTTGCTCGCGCGACATCCCGCGATAGACGCCGCCGTTCTCATTGATATGGGCGCTTCCGTCGAAGATGGAAATTTGCTCGAGGCCGTGTCTTTGCCCCAGTTCGAAGTCCACGGGATCGTGGGCGGGCGTGACTTTCAACGCGCCAGTACCAAACTCTCGATCGATTGCCGCGTCCGCGATTATCTTGATCTCACGGCCGACGAGCGGCAGCCCGACCGTCTTCCCTGTCAGCGCGGTGTAGCGCTCATCATCCGGATTCACGGCGACCGCGGTATCACCGAGCATCGTTTCAGGACGCGTGGTCGCGATCGTGATCGCGCCGGTGCTATCGGCCAACGGATACTTGATGTACCAGAGCTGCGCCTTCTCGTCTTTGTGATCGACCTCGAGATCGGAGAGCGCCGTTTCGCATCGCGGGCACCAGTTGATCATCCGCTTGGCGCGGTAGATGAGGCCCTTGTTGTAGAGATCGACGAAGACTTTCGTCACCGCGCGCGAGAGACCTGGATCGAGCGTGAAGCGTTCGCGGCTCCAGTCGCACGACGCTCCGAGCCGGCGCAGTTGATGCAGAATTCGGCTGCCGTAGGTCTCCCGCCATTGCCAGACGCGATCGACGAAGGCGTCGCGGCCCATCGTGTGCCGATTTTTTTTCTCTTTGGCGAGATCCTTCTCGACCGCGTTTTGCGTGGCGATGCCGGCGTGATCGGTGCCCGGCAGCCAGAGCGTGTTGTAGCCCTGCATCCGGCGCGTGCGCACGATGATGTCCTGCAACGAGACGTTCAGCGCATGACCGAGGTGAAGCTGGCCGGTCACGTTGGGGGGCGGAATGACGATCGAGAATACTTTGCCGTCGCGCGAGGGGTCGGCCGTGAAGTAGCCGAGGTCGATCCAGAGCTGGAACCATCGCTCCTCTGCGGCTTTCGAGTCGAATGTTTTAGGCAAATCCACTGCCGATTTCCTGATGCGACCGGCCGTTCCAGCCGAAGTCGTCTAGCGCAAAATATTCCTCAGTCGAAAAAAGGGCGCGACACGCCCTTCGCTCGAATCATATTGACCGGCCGCGCACCTCTCAAGCGCGAAAGCACCCAGGCCGAGCATACGATTACGGCTTGTAAAACCGAGCCGCTTAATAATATCTTGCGCACTGCCCCGGCTTGGGGGTTAACCCGGTAATTTCACGCGTACTCAGGGAGAGTTCCATGTTTGATAAAATTCGCAAATTCGAGATGGCAGCGGCGATTGCAACGATGCTGCTGGCCGGCGGCCTCGCGGGATGCAGCTCGATGTCGAGCAACCATGTCGACTGCAACGTAGTCAAGTTGCAGCAGCAGTCGGGACGCTCTGACTCAGAGATCGCGCAAGCGGTCGGCGCACCCATTGCAGACGTCGAAGCGTGCAAGGGAGCCGAGAAGTCGGGCAACAAGGCCTCGGGCGGAGTGCCGGATTCGTACTGAGGTTCAATCAGCCCAATTTGGTGCGAGAGGGGGGACTTGAACCCCCACGAGCTTGCGCTCACAAGGTCCTGAGCCTTGCGCGTCTGCCGTTCCGCCACTCTCGCTGATCGGCGAACTAAGAGGTTTAACCGGCTGAAGTTTCCAATTCAAGACGGCGTCCGATGATTGCGCGACAGTCTTGAGCATCGCGCGCTGGTGAAACACAATTTGCGGTTACGATGAGTGAGCGAGTTCGCGGCGCGATCGCACTGGCATCTCCGCCGGGACCGTCGTCGCTCGCACTCGACCTGAGCGCCGGCGACGGACTCTCGAGCCGGATGCTCGCCGAGCGTGGATGGCGCGTAATTTCGACCGAGTATCGCACCCGCAAACCGGGCTGGGTCGCGGCGAATCTTGATCGCGATCTGCCGTTTCGTTCCGAGCGCTTCGACCTGGTAATGATGCTTGAAGTGATCGAGCATCTCGCGGACATCCCGCACATGCTCCGCGAAATCGCGCGCGTGATGCGTCCCGGCGCCATCGCAATCATCACCACGCCCAATCGCCTGAACGTCTCCTCGCGCATCCACTACCTGCTGAGCGGTTACTACAAGGGACGGCGCGCGCCCCTGCCCTATCGCTATCGCGTCGAGGACGGGCGCAATTGGCACGTGATGGGGCTGAACGACATGCATTGGATGTGCTGGGGCGTGGGCCTCCGGCTGAATGCGCTCGGCCGGGCCAAACGCAAGCTGCGCGCGCGCATCTTCGCACCGATCCTGTATCCCTTCATCGCCGGCTTTTCATGGATGCTCTACTGCGCTCGCGTCAAAGATCCCGAGCAGCGCAAAATCAATCGCGAGTTGTTCGGCTTCATGACCAGTTCAAGCTTGCTGATGGATGAAAACATCATCATGCGTTTTCGAAAAATCGGCGGCGCCGATTCGAAGACCGCCGATTCCACCGATCGCGCGGGCGCGAGTTGAGCACCTCGATCATAGTCGCGACGCACGCGCGGCCCGATTCACTGCGCCGGCTGCTCGACAGTCTCGCTCCACAAATAATCGCAGACCAGCGGGAACTCCTGATTGCCGAGAATGGCACCGACGCGCCGACGCAGCTTGCGGCGGGAATCGTCGGGCTGAAGCATTTGCACGAATCGCGGCCGGGCAAATGTCGAATCCAGAATAGCGCGATTCGCGAAGCAACCGGCGACATTATGGTTTTCCTCGACGACGATCTGATCGTCGCACCGAATTACCTCGACGCGGTTGAGTCGTTCTTCGATACGCATCCGGAGTTCGCGGCGATGAAGGGGCGCGTCCTGCCGGTGGAAGATCCGGAGCAGAAAATCGGTCCAATGTCGGTGTACCTCGATTTGCCGATCGTCGATCACGGCGATCGAGTCTGCGAGGTGCGCGGCGTGCTCGGCGCGAACATGGCATTTCGCGCGACGGCATTGGCAAAGGTCGGATTATTCAACGAGCGTTTAGGTCCCGGCGCTTGCGGTCACGAGGAAGAGACCGAGATGTCGGCGCGCCTCCGAACTGCGGGTTATCGAATCGGCTACGCGCCCGGCGCGCTGGTCTATCATGAGGTCGATTCCGCGCGCGCTGATCGCGAACGATACATCAGAGTCTCGCGCGAACGCGGACGATGCCGCATGTTGCATGAGCATCATTCAGCGTTGGATGTAATCACCAAGAATGCGGTTGCGATGGCGCGGCTTCGATTCGCGCAACTGGTTGGCGCAAGCACGGCGCGGATCGCACGCGAGGAACGCCGGTTTGCCATCGCGCGCGGAATGTTCGACGGCCTCGGCGGCAAGGTCAGCTAAGCGATTTCGCGAGCGATTCGATCAGCGCATTCAATTCGATACCGTAGCGCGCCCACGTAAACTGCTCGGCGATCGCGCGCGCCTCTTGCGCAAGCGCTGGGGGCGCGTTCAGTAAAGCGTCCAGCCGAAGTGCGATCTCGCCGGGGTCATCCGGGTTCCGAACGATGAAACCGCGCATCGAAGGTGGCAGCAATTCCGCGACGCCGCAGTATGCGCTGGTCAATACGGGCAAGCCGCAGGCCATCGCTTCAAGCACGACATTTCCAAACGGCTCGAACAACGACGGCATCGCGAAGGCGTCCGCTGCCTGGAACAGTTCCTCGACCTTCGGCTGCGCACCGGCGAACACGATGCGCTCGCCGACGTTCAATTCGTCGGCGCGGCGCACATATGCGTTGCTCGCTCGGTCGCTGCCAACCACCAGCAGAAACGCGCCGCCTCCGATCATAGGCCAAGCTTCGATAAGAAAGCCCAGACCCTTTCGCGCGAAGCCGTTACCGACGAAGATCACGAGACGGGCGCTCGCAGGAATTCCAAATCGCCGCCGGATTTCATCGCGGCTGGATTGATCGCGCGCCGGACGAAATCGCTCGAGGTCAACGCCATTGTAGATGGTGATCGTTTTCGCAGGTGACAGATCGAACGAGTCGATTAGGTCGTTGCGCACGTATTCGGATACCGCGAGCGCGCGCTTGAGCGACGGATCGCGAAAGCCCCGGCGTTCGATGAGCATCTGGACCTGATGATAAGGTCGAAGCCGCATCCCGATCGTGCTCGCCGTGCCGCGCCATTTTCGTGCTTCGCGAAGATAGCTCGAATGAGCGCCGCCACCCGAGCGCATCACGTCCGCGCCGACCACGCGCGCAAAGCTCAGCGCCATATCGGTGCCAGCGCGTCGCGCGGCGGGAACCGCGGCGTACGCAAACCTCAGCAAGGAGAGCGCGCGACCGAGCCGCGGTCCCCGACCGACGCGATGAACTTGGAAGTCCGCGTTTGCGCCGCGGATCTCGTCGGCGAGAATCGTCAGCTCATGACCGGCGGCGCGGAGAATTTCGGCAGTGACGATCAGATCGCGTTCGGTACCGCCTCCGGCAGCATCGAAGCGCCGCGTGATGAGGGCTATGCGCATCGCCGAGCGCGTTCCGGCTTCACTGGCGTTATGCGGCGCGGTCGCGGAAGCTCTCGCTGCGCGCTTGCGCAGGCTATGCTAGTTTGCGACGAGGGTGGTGAGGCGCGGCGATGACGGAAATTCAGTGCACCAGTTGCCATACGCGTTACCGGATTGACGAGCGCGTCCTGCCCGACGATACGCCGACCTTCAAGTGCTCGCGATGCGGACACGTCTTCAACGCCGATCCGATTCCCGCGGCGCGGAAATCCGGTTCGAGCGCGCCGGACTCCGAGCGCGCACCTCGCGCGCCGCGCTCCGCGCGTAACCGCCTGAGCCCGAGCGCATCGCCAGAGAAGCCGGCGGGCACGCCAACCATTAGTGAGGAAGCGCTGCGCGCGTCGGAGGACTTGCGAGAAGCGGCGCGCAAGCGCAAATCGGATCCCGACGAGTTTGCCGATCTTCCGCGGGTCGATTTCGGCGACGTTCCCAAGGCTGAAATTGATCATCATCCGCTCGATCGAACTTTCGGTGATCGCGAAAAAGCCGATACCGGCGAAAATCTGAAGTTCGACTTCAGCCGGGAAGACTTCAGTCGCGACGATCGAGGAGTCGAACCGCCGCCCAGCGAGACTGCAGACGCCCCTGAAAACGAACGCGACCGATGGCAGATCGGCGAGATGGTACCCGAGTTCGATGCTGCGCGAGATGATCGCGCGAAAGAAATCGGCGCCAGATCCGATCGATCCGCAAAGCTCGCATCGCCGCCGCAATTCGTCAGCTCGAAATTTCGCGATCGGAGCGCGATTCCCAAAACCGTCGAGTACTCCTCTGGCGACCTTCCTGAGGATGTTGCTGAGATCGTCGGCAGAGTTCATTCGTCGGGATTTTTCCTCGCGCTGTACCTGGTAGTCGCGATCGTTTTTCTGATCGCGAGCTACGTGATCAGCGGCGACCCGCTCGCCAGCGCGCGTCTGCTCAGCCAGACGCCGAAAATTGGCGACTACTTCGCGAGTCCCGTGCTGCCCGCGATGCTGGTGTCGCTGCATGATGTTCACAGCGAATATCGCGCGCTCAAGGGGGGAAACCGCGCGCTCGTGGTCAGCGGCACCGCGCAGAACGCCGGCAATCATCCATTGCATCTCGTGCAGATCGATGCCGATCTATTCGATGGCGATGCCGAACGCACGCTCGCGCATCAGAATGTATACTGCGGCAACGTTCTCTCGGCCGAGATGCTCGCGCAGATGACGCCGCGTGAGATCGAGTTCTCTCAGAGTCTGAGCCCGCAGAAGGCGTTTGCGATGGCGCCGTCGGTTGGAGTTCCGTTTCTGATGGTGTTCATCAATCCTCCGCAGCCGGTGAACGCGCTCAGGCTCTCAGTGACCAAGGCGATCGCGTCTGAGCCATCGCCGCCGGTCGCGATGTCCTCGCCGCGTTGACGATCACTCCTTCTCGCGCGCGATCAACTCCGCGTATTCCTGTTCATCCATCAGATCATCGAGCTCGGTCATGTCCGCAATCTTCACCTTGATCAGCCATCCGTCGCCATACGGATCTTCGTTCACAGTTTCGGGACTCTCGGGCAAGTCCTCATTGATTTCGATCACGGTGCCAGTGACGGGCGCGTAAATATCGGAGACCGCCTTGACCGATTCGACCACGCCGAACGGATCGTCCTTGCTAATCTTGTCGCCGACCGCCGGCAGTTCGATAAACACGATCTCGCCAAGCTGGTCCTGCGCGTGATCGGTAATTCCCACGGTCGCAACGGAATCTTCGGTCGCGACCCATTCGTGTTCTTTCGAATATTTCAGCCCTTGCGGGATTTCCATGACTCCTCCAGAAATCGTGAGCGTCTCGATTGTGCCAGCAGCTGCTCCGCACCAAGCCGCCCACGATCACATCAACGTTTATGAAGCGCGGTGGAAATCCTATTGTCAAGTTCCATTTGACGCCAGTTGTGAAATCGATTTTGTGCGCGACTCTTGACTGTTGGCACTCGATGAAGTCAAGCCGGCGCGCGGTTAATATTGCGATGCCGTTATCGCACGCCGTATCGTCGTGGACTCGTGCGGCGACGATGCGCTGGTCGCGGTTGCATCCGCGCATTGGAGGAGCAAACAGAATGAATGTCGGAATTCCGACCGAGATTAAGGCCGATGAGCGGCGCGTATCGTTAACGCCCGCGGGCGCATCGGCGCTGCGCATGCATGGACATCGCGTGATCGTGCAGGCGGGCGCAGGCCTGGGCAGCGGATTCGCGGACACCGACTATCGCGCGGGGGGCGCGAGGATTATCAAAGATGCCGCGGAGGTCTGGCGTCGCGCCGACATGATTCTCAAGGTCAAGGAGCCGCAGATGCCGGAGTACGCACTGATGCGTCCCGGCCTGATTCTGTTTACCTACCTGCATCTCGCCGCGGACCGGCGACTGGCGCGTGAACTTTGCCGGCGGCGCGTAACGGCGGTTGGCTATGAAACGATTCAGCTCGAGGATTCGAGCCTGCCGCTGCTCGCCCCGATGAGCGAAGTTGCCGGGCGTCTCGCGATCCAGGCGGGTTCGTGGTGCCTGCAGGCGCGCACCGGCGGACGCGGTGTGCTGCTGAGCGGAGCGTCGGGCGTGCGGCCCGGCAAGGTGGTCGTGCTGGGCGGCGGGATCGCCGGCCTCAATGCGTGCCGCGTCGCGGCGGGAGTCGGCGCCGAAGTTACGATCCTCGACATCAATCCAACGCGGCTCCGATATCTCGGCGATTTGCTCGGCGGCCGCGTCACGACCGTGATGTCGAATCGCGCGACGCTCGACGAAGAAGTAACCAACTGCGATCTGGTGATCGGTGCGGTGCTGGTCGCCGGTGCGCGCACGCCGCAATTGATCAGCGCGCAGATGGTTGCGCGGATGCGGACCGGCGCCGCGATCGTGGATTTATCGATCGATCAGGGCGGCATCGCGGAGACGTCGCAACCAACTACCCATGCGCGACCGACTTTCGTGCGCAGCGGCGTGGTGCACTATTGCGTCACCAACATGCCCGCAATGGTGCCGCACACATCCACCTACGCATTGACCAACGCGACGCTGACCTACGCGATCGAGATCGCCGATTGCGGAATTCTCGAAGCGGGAAATCTAAACGCGGCGATTCGCCACGGAGTCAATACTTACGACGGTCACGTCACGCACCCGGCGGTCGCGGCGGCGCTCAAGATGAAGCCGCACTCGCCGTGGAACTAAACGGAGCGCCCGCTATTGAATCCCCTCAGGCCCGGCACTGTAACGTTGCTGTCCCGACTTGAGCTGGCCGTAGGTACTGGTTTCGAAATGTTTGACGTTTTGTTGCAAATTGAGATCGCCATGCAGATCCGCGACGGCCGCCTTGACGCCTTCGAGCGCGATCTCGTGCGCCCGCACCCATCTGCCGGAACGCTGAACGAAGTTCGCGAGATCGAAAATGTTTTCCGAGAGCGCCGCCTGTGACTTGGCGAACTTCGCGGTCCAGACAACCTGCTGCGTTTTCAAGTCGACGAACTTCAGCGAAAACGTCACCGAGGCGGGACTCGACGCCGAGTAGTCCATCCCGACGCGCTCTTTGTAGCGCTCCACCGTGCCGTAGATTACGCCGTCGGCCGAGACGTCATGGCCTAATTTGAGCGCGTCCTGATCCTGGTTCCCGACCGTGGTCGGCGGCATCTTCTGCATCGCGTCCTCGACATCCTGCAGCGGAATTGCCTCCCATCCGCCGGCCACTGCGACCTGGCTATACAATTCCGCAGTCACTGCTTCAGTTGCTCCTGGAGCCAACGCCTCGCCAGTGCCCGGCGGTTCCTCGAGCAGCGGCATCACGGCGACCCGGTTCACCGTGATCGTCTTGATCGAGCGGACCGAATGCGCTTTCAGATTCGACGTTCGCGTAATGTCTTTGAACGTATCCTTGGTCGCAATCACCGTATCTGCCGCTATTACCGAACAGCCGGGGCCGTACAATGCCAACGCGCACAGCACCAAATTTCGCAACAGCGAGCGGGCGCTCATGACGTCACCTTGATCGACAATTCCCGAAGCTGGCGCGGATCGACTTCAGACGGCGCGCCACTCATCGGGTCGACCGCCTTCTGTGTCTTGGGAAACGCGATCACGTCGCGCAGCGATTCGGTGCCACAGAGCATCATGCAAATGCGATCGACGCCGAACGCGATTCCACCATGCGGCGGCGCGCCGTAACGCAGCGCCTCGAGCAGGAAGCCGAAACGATCGACCGATTCCTCGCGCGACATGCCGAGCAACTCGAACACCTTCAGTTGCAGTTCGCGGCTGTGAATACGAATCGAACCGCCGCCGAGTTCCTGGCCGTTGAGCACCATGTCGTAGGCGAGTGCGCGCGCCTTCAACGGCGTCGATTCCAGCAGCTTGAGGTCGTCGGGATTCGGCGCGGTGAAAGGATGGTTTACGGCGACCATGCGTTTATCTTCATCGCTGTAATCGAACAGCGGAAAATCCACCACCCACAGAAATTTCAGCTCGTCCGATTTGTCGAGTTCGAATTTCGCACCGAGTCGAAGACGAACATCGCCGAGCACGGGGCGAATCTTGTCGGGCAGTCCCGCGACCATGATCAGTGTGTCACCCTGCTTGAGGTCCGCAATCGAGGCGGCCGCGCTCTTTTCCGCGTCGCTGATGTACTTCGCGATCGGACCTTGCCATCCCGCGTCCCCTACTTTGATCCACGCGAGACCCATCGAATAACGCGTGCGCACGGATTCGGTGAGTTCGTCGAGCTCGCGGCGAGTCAGTGGGTCAGCGCCCGGAACATTGATTCCGTAAACCGACTCGCCGCGCGAAAGAATTTCGGCGAAAACCTTGAAGGCCGTGCCGGCGAATCCGGACGTAAGATTCTTGAGTTCGAGCCCGAAGCGCAAATCAGGCTTATCGATACCGAAACGATCGACCGCATCGGCATACGACATCCGCGGAAACGGCGGCTTCACATCTATTCCGAGCACGCGCTGATAGACCGACGCGATCATGCCTTCCGCGATCGATTGAATGTCCTCAGGGCGCGGACCGGTCATCTCGATATCGATCTGGCTGAACTCCGGCTGACGATTGGCGCGCAAGTCTTCGTCGCGGAAGCATCGCGCGATTTGGTAATAGCGATCGAACCCGCCGATCATCAAAATCTGCTTCAGCAATTGCGGCGATTGCGGCAGCGCGTAGAACTTGCCGGGGTTGACGCGGCTCGGCACCAGGTAATCGCGCGCGCCTTCAGGCGTCGATTTGAAAAGGATCGGCGTCTCGATATCGACGAAGCCGTTCTGATCGAGATGATCGCGAACCGCCTTGAGCGCCTGATGCCGCCGGCGCAGATTGCTCTGCATCTCGGGTCGGCGCAGATCGATGAAGCGATACTTGAGTCGGATTTCTTCCGCGGTCGCTTCGCCGTCAACGACCTGAAATGGCGGCGGCGCAGACGCGTTCAGAACTTCAAATTCATGAACCAGGATTTCGATCTCGCCGGTCGGAAGCTCGGCGTTGACGGTCCCCTCCGAGCGCCGCGCCACCTTGCCTTTGACCGCGACGTAGAACTCCGAGCGCGCTTCGCCGGCCGCAGAGTGCGCCGCGGCATTGTGCTCAGGATTCATCACCAGCTGAACGATTCCCTCGCGGTCGCGCAGATCGATGAAAATCAGACCGCCGTGATCGCGCCGCGTCTGGACCCATCCCCAAAGCGCAACCTCACGGCCCTCGTCCGAGGCGCGAATCGCGCCGCAGTAATCGGTCCGCTGCCACGGCGGCAACGGAGAATATCGTTCACTTTTCGACATCACACGTCCTAATCGATCAACACCTTGCAGACTCGCAACACCATGCAGATCTGAAAGATTACCTGTGCGGTTGCCGCCGCGAAATAGTCAGCCGGCGAGGGCCGCCGCGATTGCGCGGGGGGCATCGGCGACCGCAACTTCATTTTGCGAACTGTGTTTAAGGTCGCGGAGCTGAACCACGCTCCGTGCGAGTTCGTCGTCGCCAATGATCACGGCGAATCGCGCACCGATCTTCGATGCCCTCCCGAGCAGCGCCTTCAGCTTGCGTTCCGGCGAGAGCAGTTCGACCTTCAACTTCGATGCGCGCAGATCGCGCGCGACGACGATCGCTTGCCGCATCGCGGCTGGGCCCATCGCAATCACCGCCGCGTCGGGTGCATCGGACGGCGCCAAGCCCGCCGCTTGCAGCGCGAGCGCCATCCGATCGACGCCAATACCGAAGCCAATCCCCGGCACCGATGATCCGCCCATCGCCTCGACCAGTCCGTCGTATCGGCCTCCGCCAACGACGGTGCTCTGCGCACCAAGCCCGTCCGCCGTCACTTCGAATGCTGTGCGCGAGTAGTAATCAAGGCCTCGCACGAGGTGCGGATTGACGAGGAACTTGACTCCGGCGGCAGAGATGAGTTCCTGCACCACGCCGAAATGCGCGCGGCACGCTTCACATAGATAGTCGAGACTGCTCGGCGCACTCTCAGCCAGTTTCACGTCGATCTTGCAGTCAAGCAGGCGCAGCGGATTGCGCTCGATACGATTGTGACAATCATCACATAGTTCGTCCCAGTGCGAGCGGCCCCACGCGATCAGTGCCGCGCGAAACGCAGGTCTGCAATCCTTGCATCCGATTGAATTAATCTCGAACCGAACCGGCAGGCGCAGATCCCGGCACAGATCGTCGATCATGATCAGCAGATCGGCATCGCAGGCGGCGTCGGCGCGGCCGAAAACCTCGACACCGAATTGGTAAAACTGGCGATAGCGCCCCTTCTGCGGGCGCTCGCGCCGAAACACTGGACCCGAGTAGAAGAAGCGCTGCTCCGGAGCACTGCGATCGAGCCCGGCCTCGATATACGCGCGGACCACGCTGGGCGTGCCCTCGGGTCTGAGCGCAACCGTCGTCTCCGCTTCATCGCGATCGACAAACGCGTACATCTGCTTTTCGACGATATCGGAAGTCTCGCCGGTCGAGCGCACGAACAGATCGATTCGCTCGAGCAGCGGAATCCGGATTTCGCTGAAGTTATGCCTCTGCGCAATTTCACGAGCCCGGTCTTCGACGAAGCTCATCACCGCGGCGTCGGGGCCGATTAGATCTCTGAATCCTCGTAGTCGTGTCAGTTCCAATTTCTCACACTGATTTCAGCCCGCAAATCTATCGGCCCGATCGGGAAAGAAAAAGGGCCGCCTTTTCGGGCGGCCCTTCGTTGAAGTGCCGATTGAGGCGATGATCCTGAATTATACCGTCAGGATATGAATCGTACAGGCGGAACCCAGCCCAATCACGTGGGCCTGGCCCGCCTTGGCGTTAGGCACCAGACGCTCCTTGGCGCGATCGTCCTGAGTCAGATGCCACACGACCTCGCAGATATTCGCCACGCCGGTCGCGCCGAGAGGATGCCCCTTCGAGAGCAGCCCGCCCGATACGTTGACGGGGGCCTTGCCGCCGAGATCAGGATGCACGCCACCGCCCGAATCGATGAACGCGCCGGCCTCGCCGTCGCCGCAGAGCCCCAGGTTCTCGTAGTGCACCAGCTCCGCGGTCGCGAAGCAGTCATGCAGTTCGGTCAGCGCGATATCCTTGGGTCCGAGGCCGGCCTTCTCGTAGGCCAGCTTCGACGCGCGACGCGTCAGCGTGCTGACATCGGGCAGCGTCAAATCGCGATCCGTCCACGGGTCCGACGTAAGCACCGACGCCGCGACCTTGGCCCGCTTGCGGCCACCCGCGAGCTGTTTGAGCTTGTCTTCGGAAACGAGAATCGCAGCCGCCGCGCCGTCACCGGTCGGGCAACACATATAAAGCGTGTTGGGATAACCGACCATGCGGGCGTTCATCACGTCCTCGAGCGTAACTTCGTTGCGATACTGCGAGAACGGATTCTTGGTCGCATGCTTGTGCGATTTCACCGAGATCTTGGCGAAGTGCTCGAACTTGGTGCCGTACTTGCGCATATGCTCGACGCCCGCCTGTCCGAACACCGCCGGCATCAAGCCGGACCCGACTTTGCCCTCGGTCGAATAAGCCGGGTCGCCGCCGCCGGTGCCGCCGAGCAATCCCTGCTTGCCCATCTGCTCCACACCGACCGCCATCGCGATGTCGTACATTCCAGCCGCGATTGACATGTATGCTTCGCGAAACGCCGTCGAACCGGTGGCGCACGCGTTGGAGACGTTGATTACTGGGATGCCGGTCTGGCCGATCTGATGGAGGATCCGCTGCCCGACCATCGCGTTGGACTGGTAGAGATTTCCGCAGGCGAACATCTCGACGTCCTTGATCGTGATACCGGCGTCCTTCAGTGCGAGCATCGCAGCCTGGCCGCCGAGTTCCGGAACGGTCTTTTCGGGATAGCGTCCGAATTTCAGCATCCCGGTTCCGAGAACATAAACGTTACGCATATTGAATCCTCCTGGCGGCCCGGTCCGTGCCGAGGTCCGTCGATAAATTTAGTCCGTCGTTAAGTTTAGATCGTCGATAAATTTTTGGCGGCTTCGATACCCGCTGTGCCTCGACCCTTACTTTTTGCTTGCCTTAATTTTTGCTTGGACGGTACGAAAAAGCTACCACGTCATGGCCTTCACGATCCTTGGCCGCGACGCTGGTCACCAATTCGACCGGCAAATTGAAGACTTTGTTCGGTTCCTTCTGCGCCTGATCGAAATCGACGTCGATCAGGTTCGCGCGGACGCTGATGCCCTCGGGCAGATCGACGATCGCGGTCACATAGGGCGTCTTAATTCCGGGGAACGACTGATGCACCACCGAAAAGACGTACACCTTGCCCTTATCGGACAGCGAAATCGGCGAGAACTTCCCCGCTTCGCCGCACTTCGAGCATGCGACCCGATTGGGATCGAGATAAATCGCACCGCAGGCGCATTTGATTCCTTCAAGATGCGGCTTGGGCGCCAGTTTCAACCATGGAACAATCGGACGCGGTCCCGTGACAGTAGCTTGAGCCTGCTCAGCCATACGATCCTCCGAACCAATGATGGTGCTGATGAACGACTAGCGCCGCTCTTGCGCGGCGTGGTCTTTCTTCTTTGGCCGAAGTTTCCCACAGGGTCGGCAGATCGTCAACCCTCTCGCCCGCACCGTTTAACATGCTTTGTATGCCTCAAAAGGATCTGACGCTCTGGCAGTTTATTAGCGGCGAGCGGACGGATTTGTAGACGGCACGATTCGACGCACGGTCTTGTCCTGCCAGGTGCGAATCGTCGCGGCGTCGCGCGTCGCATCGAGCATTACCGCGCCGTCGATATCAGTCCGAAACACTGCGGCGCCGGCTTCAACATAACGATCAAGCACCGCGTCCGACGGGAAATGAAATCGGTTGAGGTATCCATCCGAAATGATCGCGGCTGTTGGATGGACCGCCTCGACGAAGGCGCGCGTCGAGGAACTGGCACTGCCATGATGCGGCACCTTGAGCACCGTCGAATGAAGCCCCGCGGAATCGGCGACCATCGCGCGTTCGGCGCCCGCTTCGATATCGCCAGTGAACAGCACCGAGGTCGGCCCGAAACTGAATCGCAGCACCATCGAGCCATTGTTGCGCGAGCTACTCTTGCGGCCGCGCTTGTTCGGCGAAGCCTCTTTGATCACGGCGGAATTCAGCGAATTGATTGCCACGCCACCAATCGACGAAAACGGCGCGGTCGCGCCCACCTGAACGATTGGTACTTGCGCGCGCGTCAGGTCGGCGAGGAATTCCACAAAGCTGGCATCGACGCTGCCGGCCGGGGTCGTCCAGAATGCGCGCGGCGCGAAGTTCAACGCGACAAAATCGAGACCGCCGAAATGATCGAGATCGGGATGACTCAGCGCGATGTAATCGACGCGCATGATTTTTCGCGACCACAAAAACGGCGCGACAATTCGCTCGCCCGAGTCGAAGCCGGCGTACGCTCCGCCGCCGTCGATTAGCATCACGCGCGAGCCGGGAAACTGAATCACCGCGCCGTCGCCCTGCCCTACCGATAAAAACGTCACGCGCAAATCGGGATTGAAGAATCGCTCGCGAATCCACCAGGCGGCGTCGGCGACCAGTACCAGTGCGAGCACGATCGCACATCCGCCGCGCCAACCGAATCGCCTCGCGACGGGACTAGCAGGCTCGGGCTCGGGGCTGCGATCGTTCCTAATCGGAACTGCCAGCGGCGCGAGCAGCCAAAGCATCAAGAACCCGTACGCGATTCCCAGCTCGAGCGCGGTCGGCGTGAACGTTCGAAACCAGGCAAGCGGCCAATCGACAAACGACTCGGCGAACCAGTTGCCCAACTCCAGCGCCTTGCCGCCGAGCAACAGTATCGCGCGTGCAATCGGCTCCGAAAAGAAACTCATCACGGCAGCGATAAGTCCGCTGACGGTCGCGCCGAATGCCATGATCGGCACCACGACCGCGTTGGCGACCATGCCGACGATCGCGAACTGGTTGAAGTGAAACGCCGTCAGCGGCGCCGTCCCGAGCATCGCCCAGAACGACACCGCGCAGTAGCCAAGAATCATCTCGGCGTACGTCCACAAGCGAGCGGTCGGCTCGGCGGGCAATCGTCCGAGACGTTTGCGGCGCGCGATCCACGAGGCAAAGCGGCGCATGCCAATCACGATCGCAATCACCGAGGCGAACGAGAGCTGAAAGCCGATGTCGGCGGTCGAGCCCGGGATCGCCACACAAATGACGATCGCGGCCAGCGCCAGCGACGCGATCGCCTCGCGCGGTCGATCGATCAGCAGCGCGAGCATATACGCCAGCACCATCACCAGCGCGCGCACGGTCGAGACATGATGCCCCGCAATCGAGGCGTACGCGCAGACCACGATCGCGGCGGCAATGGCGGCGAGCTTGTTCGCGTAGCCGCGGCTCGAGAGTCCGCGAAACAGCATCATCGCCAGCCGGATCGCGGCGAACATCGCTGCCGCGACGATACTCAGATGAAGTCCCGAGATGACCAGCAGGTGCGCCATGCCGGTGCGGGCAAAGGTCTGGCGCAGCGGTTCCTGTATCTCGCCTCGATCGCCGATTATCAGGGCGCGCATTTCTGCGTTCTCGGGGTATGACAAGTTGCGATCGATGAACTCGCCGATATGGTTTCGAATCGCCTCGATTTCCGCAGAGGGAAACCGCCCGCGATGCCCGATCACCTGGAATGCGTCGGTGCCGAGAGCATTCCCTTGGACGGTGATCGTGGCGTCGATACCGTCGCGCGCCATCATTCCCGCATAGTCAAACTCGCCGGGATTTCCTTCGTTACGCGGAAATCGAATCCGGCCCGTCAACCGGATTTCGTCGCCCAGGTTGAAATCACCGCTGCCGAGCACTGCGATTCGAATCGTGCCGTTCGCGGCGTGAAGTTCTTTGCCCTTCTCCCCCGCACGATCGACCGCGGTATAGAGGCGACCGCCGTAGCTCTCGCGTTCAGGCTCACGGTAAAGATGGCCTTCGATCGTTAGATGAGAACCATCGGCAAAATTACGGATACTTTGCGGCGACGGCGCAGGCTCGAGCAGACGCGTTACGCTTGCGGCGGCAGCAAAAACGATCGCGACGTAAGCGATCGACAAGCCGAGATTCGGCCGTGAATCGAGGAACAGAATCAGTGCGGCCAGCGCGAAGGCAATCGCGGGCCATAAGGGCATCGCGACATGCAGATTGCCGAGGGCATCGCCCGCGAGGATCGCGATCGCGACCGCGTAAATCGGCGGATGTCGCTCGAACGCATACAGGGCGCTGCGAACATAACCGGCGCTGGGCTCGACGCCCGATTCGACTCGCGCCGAACTGTATTCCACGCGCAGTGGCGAGGCTGCTGTCGCGGCGATAGGTACGCACCCCCTTTGCGCGTAGCTAGACCATCAGATGTCAGCCGTTGACTGTGTGATTATGTACTCGCCAGCCCGACCAGCGCCAGCTTCTACGATTGGATATTCTCGTCGCGTGTCGCCGGCGATTCCGATTCGGAAGAGACTTCCTCGATCGACGGTTCGCCGGTTTGTTGCTCAGCTTGCTCGACGTCGTCGAGGAGCGCGGCCATCTGATCCAGATGCCGCTTGATTTCGCCTGCCAGTTGCAGATTCACTCCCTTGACCGCCGCGATTTCCTCGACCGTCGCGGCGCGAATCCGCCGCAGACTGCCGAAATGCCGCAGCATCGCCCGCCGGCGCGTCGGACCGATTCCTTCGATATCGTCGAGCACAGAGCGCAGCCGCGCGCGACGCCGCAGTTCGCGGTTGTAGGTGATCGCGAAACGATGCGCTTCGTCACGAATCCGCACCAGCAGAAACAGCGCGGTAGAATTTTTCGCCAGGATGATCGGATCTTTGCGATTCGGCAGAAAGACGCGCTCCTCGGATTTGGTCACCTCGATTTCGCGCCCGTCGTTCAGGACATGCTGCTTGGCCAGCGAGACGCAATCGATATGTTCGCGCAGGTTGAATTCCGTGAGCACCTGGAGCGCGACGTTGAGCTGGCCCTTGCCGCCGTCGATCACCCAAAGGTCGGGGAACAGGTTTTCCCGCACTGCGCGCGTGAGGCGACGCTTCAGTACTTCGTACATGCTGGCGAAATCGTCCTGGCCCTCGAAACTTCGGATGCGATAGCGGCGATAGAGATTTTTCTGCGGCTCGCCTTCGTCGAAAGTGACCTGCGAGCCCACCACCATCGAGCCTTGCAGATTCGAGATGTCGTAGCATTCGATTCGCTTTGGCGAGTTGCGCAGATGCAGCTTGGTGCGCAATTCCTCGAGCATCTGCTCGCGCGTCTTTTCATTATCGCGCCGGCTGGCGAAGCTTTGCCGCGCATTTTCCATCGCCATCTCGAGCAGGCGCAACTTTTCACCGCGCTGCGGCACAAGCACTTCGCATTTCTTGCCGCGCCGCTCTGAGAGCAGTTCCGCGCGCACGTCGGCGTCTTCCAGTTCGACCGGCAGGATCACTTCGTCGGGCACAATCCGCGCGCCCGAGTAGTACTGCACGGTCAGGTCGGACAGTACTTCGTCGATTGAGAACTCAAGGTCCTGGAAACTCCATCCCTGCGTACTCGTGAGTTTCCCACTGCGCACGATCAGCACGATCGCTTCGATGTACCCGCCTTCGCGATAGATTCCGAAAACGTCCTGATCGATTCCCCAATGATGCAGCACGGTTTGCCGCTCGACGGTCTTTTCGATCGCGCGCACCTGGTCGCGAATCCGCGCTGCCTCCTCGAACTCGAGGCGCGACGCGTGATCCTTCATCTGATCGCGCAGCGCGCGCAGCAGTTCGAGATTCTTGCCTTCGAGCAGCAGCTGCGCAGCTTGTAGATGAGTGCCGTATTCGTCGCGATCGACCGGCAGGCAGCATGGCCCGAGGCATCGCTTGATTTGATATTCGAGGCACGGCCGCGAGCGATTGCGAAAGACCGTGTCGGTGCAGGTGCGGAGCGGAAACACTTTGCGGATGACGTCGATCGTCTCGCGAAGACCGTCCGCCGACCCGAACGGTCCGAAATAGCGTCCGCCGTCCTTTACGATCTTTCGCGTCACGGTGATTCGCGGCCACGCGTGATTGGTAATTTTCGCGCTCAGGTACGATTTGTCGTCTTTGAGTCGGATATTGTACTTCGGCCGGTACTGCTTGATCAGGTTGTTCTCGAGAATCAGCGCCTCTTTCTCGCTGGCGGTGACGATCGTGTCGAAGTCGCGCACCTTGCGCATCAGGAAGCGCACCTGGAAACGGCCGTCGCCGCCGTCGCGAAAATAGGCGCGCACTCGCGATCGAAGAGACTTCGCCTTGCCGACGTAGAGGACCTTGCCCGCGCGATCGCGCAGCAGATAGACGCCCGCTTCGACTGAGGTGATTTCGAGCTTGCGAGTTATGGAGTCGGTTTGGTCTTTTGCAGCGGGCGTCGCATCGGAATCACTGTCCCGAGCTTCAGATGGAGCGGTGGCATCGCCCTGCCCCACGGCCTCGACGGTCGACTCCTTCGGATACTCGACCAACGAGCTGTATTGCGGTCCGATCGACTTGGTTGGCGCGGCGCTGGACGGCGATGCGTTGTCGCGCTTCTGACTATCCGCCTCGTTAGGCATCGTCGCGGATTATAGCATCGTCGAGCGCCGGCCGCCTTCAACTGCGAGTTCGCGAGGATTACCCCAAAACGCCAAATCGTTGCTATTGAGACAGTCTGCAATCGTATCGAAACGTCCCGCGCAGCGGGCGCGCAGGAGGAATTACATCATGGGCAAACTAGACGGAAAGGTAGCGGTTATCACCGGCGCAGCGAGCGGGATGGGTCGCGCGACCGCGCTCCGATTCGCGAAAGAAGGCGCATCGATCGTGCTCGCCGACTTGAATTCGCAGGGCGGCGAAACCGCCGTGGCGGAATGCGCGGCGGCCGGCGCGCGCGCAGTCTTCCAGCGCGTCGACGTGACCAGTGAGGTGGATATCAAAAGCGCAGTCGATCGCGCGGTGAAGGAATACGGGCGACTCGACATCATGTTCAACAATGCCGGTATCGCCGGTGCCGTCGGTCCCATCGAGAAAGTTGAATCAACCGACTGGGACAAAACCATCGCTACACTGCTGCGCGCGGTCTTCCTTGGAATGAAATATTCGATTCCCGAGATGCGCAAAGCCGGCGGCGGCTCGATCATCTCGACCGCCTCGGTCGCGGCGCTCCAAGGCGTCGGTTATTTGGCGGCGTACGCGGCGGCCAAGGCAGCGGTAGTGAATCTCACCGCGTCAGTGGCGATCGAACTCGGGCACGATCATATCCGCGTCAATTGCATCTGCCCCGGCGGCGTTAATACTCCGCTGATTCATCGCGGAGCGCCGGGCGCTTTCGAACACGCCGAGGCGCGCATGGCGAAAGCGCAACCGATTCCGCGCGCCGGTCGCCCCGACGATATCGCCAACATGGCGCTGTTTCTCGCGTCGGACGAAGCGGAATGGATTACCGGCACCGCGATGGTCGTCGATGGCGGAATGGCTACGGGCAACACCCGCTTCCGGACGCGTGGACTGCCCGACAGCGGCTTCTCCGGCCCGTCCTTTGAAATGGGCTCATGAAATTGGCAAAAGGCCGACCTTTCGGGAGGCACGAGCGCCGCGAGTCCCGAGTCCGGAGCTTAGCGGAGGCGAGGGCAACAGGAATTAGTCAATCTCGAACGACCTATTATCAGTGGCAACGTAAAGCGAGGAACTTGAAATGGGCAGACTGAGCGGCAAAGTTGCAATCATCACCGGCGCGTCGAGCGGAATGGGACGAGCGACTTCAATCCGGTTCGCCGGCGAAGGCGCGTCAATCGTAGTCGCGGACCTCAATCAGGAAGGCGGCGAAGCATCCGTTCGTGAGTGCAAGGAGAACGGCGGCAACGCGGTGTTCCAGAAGACCGACGTTTCCGCCGAAGCGGAAATCAAGGCGCTGGTCGCGCGCGCGGTCAAGGAATTCGGCCGCGTCGATATCATGTACAACAACGCGGGCATCGGCGGCGCGGTCGGACCGCTTGAAGAGATCTCAGTCGAGGATTGGGACAAGAGCCAGGCAGTTTTGCTGCGCGGCGTGTTCTTAGGCATCAAGCATTCGGTACCCGAGATGCGCAAAGTGGGCGGCGGATCGATTATTTCGACGGCCTCGGTTGCGGGCCTGCGAGGCTTCCAGGGCCTGCACGCCTACTGCGCCGCGAAGGCCGGCGTGGTGAATCTGACTCGCTCGGCGTCGCTGGAATTCGCCAAGGACAAAATCCGCATCAATTGCATCTGTCCGGGCGGAATCAACACGCCGATCCTCCATCGCAATCAGCCCGGCGTGAAGGAAGCGATGGAGGATTTTCTCGCTAAGGGTCAGCCGTATCCTCGCGCAGGACATCCGGAGGACATTGCCGCGATGGCGTTGTTCCTCGCGAGCGACGATTCAGAATTCGTTACCGGACAAGCGATGGTCGTGGACGGCGGCCTCACCGTGGGCAGCGGCTTTGCGAATCAGCGGACCGACACTGCGCAGCAGATACTACCGCCGCGCGGCTTCATGGGACCGTCATTCGAGGGCTGAACATCACGAACCACGGAGACACCAAGGCACCAAGTTGGAGGGGATATTTCTTAAAGGAATTCCCTTTTAAAAAAAGAGTCCTTCCGACTTTGTGTCTTCGTGCCTTGGTGGTGATAGCCTCATGGGCGCGGATAGCCCGGTAATCGCACCTGCATCGCGGTCGGATATTCAGGGGCCGGGGCGCTCGCCTTATCCAACGCGGCGATCTCAGCCGCTTCGAGCCGAAAGCCGATCGTGCCGAGATTCTGCTCGTTTTGCTCTTCCGTGCGAGCGCCGTAAATTACCGAGCTGACGCTGCGCTGCTGATTCACCCACGCCAGCGCGACCTGCGACACGGGACGCCCGCGCTCCTTGGCGATCTGCTCGACCGCCTCGAGCGTCGAGTAATTGCGCTCGTTGGCGAGCCGTCCCCAAATATCCTGCTTCGCAAGCCGGCTATCCTCTGGTGGCCGCTGACCCGATCGATACTTGCCGGTCAGAAATCCTCCGCCGAGCGGACTCCACGGGATCACGCCGACGCCTTCCGCAACGCACGACGGCAGGATCTCCCGCTCGACGTCGCGCGAAATCAAACTGTATTGCGGCTGCAGGCAATCGAAGCGCGCGAAATCGTGTTTGTCGCTGACCCACAAGCTCTTCATCAGTTGCCAAGCCGTGAAATTCGACGCACCGATGTACCGAACTTTGCCTTAACGCACCAAATCGTCGAGCGCGCGCATCGTCTCCTCGATCGGCGTCTCGAAGTCCCACGAATGCACCTGGTACAGATCGATGTAATCCGTCTTCAAGCGTCGCAAGCTGTTTTCGACTTCCGACATGATATGGCCGCGCGAAAGCCCAATTTGATTCGGCGGGACCGGCTTGCCGATAAAAGCGTTCGCGTTGAAGCGAACTTTCGTCGCAACCACCAGCGAATTTCGCCGCTCGCCTAATATATTTCCAAGAATCGCTTCGGACGCGCCCGCCGCATACACATTCGCCGTATCGAGAAAATTGCCGCCAACGTCGATGAAACGATCGAGTATTTTTCGAGCAGTGGCTTCATCAGTCTCACGTCCAAACGTCATGCATCCGAGGCACAGTTCTGAAACTTTCAATCCAGTGGCACCAATTCGACGATATTCCATGGCTTTTCTTGAGTTCCTCCGCGATCGAGTTTAGTCCGATCGCGCAGCCGGACAATCAAAATATTTCGATTGAATAATCTTTTGATCGCATCGTCTCAATAATTGGGTGCAAACGGCTCTGGCACCCTCTGGTTGGATGCTCCTCCCACCAACCAGACCTGCCGTCCGAAGCGTACTCGGACGGTTGCTACGAACAGGCGGGCAATGAAGAGTTCCCCCCCTCTCCATGTGCCCGCCATTTTTTTTCCTTTTTCAATCTCACCACCAAGACACGAAGGCACAACGGAAGAGTATTTCTGTTAAGAAAATACCCTTCCGACTTGGTGCCCTGGTGCCCTTAGTGGCTAGTCCTACGCCGCGATGCCTTGACAGCGCGTATCTGCATCGGCAACGTCATCACGATGTCGTGGTGGCTTCGATGGCTAGTGATCTCGCCGGTTGTTCTGTTAATTGCAGCAGCGATGATGCTCAGTTGCGGCGGTAGTAGCGGTACCGTCGCAACTCCAACGCCGCCGCCCGGCTTTACGCTTCAATCAATAAACGTTGCTGATGGGCCGCCGACCTCGCCCACGCCGACTCCGTCGACCACCCCCAAAGGCAAGACGCCCACGATGACGCCGCGACCGGCCGCTACCAGCACCACAGTGCCAAACTCGGTGCCGACGGGTGGGCTCGTCCAGTTCAACGCCCAGGGAACTTTCCTGAAGCTGACGAACATCACTCGAATTCTCGATATCACCACTGGCCCGAACACGCTGTGGGGTTCGAGCAATCAGAGCGTCCTGGTTCCGCCTTCAACCGCCAATAACGGCGGCTCTTACACGACGGCGGCGCCAGGATGCGCCTGCATCACTGCGAGCTCATCGGGAATCATCAGCCAGTCCGTTGGAATCGGTGTCTATGTTGATGTGACCACCTGCCCTGCGTGCAGCGCCGCGGCGATGGTTTCCAGCGCGGTGCGCGCGCTGGATGCATCCAGCCTCGCGGCGCCGATTCAAAATGCGGGCATCCTGATGTGGACCTTCTACGCGGGCGCGCAACTTCGCGGCGGGATCGCGACGGCGCCTGACCACTCGATCTATTTCATCACGAGCGATGGAGTCCTGCGTGGTGTCGATTCTAGCGGTCTCGAAATTCTGCATCGGGCGGCGGACGGCAACGCACCGGTGGTTCTCTCGGATGGAACGATTGTCGCGAAGTCCGGGCCGCTCGAGCTAACTGCGGTCGGCGCCGACGGTCGCCTGAAATGGCATTCCGAAATTGGTCCCGGCGCCGGGCCAATTGCCGCCAACGACACGGCGATCTATGCGTCGTCGGGTACCGACCTGCTGTCTTTCAGCACTGGCGGCGCGCTCAACTGGCGCGTCAACGTCGGGAAGGTCGCGAGCGCGGTCGCGACGACCGACGGCGCCGTGATCGGCACCTCGCTTGGAGCGATCACGTCGCTCGCGAGCGACGGCGCGGTTGCATGGACGTTCGCGCCCGCCGGCGGATTCTCGGGCGCGCTCGCCACTGCCGACGACGTGATCTATGCGGGCTCGGCATCTGGCGCGATCTACGCGCTCGATTCTCGCACTGGCAAGGAAGCATGGCACGTCAGCACGCGTCATCCTGTGATAGCGGGCCCGGCCGTAAGTCCTTCGGGACTGGTATTCTTCGGCTCCGACGCCGTTTACGGCGTTTCTCCCGACGGCCAGATCAAATGGACGCAGCCTGCGGTAAAGCCAAGCTCCAGCTCGATGTCGGCAGTCGGCACCGACGGAGTGTTCGGCGTCGATAGTTCCGAGATCGGCGCGATGCTTGGCGTCGACGGCAATTTCAACTGGTCGTCGGGAAGCTTCGGCAAGATTGCGACGATCGCGGCGTCGTCAGACGGGATTCTTTACGTCGGCAACGCCGACGGCCGAATCTTCGCAGTCAAGTAGTCTCCGCTTGCGCGACGACTCAGCAGTGAGGTGCGAACGATCGCATAACATGCGATCATAGAAACATGAGCGCCATCGACATCATCAAGCGCCGTCTCAAGGAAGATCGCGTTCCCGAGACTCCCGACGAAATCAGCCGCAAAAAGAAACGCCCGCGCGAAGTCGCGTTCATGGACGTGAACCTGTGCTTCCCCTGCGGCAAGTGCCCGGAGTTTTGCCCCGTTCAATGCCTCGAATACATGCGGCCGGGATCGGTTCCCGGGCGTGGCGTTCAGCCGGTGCAGGATCGCTTCCAGGAATGCATCGGATGCTACATCTGCGTCGAGGTATGCGCCCTGCTCACCGACTACGACGCGATCCGGATGTACGACTCGAACATGGTCGAGGACGTGCTCGGCGTGAAAATCACTGACACTCCGCCGGACCCTCCGATCCCCGCAGAGCCGTACGAAGAATATTTTTCCGAGGGTGGCTTGTATCGGCACCTCGGCAAGGGCTCGCGCATTCGCGAGAAGATGACTGCCGAAGAGCGCGCAATTTTCGCCCGCGAACGCGTCCGCAGCTAGGCGCACTATTTTCCCGCGCTTCACAGTTCAGCTTGCTTACGCACACATTTATCCACAGTTGAGGCCGCTCGCGCCACTAAAACCGCCCCATACTCGAGCCCCAGATTTGACAGTCGCGCTCATCCCCTACTACGGTAGAATTTCCGAGGGACCACACCGCGATGGAACGTAACGCCCGGCGCGCGCAAGTATTGCGCCACGCCAAACGCATATTCGCTCGCAAGGGCTATCACCGGACCAACGTCGCGGATATCATCGCTCGCGCGCGAATCGCACGCGGCACTTTTTATCTCTACTTCCAGAACAAGAAGGATCTCTTTGAGGAATTGCTCGAGCAAGTGGTGACCGAACTGACGCGACGAATCGAGCGGCTCCGCGTCGGACCAGCCGAGCCTGACCCGGTGCAACAATTGCGCGCGAATCTCAATCGAGTGCTGAGCTACGTTCTCGCGGAGCGCGAGCTTACCGACATCCTGCTCAATCATTCGACCGGTTTCGATCGCGAGCTCGATGAAAAAATTCAGGATTTCTACGATCGGATCGCGGCGTTGATTAAGCGCTCGCTGGATCTCGGTATCGAGATGAACCTGGTGCGAAGTTCCGATACGCAGGTGGTCGCTTATTGTATTCTCGGCGGAATCAAGGAGGCGATCGCGGTGCTCTCGCGCAGCCGCCAGAAAGATATTTCGGCGCTGGTCGAGCAGATTCTCGACTTCGGTCTGCGCGGCGTCGCCCGCCCCGAGTTGCTCGAGGCGGTTCGAGCAATGGGCGACACCTCATCGAAATTCGCTTCTTTTTTGGGCCCCAACTAGACTGACATGTCAGTTTATCAACGTCAGCAACCGGCCAGGACGCCACGCCATGCCCGAGCGATTTCACCTCGGCGGCGCGCCGCATTCTACGATCTCGACGGCACCCTGATGGACCTGAACCTGGTGCACGCCGCGCTCTTCACCTTCACCAATATCGGCGAATGGGGCCGGCGCGTGTCCTACATGATGGCCTTCGTCTCACGCCTGCCGCGCATGTATATCGCCGAACGCCGAGACCGGCGCCTGCTCAATATCGTGCTGTTCGAAGCGTTCAAGGGAGTCTCGCGCGACCGGCTGTTTTCGTTGGGCGAGGAATACTGCGAGCGGGTGCTGATTGCTCATCTTTATCCGCGCGCAATCGAAATGATCGAAGCGAATCGCGCCGCCGGCATCGAACCCGTGCTAGTGACCGGCTCGCCGGATTTCATCGTCGCCCCGCTTGCGGAGCATCTCGGTATCGACGCGTTCGCGGCGAATCAGTTTATCTTCAGCCGCGGACGCGCAACCGGCCGTCTCTCGGAGCCGATCATGGCCGGCGAGGAGAAAGCAGTCTGGTGCGGGAAGTGGGCATCGGAGCGCGGAATGGATCTGGCCGACTGCTGGGGCTATGCCGACTCGCACCATGACATGGCGTTTCTGAACGCTATGGGGCATCCGGTCGCGGTGAATCCGGATCGCAGACTCAAGGCGGTCGCGATGAACCGGCAGTGGCCGGTGATTCATTTCAAGAAACAATCATCGAAAAACGACAACGACTTTTACAACCATTACGACTTCGACAAGTCGACTAGGGAATCGGATGGCGCGACCTGAAAGTAAGCTCATGGAACTCAAACCCGCCGAGCTTCGGCACGAGGTCGGCGCGCGCCGCGACCTGGTCGTGACGCTGAATCGCCGCTCGGAAAAGCGCCTGATTCCCTACGGCGAGGAGTTTCTGTTCGAGAAATTGCCGGTCGGTACGCGCGTGATTTATCCGCCGCCGCCGCTCGATCCGCTTGCTGATCCCGATCAGGCGATTCGCTACGCCCTGCTCCATCCGGAAAATCAGGATCCGCTGTTCGCGCAACTCAATCCCAACATGCGCGTCACGATCGCGATCGATGACCTCAGCCTGCCGCTGCCTCAGATGCGCCGTCCCGACATTCGCGAGCGGCTGCTTAACCAGGTTCTCCAGACGCTGGCCGATTACGGCGTCGACGACGTGCATCTGGTCATCGCCACTTCGCTCCATCGCCGCATGACCGAGGCGGAAATCCGCCGCATCGTCGGCGAACGCGCATTCAAGCAGTACTGGCCCGACCGTCTTTACAATTTCGACGCTGAGAATCGCGCGGAACTCGCGATGCTCGGCAAGACCGAACATCAGGAGGAAGTCTGGCTGTCGCGACGCGCCGCCGAATCGGATCTCGTCATTTATCTGAACGTCAACCTGGTGCCGATGGACGGCGGGCACAAGTCGGTGGCCGTCGGCCTCGCGCCGTATCAAAGCCTGCGCCATCACCACAACGCCGCGACGCTCCGCGATTCGCATTCGTACATGGATCCGACACGATCGGCGCTGCATCGATCATCCGATCGGATGGGCAAGCTGATTCACAAGTCGCTCAACATTTTTCAGATCGAAACCGCCGTCAACACTCAGATGTACGGCGGGATGCTCGATTTCCTGCAGAAAAACGAAGACACCTTCAACGACTGGGATCACACGCGGCTCAAGGGATTTCAGTGGACGATGCGCAATATGTCGAACGACCTGCGGCGGCGCGCTCTCCACAATTACGCGGCGCCCTTCGGCATGATTGGCGTCTGGGCCGGCGATACCGAGGCGGTTCATCAGAAAACTCTCGCCAAGGTTTTTCAGCAGTACGCCGTGCCGGTGAAAGGACAAGCCGACATCCTGATTGTCGGCGTCCCGTATATCTGCCCTTACAACGTGAACTCGATCATGAACCCGGTGCTGGTCCAGTGCACCGGCCTCGGCTACCTGTTCAACATGTATCGCAACAAGCCGCTGGTGCGCGAAGGCGGCACGATGATCATCTGTCATCCGCTGCGTGACGAGTTTCATCCGGAGCATCATCCGAGCTACATCGAATTTTTCCATCGATGCCTCGCCGAGACGACTGACGCGATCGAACTCGAGAAGCAATTCGAGCGCGAGTTCGCGCACAACCCGACTTATATCCACATGTACCGCTACGGAAACGCGTACCACGGCGTGCATCCGTTCTACATGTGGTACTGGGGTGAGCCCGCGCGCCAGCACGTCGGCCGCGTAATCGCAGCCGGATGCGAAGAGCCGGAAATTGCGGCGCGCATGGGATGGGACGCCGCGGACACGCTCGATGAAGCGATCGCGATGGCGACCTCGGAACTCGGGCGGTCGGCGTCGATCACGTACCTGCATCTGCCGCCGCTGGTGATCGCGGATGTCGAGTAGCAACGGCAAGCGCAATGGCGCCGCGATGCCGCCGCTCGAGCAAATGCTCAAGGGCCGCCGCATCCTTGTGACCGGCGCGACCGGCTTCCTTGGCAAAGTCTTCGTCGCGCTGCTCCTTCGATGGCATCCCGAGATTGACAAAATTTACTTGCTCATCCGCGGCGACGCGCGTAGCACCCTCAATCGCTTTCGCCGGGAAATTCTTGACTCGCCGGTGATGGGTCCGCTGCGCGAGCATCTCGGCGAAGAATTTGACCGTTACGTCGAAGAAAAACTCGCCGTCGTGCCAGGCGACATAACGAACGTTGGTCTGCTCGCCGAAGGCGAGAAGCCGTTCAAGGCGGGCTCGATCGACGCGGTCGTGCACAGCGCCGGTTTCGTCAACTTCGAAGCGTCGTTGGAAAAGGCGCTCGAGGTCAACACCATCGGTGTCGCCAACGTGATCGAATTCTGCCGCCAAATCGGCGCCGCCATGATGCTGATATCGACCTGCTACGTCGCGGGCGCCGCCGATGGACATCGCTACGAGGACGACCTCCCCGAGAACTGGTGCCCGAATGGGCGCAAATCATTTCGCCTGGATCGCGAAATCCGCGAATCGCTCGCCGTGATCGAACGGGTCGAGGCCGAATCGCGCGATCAACTTCGTCATACCGAATTTCAGGGAGACGATGACGACGCCGAGAGCACGCGCGAGGCTGCGATCGAGAATCGCCGCAAGACCTGGGTCGACACCCGTCTGAAGGAAATCGGTAAGAAGCGCGCGCGAAGCTGGGGATGGCCGAATACCTATAGCTTCACCAAGAGCCTCGGCGAGCAGTTGGTGATCGCAGAGCGCGACGCGCTCAAAGTCACTGTCGTGAGGCCCGCGGTAATCGAAAGCGCGATGCACGATCCGTTTCCCGGCTGGAACGAAGGCGTCAATACTAGCGCGCCGCTCACCTACCTGTCGGGACGCGGTTATCGCTTCTATCCCGCCAAGGCGGAACTGGTGCTCGACGTGATTCCAGTCGATTACGTTGCGCACGCGATGATTCCGATTCTCGCCGTGCTGATTGCGGGCAAGCAAAAATCGATCTATCAACTCTGCACCTCCGATCGAAATCCGCTCCCGATGCGCCAACTCGTCGAGCTGACCGGACTCGCCAGCCGCAAACAGCTTCGCAAAGATGGCGGCGTGATGGGCTGGCTGGCGCCCCAGCTCGAGGCCGTCGTCGTTTCGCAGCGCACTTACGATCTCGCGAGCGACACGATGCCGCGAATCCTCAAGCAGGGCGCGGAATTCGCGCGCAGTGTCCTGGGCGAGGAAAATCAGCCGGCGAAAAAGCTTCACAGCGGAATCGTGAAAATCAAGGAGACGATGGATCTCGCCCGCGACATGGTCGACATCTATCAACCATACATTCAGAAGCTCTTTTACACTTTTCACGGCAAGAACACTCGCGACCTTTACGCATCGCTCCGCCCCGCCGACGTCGAGCATCATCCGTATCGCCCCGACTTGATCGATTGGCACGACTACTGGCTCAACATTCATATGCCCGGCCTGCGCCGGCACATCTATCCGCAGCTCGATATCCATACGCGCGGCCGTTACAAATCGTTGCCCCGCTATCGCAACCTGGTGGATTTGCTTGATCGAGCCGCGGACCGATACGGCGCGCAAGTCGCGATGATCGCGCGGCGGCCGTCGGGTGAGCAGTCGCAGGTCACTTATCGCGAGCTGCGCGATAAGGCGCGTCGCGCCGCGCTGTTGCTGGCCACGCGCGGCATCAAGCCCGGCGATCGCGTCCTGCTTATCGCTGAGAACTCGCCCGACTGGGTGCTCGGCTATTTCGCGATTCTGTGCGCGGGCGCGATCGCCGTCCCGCTCGATCACCTGATGTCAGCCGAGGAACTCGCACCAATATGTAAAATCGCTGAACCGTCGGCGGCGCTTCGCTCGGCAACGGTCCACCAGCGCCTCGGCAGTGCGATCAAGGACGCGGTCCCAAAAATCGTCGAGCTGGATCTCGCCGAACTAGGCCGCCCCTTCATTCTGCGCGGCGATACGAAATCTCCGCCTGCGCCTCCGGAACGCAAGGCGCTCGCATCGATCGTGTTCACTTCCGGCAGCACCGGCGCGCCGAAAGGCGTGATGCTGACGCATGGCAACTTCGGCGCCGAGATCGCGATGCTCTCGCGCGTCTTCGTGCTCGGTGGCGACGACGTCGTCCTGTCGCTGTTGCCGTTGCATCATACGTTTGAATTCACCTGCGGGATGCTGCTGCCGCTCGCCAGTGGCGCCACGATCGCGTATCCGCTCGAAGTCGATGCGAAGACGCTATCGCGAACGCTCGCCGATATTCGCCCAACTGCGCTCATCGGCGTGCCCGCCGTGTGGGAAGCGATTCATCGCCGCATCATCGACGAAGTCGAAGCGCGCGGTCCGTTCTTCCACGCTGCGTTCGATCGATTGCGCGATCTGAATCGGCGACTCGACTCGGACTACGGTCTGAATTTCGGCTCGATCGTTTTTCGCCAGATGCACTCCGCGCTCGGTGGCCGGCTGAAGCTGGCCGTTAGCGGTGGCTCCGCCCTGCCCCACCGCGTCGCGGATTTTTTTAACGACATCGGAATTCCGCTGCTCGAAGGTTATGGAATGACCGAAGCGGCGCCCGTGCTCGCAGTTGCCAGGCCTGACGAGCCGCTCAAGGTGGGATCCGTCGGCAAGCCGCTGAACGGCGTCGAGATCAAGCTCGAGCCTGAAGGCGAGCAGGTCGGCTCGATCGTTGTGCGCGGCTCCAATGTGATGGCGGGTTACTATCGGAACGATGTCGCCACCGGCGAAGTTCTCAAAGACGGATGGCTGCACACCGGCGACCTCGGCCGCTTCGACGACGAAGGCCGGCTCTACGTCGTCGGTCGCGCGAAGGAAGTCATCGTCGATTCCGGCGGCAACAACATCTATATCGAAGAGGTCGAAGAGGCGTACGGCCGCTCGCACTACGTGAAAGAGATGGCCGTCGTGGGCCTCAATGTCGGACGCAGCGAGCAGGTTGCCGCGCTGGTCGTGCCGGCGTATGCGCGCGGTGAAAGCCGGCGCGCCGTCGAGGATCGGCTGCGCGGTGATTTCGAAAAGGTTGGCAAGGAACTCAGTCTGCATAAGCGCATCAGGATCGTTCGCTTCACCGACGTCGAACTGCCGCGCACTCGCACCCGCAAGATCAAACGACCCGAAGTGGTGGCGATTTTGCGCCGGATGCTGGAAGCGCGCATCGCGAACGCAACAGTTGTCGACACCGAAGTCGAGCAATGGCTCGCAGATGCGCTTGCCAACATAACCAGCGAGCCGGTTAGTATCACCCTGGGCACGCAGCTGATCGAGGATTTGGGCCTGGACTCTCTGGCGATGGCCGAAATCGGCGAAATAATCGGCGAGCGCGCCGGCCGCGATATCAGCCCGGAAGAAATCTCAGACCTGCGGACGGTCGCCGACTTGCAGCATCTCGCGTCGCAGCCGGGCGTCAACGGACGTCCCCGGCTGCCGTCCTATGCGCGATTCGCCGAGCCGTACACGATTCAGTTGCCGGCACCGCTGCGCACGCTTGGCCGCTCGGCGTTGCGTTCGACGCAGCGCGCGCTGTTCGAAGGATGGCTCAAGCCGCAGATTCTCGGACGCGGAAACATCCCGGCCAACAGCAATTTTATCGTGGTGGCGAACCATTCCAGCCATCTCGACTTCGGACTCGTGGGCTATGCGCTCGGCAAGATTGGCGACGACCTGCGGGTGCTCGCGGCCAAGGATTATTTCTTCAACACGCCGGCGCGGCGATTTCTCGCGAGCAATTTCACGTCGCTGATGCCGTTCGATCGCGAGCGCGCGCAGCTCGAATCGCTCGAAGATGCGCTCGCGGAGTTGGCCAAGGGCCGCAGTGTCCTGATGTTCCCCGAGGGCACCCGCTCGCCCGGGAACGAGGTGCAGGAATTCAAGAGCGGCGCGGGATTTCTCGCGCTGCGCAGCCGATGCGACGTGCTGCCGGTGCTGATTCGCGGCACGCACGAGGTGCTGGGCAAAGGAAGTCTGTTCCCGCGGCGCCATCCAGTCGAGGTGCGCATCGGCGCGCCGATCACGGCGGCGACGATGCTTGAGGTAGTCGCCAGCACCGACGGTGCGGGCGCGTACCGCAAACTCGCCGACCTGATGCGCGAAACGGTGGTGCGGCTCGCTGGTTCGGGCCGACAGACGCGCCGCGTGAAGGCGCCGGCTGTCGCCGACGCGCCGGTTGTTTCGAGTCCTGTTGTATCCGATCCTGCAGCGCCCGAGCGGCGGCAGGGACATCCGGCGCATCGCACGACACACGGGCGCGCCAAAGCCTGACGCGGACGGACAAATCGCAACATGATGAAGCGCGCAGGAGCGATTGCTTTCGCGATTGTCTCGCTCCTGCTGCTCCATCCGGCGCCGACGCGCGCGTGGGACAATCGAACGCATCGCGAAATTGCGCAGCTCGCGATCGAGCGACTCCCGCCGTCGCCGCTGAAGGATTATTTCCTCGCGAACGATGAGCGCCTGCGCCGTCTGTCGGTCGAGCCCGACTCGATTTTGAAGCATCGCTACGGCAAGGCCGAGCAGATTCGCCATTACATCAATATCGAGTACTTCGGCGCGGACCCGTTCGCCGCGATTGTGGCGGATCGCCAGGCGATGGAGCGGAAATTTGGCGTATCGACCATGCAGCACGCCGGTACGCTGCCGTGGACAATCGAGGAAGTTGCCGAGGGGCTACATCAGGCGTGGGCGCGCGGTGACTGCGAGCAGGTGCTGCAACAGGCCGGTTATTTGGCGCATTACGTGGGCGACGCGAGCCAGCCGCTTCATTCGACGATTCTATTTGATGGCTATCGGCGCGACCGCGGGATGCACGCGCGGATCGAACTGGCGGTAGATGATCACATCGATGAAATCGGCATCGCGGCGAGCCGCGAGACGAAGGCGCCAGCTATCGATTCGGTGTGGCCGCCGGTGATCGCGCAGATTCGCGAAGCCAATTCACATGTCGAAGAATTGATTCAAGCCGATCGCTCCGCCCGCAATGGCGGTTCGCGCCGGGACTATGAGGAGGCGTTCATCGGGCGCGAACGGACGCTGGTTGTGAGCGAGGTCGCGAGCGCCGCCTCGCTGCTGGCCTCGATTTGGTTGTTCGAATGGAAGCATTCCGGCAGTCCGGCGAAATGCTCCAGTCAGTAACCGCAGATGGCGCAGATTGAGGAGGCGGGAGCAGGGATAAGATTTTCCGAAACCTCACGCAGGTTTCGGGCTTCCCTTTGTGGTTAAGATGCGCGCTACGCGCTGGTAGAAGTATGAGCTGCGAAAAATGTTTCACGTGAAACATTTTGGTGCGCAATGTTTCACGTGAAACATATCGGGCTCGGTGCCGCTAACTATTAGTCATGTTTTTGCAGTCTTTTTTTGGGAATGTTTCACGTGAAACATTCAGTTCAGGAGAACGAAACGCGAATAGCGAAGATCGGGGAAAGGATTTCCGAAAGCTCACGCAGGTGGAGTTTACCCTGAGGTCCGGTCGAAGGGGGCTTCCCCGCGCAGCCGACTTCGGGCCGCAGGGCCGAATCGCAGTAGGAGAAGATGCGCGCTCCTCGCTGTTAGAAGCGAAGTGTGGCGCGAGAAAATGGCTGGTTGTTAGCGAGGTCGCCAGCGCCGCTTCCCCGCCTCGGGTCAGGCTCCTTGAATGGCAGCGCGCCCACACCCCGCCCATTGTGTCGCCGCAGCCGGCACGTCCTCTCCGTCCCTCAGCCGCGCCCCTGCCCCACCCTGAGTAACCTCAGGGCGATCGAGTTAGTTAACCACGCCGACTCTTCTTCTCACCGCACAGGCATCCGAGAGCACGCCAATTCTTATGATTGCCGAGGAACTGTAATCGAGGAGGGGGGCATGATGGTGGACTGAGATGGTGTTATCACCACTCTAGAGCAGTGATATCATCTGGCGACTCGGAGTTACCCGCGGCAGAGGAGAGTCAAAGCGATGGACCACGTGTTACCTAGCGACGTTGTCCAAGTGATCGATGAGGAATTTCCCATTACTCTTGGTCTCACTCCCCCTTCAAGTTCAAGTCAGGTTGCCACCGAGGGGTACCGTGCGGCGTCAATGCTGCAGGGTATTTTGGAGCTCATTCGACGTGTTCCGGAAGAGTTTGTGACAATCGATTCGAAAGACCGTGCACGGCTGATTCTGGCGTCCATATCTCTCGAACAAGCTGCCGAATTCGCGCACCAAAACCGGCACCCTGTGGCTTGGCCTCGGCTAAAAGATAACACTCCATGCCTAGATGTCGTGCGAGAGGTTCTAAAGAAGTGTTCCGATGAGGCACCGTCTCAATCGACGACCGGACTGGAGTTTATTGAAGACCACGAATTTCGAAAAGCACTGCTCATCGACCTAGGCTCGACCGAGAGAGCCGTGAGCGGAAACGAATGGAAGGCCGCAACGGTACTTGCCGGCTCTATTATCGAAGCCTTGCTGCTTTGGGCGATTCAACAACATAAACTTGTCGACCGATCTGAAGCGATGAAGAGAGCCGTGAAGAGCAAGCGGCTCACGAAGGCCTTGCAGGTCAACGATTTGACGGCTTGGGAGTGGAGTCTACATCCGTACATCGAAGTCGCGTACGAGCTGGGAGAGATCAAAGAACATACAGCCAATCCCTGCCGAGAGGCGAAGTACTACCGTAATCTCATACATCCAGCGGCGGCTGAGCGGGAGAAGGAACAGTGTACCCGAGGGAAGGCACACGGTGCTCTAGGCGCGGTGTACAGCACGATTGAAGATTTGGAAGAGAGGCACCTGTCATGAACTGGCTACCGCATGACCTAGCGACCGTTCTGGCAATCCTGGCACTGTTCCTGATGTACCCAGTTAGCTTGCTTGCGAATCTCAGCACTCCGAAGTTGCGGGATTGGTGGGCGGCTCGGTCTCTAGAGGCTCTCAGGAAACGAAGGAATCACTTACTTGCGTTTCAAAAGGAAATAAGTCACGCACCGATGGTTGACGGCGCTACCGATGCCATGTTGGGGCAACTGAACAGGCTCAATTTTGCCATCGCGCAGGGTATACATATCATCCTTACTGGCATGTTGCTGATGCTTTCGACCGTTCCTCCCCCAAAGCACTCGACACCTATCCTAGTGGGATTCGGATTGCTATTTGTGACGAACCTGGCTTATGGCGTCCGGTGTAGTAGGGACGCGACGAAGTTTCATCAGCGCGTTTCACCATCGTGGAGAGCGCGTATTGCTTGGGAGATCGAAAACCTCGAAGCGAAGCTAGCGCGTTAGAAGGCTGTTCGAGCCGCTGGTTGCAAGTCGATGCATCCAGATGAGTGGAGCCGACTCGCGGCCACAGCGATAAAGGAGCGCTGCGCGTTTTCGAAACCGGTACCGGCGGCGCTTACGCGCCGCTGTCCGAGATCCTTCGACTCCGGCAGCCTCCGCTCAGGATGACGGAACGGAGCAGCATTCTTCAGGATGACGGAGGGGGCGGAGCGGCTCATTCGGAAAGCGGACCCTCTCCTGCCGCCTCACCGCTACGCGTTGTTCGGCGTCGTCCTCTCCCAAGCGGGGCGAGGGGAAGAGCGGGCGAGGTATAGGCAGAGTTCCGCGGCTAGGGCTTTTGCTCGGATTCCGACCTAATGGCGGTGGCGATGTCGCTGCTCATCTGCGCGAGAGCGCGGCTATGAGCGGCGGCGAGCACCTCGAAGCTATCGCCTTGCACCGGCTCGCGCGCGACCGTGCGGCCCGAGCGCGAGTCTCCGCCGACCGCGGTCTTGCGTACGGTCCATACCGCCTCGAGCAGCGTTGCCTGGCCGCGAATCGAGTCGAAGCGTTGGACATCGATGGTGACCCGGTAGTCCGGGTTGAAGTTGGCGAGCTGGGTGGTCGCTACCTCCGGCGTCCCGAGCAAGGTTGCGAGATCGCCGGCGACGGCGCGCGCGATCGCATCGCTAAGCGGCGCGACCCATCGGTTGAACTCTTCCACCTCGACGCGATTCGGTGCGACCTGCACCACGAACTCCGGCTGGTCAACCGAAGCGGGGATGGAGACCGGCCCGACCATCACGGTGGCGCGCGAGGCCGCGTGGCCGTCCGCGATCGCGGTGGAGTCTAGGTTGTAGAAGCGGGCCGGCGTCGAGGTGCCGCATCCGGCTAGAGCGACGGCGATAACGACGAGCGAGATGAGATGCGCGATGCGGGCTGCTATCACTTGGCCTCTTATCACTTGGGCTCCTTTTATTGCTGTGGCCGCGCGAGCCAAGGACCGCTTCGCGGTTCCGAAACCGGTACCGGCATCTTTATCTTGTAGCGATTCGGAAAGCGGACCCTCTCCTGACGTCTCACCGCTGCGCGTTGTTCGGCGTCGTCCTTTCCCGGACTGGGAGAGGGGAAGAACGGCTATTACTTGGCCTATCAATTGCCGACCTATGATTTGGCCTACTATCACTTGGCCTGCCCCTGCTTGCCGCGGAGCAGCGCCTCGGGATGGCGCTCGAGATAGTCGGCGAGCACGCGCACCGAGCGGGCCGCACGGGTCAACTCCTGCAGCGTAGTGTTCAGTTTTTCGATCTGCACGGAATTCGGCTGGATGATGCCGTTGGCGCTATCGAGGGTGCCGTGGGCGCTATCGAGCGTACCGCGGGCGCTCGCGAGGGTCAGGTCGAGGTCGGCGATAGCTTTGCGGAGGTTGTCGCCGATTTCCTTCAAGGGCATCTGGTCGATCTTCTTGATGATGCTCTCGACGCTGGCCTCGACCTCGGTGAACTGTCCCTGAATGGTCGGCAACTGCACCGGCTTTTGCGACCAATCGACGGTCACGGGCGGCGCGCCGGGAAAAAAGTCGAGCGAGACGAATGTGGCCCCGGTCAGCAAGTTACCGGTACGAAGCTGGGCGCGGACTCCGTGGGCTATGAGCGAGTCGATTAACTTGCGACGCATCGTGTCGAGGTTCACGACCGGACCGAGATCGAAGATTTTGACCCCGAGTTTGCGCGGGTCGAGGCTGATCGTCACCGGCACCGAGAACTGGAAGGTCTTGAGATCGATTTGCGCGTTGATGTCGGTGACCTCGCCGATCGGAATGCCGCGGAACTCGACCGGCGCTCCCGGCACGAGCCCGCGCGTCGAGTCCTTGAAGATGAGCTGGTAGGTCTGCGGATTGCGCGGCGGCGGATTGAAGGCCTCGGCGCGGTTGCCGTAGAGGGTGAAGACGGCGTTGTCCTCGGACGGCGGCAAGACCAGGACGCTGGACGGGGCGGTCTCGAACGCGATGCCGCCAATCAGGATCGACAATACCGACTGGGTCTGCATACTGAGGCCGTTGGCGGAGAGTGACAGGTCGATTCCGCTCGCGTGCCAGAAGCGGGTATCGGGGTTGACGTACTGATCGTAGGGCGCCTGCACGAAGACCTTGACGGTCAGAAACTTGCCGTCCTTGTCGAGTTCGTACGACGCGACCTGGCCGACCTGGAGGCGTCGGAAATAGATCGGCGTGCCGGTGTCGATCGAGCCTAAGTCGGCGGTCTTCAGGATAAAAAAGCGGCCGGGGAATTCGCCGGTAATCACCGGCGGGGTTTCGAGCGCAACGAAGTCGCTCTTGCTCTCTTGCGAAGTGCCGATCTCCACGCCGATGTAGGCGCCTGAGATGAGGGTGCCGAGGCC
This sequence comes from Deltaproteobacteria bacterium, assembly GCA_003135855.1. Taxonomy (GTDB): domain Bacteria; phylum Desulfobacterota; class Binatia; order Binatales; family Binataceae; genus Binatus. The sequence continues at coordinate 99,012 of PNBD01000153.1, forward strand.
CGTTATGTTGGCGCCCGAGATGCGAGGGCGGACGACCCAGAACTTGGTATCGGCGAGCAGGAATGCGTCGGTCTTGGGCGCCATCTGCGCGGTGGCGATCGCGCGCTGGTGATCCTCCGATAGGCGAATCTTGGTGACGGTGCCGATATCGACGCCGTTGTAGTGAATCTTGGTTTTGCCAGCTTCCAGCCCTTCGGCAGATCGGAAGACGATCGTTATTTTGGGCCCCTCGCTCATGACCCTGGTCACTGCCACCCATACGCCGACCAGCGCCGCGACGATCGGGATGATCCAAACCAACGAGAGCCGCGTGCGCTTTTTGGGCACAGCTCTCGACTCGGGGACTGAAGGGAGTGATGGTGGGTCGCGATCAGGCATAGGTAACCTCTTTCGAATCTGCCGCTTGCGAGCTTGCAGAGTCCCAGATCAGGCGCGGATCGAAGGACTCGACCGCGAGCATCGTCAGCACCACCACCGCCGCAAAGAAGATCAAGCCGGGACCCGGCTCGACCGACATCAGCGGCTGTAGTTGGATAAGAGCGGCGGTGAAGGTATCGACGAATACATCGACCATCGACCAGCGTCCGATCAACTCGACCATCCGGTAGAGCCGGACGCGCTGCTCGTTGTTGGCGACCGAGCCGCGCTGGGCGGTGACGAGCAGGTATGCGAGCGCCAGAATTTTTGCGCTGGGGATCATGATGCTCGCGACGAGCACGATGATCGACAAGGGCCATCCGGTCGGCGACCATAGGAGCACAACGCCTTGCATGATGGTGTCGGACTCGGCGCCGGCGGCGGTAGTGGTCGTCAAGACGGGAAGGACGTTGGCCGGGATGTAACAGATCGCGGCGCCGATCAAGTAAGCCCAGGTGCGCTGGAAACTGGCGGACTTGCGGAAAACGAGCTCCTCATCGCATCGCGGGCATCGTCCTTCGTCCTCGCCGGGGCGTCCTTCGTCCTCGCCGGGGCGCCCTTCGTCCTCGCCAGGCATAGGACGCGAGAGCAGGCCGCATCCTTCGCAGCTTTGCAGGCCTTGCTGCATCGCGGTCGCGGCGGCCGGACTCACGCGGGCTCCTTGGCCATACCATCGCCGGCGGCGGGTCGCTGCGCTTCGTCCGCCCACTGGATCTTCTCCCACACCTCGCGCGAGTCGAAGGCGGCTTGCATCGCGGCCAGCAGAAAGACCAGCACCCATAGAACGAACAGCGCAACGCCCGGGATCACCGTCGCGTAATCCGCAATCTTGACCAGCGCGACGAGCACGCCGACCATCATGACTTCGATCATGCTCCAGATCCGCGTAGTTGGGTGATGGCGCAGCAGCGCACCGACCCATCGCGGCGGGCGTTCGCGCCGACCGGCGAGCACGATCGCGAGCATCAGGCCGATTTGCAGCGCCGGTGCAATCACGGCGGTGAAGAGCACCAGTATCGCGACGATCTGCTGGTCGTTATCCCACAGATGCTTGGCGCCTCCGATCACCGTAGTGGACGCATCGCGCCCGACGATCGTAAGGCCGAGCATCGGCACGGAGTTCGCAACGACGTAGAGCACTGCGGCCGCGAGCGTCAGCGCAAGCGTCCGATTGAGCGAATCCTCGCGGCGGCGCCAGAGCTCCTTGTTGCAACGCGGGCATCGCGCAGACGCGCCGGGCGCGAGATCGGGAAGGCGCTGCAGCAAATCGCAGTGCAGACACGCGATGAGCCCGTGGTCGCCAACTGGCTGATTGTAGGCTTCGCTACTCAATTCGCTGAGCGATCGCCAAATTGCGATATGAGGTGAGTCAAACTTTGTCGGCCCCTTTCGGTTGCGATTCGGCAGAACCGGGATGAGTTTCCCGCCCGGCGCGGTCGGTTGCAATATCAGCCGTGGGTGGTCAGATCACGAAGCGGCGACATGGTGCTAAGAAACGGCGCGCGAAGGCGACGTCGATCTACTTCGAGGACCGGATGGATTGAAGTTCGAGGTGGTCCATCAGCCGGCGATTGTGAGGAGACACGGGGAGCTGATGCGCCTGGCGGAACAGGCGATGAAGCACTGAAGGGGAGGACTTCAGGCGCCGGGCTTTTCCGCGTCGTGGGCGTGGCCGATCGCGTGGCGAAGGCGGCGATCGAGCTTGGCGCAATTCAGGATGACCTTTTCCGATTGCACCGAATCGACGGCGCTCAATGGGACCGTGAAGTCGCCGGCATTCTCGACATAGATTACCAACTCGGGCCGGCCGTCCGGCGAGACCACACGAACGGCGCCGAACTCCTCGCTGCCATCGGAAGTAAACGCCTGGAATCCAACTTTAATTTTTTCTTGCATGATGTGACTCACTCTCCGCTGCGCAAGGGTCAGGACGATGAGATCGTCTCTACCTTCTCGAGCATCCGCTTAAATCAGTTTGGAGTCGAATCGGGCGCAGGAGGCGGCTCAGATCTTCAGGACTGACCGGAAACGGACCTTGCCCGACATCATGCGGTCGTAGCCGTCGGCCGCGCGCTCCAGCGGGAAGACCTCGATCATCGGGCGAACGCCGCTCAGCGCGGCGAATCTGAGCGCGTCTTCCGAGTCCCGGGAAGTTCCTGACGGCCAGCCGATGATCGATTTGCGCGCCCCGAGTAACTGTAACGACGAAACCGCGAACGGCTCCGGGCTCGCGCCCACGATGACGCGCTGTCGAGGTAGCTGTGCGCGCTTCGGTGATGGCGCTGGAATACTGGCATTGCGCATGGTTACATTTGGGTGATGGATTGGTTCAGCAAGCGCCACGACGATACGCCACGGCCGTCGCGCGGCAAACGCCGTCCCTCGGTCAGCATAATCTCGCCGGAACTGCTGGTCGGCGAATATCCCGGTCACGACGATATCGAGTGGCTGAAAGATACTTACGGTGTCACTGCGGTCCACAATCTTCAGGACGACGAAGACTTGCGACTCAACGGACTCGACTCAAAGCGGCTTAGCGAGGAGTACGAAGAACACGGAATCGATTTCGTGCGCACGCCAATCCAGGATGGCAGCGCCGACGCGATGGCCGAACGGCTTGAGGCCGCGCTGCACGATCTGCGCGATCTGGTTGGAACCGGCGCCGTCGTCTACCTGCATTGCAACGCCGGGATGAACCGCGCGCCGACGTTGGCAATCGCGTTTCTGCGCGCGTATCGCAAAATGTCGCTCAATGAAGCGATGGCGATGGTGAAGAAGCAGCGGGCGTGCGGTCCCTTCATGACGGTGCTGGAAGAATATTTCGGGCCGCGCGATTTCAAGCCGGACGAATGACTTGAGCTCGCGAGCCGCAGCCGAAGATTTTCCCGGAGCAATCACCAGAGAGAGGCTGCTCACGATCTGCGCATGGGGAGTGCATCTGTACACCGGACTCGGCGCGGCGCTCGGCCTGCTCGCGATCTATTACGCCGCGATTCATGACTACCGTGCGTCGTTCCTCGCGATGGGGGTTGCGACGATCATCGATTCGAGCGATGGCCCACTCGCGCGCCTGCTGCAGGTCAAGACGCGAGTGCCCTCCTTCGACGGCGCGTTGCTCGACAATATCGTCGATTACCTGACCTATACGGTGGCGCCGGTGTTCCTGATGCTCGAGGCGAACATCATTCCCGGCACGCGAGTCGGTCTGCTGCTCGCATGTTTCGTGATGCTCGCGAGCGTTTACGGGTTTTGCCAGACCAACGCCAAAACCGACGACCATTATTTTCTTGGGTTCCCGAACTATTGGAACCTGGTCGCGTTCTATCTCTACTGCCTCGATCTGGGGACCGCGTTCAACGTCGCGGTCCTGCTGATACTCGGCGTGATGGTGTTCGTCCCGCTCAGGTATATTTATCCGAATCGCACGGTGCCGCTGCGACCGCTGACGCTCACGCTCGGAATCGTATGGGCGGTGGTGACGGTCGCGATGCTGCTGATGCTGCCCACGATAAATTCTCTGATGCTCGCGCTATCGCTTAGTTTCATCGTGTACTACTTCCTTGCGTCGTTTGCGCTTCATGCTCGCGCGCTGCATGCCCGCGCCGCGTTGAGGGTCGCGCGCTAGCGGCCTGGTCAAATGCAGGAATCGCACTCTCCCAGAGTCAATACGTCGGCCGAAGGGTGGCTCGAAGTAATCGATGCCGATTCGCCGATACTGCTGATCGCGCCGCATGGCGGACGGGCTGAAGCGAGGACGCGCGCGCTGCTGAATCCCAAGGTCAACGACTTGCACACTGCGGACATCACGCGCGGATTGGCGGCGCGGCTCGGTGCGTCGGCGCTGATCAACGTCGCGATGGATCGCAACCGGCTGGACTGCAATCGGATTTCGCAGATCGTCGAGCGCGCGCCGTGGCTGCTCGAGATGATCGAGGAGCGCGTGTCGGCGAGTATCGCGCGTCACGGGCGGGCGGTGGTGTTGCTGGTGCACGGCTGGAACATCATCGAGCCGCGCGTCGATTTCGGACTCGGGCTCCGCACTTTCGGCGGTGAACTGCGCGCGCCGGGCGCCGCGTGCGTGTCGGCCAGCGACGATTTCATCAACGGCCCGCTGACCGAGCTCGCCGAGCGCTTGCGCGGCCACGGAATCAAGCCGACCTACGGGATGCGCTATCCGGGCGGCGGCTTACAAAATTTGCTGCAAGCGTTCACCCGGCGGCATTGCGAGAGCACGGTCGCATCGTTGCGCGCGATTTCAGAAACCGCAGTGAGCGGCGCGGTCGAAGCGGCACAACTCGAACTTTCGGTCGCACTCAGGATGCCCGGCGAGTTGCGCAGCAAATGCGAGGACGCGATCGCGGCGTCGTTCTCAAGCGCACCGAATGGAACAAGCGCGGTGGCGTCGCGGGCGCCAATCATCGTGAATCGCGCGCCGCGGCCGGCGTCACCCAAGCGCGAGATCGGTGCCGCCGCAACGGTGTCGGTTCCCGGCCGAGTGGGAATCGAATTTTATGATCCGGTCGCACGCATCGGCGCGATGGCCAGCTTCGACATCGGTAGCGCCGGCATGGGCGCGCGCATCATGGTGCTGTTCGAGGGACGGCGCGTCGGATTGTTCACCGCGGAAGGGAGGCCGGTACGTTCGGAGAAAGATGTCAGGCACGGACCGCTCTCGCTCACGCGGGAAGGCAACACGATCGCGCTGTCATTTTGCGGTCCGGCGGTGATCGTTCCCGACGCGACCGCATACTTGAGTATCGAGCGCGCGCTCGCATCGGGGCGTCTCGACGGTTCGATGGAAGTTGGCGTGCGGTTCGAATTGCCGGAAGGCGAGTTCGAGTTCGATCGAATCCTCGCGCCGAGCGAACCCGGCGCGGTGGCTCCTGCAGCCAGTGCGGCGTTCGGTCATGCAGTCGGGAGCGTGTGCATCGCGGGGGCGACTCGATCGGTCAGTGGATTTGCGCGAGCCGGGATGTCGTTCACCGGTCTCGGGCCGCAGAACTTCAGCGCGCGGCGGATGCTATGGGCGTGCTTCGAGGACAATTGCGATGGCGCGCCCACTGCGCTCGAGGTGCGGTCGGTCGCGAGTGACGACGCACCGCCGGTTGAGAGCGCGAGAGTTTTGATCGACGAGCAATGGAATTCGTGCGAGCTGTGCGAACTGGTGATCGACACCGCCTCGGTCGAAGAACCTCCCCATGGCGTGTCGGCGTCGATCGCCTACCCCGATGGACGGTTGTTCAGCCTGACGGGGCGCGAGGAATGTTTCATTCCGCTTTCGCGGCCCGGGCCCGAGCAATCGCGAATCTACACGTCGCTCGGATTCGCGAGTTTTCAGTCGGGGAGCAATCGCGGCGCCGGGATGTTTGAATATTCGCGGCGCGCCGAATCGGTGTTGACCAGCATCGACGACAGCGACGACTCCGATACAGATTAAAAGCTAAGCGGCGGGTGCGGCGGCGCGTGGGCGCGCAGAGAGAATCGTTTCGAGCCGCGCGGCCAGATCGCTCAGCGCTTTGCCGGTGGGCGTGGTCGCGTAGTCGCGGATGAACAACGCTCCGCGATCACTACTGTCCGCGAGCCGGGGCTCGAAGCCCAAGCGCGCGAGAATCGGCACTGCGTTTTCGCGCGCGACCGCACTGAGATTGCCTTCGGGGAACAGCGGCCTGACCGAGCGGCATCCGTCGCAATTGAAGCCCACCATGTTTTCGACGATGCCAAGTACCGGCGATTTGAACTTCGCGACTTCGAGCGTGTGACGCGTCGCGGTGGCGTCCAGCCCCGACGGATGGCTCAGTAGCAGCACCCCGTCGAGCGGAACCATCGAGGCGATGGTGTGCAGGCGATCGAGTCCCGACGCGAGATCGATGATCATCAAATCGACGGTGCCGAAGCGCGACTGCGCGAGAATTCGCTGCAGCGCCTGGTTGTAACTCATCTCGGCGAGCGGCGGCCGTACGGGCTCGACAGAATCGCCGTCGTCGCCGAGAAAAGTGATCGGGGCGGGCTCGCCGCCGGGAAAGATGTCGCTCGAGATCACGCGCAAGCCGTGCGGACCGGAGGCGGGTTCGATGCCTTCGATCATCGGGAAGTGGCGCGGCGCTTTCATGCCAAGCATAAAAGGGATGCTCGGCGAATTCAGGTCGGCGTCGAGGATCGCGACTTTGCGGCCCTTGAGCGCAAACGCCGCGGCCATATTCACCGCGATGATGCTTTTGCCGACGCCGCCGCGTGCGCTCGCGATCGCGAGGATCGTAGCAACGCCCGACAGATTCGCGCGAATGCGTTCCGTGGTGTAGGCGGCGTCGCCGGCCGACTTAGCGTCGGCGCTCGGGTCGAAGTCGGTAAACACTCTCATCGATCGGTCAATGCGGCGCGCCGGGATAAATCGCGGCGCGTGCTGCTCTTACGATGCTATCTTTTGCGAGCCCGATTAGACAATGCCCCCGCGAAAGCGGTTCGCGGATGCGGCGGTTCTGCGCTACTCGCGGAGCATGAAACTCAGGAACGATTAAGGGTTGAGAAACTAATTTGCGGGCATCGCGCTAGGCGCTTTCGTCGTCGGCGTCGGTCGAGCCGACCTTGCGATAGGCGTTGCGCTCGTCATCGAAGCGGCGCTGCGACTTAGCTTCGCGCTCCTGATCCTGCTGACAATCACGGCATAGGCGCGAAAAAGGCATCGCGCTCAGCCGCTCTTCGGCGATTTCCAGTCCGCAGGATTCGCACACGTCGTAGGTATTATCAGCGAGACGTTCGAGCGCATCTTCGACCTGCTGCAGCTTGGCCCGCTCGCGGTCCGACAGGATGAAACTGATCTCGCGATCGCGCTCCTCGGAGGCGAGGTCGTACGAATCCCTGCCTTCGTCAACGTTGCCTTCGCGGTCGGCGCGCAGCNNCAGCTCCGAGTCGAATTCGGCGAGCAGCTTGTTTTTGGTTTCGAGCAGATGCTCGCGCAGGTTGGCGAGAAATTTCTTTCGGCTCGCGGCGGCTGCTTTCTTAGGCATCGGATACTCCCCTTTCCGCTTATCCGCTCAGGCCTGAGACCGTGGCCTGTAGATCATAGCTGAGCGCCTTGTCGATTCGCGCGCGGACAAATTCGCCGGGTTCCGCATCGCCCGACAGGAACACGCTGCCGTCGATTTCGGGCGCCTGTCCGGAGCTTCGGCCACGGAGACGCGTAGCGCGGCCAGGCATCGCACCTTCGACGAGGACTTCCATCTCGCTGCCGACCAAGCCGCGGTTTTTAGCGAGCGAGATCTCCGCCTGCGCCGCCATCAGCTCGGAACGGCGCGCGCGCTTGACGCGCTCGGGCACCTGGCCGGGCATGTCGTAAGCCGCGGTATTTTCNNCCGCGTCGGTCTCGCCGGGAAAGCCAACGATGAACGACGTGCGCAGCACCACGCCGGGAATCCGGCGACGGATACGATCGAGCAGTTTGCTGAGCGCGGCACCGGAGCGCTCGCGGCGCATCGCACGGAGCATCGCGTCGTCGGCGTGCTGCAGCGGCATGTCGATATACTTCACAACCTTGGGCAGATCGGCGATCGCGTCGAGCAGTTCGTCGCTAACGAAATTCGGATAGCAGTAGAGCAGTCGAATCCAACGCAAGTCGTCGATTGTCGACAATTCGTGGAGCAGTTTCGCGAGGCTCGACGGCGCGGCGAGATCGCGGCCATAGGCGGTAAGATCCTGCGCGATCAGATTGAGCTCGCGGACGCCGCCGCGGACGAGATTGCGCGCCTCGGCAACCAGGTCGGCGGTCGGGCGGCTCTCATGCAGGCCGCGAATTTTCGGAATGATGCAGAAGGCGCACTTGTGATTGCAGCCTTCGGAAATCTTCAAGTAAGACGTGAAGAAGTCTCCGGTCTTGATTCGCGGCACCTGAGCGCTCGGCAGCAGATGAGCGGCGCCGGCATAAGGGATCGGGCGCATCTCGGGCGATTCGGTGCGGCGCAGCAATTCGGGCAGGTCGAGAAAATTGCCGGTGCCGACGAACACGTCAACTTCGGGCATCGTGTCGGCCAGCTCGGTGGCGTAGCGCTGCGAGAGGCATCCCGCGACCACCAGCCGTTTGCCACTGCCCCGCTTCTTGACCTCGGCAGCCTCGAGGATCGCGTCGATCGATTCCTTCTTCGCCGCTTCGATAAACGCACAGGTGTTTACCAGCAGAACCTGCGCCTCTTCGGGATCGAGCGTGATCTCGAAACCGGCGGAAGTGAGTGCGCCAAGCATCAGCTCGCTGTCGGCGAGATTCTTGGGGCATCCAAGCGTGAGGAGGTGAACTTTTTCCATGATCGAAACCGGGAGAATTACGGGGCTTTATAAAATACTCGCCACAGACTGGCGAGGCAATCGCGCGAGGAAAAATCACCGCGCCCGTGTTACGGCGGGCACCCTACGGAGTTGACGGCGCCGTCACGACGTCCGCGCCGGCCGGCGCTTTGAATGCGAACAGGTCTTCGGAGATTCTAACATTATTGCGGATGTCGCTGAACTTGACGTTCGTCACGTCGCCAAGCTGATCGGTGAGCGTGAGTGTGACCAGATCGTAAGTCTTGGGGTCGAGGCCAATTTCAATTCGGTAGCCGCCGGCTTTCGCGTTGAGCTTCAGACGAATCACAGCGCCGCGCGTCGGCGGCGTCGCGAATTCCGCGCTGAAGTCCCGATCGAGATTGCCCATGCCGAGCAGGAATGACGTAGCGGTGCTCGACTTGAGAGCATTCTTCAGCGCCGTTTGCACGACCTGGTTGAGATCGGGATCGTAGCTGTAGAGCGTCTCGCCGTCGCTGACGATCGTTTGCTTTTCGGGCTCGGTGAAATCCCAGCGCATCCGGCCCGGCTTGCGAAACGAGACCGTGCCGGCGCGTTCGCGCTTAGCGGCACCGACGATCGCAATCTCTTCGGAGAATTTCGCGGAGAACGAATTGGTATCGCGGTAGTGACGCTGCAGGCGATCGAGCACCTGCCGGAGTTCGTGGTTGACGGGAGTTTTGAGGGCGACGCTGCCGTCGGCAAGAGCGGTACCGATCGCGAGCAGCACCGCGATCGCGAACTCGAAAACAATCCATTTCGACGCGCTAGTCTTCATCAAGGTTTGTCTCGCAACCGGCCATCCTGTTGATTGTACGAAATCGAGCGGCGCCGCTTCATCGCGAACTTAGCGGACGCCGTGCTTGCGGACTTCGCGCGGCTTGGCGCCGTCGGCGGGCATCACGATTCCTTCGCGTTCCATCTGTTCGACCATCCGCGCGGCGCGATTGTAGCCGATTCTGAGGCGGCGCTGGATCATCGAAATCGACGCCTGGTCGGTCTCCAGCACGATCCTTACTGCCTCGTCATAATTCTCGTCCTGAACGTCGTCGCCACCCGCGCCGCCCTGTTCTTCACCAGGCGGTTTCGTGTCGAGAATTTCCATCCGGTATTCGGGCGCCCCTTGCGCGCGCAGAAAATCGGTGAGCTTGCGAATCTCATGCTCGCCGACGAACGGTCCATGCAGGCGGCGCAGTTTCGCGCTCCCGGGCGGCATGAACAGCATATCACCGGCGCCGAGCAAACGTTCGGCGCCAATCGAATCGAGAATCGTGCGCGAATCGACGCGCGAGGTCACTTGCAGCGAGATTCGCGCCGGCAAGTTCGCTTTGATCAGACCGGTAATGACGTCGACCGAAGGACGCTGCGTCGCGAGGATGAGATGAATTCCTGCCGCGCGGGCTTTTTGCGCGAGGCGTGTGATATCGCGCTCGACGGTCTTGCCCTCGCTCAGCAGCAAGTCGGCGAGCTCGTCGATCACAATCACAATCTTGGGCAGCTTACGATGCTCGATCGCGCCGACCGCGGGCCGATTCGGATCGTCGGACGCGGGGATACTTTGTCCGGCCAGCTTGAGCTGCGCGATCGAGGTGCCGGACCCGAGCGCCTGGTTGTAACCATCGATGCCGCGGACGCCAAGCTCGCGCATCTGCAGGTAGCGATTCTCCATTTCCTGCGTCGCCCACAGCAGCACCGACGCCGCCTTTTGCGTATCGACGACGACCGGCACCAGCAGATGCGGAATATTTTCGTAAACGGAAAGTTCGAGCATCTTGGGGTCGACGAGGATAAGGCGCACGTCGTCCGCGGTCGCGTTAAACAGAATCGACGCGATCATGGTGTGAATCGAAACTGATTTGCCGGTGCCAGTCGCACCCGCGATCAGCAGATGCGGCATCTTGGCGAGATCGGCGGCCACCGGACGTCCGGCGATATCCTTGCCGAGCGCGATCGTGAGCTGGCTTTGCGCCGCAGAGAATTCCTCGGCTTCGAGAATCTCACGCAAGTAAACGCGCTCGCGTTTTCGATTCGGCACTTCGATACCGACCACGGCTTCGCCCGGCACGGGCGCCTGGATTCTGACCGCGGCGGCTCTGAGAGCCATCGAAAGATCGTCCGACAGATTCACGATCTGACTCACCTTGATGCCGGAACCGGGCTCGAATTTGTACATCGTGACGACCGGGCCGGGCTGCACCTCGACCACGCGGCCCTCGACGCCGAAATCCGCGAGCTTCTGCTCGAGCACGCGCGCGCTGCGTTCGAGCTGGCCTTCATCCACCTGCGCGTGCGTGGCGGGCGGAAAATCGAGCAGCGATTGCGGCGGAAGTTTGTACGCGCCCTTCTGCCGCGGTTTCGACGCAGCCGCGCGATCGCGCTTGTCGCGCGCCGCCGCGATCTCGCGAAGGTCGAGCAGCTTGACCTTGAGCGGGGTCGGCCGCTCGTCGGCGCCGTTCGGGTACTCATCGCCAAGACCAAGGGAGATCGGAAGCTGAGCGCGGTCGGTGTCGGTCAACTCGAAAATCTCGCGGCGTGGATTCGCGCGAACGCGAGTCGCGATTCCCGCCATCAGTTCGGTTGGGGCGCGCTTGAGCATCAGCGCCAAGCCGCAAATGATCGCGAGTCCGACCGCGATCGCGCCGCCGGCCAGATTGAACGAATCGTTCAGGACGGTGGCGAGCTCGACGCCGATCGTGCCGCCGATGCGCGGCTCGCCGAGATTCCACAACGCGCCGGCGGTTGCGATCGCGACGACTAAAATTGCGCCGCCGCCGATTTCGCGAACAATCGTGCGAAGCGGCGCCGCGCTCCATACACGTCGCGCAAGCCAGGCGACGAGAAGCATCGTCGTGTATGCCTGATAGCCTGCGAGCCGGCCGAGTGAATCGGCGATCGCTTGGCCGACCGGGCCGCCGAGATTGGGGCTCCGGCCGAGGTCGACGCTGACGAGGCTGACAATCCCGAAAGCGGCGAAGGCGAGTAATGCGAGCGCGAATAGCTCGCGCACGATTTTGTAGTCTGCGGGCGCCGCCGGCGCGGCCTCCTCGACGAGCAGCGTCGGAGGCGGCAAGGCGCTTGGAGTTTTCTCCCGAGTTTTCTCCCGAGTTTTTTCTGGAGTTTTCTCCTGAATTTTTTCGTTGCGCGCGATGGCGGTCAGACCTCCGTCACGTACGGGATGATCAGCGGACGCTTGCCAAGCTCGTCGCTGAAGTAGTTGCGAATCGCGCGGACGATTTCCTCTTTCACCCGCGGCTCGTTGGCTCTGAGAGGGCCCGCGAGCGCCCCGAGGCGGCGGCTCACTTCATCTTTCGCGCGGCGCATGTGCTCGGAAGTTCCGTCACCGCTGACCAGTCCACGCGAGACCAGGTCCGGTCCGGACACGATGCGACCGGATTGCGCGGCGATCACCAGGATGGCGAACACGGTGCCGTCGCGCGCGAGTATCTGTCGCTCGCCGAGCACCGCGGGATCGCCTTGATCGACGCCTTCGGCGATCACGCGGCCGGCTTCGACGGCCATCCCGCGATGCGCGCCGATCCCATTGAGCACCAGCGAGTCGCCATCTTCGAGCAGGAAACAATTGTGCTCCGGAATTCCGGCGGCGATCGCCAACGACACGTGGCGGCTCAGATGCCGATACTCGCCGTGAATCGGAATGAAATATCTGGGGCGGGTAAGCGAGATCAGCTCGGCCAATTCGTCCTGACTCGCGTGACCTGAAACGTGCACCGGCGCGACCGCGTCGTAAACCACTTCGGCGCCTTGCCGATAGAGGCGATTCACCAGCGTATTGATCGTGCGCTCGTTGCCGGGGATATATCGCGACGACAGCACTACGACGTCGCCGTGCTCGATGCGAACGCGCGGATGAGTGTCGGCGCCAAGTTTGGCCAACGCAGACATCGGCTCGCCCTGGCTGCCACTGGTCAAATAGCTGAGGTGGTCCGATGCGAGGAATTCGGCCTCGCCCGGCGTGACGAACATCCCGGGCGGAAAATTCAGCTGCCCCGTTTCGATTCCGAGCCGCACGCTCTCCGCGATGCGACGGCCGAGCGGAACGACGCGCCGCCCGAACTCACGCGAGACCTCGACCACCTGGCGTATGCGATGAAGATGCGACGAAAATGCCGACAGAAAAAACCGTCCGCGAGCGCGCGAGGTCAGCTCGCGCAAAATCGGCTTGAGCGAACTTTCAGAACCCGAGCGGCCGGGGCGTTCGACGTTGGTCGAGTCCGAGAGCAGGAGCGCGACGCCCTCTTCCGCCAGTTGCGCGAACCGCTCCCGATCGAACATCTCGCCATCGACCGGCGCGTCATCGATTTTGAAATCGCCGCTATGAATTATGATTCCAGCGGGAGTACGGATCGCGAGCGCGATTGAATTGGGCGTCGAGTGCGTGACCCGGATCGGCTCGACCGTGAACGGTCCCGCCTCGAACACACCGCGCGGCACGATCGTGCGCAGATCAGCAGGCTCGTCGAGTTCCGCTTCCGTCAGGCGGCGGCGCGTGAACGCTAGCGTGACGTCGGTGCCGTAAACCGGCACGTTGAATCGACGCAGCAGATGCGCCAGCGCGCCGATATGGTCCTCGTGCGCATGCGTCAGCACCACTGCCTCGATGGTGAGATGGCTGCGCTCGAGCCACGCCAATTCGGGGACGTACGCGCCGATGCCGAGTGCGGGCTGATCGGAAAACATCATGCCGCAATCGATCACGATCGCGCGCCCGCCACATTCCACTACCATCAGGTTGAGACCGATCTCGCCCAACCCGCCGAGCGCAACAATTCTAACCGGGGTCGTAGCCGCGCCTGCCGCCATCACCGTGTCCTGACCCTCCCCGCACCCAGCGAAATTATATAGTGGCAAAAACATCCGTGAAAGCCGACTGGCCGGCGATTCGGGGCATGTGGACAGCTTTTTCGGAGTCAGCTTGCGTTGCCTCAGGATGGGGATTAGCGTTTCGCAATAAGAGGTGGCGAGCAGATGGCGGCGTCAGTAAATAAAGTAATCCTGATCGGCAATCTCGGACGTGACCCGGAAACGCGCTACACCAATTCGGGCAGTTCGGTGACGAACTTTTCGATCGCGACCAAGGAATCATACGCCGACAAGAGCGGCGCGCGGCAGGATCGCACCGACTGGCACAACATCATCGCGTGGGGCAAACAGGGCGAGTTGTGCGCGCAATACCTGAAGAAGGGCAGCCCGGTTTATATCGAAGGGCGCATCGCGTATCGCGAGTATGAAGCGAAGGACGGCAGCGGCAAGCGCAAGGTCACGGAGATCGTCGCGATGCGCGTGCAGTTCCTGAGCTCGCGCGGCGGTTCGATGGGCGACGATGCGGGCGACTTCGGCGCCGGGCGTGGCCGCGCGTCGAACGTCGGCGCGGGTGCGGGCGGTGGTGGTGGTCAAGACGATATGGCGCCGCTGGACGATGAGGACATACCGTTCTAGGCGTCCCGCTGCTTTGTCATAACCACCAAGGCACAAATGCACCAAGCCAGACCACGTCGTCTGGAACACTCCCTTCGACTTAGTGCGCTCGTGTCTTCGTGGCGAACCCCGATTTGTGTCTTATCCGACGCGATTGATTTTCGGCGGCGCGGGAACTGAAGCGCCGCTCAGCACCGTCGCGAAGAATTTCCGGAGATCATCGCGCAAGTAGGCGAGTGCGATACCGCGGTGCTCATCCGGCATCGAGTCGAGCTTGGTGCACGATTTCGCGTACTGGCGTCGTGCGCCTTCGAGATTGCCGCGCTGCGCGTGCAGGATCGCGACCGCAGCTTGAATCATCCCCTGGAGAAAGAGCTTCTCGGTCCCGTCCGCGCGCAGCCAGATTTCCTCCCACGCCTCGTGGCACTCGAAGAAGCGTCCCTCGTTGAAGAGGTCGATGCCTCGCTCGAAGATTTTCAGTTGCTCGGCGTGCGTCACTTTCGAATCTTCATGCGCCAAACGATCAGGTGCGCGACCGGTCGATCCACTTTTCGAGTTTGGGCGGCCGATGCGACGCGAAGCGATCGAGTAGCGCGACTGGATCGGACTCGACGAGCAGCATCGCGCGATGCTCCGGGCGCAGGAATCGTTCATCGACCGCATAATCGAGCATCGCGAGCAGATGCGCGTAGTAGCCGTCGATATCGAGCAGGCCGCACGGCTTGGCGTGCTCGCCGAGTTGCGCCCAGGTCAGCACCTCGAAAAATTCCTCCAGCGTTCCAAGACCGCCGGGCAGCGCGATAAAACCGTCAGCGAGTTCGGCCATCGCAGCTTTGCGCTCATGCATTGTTGCGACGACGCGAAGATCGGGAAGCGCGCGATGCGCGACTTCATACTTCACCAGCGACTCCGGGATTACACCGATCACATCGCCGCCGGCCTGCAGGACTGCATCGGCGATGATGCCCATCAGACCGACGCTCGCACCGCCGTAAACGAGCGCAATCTTGCGGTCGGCCATCGCACGCCCGAGGCTGGTCGCGGCTTCCGCGTATTTTTTTGAACGACCGGGGCTCGAACCGCAGAAGACGCAAATCCGCTTGAGGTCCACGCCGGCGCCTCAGGATTTGGTAGTGCCGGGCTCGAGCTCGACGCCGCACGGAACCAGCACGCGCACCACCATATTGTAGAAGGCGACGTTCTGCACCAATTCCATGATGCGGCGCGTATCGAAAAAGTTCTTGAGCGCATTCCAGGTCGCGTCGGCGACGCGGACATTGGTGGTGGCCTCGACCGCATAGCGCATCACGGCGCGCTCTTCGTCGTTGAACAGCGGAGACTTCTCAAAGTCGGCGAGCGCCTCGAGCTTCTCGCGCGGAACACCGACGCCGCGTGCGAGGTTCCAATGATGGACAAATTCATACTGGGCGTCAGTGAGGCGTCCAACCGTCAGCAGCGCGAGCTCGCGCAATTTGGGATTCAGCTCGGTGCCGTTGCGCAGTTCGCCGCCGAGCGCGAGGAAGCGGCGGAGAAGATTGGGCGTGTGCGCGAGCGTGCGGAAGATGTTGCCGACGACGCCGCCACGCTCGCGGGCCAGGTTCTCGAAAATTTCGCGATCGCCCTCGGCCAGATCCTCGAGATTCAAATACGGTACTCGCGCCGCCATGGATGAGCCTCCCGCTGGTTTGAGATGCTTACAGCGCGACCCTAAACGAGCGGCCGCCGTTTTCGCAAGCGGCAAAGAAGAACGGCGATGCGAAGTCGCACCGCCGTATCGGATCAATGATCGCAGAGTTTACGCGAACAGCATCTCGGACATCGCGCCGCCCGGCGGAATCATCGGCATCACTGCCTCTTCCTTCGGAATCACGACGTCGATCAGCACCGGGCCGGGTGTCGCGAATGCTTCCTTCATCGTGCTGACGACATCCTTGGCCTTCTCGATGCGGAAGCCATGCGCGCCGTACGCGTCCGCGAGCTTGACGAAATTCGGCACCGACATCGCGGAGTACGAATAACGCTCGGAGTAAAACTTCTCCTGCCACTGACGAACCATCCCGAGGAAATAGTTGTTCAGGATGATCACCTTGATGTCGACGCCGTACTGAACCGCGGTGCCGAGCTCCTGGATGTTCATCTGGATCGAGCCGTCGCCCGAGACCACGACCACCTTCTTGTCGGGCGCCGCGAACTTCGCGCCGATTCCCGCCGGCAGCCCGTAGCCCATCGTGCCCAATCCGCCCGAGGTCAGCCACGAGCGCGGATGCTCGAACGGGAACATCTGCGCAACCCACATCTGATGCTGCCCGACGTCAGTCGCGACGATGCAGTCGCCCTTGGTGAGATTGTGCATCTCGGCGATCACGTCATGCGGGGAGACATCCTCGCCATGCTTGCCGTTTTCGTAGAGCGGCTTTTCCTTCTGCCACTGGAGAATCTGCTGATGCCATTTCGACCAGGCCGGCCGCCGCCGCGCGATACTCTCGCGATTCTTGACCGCCGAGAGCATATCGCCGAGCACCGACTTGATGTCGCCGACGATCGGAATATCGACGCGCACGTTCTTCGAGATCGACGACGGATCGATGTCGATGTGAATGATGGTTTCGGCCTTGGGCGCGAACTGAGAAATTTTGCCGGTGACTCGATCGTCGAAGCGCGCGCCGACGGCAATCAGGCAATCGGTATTGCAGACCGCGGTGTTGGTGCCGTAGGAGCCGTGCATCCCGAGCATCCCGAGCCGCAGCGAATCGGAGGCGGGGAACGAGCCGAGGCCCATCAGAGTTTCGGTCACCGGGATGCCGAGTCCGCGCACCAGTTCGCGCAGTTCGGGCGCCGCACCCGACCATTGGACTCCGCCGCCGACGTAAAACAGCGGCGTCGAGCTTTTTTCGATCGCTTCGAGCGCGCGCTCGATCTGGCGTGGATTGCCGCGAATCGTCGGCTTGTAGCCGCGCAGCTCGATCTTGTCGGGATACTTGAACACGTGCTCGGCCATCTGCACGTCTTTCGGCAGATCGACGACCACCGGTCCGGGCCGTCCCGTGCCGGCGATATAAAATGCTTCCTTGATGATTCGCGCGACGTCCTTGACGTTCTTCACGAGGAAGTTGTGCTTGGTGCAGGGCCGGGTGATGCCGACGAAATCGACTTCCTGAAAGGCGTCGTTACCGATCATCGCAGTCGAGACCTGGCCCGAGAGAACGACCATCGGCGTCGAATCCATGTAGGCGTCCGCGATTCCGGTGACCGCGTTGGTGGCGCCCGGTCCCGAGGTGACGATCACGACGCCAGGGCGTCCGCTGACGCGGGCATAGCCCTCGGCCATGTGGGTCGCGCCCTGCTCGTGGCGGACCAATACGTGCTTGATTGGCGAGTCCATCAGCGCGTCGTAGGTCGGCAGGATCGCGCCGCCCGGGTAGCCGAAGATGGTATCCACGCCTTCGGCGATCAGGCTTTCGATAACGATTTGTGCTCCCGTAAGTTTTTTCATTGCGGTGATTGGCTTCCAGGGCCGAATTGAGCCTTCAAACGTACACTACCTGAGGATAGCGGCACAACTTGTGCGTTGCGCATCGCACCACCAAGGCACAAAGGCACCGAGAGAAAAGTAAGGTCCGGAGGTAGGAGGCCTCAATAATGGGTGGGCGGGGCGAAGACACCCCCGCCCGGCTCCGCAGAGGTGACCTCGAAACTCTGATTGAGGCCCGCAAACATGCCCTTAACGGTCATCATCTGACCCGGCGCGATTTTCTCGAAGACGTTGCTGTCAACGCCGGTCACATTGAAGTTCGGCCGGTACTGACGGACCAACTGCCAGACATCAGGCCAGCGAATGCGATTCTGCGGATCGTCAACGTAGGCATCCTTGAGGATGAACTTATAAACCTTGCCCCCCACGCCCATCGTGACGACCGGTTTGTCGCCGAAGATTTCTCCGGGCGCCGGCTTGATTATGATTACAGTGGTCGGCAATGGCATGCCCATCGGGGAAAGTTGGGCATGGACGGCGCCAGCGATCAGAATTGTCGCGGTCAACATGGCAGTCAAAAGTAGATTTCTACTGGTAGGGATTTTCATAGTGCCACCCCAGGGGAGGTAGCTAATCATAGGGGCGGCACTGAAGTTCAATCAACTACAATATTTTCGAGCCTAACGCTTGTTAGTTTACCGTCTGGCCGGGCTGATCGATCGGAGCCTTCAGCGGTCAGGCGCCGGAAGCATCGGAAGAAAGCGGCGAAGTCACTCCGGCTACCCCTGACTCGAAGGAGCCCCCCTTCGACTGCGCCTTCGGGACTAAGCTCGCGACGAGCGACCAAGGTCCAGCTTTCGGTGCCGCAATAGACAGTCAGGTCGGGCTCGCTCAGATTGCCCTGCCCGCTGACGCATCGGCCATCGCGAATTTCGACGAAGTAGCTGCCGGGTTCGCCGGACACGACGAACTGGGTCGAGAGCGCCGTGGAAGACGCGCTCTCTTTCTTGAAGAGAAATGGGAGGCCCAGGATGAAAGTTTCGGCGGGCGCAGTCGCGAGGCCCTTCCGGTAGATGTACGAAGCGGGAAAGGCGCTGCTCAATGGACCAACTATCGCAGCCACCACGAGCAGGTAAACCGGCCACATCGCCACCGTGCTGGAAGGCCAATAGAACGACGCGATCGCAAGCATCGCAAACAAGACGCCCCAGCTTGCCGCGATTCTTTTCGCGACGCGACCGAACGCCGCACTCTTCTGCAGCCAGACCGGATAAGTGCGCTGCATCCAATAGGCAGTGAAGGGTTCGACGCCGAACATCTGCGGCAGGACGGCGACCGCGGCGCAGGAGGCATACAAGCACGCGGCCACGTAGTTCACGAAGATATCGATCGAGCCGGACAAGGCGGCGACCTGGCCTGCGAAAAAGAAAACCAGTATTGCGATGTCGAAAGTCTTGGTCTCGCCGGCGGCGCTCGCGGCGAAGAGGTACGCGACCTCGGTCGCTTGTCCGAGCAACAAGGACCAGACGAAGCCCAGCTTAAGAACTTCGAGGGCGACTGCGAACGCGAGCACGGAGACTACGCTGCCCAGGTAGTAGAAGAAGCCGCGCCAGATCATGCCGTGCTGCGATCTTGCGGCGTCGGCGCGATCGGCGAGCGACAGCGAAACTTCCGCAGCGGTCCCGCCACCGGCGCTGCTATGCAGCGAGAAGGCCGCGTTTTCTCCGTAGAAGGCGCGCAGCCGCTCGCGAAGATTGGACAGCCCGACGCCCTCGCCCGCTTTGCGAATATTGCGCAGGCGCTGGATTCCGACGCCGTCGTCCTCGACGCGGATGCACAGCGAATCGTGATTGCGCCACGCGGCGATCGAGATGGTGCCGGCGCAGGTGCCATTGAGCAGTCCGTGCCCGACCGCATTTTCGACCAGCGGCTGAATCAACAACGGCGGCACGTGAATTTCACCGACGTCGGGCGCGATGTCGGTGTGCACGCTGATCCGATTGCCCGAGCGCGCCTTCTCGAGCTCGAGATACGAAGCCACGGCGGCGAGCTCCTCGCTAAGCGGCGCCATCCGCGCGCGGCTCGCGCCGAGCGAATAACGCAACACGCCCGCGAGTTGCAGGATTAACTTTTCTGCGCGCTCCGGCTGGACCGCGGCGGCTTCCGCGATCACGTTCAGCGAATTGAAAAGAAAATGATGATTGAGCTGACTGCGCAACGCCTCGAGCTGCGCGGTGAGCGCCAACTCGCGGAGGCGAAGCTGTTCCTGGCTGGCGCTATCGAGCGAGAGTCCGCCGAGGATCATGTAGAGCGTCGCGCCGCAGATAACGATGACGTTCACAATCGCGGGCGTGCCGGCAAACTGATTCGCGACCTCGGGCGGCACACCCGCAAGATGCACCCAAAGATGGAACGCGACGAGCATCCCGTAGCCGAACAGCACGATGCCGAGCATCAACTGGACCAGCAGCCGGAGCAGCAGCACGCCGCGCAATCGCGGCATTATCCAGCGCCATGCACAAAACGTGATCGCGGCGAACACCGCGGCATTGATGAGATGAAACTTCGTGTACGGAACCGACGCCGGCGTTGCCTTGCCGATCAGCCACGCGCCAAGCAGATCGAGCGGCACATCGAGCATCCCTGCGACCAGCGCAAACACGATCTGCAGATAGAGCAGAATACGATTGGGAGCGGGTTTGATTGCCGCGTCTTTCATCGTTGCGCCGTTAGTTCAGCATCTCGCTTAGCAATTTGGCCTGGCGGCGGCTGACTTCGATTTGTTCGCTGGGCTCGAGCTGGGCGAAGCGAACCACGAAGCGCCCGCCGAACCAGGGATGAATCTCGCGGACCAGATCGAGGTTGACCAGGGTCGAGCGATTGGCGCGAAAGAATCGCCGCGGTTCCATCGATTGCTCGAGTTCGCGCAGCGAACGCCGGACCGACAAGCGGCGGCCGCGCAGCCGCGCGTACACGTCGTCACCCTCGGCAATGAAATAAAAAATCTCGCCCGAGGTCGCGAGCACGATATGCTCTCGGTCGTGCAGCGCGATCCGATGCGCGCTGGCGTCCGCGCTGCCGCCGCCAATCTTGCGCAGCAAATCCTCAATTCTGAGCGGCGGCTGCTCGCTCNNCTCTGGATGCGCACGCGCACCCGTTCGAGCGCCGTATCGACGCGCCGTTGCTCGTAGGGTTTCAGCAGGAAATCGACTGCTTCAACTTCGAACGCCTCGATCGCGTACGAATCGAAGGCGGTCGAGAAGATGACATGCGGCCGATCGCTCAGGCTGTTCAGAACTTCGAGACCGCTGATGTCAGGCAGCTTGATGTCGAGCACGATCAGATTGGGGCTGGTGCGCTCGATCAGCGCGATCGCCTCGTAGCCGGTGGCCGCTTCGCCGACGATCTCGACATCGGCATGCCCCTTGAGAAAGCGAATGATGCGCGAGCGGGCGGGCGCTTCATCCTCGACGATCACGGCGCGGATCAGGCGTTCGCGAGTTTTTATTTGCGGCTCATGCATCGATCGTTCGCGGCCGGGCCAGAGACGACAATTAGCAGCGGCCATGGTTATCTGTCCACGCACTTTGGCGGGAGGCTATCTATTTCGGATGAATGGCGCGAAGCCGCAATTGAACGGTGATTTCAGTCGGTTGAGCGGCATCGGTTTTCACGGTCGTCGCGGCGTCAAAATCCGCGAGTTGATCTGAAAGTGGCAGTCGGATTCTTGCGCCGATGGGCGCTCGATATCGACCGATCATCGCGTCGCCACGACCGGTTGGCCGTTAACACGTTGTTCGGCTGGTCGCAAACCCGTACGCTCTTCGGCATATGACGACACGACTTGCTGCGTTTTTCGCCCCGGTATTGGCACTTCTGCTGTTCGGCGTAGCGCCGGTTAGCGCCGAGGTCAAGCCTGGCGACTTCATCACTCCGGAAAATGCATCGAAGGTGCAGAATCTCGTCAGTCCGGGCACTTACGTGCTGGTGCAGCAAGGGATGACGATAAAGGTGATCCCGACCAGCAAGCTCGATTGGCCGCCGCCATTCAGGTCCGCGACCGAGAAATATTCGCCGCAGGTGCAACTCGGCGCGGACGGGACGCTCAAGAATTACGTCTCCGGGCAGCCGTTCCCGTTGCTCGATCCGAACGACCCACAGATGGCGACCAAGGTGATGTGGAATTTCAGCTATCGGCCGCTCTACACCGACGACATCGACATGCGCTTCCCGGAAGTCGCGAGCTTCGACAAGACTCCCAAGGGTGACCCGCTGAGCTACTTCACGGTCGGCCATTTTGCGTTCTACAACAATATCGGGCGCATCGAAGTGCCGCCGGTTCCGACCGATCCGGACGCGGTGCGGAGCGGAGTGCGTTACCGTTTCGGTTTTTACCCGTTCCTCGAACCGTCTTCGCTGCGTGGTTACGGTATCGTGCGGCTGCGTCACATCGATCCTAAGATTGAAGACAACACATGGGTTTTCAACCCTGCGACGCGCAGGCTGCGCCGTCAATCGGCGTCGGCGCTGTCGGATGCGATCGCCTCCTTGCCGGGCTTTAGCGGCGGCGGCGGTGGCGGCGGCCAGGTGTCCGGCGCGATGGGCTCGAGCGGCGGATCGGCCTTTGCCAACACGCTCGATCCCGACTCCTACTTCGGCTTTTCAGCGAAGGTCGAGGATTACACTTACAAGTTTCTCGGCGAAAAAGAGATGCTCGCATCGGTGCACGCCGAGCATTCGCCCGAAGTGCAATGCCCAACCGACGGCGGCAAGACGATTTGCCCGGAGAACTGGGAACTGCGCCACATATACGCGATCGAGGCCGACGTCAAGCCCGGCGTCGATGCCACCATTCCGAAGCGTGTCCTGTACATCGATGCCGAAGGATGGTTCATCACGGCCTCGGACCAGTACGATCGCGACGGCAAACTGTGGAAGGCGCTGACGACTTTTCACACCTATCGCGACCGGCCGGTGCCGGACGCAAAAATCGCGATCTATCCTTACAAAAGGATTTTCCAGCTCGGGCTGGTCGATGAAGACCTGCAGACCGGCTACAGCTCGGTAGTTTATATGCCGGGCGCGACCGCGCCCGATCGCGAATGCTGGTACATTGATATGGGGACCGTCGATAACGCGTTCTTTTCACCGGCGGCGCTGCAGGCGTCCGGTCATTGATTAGTACCCTACGCAGCCACCGGGGAATCGCGCCGCCTCCCCTCTGATTAATCCCGGTGGATGCCTCGCGGGGCGCTGCACGACGCGGCGCCCCGCTTCTTTTAAGTCGGCGCCTCGTTACGCGCCTTCGGTCCGGGATCGAAACCTCCTGCGCACCGACGACGGCTGAATCGTGGACCACTTCCGCGGTTCCGCCGGGCTGAGGGGATCTTTGCCCGCGAGAAAAAGCTCGAGGTACGGGAAATCGTCGTAGCCCCAGAAGAGCTCGTCGCGCACTTCCATCGAGGGCACGCCGAATATGCCGCGCGCAATCGCATCGTCGGTTTGCTGACGAAGCCGGACCTTGGTTTCGGGAAGCTCGGCCTGAGCGACCAGCGCTCCGCCCGCGAGACCGAGTTCGTTGGCGAGATGCTCGACCACGGTCGTGTCGCTGACGTGCAGGCCACGGACCCAAACCGCCTGGAAGAGTGCATCGATGAGGGCGCGTCGCATCGTAGCTTCGAGTGGGAGCAAGGACATCCGAAGCGCGAGCAGCGGATTGAACGGAAAGAAGGCGGGCGGGTTCAACGGAATCTGCAGGAGTGCGGCCTTGCGCAGAAAATTCTTGCGCATCCAGCGGCCTTTGGCAGGGAGCTCACCGGGCCCGAGCTGGCCGTGGGCCTCGAGCAGGCCTGCGTAGAGGACAGGAACGGGTTCTATCGAGGCGCCGTACTTGTCGGCGAGCTGCGGTAGTTGCTTCCAGGCCAAATAGGCGTTCGGCGATTCGTAGTCGAAGTAGAAGCGGATGATCGCAGAGTTCATGGCTTGTACCGACAGCGGCTTCGTGCGGCTTACGACTTAGGCTGCCACTTATCCCAGTGAAGCACGTTCCGCAGCGGCTTGCGCTTCACGCGCTCGAAGGGACGGTCGGGCCATCCGATCGGCACCATCGCGGCGAACTTGATCGGCCTGCGGGATTCCGAGCAGTTCGCGGATTTCCTTCTCCGCAACCATCTGGAAGGTCGTCATGGTCGTGCCGAGACCGAGCGAGCGCGCGGCCACCAGCAGGTTTTGCGTCGCCGGATAAAGCGCCGACCAGACGAACGCCTCCTGCGGAGCTTGCGGCGGATAGCAGACCGGCCCGCACACGAAGATCAACGCGGGAACCTCGTGCAGCGATTGCACCAGGTACTTGGCGTCGTCGAGCATGCGACTCATCTTCGAATCGCGCGGTACGGTCGCGAACATCGCCTCGATCGGCGGAGCAATCAGGTCGCGAATTTTTTTCTTCAGCGCACTGTCGCGCACGATCACGAAATCCCAGCCCTGGCTGTTGCCGGGACTCGGCGCACGGGTCGCCGCATAGACGACTCGTTCCAGTAATTCCTGCGGCACCGGATCATGCTTCAGGCGGCGGACGGCGTTGCACGTTTCCATCAGCTCGATCGTATTCAACTGCTCAGCCATGTTCAGGCGCGACCTCCAAATCGTAGTCGGGCTAGACCCTTCGTTTGATCACGATAGTGAGGCGCGCGCGTAATCCTTGCAAGGCTCGTCAGCAGCAGTTGGATTTCTCAGCCTGAACCGAATCAGCCGAAACGTTGGGGACGCAGCACGTGCCTTTCGACGCTTCATCGGTGGTGCTCTGCGGTTCGTGCAGCGGGATGCAGCAGGCTTGCTCGACGGTTGCTACGGCGGCCAGTTGTTTGATCGTGGTCTCTTCGCCGAAGATCGGCACTTCACCGAGCGTATGAAAATGCTCCCACGCAAGGCCTTGCGGATCGACGACCCAGTACTTGTTGCCTTTCGCGTAACAGCAGGCGACTTCCTTCTCCGCCAGCACTTTCGATCCGGAAGCGCGATCGGCGCGCGCGCCCAAGTCCGCCAGTTCCTGCTCGTTCTCGGCTTGAAATCCCAAGTGGTTGATTCCGGGCTTGTGGCCGCGCGACGAAATCGCGAAATTCACCCGCGGATCGTCGATCATCCACTTGGCGTAATCTTCGCGCTGGACCGTCGGCTTTGCACCGAACAGTTCCGAATAGAATGTTACGCTGTCGCCGAGGTTCTCGACCGCAACATGCACGTGAAATCGTTTCATGGGTTCGTGACCTCCAGATGAGTTGACATTTACGTTCTGATAGTTCTATAACTTTAAAACTATGAAGAAGTCAAGCGTGGTCGCGGCGCTGGGTGCACTCGCGCAGGATACCCGGCTCGATATTTTCCGCCTGCTGGTGCAGAAAGGCCCTGAAGGCCTGCCCGCGGGTGAGATTGGCGAGCGCCTGCGCCAGCCGTCGCCGACGCTGTCGTTTCATTTGAACCAGCTACGATTTTCGGGGCTGGTCACTTCGCGCCGCGAAAGCCGATCGATCATCTATAGCGCCAATTTTAAGGCGATGAACGAACTGCTCGCCTACCTGACAGATAACTGCTGCGGGGGACGTTCCGAGCTGTGCGCGCCCGCCGCCTTCGTTCCGCTCAGTGCAGTCGGCCGGCCCGCGCCGAGACCGGAGTGAGCCGCGAAGGCAGCCAGAAAATCGTAACTCGCCACCGAAGACGACCATGAGCGCGACCATGACCGCCAGCCCGATGCCTGTTTTGCGCAGGCTCAATTTTTTCGATCGCTACCTGACGCTGTGGATTTTTCTCGCGATGGCGCTCGGCGTGGCGCTGGGAAACATCTTTCCCGGCATCAAGACGGCCTTCGATCGCATGAGCGTCGGCACCACGTCGATACCGATCGCGATCGGCCTCGTTCTGATGATGTATCCGCCGCTCGCGAAAGTGAATTACGACGAGCTTGGCGACGTGTTCCGCAATTTCAAGATCCTCGGCCTCTCGCTTCTGCAAAACTGGATCATCGGTCCAATCGTGATGTTCGCGCTCGCGATCCTGTTCTTGCGCGATCGTCCCGAGTACATGGTCGGACTGATCCTGATCGGTCTCGCGCGATGCATCGCGATGGTGATCGTGTGGAACGATCTCGCCGAGGGAGACGCCGATTACTGCGCCGGCCTGGTCGCGTTCAACTCGATCTTCCAAGTGCTGTTCTTTTCGATCTATGCGTTCGTGTTTCTGACCGTTCTGCCGCGGTGGCTCGGCCTCGGCGGCGTCATCGTGCACGTGACGATCGGCCAGATCGCCGAGAGCGTCGGCATCTATCTCGGCATCCCGTTCGTCGCCGGATTCATCACCTGGAAAACGCTGACCGCGCGCAAGGGCAAGGTCTGGTACCGGCAACAATTCGTGCCGAAGATAAGTCCGCTCACGTTAATCTTCCTGCTGTTCACGATTGTCGTGATGTTCTCGATCAAGGGCGCTGCGATCTTGCGGCTGCCGCTCGATGTGGTGCGAATCGCGATCCCATTGCTGCTCTACTTCGCGATCATGTTCGCGTTATCATTCGCGATGAGCCGGCGAGCCGGCGCAAACTATCCACAAACCGCGACGCTCTCGTTCACAGCCGCATCGAATAATTTCGAGCTGGCGATCGCAGTGGCGGTCGCGACCTTCGGCATCGACAGCGGCGCCGCCTTCGCCGCGGTGATCGGTCCGTTAATCGAAGTGCCGGTGATGATCGGCCTGGTTAATGTGGCGCTGTGGACGCGCCGCCGGATGTTTGAATAGTCGCGCCTTGCGGTAGCGCTACAGGCGCAGGACGAATTTGATGTCGCCCAGGCGGAGTTGACCGCCGGCGCTGACGAAGGCCGAGCCCTGCACCTGGCGATCGCCGACGAAGCTGCCGTTGGTGGAATTCAAATCCATTAGTTCGAAGCCAGTGTCGCGGCGCATCAGGCGCGCATGCTGGCGTGAGACGCTCGCGTGCGGGATGACCACGTCGTTGTCTTCGCCGCGGCCAATCGAGATTTCGTCCTTCATCAGCACGTATTCGGCCGGCACCGGATCGATGCGATCGACTGCGACCAGGCGTGCGCCTTGCGTCATGCCCGCACCGCGCGGCGCGGTCGCAGGCGATTGTGGCGGCATCGGCGCGGAAGCGCGCGGCATCGCGCGCGCCTGGGGCGCCGGCGCTGAGATTGGCGCCGAGGAACGTCCTTGCGCCTCGATGATCGCCTTCAAGTCCTCGGCCGAGACTCCGAAGCGCATGCGCGAGAGTCCGAACAGCCCGAGCAGCGCGATCAGCGGCACCAATCCGTTCCACCAATTGAACGAGATCTGCCGCAGTCCCGTGCCGGTGCTGTTCTCGCTGCTCGCGCCGGTGTCGTCGGGCACGTTGATCGCGGCGCCACCGAGGCCGCGCACCTGATAGGCGGTATCCGCCTCGCCGGCCTGGCCGTTGTAATCGATTTTCAGCGCGACCGATCGATTTGTTCCGTCTTCGATTGGTCGTGGCGTGCGATACGTCAGCGAATATTCAGTGGCGATCGAATGACCGATCTCGCGCACCAATTCCGGGAAGCGGCCTTCTTCGGTGACGATGTTGTAGGAACGTCCGTGGGTGGCATCGACGATTTCCTGGTATTCGGGCGCGATGAACGGCGGCGGCACCACCGCGTACAAGGTGAGGCCGTTTTTCTTGAGCATCGCGGCGACTTCGGTGCCGGTCAGATTGGTCACGTCAGTGCCGTGCGCGTGATGATCCCAAAATGCCTGATCGTGCGCGGTATTGGCCGAGCCGTCGCCCGCATGATGCGGCGGCGCGTCGGTGACGATGATGATGATGCCCTCGGCCTCCGGCCGAAATGGAAATTTTGCTGCATAGGCGAGCGCGTCGAGCTGATCTTCGGGGATATCTCCGCCGCCGCCTGCATGCAGACCGCCGACCCAGTCGGTGAAGGTCTTCACGTCGGAGGTCATCTTGTCGCGATATGCGCAATTGCAATCGGCCTGCGCCGAGATGACGTAATCCTCGAAGGTGACCAGGCCGAGGCGATAATCGCGGCTGTTCGATTGCAGATCGTGCGCGAACGCGATCACGTTTTGCTTGACGGCGTCGATGTAGGGCTGCATCGACTCGGTCACGTCCATCACGAACACGATATCAACCGGACGGCCCTGCCCTACGCCGCGGAAATCGAGAATTTTGGCGAGCTTGCCATCTTCGTAAACTTTCACATTGTCGGGGCGCAAATTACCGACCGGGTTGCCGTTCGGATCGGTCAAGCCGAAATCCAGTTGCACGCCGCCGTCGGAGTCAAAATGCTCGAGCCGCGGGTTTCCAATCGAGATTTTCAGGTCGGAGGCCGCGCGCGACCAGCCCGGCGAAAGGCAGAGCAGGACCAGCGCGGTAGCGAGCGCCGGACGCACGAAGCGATAACGATGATTCATGACTAAAGCTGATTCTCCGGATCGTATGGCCAGTCAGTCAAGCACTTTATCTCAAGCGTTGCGCGCGCCAGAATGCGTTATCTTGTTTTCGCATACCGGTTAGGTTATCCCATTCTCTTACCCATTTCTTCGTCTCAATGAATCCAGTGTGAGGGAAATACGTTTGTATCAGTTTGTACGTTTCCTGATCCGGGCGCTCGTCTTTTCGATTTTAGCGATTGTGATTGGCTTCGGCGGATCGGTTGCCGAGGCGAAATTCAGTCAGCGGGGATCGGTTGAGGTTGGCTTCACCGGCGTTCCACCGCAGGGGTTTCAAAACGTTCTCCTCAATGTCATTGCAGTTCAAATAAACCCCAACGCCGCCGCGGGTCCGGGTAACAATAAATGGCAGATTATTCCGGTGCCGACGGGTGTCTTCGGCACTGGCGGCCGACCGGGCGATCTGCAAATCGACCTGAACACGATTCAGAGCGTTCCCCAGCTCTTCAACACCGCCCAGGTGCGCCCGGGCGATTACGTGATTGCCGAACTGATTCTCGACCCAAATAATCCGGGCACCCTGGTACCAAACTGCCCGAATGCCGGCGCGACCGAAGGATGCATCAATTATCCGATTCAGCTGCAAAATGCCGGGAACCCGATTTTCGCGACGATCTCCAACGTTTCTCCGCCCAAGAACGGTCTCGCGCTGCTGGTTCTGCAACTGAAGGCGACGATCGTTAATGCCCCGATTATCTCTGGCAATCCGTACCTCGTGAGTGTCACCATGACCGCCGTCAATCCGGCGCAAACCCTTGCCACCGTCTCAGGGACCGTGACAAGCACCGGCA
The DNA here is from genome assembly GCA_003135855.1 of Deltaproteobacteria bacterium. Taxonomy (GTDB): domain Bacteria; phylum Desulfobacterota; class Binatia; order Binatales; family Binataceae; genus Binatus. Next base: position 127,923 of record PNBD01000153.1, read on the forward strand.
CGGCATTCGTCACGGGCAAGAAGAAGAAACTTCGACAGCTCGTAGTGACCGCGGAGCAGGTCGGCACCAACAACCAGATCATCAGCGCTCCCGTTCTCAGCAATTGCCCTCAGGATCTGAAGCCGACTTGCTTTACGATGGCGCTGCCGGCAGGCGCGCAGTACGGGAGCTATTACGATTTAGCCGTGTCAGGTGGAACTGCAAAATACGCTGCGACGCGAACCGCGGCAATCACCCCCGGTACCAGTACTCCTGCAATCCCTTTCAGCACCACAGGCGGCCAGAAGCTGGGCACTATCAGCGGCGCGATCACCGACCTTTGCAGCAGCACGACTAAATTGGTCGGCGCCACGATTCAGTTGTTGATTCCGCCCGACAGCAATCCGACCGCGGACTGCGAGACCGCGCCCGGCGAATGCGTCAGCGTGGCGACCACGAACTCGGACAGCAACGGCAATTTCCCGCTGCCGGGGACAATTAACGCGCCATCGCAATTCAACAATATCCCGATCCTGCCAGCGTCGGGGACTTACACCATGATGGTCTCGATGCCCGGCTACGACACGGTAGTCCTGCAGGCTCAGCCGCAGGCAAACAAAAAGGGTGGCCTCTGTACGATCAATGGAACGCCGAGCCAGCCGTGTAGTCTGGCTCTCACGTCGGCGATCATTTCCGGGACGTTGACGATCTCCACGCCGCCCACCGGCCAGTCGACGATCGTGCAGGTGTTTGCCGAGGATCACGGCACCAACAAGATCGAAAGTGCGCTGCCGATGCCGCTGGTGCTGCGCGGCCCGACCAACAGCGCTCCCTTCGCCCTCAACGTGCCAAGTTCGGTTGCGAGCTTTGATCTGTTTGCGACGGCGATCGACAATTACCAGGGAATATCGGATCCCTATCAAGGCCACACGATCGAGGTGGCGAGCAACGTTCTGCAACCGGGACCGCCGACCGCAACCGGGTGCAAGACGTCGGCGCCGGTGACGATCGGACCGCTTAACTGTATCGGTCACGGCAGCGTCACGGGCAATGTCTCGAATGCCGACCTCGGCACCTCCGTAGTTTTGTCGAAGGGCGGCGTCCAGATCACGCAGATGCCGGTGCAAAACATCGCGCCGCTGACGCCATCAACCAACAAATATGCGTTCTGCGCTCCGGCCGACAGCTACACCCTGGAGCCGTTCGAGCTGAAGACACCCACACCCGGCACGGTTCCGATATCAGCACCGACCTCAGTGGCGACCGGCAATACGGCGGCCGTCACGATCGCGGCGGCACCAACGATCACGGCCAGTCCGACCGGCTCGCCGACTCCGAGCATCAAATGCCCGAGCACCTGCTCGTATCCCGACGGTTCTTGTCCCGGGATTTGCAACAACGTCAGCCAGCAGTTGCAGAAATGATGATTCATTGGGCGGTGCGGCAGGTGGGACGATCGCTCGCGGCGATCGCAGTTGGTGGGCTGTTAGTTTCCACCGCCGCCTGCAACAACAGCCTTGGCGGATTTTCCGGCAGCGTCGGCAATACCCCCAACGGGCCACCGGTTTCGTCGTACAGAATTCTCGGCACCCAGGGAGAGCCGTTCACCGGCGTGGTCAGCGATGCGAGATCGTCGTGGCAGATTTCCGGCACGGTCCCGATGGACGTCGCGGTGGTGAACAATCTCCTGCCTGACCGTCTGATCGCAACCAAGCAAAGTAGCGACAACGGTATTCTGAGCCTCGAGCTAATCAACGGCTCGCGCGTGATCGACGTGGCCTCGACGACGGCTCCGTTCGGCAACGTGTCGGTGCAATCCGGCAAACCGAAAACGGTCCCGCCCGCGGCGAATCCTGATCTCAGGATTTTTGTGAGTGGTCCGCCCGGGGAGCGCTTCTTCGGACTGATTGAAGACCTCAGCAAGGGCTACGTGATCGATGATCGGCCGCCGACTCTTATTATGTTCGATACGCCCAACGGAACGGTAACCGGCACCTTCGATCAGATTCAGAACCTTGGGCCGTTCGAGATTTCGATGAGCCTGAACGGCGTGGTGGTGGCGACCGCCTCGGGCGCGCCGCATGTCGTCATCCAGGAGCCGTGATTATCTCGCCGGCTCTCCTTGAGCAATTCGTGATATTTCGGCATACTTTCATACGTGAAAAGTATGAAAGCTCGAGTGGCCGAGCGCGGCCAGGTGACCATTCCGAAACGGCTCCGGGAAAGGCTCGGCGTGAAGCCCGGCACGGTTCTGGAGTTCAGCGAAGAGCGCGGACGATTGATCGCGATCAAAAGCGGAAGCGCCGATCCGATCAGCGAGGTAAGTGGATGCCTCGGCAGGAAGATCAATACTGACGCGGTGATCGCGCAGCTTCGCGGCCGGCAGTGATCACGGCGGTCGATACCAACGTCCTGCTGGACGTGTTCGGCGCCGATCCGAAGTTTTCTTTGGCCTCCTCAGATGCATTGCGGCGCTGCCTGAAGGAAGGGGCGTTGGTCGCTTCGGAGGTAGTATGGGCCGAGACCGCCACCGTGTTTGGCGATGCCGGACGTTTCCGGGACGCGATGCGCAAGTTGCTGGCCGTGTTCTCACCGATGACGGAAGAGGCGGCGATTCGGGCGGCGGGCGCTTGGCGGCGATACCGGGCATCAGGAGGTCCGCGCGACCGGATTGCCGCGGATTTTCTGATCGGCGCGCACGCCCTGGTCGCGGCCGACCGCCTGCTTACGCGCGACCGGGGCTTTTATCGTCGATATTTTGCCGGCCTGCGAATCGTCGATCCCACAGTCGGACGCTAGGCGATCGTGCTACTATGTATCGATCAGGACGCGCGCAGTGCGACGCGGTTGGACGAATCGAGGCCTGATAGTCAGTCCAATCCGCAGCTTGAGGGCCGACAATGTTTGACAGCCCGCTGCATTCGTCATACTTCCTCAAATGAAAATCAAACGATCATTCGTGAGGGATTCTTCCGACCTTCCCGCTACTGAAATCAGTCTATGAAATCGCAGATCTTGCGCCGGGCGCTGTGGGTGGTGCTGATTATCGCGGTGGCCGCGGCGGCACTTCCTGGTTATCACTACTTTCGCTATTTGGGCAGCCACGTCTCGACCGATGACGCTTACGTTGATGGCACGGTCGCGCTGGTGTCGTCACGGGTCGCGGGCACCGTCACCAATCTGTACGTTCAGGACAACTGGACCATCAAGGAGGGCGACCTGCTGCTGACGCTCGATCCGCGCGACTTCCAGGTCCGCGTCGATCAGGCGCAGGCGCAACTCGATCGCGCCAAGCAATCGGTCGAAGAGCTTCTCGCACAAGTGCAGGCCGCTGAGGCGGGAGTGTCGCTCGCGGGATCGCAGTTCAAGCAGGCAAGGATCGATTTCGATCGCGCGAAGTCGCTGAAGGATCAGGGCGTCGTCTCCAGCGCGCAATACGATCAGGCGAACACGGGACTACGGATCGCGGGCGCCGATGAAGCCCTCGCGCAGCATCAGTTGGCCCAGGCGCGCGCGGCGCTCGGCTCCGAGCGAAACGATCACTCGCGTTACGATCGGCCGATCGTGCGGCAGGCGGAGGCGGCGCTCGAAGCCGCCAAGCTCGATCTCGCCTACACCAAAGTCACGGCGCCGTTTGCGGGGATCGTGACGCACAAAAGCGTTCACGTCGGGCATCGGGTGCAAGTCGGCGAGCCGTTGCTCGCGATCGTGCCGCTCGGCAAGCTGTACATCACCGCCAATTTCAAGGAGACGCAACTAACCGACGTGCGCGTCGGGCAGCCGGCGGAAATCGTCGCGGATATCTACCCCGGCTACGTCTATCGTGGGCACGTCGATTCGATCAGCATGGGCACCGGCGCCGCGTTCTCGCTGCTGCCGCCGGAAAATGCGACCGGCAACTGGGTCAAAGTCGTGCAGCGGGTGCCGGTGAAGGTCGTGCTCGAATCGCAGCCGCCGCCTGACAAGCCGCTCAGGCTCGGACTCTCGGTCGAAGTCGCAATCGATCTCGGCGATCGCAGGGGTTCGCTGATCTCGTCGATCGTGCAGCGCAAGTTCCAGAAAAATGGCGAGACGCTGCCGAACGAGACGCTCAAGACCGTGCCGATGCCGGAAACGAATTCGCAGGACGTCCCCGGCGCCCAACCCAGCGGTGCTCCCGACGATCAGCATTTCATGCATCGGCTGCTGCGCCGATAGCCCCCGCACCTGACACGCGTGTCAGTTCAATTGCGAGTTGCCGACGCCTGTACTAGGCTGCGCATCCGCGACGGTCGGCACCGCGCCGGCTTCTCCTGATGCTTGAAACTTCCGAGATCGCAGCGCGACTCAGCAGCTATCTTTGCGCGCCGGTGGCGCGCCTCAGCGTACTTGCCAGCGGATGGGAAACGACGGTCTTCGAGTTCACCCTCGAGGCGCGATCGAACTCGCTCGCGAATATTCCAGTCGGCGAGCCAGTCGTGCTGCGCTTCTACCAAGGCTCCGCAGCCGACGCGAAAGGGGCACGCGAACACACCACGATCGAATGCCTCGCACAGGCCGGTTACGCGGTGCCAACGCCATACGCGTTCGAACCGGACCGGCGCATCCTGGGCGCGCCGTTCATGATCATGCAGCGGCTGGCCGGCGGGCCACTCTTTGCAATCAAGAGTTTCCCGCAAGCATTCAAAACTTTTTCATTGGGATTTTTTTCATTCGTGCGGGCGCAGGCGCGCTTGCACAAACTCGATCCGAGCGGAGTCGGCTTGCGCGACATCCCGCATGCGTTCGCAGCTAACGGAATGGAAGCGCCCTCCCCCGTCCAGGAAGTGCCGCTGATCGATCGCGTGCTCGCGATAATCACTGAGCGCGTCGAGCACGGACCGCTGCCGGGCCTGCGCGACGCGTTGCAGACCGTCAGCGAGCGCGCGAGCGTTTTCCGCGCGAGCAAACCGACGCTGGTGCATATGGATTATCATCCGCAAAACGTGATGGTGAAAAACACGCGCGTAACCGGCGTGATCGATTGGGTCAATACTGACGTCGGCGATCGGCATCTCGATGCGGCGACGACCGCGGTCATACTCTTGACGTCGGCGATGGAGCATCCGCGATGGATGCGCGACAACATCGTGGGCAACAGCCTGCGCGCCAACTTCGCCGCGATGTACCTGCCGCTGTATCACGCGATGGCGCCGTTAGAATTCAAGCGATTCCGCTACTGCCAACAGGTCGCCGCGCTGCTGCGGCTTTCGATGCTCGGCATGATGGCGACGCGCGGACCTGAGTCGGTCGGCTTTCGCCCCGAAGCGATCCGCGAGGTCACGCCGGGAGTGGTGAGGTTGCTAAGCCGCTACGCCAGCCGCAAGAGCGGAGTCGAGGTGCGGCTCGAGCTGACAAATCCGCAAGTCACTCGATCGTGAGATTGAGCACGCTACTGAATTGAGCTAGTCGCCGCGTGCAGCTTATGCGCGGAGCAAATCGCGCAGTACGAACGGCAATATCCCACCGTGCCGGATGTACTCGACTTCCTCCGGCGTGTCGACGCGAGCGATCGCTTCGAACTCGATGCGCTTGCCGTCGGCCTCGGCGCGCACGCGCATCACTTGTCGCGGCTTCAGTCCGCCCTTCAAGCCGGTGATCGAGTAGGTTTCCATTCCGGTGAGTCCCAGCGACACCCGACTCTCGCCGGGCTTGAACTCAAGCGCGAGCACGCCCATCCCGACCAGGTTGCTGCGATGAATCCGCTCGAAATTCTCCGCGATCACCGCCTTCACGCCGAGCAGCAGCGTGCCCTTCGCCGCCCAATCGCGCGACGAACCGGTGCCGTACTCTTTGCCCGCGAGCACGATCAGCGGCACACGTTCTTTTTGATAGCGCTCGGACGCTTCGAAAATCGTCATGCGCTCGCCGTCCGGCAGATGCAGGGTGTAACCGCCTTCGACACCGGGCACCATCAGGTTCTTCAGCCGGATATTTGCGAACGTGCCACGCATCATCACTTCATGATTGCCGCGGCGCGCGCCGTATGAATTGAAATCAGCGGGCTTGACCCCGTGCGCGATCAGATATTGCCCGGCGGGAGTATCCACCGCGATCGAGCCGGCCGGCGAAATATGATCGGTCGTCACGCTGTCGCCGAGCACCGCCAGCGCGCGCGCACCGATGATATCCGACAGTTCGCCGACCGCCGCGGTGACGCCGTCGAAAAACGGCGGCGCCTTGACGTACAGCGAATCCTCCTGCCACTTGAACAGGTTGCCTTCCGGCACCGCCAAACCCTTCCAGTGCTCGTCGCCGTCGAACACCTGTCCGTACTCGCTCTTGAACATCGTGGCGTTGACCGAGCGCGCAACCGCATTGGCGACTTCTTCCTGCGAGGGCCAGATATCGCGCAAGTAAACCGGCGCACCATCCGAGCCGACGCCGAGCGGCTGGCGTTCAACGTCAATATCGATCGTCCCCGCGATCGCATAAGCGACCACCAGCGGCGGCGACGCGAGATAGTTGAAGCGCACGACCGGATTGATTCGCCCTTCAAAGTTGCGATTGCCGCTCAAGATCGAGCACGCCACCAAATTGCCCTGCTTCACCGCACCCGCGATATTTTCGGCGACCGGTCCGCTGTTGCCGATACACGTCGTGCATCCGTAGCCGACCAGATTGAAGTGCAACTGCTCGAGCGGTTCCGTCAGTCCTGCGTGCTTCAGATATTGCGTGACGACTTTCGAGCCGGGCGCGAGACTGGTCTTGACCCACGGCTTGACCGTAAGCCCGCGCGCGACGGCCTTTTTCGCGAGCAGTCCCGCCGCCATCATCACCGACGGATTCGAGGTGTTGGTGCAACTCGTGATCGCCGCGATCACGAGCGAACCGTGGGTCAGCGCAAAGCGCCCACCGTTGTCGTGCACTTCGACCTTGGTCGCATAGTGGCCGAGCTTGTTGTGGAGAGGCGCGGGCTCGACCGGCTGCGCCGGCGTTCCGCCCTCTTCCACCCACTCGGCCAGCGCGTCGCGATCGACCTTGTGTTCTTTTTCGAATTCCTTGATCAACTCGCGGCGGAACTCGGTCTTGGCCGAGATGAGCGGCACGCGATCTTGCGGACGGCGCGGACCGGCGAGACTCGGCACCACGGTCGAGAGATCGAGTTCGAGCGTGTCGGAGAAGCTCGGCTCGGGCGAATTGGCGGTGCGAAACAGTCCCTGCATCTTGCAGTACGACTCGATCAGTTTGATCTGCGACTCGGCGCGTCCGGTCAATCGCAAATAGGCAAGCGTTTGATCGTCCACCGGAAAAAAACCGATCGTCGCGCCGTACTCGGGCGACATGTTGCCGAGCGTCGCGCGATCGGCGACCGGCAGCGACGACAAGCCGGGACCGAAGTATTCGACGAATTTGCCGACCACGCCCTTCTTGCGCAGCATCTGCGTGACCGTCAGCACCAGGTCGGTCGCGGTCGCACCGGGCTTCAGACTGCCGCTCAAGCGGAAGCCGATGACCTCGGGAATCAACATCGGCATCGAGCGCCCGAGCATCGCGGCCTCCGCCTCGATTCCACCGACGCCCCATCCGACCACGCCCAGTCCATTGATCATCGTGGTATGCGAATCGGTGCCGAGCACGGTGTCGGGATAGGCCTCGCCATTCTTCGACGCGAACACCACTGGCGCGAGATATTCGAGATTCACCTGATGCACGATTCCGGTGTCGGGCGGCACCACGCGGAAGTTGTCGAACGCGCGCTGCCCCCAACGCAGGAACAGGTAGCGCTCCTGGTTGCGTTCGAATTCGAGCTGCGCGTTGGTCGCGAACGACGAAGCGCTGCCGAAAGAATCGACCTGCACCGAATGATCGATCACGAGATCGACCGGCTGCAGCGGACTGATTTTCGCCGGATCACCGCCGAGCCGTTTGATCGCATCGCGCATCACTGCGAGGTCTGCGACCACCGGCACTCCGGTGAAATCCTGCAACAGCACGCGCGCCGGCATGAACGACACTTCGCGCTCGCCGCCCTTGCCCGACCAGCGGGCGAGCGCCTCGATTTGTCCGGGCGTCACGATCATCCCGTCCTCGCGCCGGAGCACGTTCTCGATCATCACCTTGATCGAGTAGGGCATCTTCGAAAGCGGAAAGCCGCGCTGTTCGAGCGCCTCGAGCTTGAAGACGGTGTAGTCGGTGCCCTCGACCGCGAGCGTCGCGCGCGCGCCGTAACTGTTGCTTGCCATTTTGTGTCTTGAGCCTCGTCTGGGCGAGTTCAGTGGGCCGCGTTGATGCGGGAACCGTTCAAACCAAACCTGCCCGCCAGTTTGATGAACGATTCATCTGTTGATGTTCAGAATAGCGCGCTAGTAACGTCGATCAACCGCGCGCATTAACTTCAGGCATAAACTTCAGGAGCGGGCGGGCGCGCGCATCGCGTAGATTCGCGTGAGCTTCACTTCGACGCCGACGACGTGGCGCGGCTTGCCGCTCTGGCCGGCGCGCGCATCGCGAATCGAGCCGGGGATTTCGCTGGCACGTCCATAAACGATCGCGGCGGCACCCTCCGCATTCCAGGTCGTGAATGCGACTCGAGAATTGCGGACCAGATCGGCGCGCCGCACCGTATTGTCGTAGATTACGAGTTTCAGCGACGCGCCTTCGATTCGCGCGTGAACCGGCGCGATATGAGGTTGGCCGTGGTCGCCCACCGTCGCCATCGCAACCAGTCTGACACCGCTCCAGAATTCGACGAACTGCGCGGCCGTCATCTGGCGCTCGGGATATGCAATCGAGTCGGCGACCGACGGCGTCGCGGTGCGCGTGCTGCGATCGATTATGGTCTGTAGCGCCGCGAGGTCGGGTGCTATTTCTTCAAGTGCCACTTTAAATTTGCACTGCTCAGTTCGGGCGGGTGGAATGGCGCGGGGCGCGCGACGGCGCCGGACCGTGCAATCCGTCGAACAGCAGCGAGCGGCCGTCGGAGTGAAAACGCATCGCGGCCAGCATCCCGACTCGCGGCGATTCGAGCGCCGGAACCCCGTCGATAGAATCGATTACGACGCGCGTCCTCATCGGCAGAATCGCGGCGAGCGCGGCGCTGAACGCTTCGTCATCAACCTCGCCGCCGGTAATCAGCGCGCGCCCATGCAGGCCGGCGACAACGCGGCCGCCGCGGATCACGACGATGTTCGCGGCCTCGCGCGCGATTCCGCATCCGGGCAGCATCGCGCCGTACGGGTTGGCGGGATCGATCGCGCTCAATGCATACGGACGCTCGCGCGCGAGCGAGAGGTTGCGCGCCGCGTGCAGCATCTCGACCGCCTCCGGCAGCGCATACTGCTCGCCTGATAGCGAGCGCACAAACCATCCGCGGCGAATCGCGCCGGCATATTCCAGGCGACGCAACGCGAACGCCACTTCGTTCCACGAAATTGGCGCCGACTCGGCGCTCAACATTTCGCGCGCGAGAATTCCATGACGTTCGAGCAACGCCATCGCAAGCTCGCGGGTATCATCTGAAGATTGCGGGGCCTTCTCAATTGTCCGCGTCAACGACCATCGCCCGGCGAGACTCGATTTCAACCGCGCACGCACCGCGGCATCGCGGCGCGTACTCCCGCGATTCGACACGGCGGCGAGCGCGCGTTCGGCGCCGTGATCGTCGGCGAACATCCTGAGCGGCGCGAAGTTGTCGTTGGTGACGCGCCCCGACGCGGCAAGATGCCACAGCGCGGTGAGCGCATCGCGCTCCGAGAGATTCGCGCGCTCGCTGACTTCATCGAGATATTGCGCGCCCGACTTAGCGAGCGCATCGATGATCGCCGCCTCCTTGGGTTCCAGCGGAACGTCGGGCTCCGAAGTGTTCGACTCATTCCGCGGCACGAACAGAGTTCCCTTGCGCGGAATGAAAGTGATGCGCGAGGGCGTCGCGGCGGCGTGTCCTTCTTCGGGCATCGCGAGCCACATCATCTGGCCGCTCATGCAAACGAGATCGAGCATCTCGGGACGGTAGCCGGAGATTCGCGCGGGCAGAATCGAGCGCTCCCAGACTTCCGGCGCGAACGCGACACCCGATAATTGTTCGAGCACCGCGGCGACGCCCGCCTGATCCGCGGTGATTTCAGCGCTGCCGACGTGCATCCACTTGAGGCGAAACGCCGCGTACTCATGGTCCGCGCAGGGTTCGATTTCGGCGCGCACGCGGGCCAGCGTCATGCGATGGATGCGCTCGAGGTTGTAACGATCGCACCATTGAATCTTGTCGGCGCGGGTGAAATGGCCGCGAAAAATCGCGCCCTTGGATTCGATCGCGGCAAGAATCTGCTCGACCTCGCGCTCAGGCAATCGCACGCGCAATGAAAGCGCGGCGGCGGTCGTCGGTCCCGACGTTTTCAGCGCGCGGCGGACAATTTCCTCGCGCGCGTCGTCGGCAGTGAGCGCGGAGTCATGCGAACTTTCTGAGGCTTCGATCTTCGCGTCAGGATAAGCCGCGGCGAACAGCGGAGCGTCCTCCGCCAGGATGATTCGTTCGGCGGCGCCGGTATCGGCACCAAAATTGATGCGAGAGATTCGATCCTCGCGGTCGAGCTCGGACAACATCGCGCGCCAGTTCTCGCCGACGCGTTCTTCCACGTCGACTTGCGTCATCGAGCCGTGCGCACGAATCAACTCGTACAACTCGTCGCGACTGCGCGGCCTGCGACCGGGCGCGCGCCCGGTGACTTCCGCAACGACGCTGTCGACGGCGTCGCTCGCCAGCATCTCCGACAAATCTTCCTTGCGGAAAACATCCTCGGCCATGCCGCGATTCATGGTGACAGTGCGCGAGCGGCGATTGGCGCGTTCGCCGTCGTCGAGGAACGAGTAGTCCCACGCGAGCAGCAATCGATGCGCGAACACCGACGGCGCAATCGAATCGACACTGACGACGCGAATGCTGCCCTGCTCGATTCCCTCGAGCATCCGCACCGTCCGTGGCAGGTCGGTCGATTCTTCGAGACATTCGCGAATTGTCTCCTCGATCACAAAATGGTCGGGAAGTTTTATTTCGAGGGGACGATTCTCGAAGCACGCCTGCTGGCCGGGAAAAATCGACGACAGCAATTCCTGCGAGCGCAGTCGCTGAATCCAGGCCGGCACCTTGCGCCCGCGTGAAGAGCGCATCACGGCCAGCGCCCGGGTTGCGACGTGGCGGAAGCGCACTTCGAACATCGGCGCAGCAATCAGCGCCTGCACCATCACATGACGCGCGTTGCGCGCTGGCAACATCGAGAACAGCGTGTCGAGCGAAAAACTATGGCGGGAATTCAGCGCGAGCAGCACGCCGTCGTCGATCGCGGACGCCTGGATTTCAAAATCGAACGATTGGCAAAGGCGCTTTCGCAGCGCGAGGCCGAGCCCACGATTCAACCGAATACCGAACGGCGAGTGAATAACAATCTGCGTGCCACCGATGCCGTCGAAAAATCGCTCGACGACGATCGTCTTCTCGTCGGGAATCGCGCCGAGCGCGGCGACTCCGCGGCGGACATAATCGACTGCCTGGGTCGCGGCCCGCTCGCTCATTGAGCATTCGGTCATCAGCCATTCGTTCGGCGATTCGTTGCGCTCGATGCGATCGGCGACTTCGTGGCGCAGATTGGCGATCTCGGATGACAGCGCCTGCGAACGACCGCCGGCCTCGGTCTGCCACCACGGCATCGTCGGCGCCATGCCGGGCGCCGCTTCGACCATCAGGCGTCCGCGCGAGATGCGCTGGATTTGCCACGGCATCGAGCCGAGCGAAAACACCGCGCCGCGCACCGATTCCTGCGCGAAGTCTTCCTCGACGTCGCCGATTTTGCGGCCCTCCGACTCGATTACGACGTCGTAGTTGCCGGCTTCCGGAATCGTCCCGCCCGAGGTGATTGCCGACAGTCGCGCCGATCGCCGCGGACGCACGCGACGATTCACGCGGTCGTAAAATATTTTGGGCGCAGCGCCTGCTATTCGTTCTTGCAATTCGGCGCCGAGTTGTCCGAGCAGACGACTCAGGCCGGCCGCATCGAGGCCCACAAAGTTGTACGCGCTCCGCAGCACGCGCAGCAGTTCCGCCTCGGTCACTTCCTCGTCTTCAGCCGCGATCGCGACAATTTGCTGGGCCGCTACATCGAGGCATCCCATCGGAATTTCGACTTCGTCGAGGTGACCGCTGCGAATCGCGCGCAACGCTGCGCCGCATTCGATCAAATCGTCGAGCGTCATCGCAAAAAAACGACCCTTCGGAGTCGCTGCGAGACTGTGACCCGAGCGGCCCACGCGCTGGATTGCGGCCGAGATCGATCGCGGCGAATCAAGCTGACAAACCAACTCGACCGCGCCCACATCGATGCCCAACTCGAGCGACGCGGTCGCGACGATCGCTTTCAACTCTCCGCGCTTGAGTTTTTGCTCGGCGTCCAGCCGCTCGGCGCGCGCGAGGCTACCGTGATGCGCCATCACCGCGCCGGTGCCCAAGCGCTTCTGCAGATTCACTGCGACGCGCTCGGCCGTGCGACGGCTGAGAGTAAATACCAGCGTCGTGCGATGCTCCCCGATGAGGCGCGCGACTTCGTCGTACATCGCGTCCCAATGCGGATGCGTCGCGAGCGGGCCCAAGTCAGGACCGGCGGCGACGACTTGCAGATCCATCTTGCGCGCGCGATCGTCGGTGCGAACAATCCGCACAGGGCGCGGCGTGCGAGTGCCGTCATCAGCGACCTCGAAGCCGGCCAGGAATTCAGCGAGCTTCTCGATCGGATTCAGCGTCGCCGAAAGGCCGATTCGATTTGGCCGCTGAGCACCGCTCCGCATGACGTAGCGCTCGAGCCGCTCGAGCGTCAGCGCGAGATGAGCGCCGCGTTTGTTGCCTGCGAGCGCGTGAAGTTCATCGACGATTACATGGCGAACCGCCGCCAGCTTCTCGCGGAATTTCGGCGAGGTCAGCAGGATGAACAGCGACTCTGGCGTGGTGACGAGAATGTGCGGCGGCCGCCGGAGCATCTGGGTGCGTTCGCTGACCGAAGTGTCGCCGGTGCGAAGGCCGGCGCGAATTTTCGAGCAATCGAGACCGGATTCGGCCGCAACTTCGCGCACGCCTTGCAGCGGTTCCTCGAGATTCAGGCGGATGTCGTTGGCGAGCGCCTTCAGCGGCGAGACGTACAGCACCGACACTTCGTCGCGAAGATTGCCGCGTTCGGCGTCGATTACGAGCCCGTTGATCGCCCACAGAAACGCGGCGAGCGTTTTGCCGCTGCCAGTCGGTGCGCATAGCAGAACGTCGTAGCCGGGCGCTCGGTTCGCCGCGCCGATAACCGGCCATCCAGCTTGTTGCGCGCGCGACGGGGCGCCGAAGCGCCGCTCGAACCAGGTGCGAACTGCGGGATGGAATTCCGAAATCGCGTCGCGCATCCGATCTTTATATCACCGACGCGCGTGCGACATGAATCGCGAAATTTGCGAGCGTGGCGCCGCGCCGAGTCGGGCATTCGCCGCTCACCTTCTGCTATCATGCGACCGCAAGTTTGGTGAGATCGATGCGAAGCGTGATGAAGACTTATCTGCGAATCGCGACGCTCGCGATGATCGCGGCGCTGGCAGGATGCATCTACCCGCCGATGACCGCGCCGCCGAGCGACGAGCAGCAGCGGGTGGTGATTCCGCTGCCCTACGATTTGGCGTGGGACGCGGTCAATTCGGTGATTCAGGAAAACGGCATGCGCATCCAGGCGCAGGATTCGAATCACGGAATTATCGAAGCGGTCGGCCCGCGCTTCACGCTGCACGATGCCGATTGCGGCAAGATCAAAAGCGTCGTGGGATTATATGCCGCCGAGCCGGAGCCCAACGCGACCTCGGTGTACAATTTCCTGGTCCGTCCGCATGGCAAAGAGGCGAGCGTCGTGGACGTTCGCGCGACGTTCAACTCGCCGGTCAAGGTCCCGCTGCGTCCGACCAAGGATGTCGATTGCGTTTCGCACGGCACCGAGGAATCGAATCTGCTGAGGCAGGTACTGGTCGAAGCGAAGCGAACTCATCGGCCGACGTTTGCTCAGCCCGGCGAAGCAGCGCCGGCACTTACGCACCCATCAGCGGCGACCGCACCGGCACGACCGACTACGGCGCCGTCAACGGTGACCAGGGATTCAGCCAAATCTCTTCCGCCGTCGCGATTTTCGATCTCGCCGGGCACGCCGCCATTGGTCATTCATAACGCGCCGACCCAATCTCCCTGACTCGCGAATCGCTCACGCTTGACATTTTCGCGTCGCGGGCTAGAACCGGGGCCATCACATCAATTCGCCGAACAGGCGATTCTGTTCCCCCGGAGGCAACGCCATGAAGGGTCGCATCGCATTCATTCCCGGTGCACATAAAATTGAATTTCACGACTATGAGGTGCCAACGCCGGCGGCTGGCGGGATCATCGCGTCGGTGACGCAGACCAACGTATGCGGTTCGGAAGTTCATATGTGGAAGGGCGAATTTGGACGGCGCGGGATCATGCCGGGCCACGAGATGAGCGGGCGAATACAATCGCTCGGCGCGGGCGTGAAGACCGATTGGGCGGGCGTGCCGGTCAAGGAAGGTGATCGGATCGCGCCGGTGTACTACACGGTGTGCAATCGATGCGTGAATTGCGTGACCGGGAATCACGCCGCGTGCACCGCGAAGGTCGTCGGCGCGAGGCATCCCGACGATCCGCCGCATTTCACCGCCACCTTCGCCACGCATTATTTCGTCAAGCCCGAGCAGCATTTCTATCGCGTGCCGGACAACGTGCCCGACTCGATCGCGTCGTCAGCGAACTGCGCGATGTCGCAGGTATTCTGGAGTCTCGATCGCGCGCGGCTGGCCTACGGCGAGACGTTGCTGGTACTGGGCGCGGGCGGCCTCGGGCTGCATGCGATGGCGATTGCGAAGGCGCGCGGTGCGCGCGTTATCGCGATCGATGGCGTCGATCTGCGGCTGCGCGAGGCGAAACGATTCGGCGCCGACGAAACCGTCGATATGCGCACGCACAGCGATTTCGAGGCGCGCGACAAACGCGTGCGCGAGTTGTGCAACGGATTACCCGACGTCGTGCTCGAAGTCGCGGGCGTGCCCGACGCATTCATGGAGGGCATCCGCCTGGTGCGCAACGGCGGCCGGCTGATCGAGGTCGGCAATATTTCGCCGGGGCTGACCGTGCAGGTTCCGCCTTCGCTGATCACGTTCAAGTCGCTGGAGATTATCGGAGTCGCGACTTATCCGCCGCAGTATCTGAAAAAGTCGCTCGATTTTCTCTCGACGCATATCGAACGATTTCCGTACCGCGAGATGTGCGATGCGACGTTTCCGCTCGCGCGCGCGGCCGAGGCGCTCGATAAGAGCGAACGGCGCGAGATTACGCGCGCAGGCTTGCTGCCCGATCACGACTAACGCCGACTGCGATTGAAACGTTCGGGAATCAGCGCTGCGGACGGGACAATTTCGGGATTGTCGATGCCAGGCACGCGCCAAAAAAGACGGATGTAGGCGTCGCCGCCGACATTGCGCTCGCCAGCTTCGATCAGGTGAGTTCCGGCAGTCAGACGGATGGTGCCCTCATCGTGCGGCTTGCTGACCAGACCAGGATCGCGAATGACCGGCGTGCCGTCGATCGTGACCCAACCCGAATCGTCGATGTCGATCGAGAATACGTAATCGCCGTCTCGCGGCGCGATGATCGCACCCCGCCAGACCGCGCATGACGGAAACGGCATCGCGCCCATCTCGCCGATACCCTGGAAATTGAGCTGGCCATCGACGCGCACTATATGTGGCGGGCTCTCAAAGCATCGCTCGCCGACCATGTAGCGGCCGAGCAAGCCATGGCGGCGGCTGAGTTCGAGCGGCTGTAAAATTGTTGCGCTCATCGAGAGCAGGAACAGACCGGCAATCGCGGTGGCAGCCGCGGCGCCGAATAACCGGCGCGAAGTACCCTTACCCCACAATTCCAGCGCCGCGGAGAGATCGAATGCGCCAATGATCCAGAACACCGCGAGTGGCCATAATTGCATCGGGCCGGGAAGTCCAAGCAGCTTGCCAAGATTGAACGCGACCGAATCGCCGATGATCATTCCGCCACCGAAAAACGCGTCGCGATTTGAGGCGAAGTCGCCGCGCATGAATTGCTGCAGGGCAAAATCGCGCACCGGATTTTCGTATTCATAAGGGAAGTGCGGATTGGTCGAAGTAGCGATCAGCATGATCGCGACCGAAATCACCGTGAACGCCGCCAGCAGGTAGTCGCAGGCAGCAGGCAGGAACGCGAGCGTCAGCACCATGAAGGGAACTGCGGCGATTATCTGGCGCGGGCCGGTCGCGGTGCCGCCGCCCCAAGAGACGATCGATTCGCCGTACGATGCGTTGAACAGAATCAGCGCCGCGAATGCGTAAACCGTCACGACGAATTCCGCGCGCCATTGCGATCGTCGCGCAAAGTATGCGACCGCGGGAATCGCCAGCAGCAGCACTGGATTGCAGAAGAACAATCCGCGCTGCGGATCGAACAGGATGTTCCACAGGATGCGAATTTTTGGGTAGGTCAGGCCGACGAAACCGATTGACTGCTCGGGAAATTGCGCGTTCTCAGGCAGTTTGAAGGCCTGATAACTGAAGTAGAACGGGCTGCCGAACGCGCCCCAGTTGTAGGCGAGCAAAATCGCCGCGGTGATCGCGGCGCCCGCCGAGAAGGCCGCGAGATGCTTCCATTCGGGCAATTTGAATAGTGCGTAGATGCCGATTCCTGCGGCGACGAGAAACACCGGATAGTCATTCAGCACCGCCCAGCCGGCGAGGAAGCCCCCGAAAAACGCGCGCGCCATCGACGGACGTTTCGCGAAAGTCGCAAGCAGGTAGAAGCCGCAAAATATCGCTACCGCGGCGACCGGCTCTCCGGTCAATTCGGTTGCGTACGGAAACGCGATGGTGCCGAGCCCGGAGATCAACGCGATGCCTGCCGCGCGCCCTTCTCCGACGCCGAGAAAGCGCGCGAAGCGATACATCACGACGCCGAGCATCGCGACCAGGAGTCCGGTCGTGAAGAGCGTCGTAAGGTAGGTCGTGAACGCCCAGAAGAGCGGCTCGTGGTCTTTTTGGAGTGGCAGCAAGACCAGCTTGATCACCAGCCATGGGATCAGCGCGGTGAACGAAGTTCCCGGCGCTTTGACGGAATAAATGTGTCTGCCGAAGTTTATGATGTCGGCGGTGTTGAAACCGCAGTAATCGTCGATCCAGAGCGAGCCCCGCTCGAGGATCGAGCGCATCAGATCGAAGCGGCAGGCGACGCTCTGATCGGCGCCCTGGTAAAAGTATGCGTAGCTGACAAACGGAATCAGAAAAATCGCAGACTCGATTCGCCGATCCCGCTCTTCGGCTGGATTCATCGCCGCGCCGCACGCCCCGCTTTCTTTTTCGCCGTGCCGAGATCCTTGGCCGCGCCGGTTTTCGCCACGGCCACAACTTCGTCCGCGCCAAACACGCGCCATCCAACAATCGCCGTCAGGATCAGCGCGATGAACGTCAGCACCATTGAATGTGGCCTGCCCTTGGGTTCTGGCAGCGCCTGCTGGCGGATCGAGCCGAGATCGAACGTCGGCGTCGCTTTGGGCGGGGGCGCATCAATCTTGATTAGCGATGCTTTTCTGAAAAATGCACGCCCCGTATTCAGGCTGCCGAATCCGCCGACGCGCAGCGCAACATCGACATCGGCGCCCTGCCCGCCAACTTTCAGATACAACGATACGCGCTGCCAGTCGGCGGTGCCGTGGATGTCGGCCGACATGATGCCGTCTTCCATCACCGAGATCGACGCGCCGGTTTCGGTGTCGCCGACTTTTTCGGTGCGGATCTCGACGCTCATCTCGTACCATCCGGGGCCGAGCGTGAGCGATTGCGTCCAGCGCCCGTCGTTGGCTTCGAGATTGTTGACTTCCAGCTCGCCATCGCTGGACGCCGACGGACTATGCCAGTGCGTCTCGAAACTCTCGGGCTTCTGGATCCAGGCCTCGGTCCGCCAGACGTCAGGTTGATCCTCCGAGCCGGCGGTGAAGTCGCCATTCTTGAGAAGGTTCTGCGCGGCGCGCGCGAGCGATGGGATCAGCACGATCGCGAAGAACATCGCGCACACCAGAGTCGCGCCACGGCTCGCGCACGAGTGCACCGATCGCTTCATCAGATCCAGCTTCGGATTCCCGAGCTCTGCAGCCACATCCGATCGTAGTAGCCTGCCCGCTCGATCGGCATGCCGGTCCAGACCGGGAAGTAGTACACGAAGAGGACGATCGCGCCGAGCACGAACACGCCTGCGACGTATCGGCCTGCATACGGGGTCTTCAACAACATTCCGGCGTAGGCGGCCAACACCAGCGCGTATGAAACGATGCCCCAGGTCGGGCCGAGACCCAGGATAAACGCCGGCGTCATCGTGAGCAGCAACGCGAGATGCTCCCATTGCTCAGCGCGCAGCTCGAAGCAATCGGTCAACACCACGGCCAGCGCGATGTAGCCGAGATAGATCGAGCCCATGTAGTGATAGAGAAAAAGTGTGCGGCCGATCCAAATCCAAATCACGAAGTAACTGAGGTAGCCAATCACCAGGAATGAGCGGGCGAGGCTCGGGCGCTCGATCGCTTTCACCGCCGTGATCGTGATGCCGGTCAGCGCGCCCCACCAGAGCAGCGGATTGCCGCCACCCCAGACGGTCGAGACGTTGCCGGTCTTGGGAAAATCCTGCCAGTACGCGACCGGTCGCAACATCAGCGGCCAGCTCCACCACTTCGACGAATAAGGATGTGTTGCCGAGGCGACGCTATCCTCGTACCAGACCACGTCTTTGAAATACAAAAACAGGTCGTAAATTCCGCCCCACCAGCCGAGAAAATAGTGCGGCAGAAACACGATCAGATAAGCGATCGATGCGACTGCGCCAACCACCGCCACCGCCGCGATCGTGCGCGTTTGACTGGCCGGTGGCACGGGCGCAGCGCCGGGGCCGCGCCGCATTAAGATGTACACGAGGAATCCTGTCACCAACAAAAACGTGATCGCAGGAATGTAGAGTTTGCTGGCAAGGCAAAGTCCGAGCGCCAAGCCGAGCCACGGCAACAATCGGCGGCGCTCCATCAGGTCGCCGGATTGCGCGAAGCGAAACAGCACCAAGTACGCGATGGCGGCGAAAGTCAGATAGACGATATCGATCACAGCGATCCGCGAATCGACGAGGTAGAGGCCGTCGAGTAGAATCAAGCCGCCAGCAATCGCGCCGGTCAGACGCGATCCCGTCATCCTGCGCGCGAGCAGATAGGTGATTCCAACCAGCGCGGTTCCGAGCGTTGCGTTGCCGACGCGCCAACTCCACGGGTGATCGCCAAACAGCCAGATGCCGGCGGCGATCACCAGTTTTGCCAGCGGTGGATGCGGATCGAGAAATGACTCGCCGTGCAGATAATGCCGTCCCTGCGCGACGAAATGCACTTCGTCGAACACGATTTCCGCAGGATGGCCCAGATGCCAGAATCGCGTGATCGCAGCGGCAATGAGCAGCGCGGAAATAATCATCGTGTCGATCGCGAGCCACGGCGGCGCATGCACTTCCTCTTCGACATACGATTCAGCCGGGCTCTCAACCGTGAACTTGTCATACAGGGTCGAGAGAAAGCTCGAGCCTTTGCCCTCGCTCGCCTCGGTGGTCTCGAGCCCGGTCGCGCCGAAATAAATCGCGATCGCGAGCACCGCGACGTTGAATGCCGAAGTCGCCATCGCGAGTCCGTCGTGGCCGTCGAGAAACACCACGGTCTGCAGCGTTTGCAGGATATAGGCGAGATTGAACAGGCAGGTCAGCGACAGCACTACGAACACCGCCAACATCTGGGGCGCTTCCAGAGCCAACGGCACTGCCAGCACGAGTGCGGGATACAGGTAGCGTTCATGCATCCGCGGCGCGACCATGAAGAATCCGAAAACCGTGATGAACGCCGCGAAGATCAACCGCTTGGGCGTGCATCCTCGCCAGAGGATCCACGCGACGTAGGCATACAGCGGCACCAGCATGCTCATCCCGAGCCCGAAAAATGTGATGCCGCCGATGGTGCCGTCGTCAGACGCGCGCAATCCGCCAATCAACGCCATCAGGTTGAACGCGTTGACCGAGGTCTCGTGATAATACGCGGCGGTCGAGGTGTAGAGCTTCAGAATCCAGTTCCACTCGTGGCCGATTTGGAACGGCGCGATGCCGATGATCGCCACGACGATCAGCGCGAGGCCCGACCTGATCCAGGTCGCGACGTCCGTTTTCAGCATCGTCCACCAACCGAGCACCGGCAGGAGCATCAGGCCTTGCGGCTTGACCAGCACGGCAATCGCGGCGAGTCCCCACGCGATTTCGTATCGCTCGCGCAGAATCGCAACGAGGCTGAGCAGCGCGACGAAAGTCAGCACCGAATCGCTCTGTCCCCAAATCACCGTGTCGTAGAGCAACGCGGGATTGAGCGCGACCATCAGCATCGCGACGAACGCTACGACGGCGCTCTTGCTCCGCCGCACGAAGGCAAACATCAGGAGCGCGAGCGCGAGGTCTGCGAGAATCGCGGGGCTCTCGATGATGACGCGATAGAAATCGCCAGTCGCGCCGACCCAATTCGCGACCAGGCCGGCGACCCAAAGCGCGTAGAGATAGCCGGGCGGATAGTCGAGAAAGTAACCTTCCTTATAGGTCTGCGCGGGACCTTGAGCAGCAATGTCACCGGCCCACGATTGATAGCTGCCGACGTCGGGACCGAAGCCGGGGAAAAACGGCATCACCGCGAGCTTCACGACCGCGATCGCGACCAGCACCAATAGCGCGATCAGCAAGCCGGATTCGCGATCTTTTATTAGCGGGCGCAGGTAGTCGAAGAAAGCGTAACCGACCAGCGTGATGAGGAGTGCCCCCGCGATCAAGCCGGAAATTTTTCCAGTGGGGCCGTTCGCAGGCGATGCGGCCGCAATCGATAACGATGCGAGCGCGGCGGCGCCCAACGCGGGCATCGACGCCCGCGCCGTTATCTGCTCACGCACCCCGTTGAGTAATTTCACCATCGCGCGCGGATAAGATAGCTGTTATCGGGCGCGCGATGAACACTCAGCTCATGCGCCATGATGTGTCAATCGGACGCGTGCTGGCGGGACGGCGTTCATGCGGTCTATGATGCCGCAACTACCGGAGGCCGAATCGATGCGATTGATCCATGCCGTTTACGAACCCGCAGGCGATGGCCCGCATCCCACGCTGATCGCGATGCACGGCTACGGCGCCAACGCGCTTGACCTGCTCGGCCTCGCCCCGTACATCGCCGACGGCCGCTTCATGGTCATCTGCCCGCAGGGTCCGATGGAAGTGCCGATTGGCCCGACGCGCGGTTACGCATGGTTCCCGATCCGGATGGGTTCGACGCCGGACCGTGAGGCAATCGAGGATGCGGGACGCGCCGCGACCGAGTTCCTGAACACCGCGTTGCAGAAATATCCGGTGGATCGAAAAAAGCTGGTCGTGCTCGGCTTCAGCCAGGGCGGCATGATGGCGTATCGACTCGCAATTAGAAACCCGTCGAAGTTCGCAGCGCTGGTCGCCCTCTCGACGTATTTCCCCCCGGACTTGAAGGACGAGGTCAACGNNGAGCCGGAATCGCTCGAGAAGCTACCGACCCTGGTTCAGCATGGTCGCGCCGACGACATGATCGAAATCACGCGGGCGCGTGCGTCGGTCGAGACTCTCAAGTCGTTGAAGATCCCGGTGACGTACCACGAGTACGATTGCGGTCACGAGATCACAGCCGAGACCTTGAAAGATCTATCCGATTTTCTGACGACGAAGGTGCTCGAGCCAGTAATCAGCGCGTAAGATCACTCATCTTCGAGAATTGCGACAGGACGGACCCATCCCGCGCTGCCGCCGGTGATTTTGATCGGCAACGCGCTGACCCTGAATCCGAACGGCCGTGGAATCGCACCCAGGTTGGCGAGTTTCTCCATGTGCAGATGCTCGCGTTCGCGGCCGACGAAATGCGCCGGGAAGAATGGGTCCGGCTGACCCTCGCGAAACGCACGCTGCATCGTGGCGAACGATACGTCCATCGCGATCGCATCGATCCCGATCACCTTCACGCCCTGATCGAGCAGAAAGTTTTGCCCGGCGATCGAAAGCCCGGCCTGCCGCCGCACGTATTCGTTGACGTCGTCGATATACTGGTCGGTGCCGGTCCATAGCAGCACGATGTCGAGCGGCTTGAGTTTGTAATCGATGCGCGCGAGTTCGCCCTGCAAATCTTCGACCGTGATGTCCTCGCCCTGGCGATGCCGAAAATCGAAACGCACGCCGTCGCTGTAGCACCACTCGAGCGGAATCTGATCGATCGTGCGCGCGGGGCGGCCCTCGCAGAGCGGCCCGAAGTGCCACGGCGCGTCGAGATGATTGCCCGCGTGGCCGGTGAGCGTGATCGTCTCCCACCCGAGCGCCATCGACTCCGGATAATCGCCGACGTCCGAGCCCTTGAACAAGCGTAGCATCGCGCGCGCCCCTTCCTCGTGACTGACGCGCTTGAAGCGATAGGTCCACGGCGCATACGGCGCCGCGTCGAGCGGAACGCCGATATCTATGATCTTCATCGCGCACACTCCAGAGTTGCCGGTCAGCGTGATCTTAATGCCGCGACCACGCAATTGGCTATCTTCCTTGTGCGTCGGGATCGAATCGAACTGAGGCAAAATCGCATGCTAGGATTGCGTTCATGAGCGATCACGACGCGCCGTCCGCATCCGCGTTCGCAAAGTTACTCGCCGTGCTGACGGAACTCCGCGAGCGATGCCCGTGGGATCGCGAGCAGAAGCTCGCCGATACGCCGCGCCATTTGCTCGAAGAGGCCTACGAAGTCGCGGACGCAATCGCGCGCGACAATTCATCCGAGGTGGCCGAGGAGTTGGGCGACCTGATCGTCCAAAGCCTGTTCGTCGGTGTCATTCTCGCCGAGCAGAAACAGTTTGATTTGCCCGCGATGCTCGAAGCGGCCGCGAACAAACTCATCCGGCGTCATCCGCACGTTTATGGCGATACGCGCGCCGACACGGTCGATCAAGTGATCGAAAATTGGGACCGGATCAAACAGGGCGAACGCGAAGAGAAATCCAGAAAAGACAAAGCGGACGACGCTAAGAGTCTCGCGCATGTCGGACGCGCACTGCCGGCCCTGATGCGCGCGGAAAAACTCGGCGAGAAGGCGCGTCGCGCCGGGATGGACTGGGCGAACTTGCGCGAGGTGCTCGCCAAGGCGCGCGAAGAAATCGCGGAAATCGAGCACGCGATCGACCGCGCCGACAACGAAGCTGCTGCCGAAGAGATCGGCGACCTGATGCTCGCGATTGCCAACGCGCCGCGCTTCGTCGGCAAAAATGCCGAACAGACTTTGCGCGCGGCCTGCGACAAATTCGTCGCTCGCTTCGACGCGCTGGCCCGCACCGCTGCCGAGCGCGGTCTCGATCTCAAACAGATGACGCCTGAAGCGATCGAGTCGCTATGGCAGGAAATGAAGAAATCATCGCGCGACGTGAGCTGACGATTCGCCGGTCGTATTGCTACGGCCGACGCGCGCTGTTAATTAAGTGGGGTTATGCCTCATATTCCCGTTCACCCGTCGGCACAGAAGCGTCATCGTCAAAGCCTGAAGCGCGCTGAGCGCAATCGCGTCGTCAAGACGCGCGCCCGCAGCCTGGCCAAGACCGCGGCAGAGACGATCGCGTCGAGCGATGAAGCTGCGGCGCGCGCCGCACTCAAGCAAGCGACCAAAGTTCTCTACAAGGCTGCAAGCAAAGGCACGATTCATCGCAATACGGTGCGGCGCAAAGTCGCGCGCCTGTCGGCGAGCCTGCATCGGAAGTTCGTCAAGAAAGCCGAAGCGTAGTTCGAATCCTCGACACTCATCGGAGCGTCGGGATACTCCTGACTTCTTTTCTCAGTCGCCGCGATGCTTCCCACGCATCGAACGCCGCCTGAAGATTCAGCCAAAGATTCGGACCGTTGCCGCACAGCTTGCCAAGCCGGACAGCCATGTCAGGGCTGACCGCCACTTCACCAGCCATCACTCGATACAGGATCGAGCGGCTCACCTTAAGCAACGCCGCGATCTCGCCGATGGTCCGGCTCTTGCGCAGCTCCGGCATCACCTCTTCGGCAAAAATTACGCCCGGATGGATCGGCGAGCGCGTAATCTTCTCGCGCTTGACGATGTACTCTGCACTCATTGGAATCCTCTGAATACGGTTAATAAATATGGGAGCGAAGCTAATGATACTGTTCCAAATCGACTAAATAGACGTCTCCTTCATTGAAATGAAAAGTTATCCGCCATGGACCGCTGACTGCGATCGCGTGGCGCGTCGGAACTGTCCCCTGCAACGGATGAGCATTGAATCCAGGGATGTCCGGGTCTCGCAACGCTCCCGCTCTATCGAGAACTTCCAGCCGATTCGCACACCGTTTGCGTAGTTCCGGCGGAACGCCTGCGCTCCGCCCTTTCTCGAACAGTTCGAGCAAACCCTTGTGGCGGAAGCTTCTGATCACCAAGACGAGTGTCGCACGACAGAGGACACATTGTCAATGAGCGTGCGATACAAGCAAGCGGCTGAACACTCGCGAAACTTCGCGCCGTCCCCTACTCCGCGCTGGCCATCAGATCGAGCAGCAACCCGGCGAGCGCGTGTTCGCGCTCCTTCATCTGGCCGTTCTTGAAGTCGGCGTCCATCGCGCACGCACGCCAGTACGCCCGCTCGAGGCGTTTCAAGCCGAAGCGCCGCGCCCCTTCGATCGTCCGCATCGCCATCCCACTCTGCGGAGACATTCCCATCGCCGACGCGACCTCGCCGGTATTTTTTCCCGACGCGAGGAATGATGCGGCGATCATCATCCGGCGCATCTGCGGAATGATTTCGAGCGCCAGGATTTCGAACGCATCGCGGCCGAGCGCGAATGCCCGCCCCAGTTGCGCGAGCGCCGGCGACACTCGTCCGCGCGCCAGACTCTCCGCAAGCTCGAACTGCTCCGGCATCCGCATCGCGCCCGGCTCGTCGAGATCGCCCGGCTGCACCGGCTTTCCCGGCTCTGTAAAGATCGTCACCTTCGACAGCGCGTTAGCGATCGCCGCGAGGTCGCCGCCATGACGCGTGATCAGCATGTCGATTGCTCCGGACGACAGCTTCACGCCGAGCGACTGCGCAAACGCCTGTACGTATTGATCGATCTGATTGTCGAACGGCCGCATGCAGTTGACCAGCAACGCGGACTTCTCGGCGGCGCGCCGAACTTTGGCCGGCGCGTTGTCCCGTTCGTACAGCAACAGCAGATGCCCCGGGCCTCTGAAATCCTCGATCGCCGCAACCAGCGCCGGCTCGCCACTGCCACCGCCGGAAGAGCGTGACTCGCCCGCATCACCGTCCTCAGCGCGATCTCTCCGCGAGCGCAGCACTCGACCTGTGATTGCGAGCTTGGGGGCGAACAGGTCGGGCGCGCGCAACTCATTGAGCAATGCGCCGTAGTCGTCGCCGAGACCCACCTGGAAACCGCGGTACTTGCAGCCGTCGGCCGCGAGTGCGCGCACGATCGAGTCGAGCACGTGTTCTCGGAGGAATGCGTGGGGGCCGAATATTACTACGACCGGCGCGATTCGCCGCCCGGAAGCGCCGGCGCGAAGGTACGCGAGGGCGTTTTCAACCGGCATCGATCATGCCTCTCGCACGCCTCTCGCCGTCGCGCTAGAAGCCTTCGGCCATTTCGGAATAGAGATTTTGCGCGACCTTTTGCATCATCGTATCGCGCGACGCGGCGGTCATCGATTGCGCCGTCTCGATATCGGTCATCTGCGCGATATCGCCGCCGCGCAAATTCTGCTGCAAAAAAGTCGGCGTCGTGGTGACCACCGTTTGCGCGACGACCGGCGTATGCTGGCTGTTGCCGACGTTGAGCGTGCTCCAGATCATCTTGTTGGTGTGCAGATCCTTGAGCGCCGCCGAGACCGCGAGACTGTTGTTGTAGAGCGTCGGCTCGAGCGCCGAGTTGAAGTTTGACGGCACCGAGTTGGTGTATCTGACGTCGCCGGTCAGCTCGAGATCAGCCCGGCTCGGTTCGTCCACGACCTTCAGCCGTTTGTGCATCGCGATCTCGTCCTTGACGTAACGCATCAGCTCGTCATTCAGGCCGGTCTGCAGGGTGTGATTTTCGAACCGCTGGACGTAGATCGTCTGCGCGGCGGACGGGAGCGCATCGCCCGAACTGGCGAAGTGATAGCCGCAGCCCGCGACGCCGAGCAGCGCCAGTGCGCCCAACGCCCGCAGGCTACTCCGGCCGTGATCCAATCCGATCTTCAAGTTTTTGTTTAAGTCCGAGCCGCCCCGCGATTTCGTCGAGCACGCCATTGACGAAGCGCCCCGATTCGATATCGCCATAGCGTTTCGCAAGTTCGATCGCCTCGTCCATCGTTACGCGCGCCGGAATGTCGTTCATGAAGATCAGTTCGTACAGCGCGATTCGCAGCACATTGTGATCGACCCGCGAAAGCCGCTTCACCGACCAATGCTCGAGCGCGTCCGCCAGATGCTTGTCGAGCGAGGCCTGCTCGCGGCGGACGCCTTCCATCAACTCGACCGCAAATTTGCGCGCGCTTTCCTCGGCCGGAAAACTGTCGAAGAAAAGTACCAGGTCGTCGCTGCTCGCGCCGCCGCAAATGTCGATGCGGTAGAGTGCCTTGAGCGCGAGCTCACGCCCGAGATGTCTTAAGCCCATAGTGAAATCAGCAACTTCATCTTCGACGCGGCTCCGCCCGCGTCGGCATGATCCTCGCGGCCGGCGCCGACGCGTCCCGTTGAGGTTTTCAAGTGAACAGTTTCAACTCCGAGAAAAGATGGCCGAGTTTTTCCTTCTTGGTGCGCAGATAACCGATGTTGCCGGCGTGCGGCTCAACTTCGATCGGCACGCGCGAGACCCTGACGCCGTAGCGGCGCAGGCTCTCGATCTTATGCGGATTGTTGGTCAGCAGTTGCACTTCGCCGACCCCCAGATCGCGCAGAATCTGCGCGCCGATTCCATAGTCGCGGAGATCTTCATCGAAGCCCAGGTGAAGATTCGCCTCGACGGTGTCCATCCCTTCGTCCTGCAGCGCGTAGGCGCGAATTTTATTGCCGAGCCCAATACCGCGCCCTTCCTGATGCAGATAGATTACCACGCCGGATTCCGCCGCCATGATTCGTTCGATCGATTCCTGCAGCTGATCGCCGCAATCGCATCGCGACGAGGAAAACACGTCACCAGTCAGGCATTCCGAGTGCAACCGTACCAGCGCGTTGCGGCCGCCGCCGACGTTGCCCTTGATCAGCGCGAGATGCTCGCGGCCATCGACGATATTTTTGAAAATGACGGCTTGCAGCACGCCGCCCGCGATCGGGAACGGCTGCTCGGTCACGCGCTGGACCAGCACTTCATTGGTCAAGCGATACGAAACGAGATCCTTGATATGCGCGATCGGCAGCGAATGCTTCTCGGCGAATTCCCTAAGCTCGGGCAAACGCGCCGCTTCGCCGTCATCGCGGAGCAGCGTGCACAACGCGGCGACCGGTTGCATCCCCGCCGCGCGCATCAGATCGACCGCGCCCTCGGCGCGTCCCATTCTCATCATCACGCCGCCCGAAAGCGCCATCAGCGGCAGTACGTGACCGGGCATCACGATATCCTCGGGCCCGGATTTTTCATCGGACACCACGCCGATCACGCGCGAACGATCCGCCGCCGAGATGCCGGTGGTCGCACCTTCGCGCGCGTCGATCAGCGAGCCTGCCTGCTCGATCGAGTTGCCGTTTTCGGTCGAGGGCGCCAGCGTGATCCCAAGCTCGCGAAATCGCTTGTCGATGATTGCGACCGAAATGATGCCGCGGGCGTTGCGCGCCATGAAGTTGATTTTGTCGGGCGTGATTTTCTCCGCCGCCATCACGAGATCGCCCTCGGCGTCTTCACGCTCCTCGGCGATCATCACGACCATGTTTCCGTCGCGAAGAGCCGCAAAAATTTCTTCTGGCGCTGATGCTGGCATCGAATTCAATCCGGTGGTGATAGTACCACCAGTTTCTAAAGCTAACCAGCGCGCGTAAAAGGCGATGGTGCCTTCAACTTCGCGGACGTCGGGTTCGCGGGCGTTTTCGTGGAGAGATTTTGCCTTCCAGTAGCCAGTCGCTACCGACCAGTCGTGCAGAAAACTCGGCGAGCTGAATCGCATCGCGGATTTTCCGCGAATGCATCCCCTCGATCGCTGGAAGTCCCGCTCCCACAATTTTGGGCGCGACGAAAATCGCCACCCGATCGACAATTCCCGATCGCAGTGCCGAGCCCGCCAGATGAGCGCCACCTTCGATCAGCACACGCGCCCATCCCCGCTTGCCGAACTCGATCATCAGTTGGTCGAGCGCGATCTGGCCGCCTTCGTCCGCGATCGCGATCACCTCGACACCTCGACGCGCATACTTTTCTTGAGCGCGCGCCAAATTCGCGTGGGTCGTCACAACGATCGCGGGCGCGGTCGATCTCTGCCGATAGACCCGCACCGTGGGCGGCGTCCGAAGATTCGCGTCGACGATCACTCGCACCGGATCTCGCCCGCCCGCGATTCGGCACGTGAGCCGCGGATTGTCCGCGAGCACGGTGCCAGCGCCGACCATCACCGCGTCGCATTCAGCGCGCCATCGATGAACCAGCGCGCGCGATTCAGCCGAGCTGATCCATTGCGAATCGCCGCCCTCCGCCGCTATTCGCCCATCGAGCGACATCGCCAGCTTAAGGATGCCCATCGGACGGCCGTGAAGAACCCGGGTGATGAATCCCTCGTTGAGGCGCGTCGCTTCATCGCGCAGCACGTCCATGGTCACGCGAACGCCGGCGCGTTTCAGGATCGCGATGCCGCGGCCTTTGACGCGCGGGTCGGGATCGCCGCATCCGATCACAACGCGCGCGACGCCCGCCAGGGCGAGCGCATTCGCGCACGGCGGAGTCTGGCCGAAATGGGCGCACGGTTCGAGCGAGACGTAGGCCGTCGCACCACGCGCGCGCGAGCCCGCTTGCGCGAGCGCGTTCGCTTCGCCATGCGGGCGTCCGCCGGCCGAGGTGGCCCCGCGTCCGACGATTTTGCCGCGACGCACGATTACGCATCCTACTGTGGGATTCGGCGTGGTCAGGCCGAGCATGCTGCCTGCGAGCGCTAGCGCCTCGCGCATGAAGAGCTGGTCAGCCTCGTCCGCGGCTCGTGTTTTCACGGTCAGGAGACTGCGTCGCCTTTCTTGTCAGCGGCCCGCGTCGGGATGGGTTGTTTGCGCTCTTTGATCAGGTCTTCGAGCTCGTGCATGAACTCGTCGATGTCCTTGAACGATCGATACACCGACGCGAAGCGGACGTAAGCGACCTGATCGATCTTGTGCAGCTCGATCATCACCGCCGTACCGATCGCGCTGCTCTGAACTTCGCGATCGCCCTGCTCCGCCATCGTGCTTTCGATATTGTTGGCGATCTGTTCGATCGTTTCCATCGAGACCGGACGCTTCTCGCAGGCGCGTTTGAGTCCCGCGATAATTTTGCCGCGATCGAACGGCTCGCGGCGCCCGTCTTTTTTCACGACCATCGGCGTCGCTTCCTCGACGCGTTCGTAGGTCGTGAACCGACGCTTGCATGACGAGCACATTCGCCGGCGCCGAATCATTACGCCGTCGCTCGAGAGCCGCGAGTCGACCACCCGATTTCCGCGATTGCGGCAGAATGGGCATCGCATGAGCTAACTCTCCGCCTCCCGGCCGAGCGAATGAAGACGCGCCGCCGCGCACCGAGGCTCGGCGTCGAACGATGCGGAAACGGCGGCATGCCACCGCCGTCTGGATGATTTGTCGCTAACGAGTATTGAGACGAACGGCTTCAGCTCTTGTGAGCCTCGATATAGGAGACGACGTCCTTCACGGTGCGGATTTTTTCGGCATCCTCGTCGGAAATCTCGATGTTGAATTCCTCTTCGAGGGCCATCACCAACTCGACGATGTCGAGCGAGTCCGCGCCGAGGTCNNTCGAGCGAGTCCGCGCCGAGATCCTCGATAAACGAGGCCTCCGGGGTCACTTCGTCGGCGGCCACTCCGAGCTGCTCGCTGATTTTCTCGCGAACCTTGGTTGCGATGTCTTGCGCCATCCTGCTCTCGTTCCTCCTGGGGCAGCGCGGCGTCGAGCCGCGATCAAACTTTCAAACATTATCCCCGGCTGCAAACAATGGCATCCTTCAAGGACGCTTTTCACGAGCCATAACGGACCGGGTTCGTGGGCGTTAAATTATCAGTGCAGCTTAGGGAGTTAAAGGCGGACAGGCAAGCGGGGCTTACCC
Organism: Deltaproteobacteria bacterium; assembly: GCA_003135855.1. Taxonomy (GTDB): domain Bacteria; phylum Desulfobacterota; class Binatia; order Binatales; family Binataceae; genus Binatus. Next base: position 158,324 of record PNBD01000153.1, read on the forward strand.
CTTCAGAGCGGCGCCGCTTTCGGAGACGGCCTTCAACGATGCGAGATCCTCCAGCGGGCGCACGCGAATTGTGCGATACATCCGGCGCATCAGGCCCATCAGCACGCGCCCGCAGCCGAACTCGATCGCGTCGGTAATCCCAGTTTGCGCGATTATCCCCATCGACGCTTCCCATCTGACCGGCGCAGTAATCTGTCCGAGCAATAGCGGCACGACCCGGCTGGGATCGCGATTCACCTCGGCCGTGACGTTCGCAATCACGCCGAACTTGAATTTGCCGATTTTGATTGCGTCGAGCACCGGCGTCATTCCGTCGCGCGCGGGCTGCATCAGCGGGCAATGAAACGGAGCGCTCACTTTCAATTCCACCGACATCGAAGCGCCGCGCTCCTTCGCGATCGCCAATGCCTTGCGCACCGGCCCGGCGTGTCCCGCAATCACCACCTGCCCGGGGGCGTTGAGATTGGCAGGCACTGCTATCTCGCCGTCGACGCTAACCTCCTTGCAGATTTCCTCGACCTGCTGCAACTCGAGGCCGATCAGCGCGGCCATCGCGCCCTGGCCTGCGGGCACCGCTTCCTGCATCAGGCGGCCACGCTCGCGCACCGCGCGAACTGCGTCGCGAAATGAAATCGCTCCAGCCGCGACCAGCGCGCTGTATTCTCCGAGGCTGTGGCCCGCCGCTATTTCCGGCGCGATGCCAACTTCCTTATCATAGACGCGGAGCGCCGCGATCGAGGCGGTCACGATCGCGGGCTGGGTGTTGGCGGTGAGCCGAAGCTCCTCTTCGGGTCCCTCGAAACAAAGCCTCGATATCGAAAACCCGAGCGCGTCGTCCGCCTCCGCGAACGTCTGTCGCGCGACGTCGAAATTGCTCGCGAGTTCCGCACCCATCCCGACGCGCTGCGAACCCTGTCCGGGGAATAAAAACGCCAGTTTCATCTCAGACACTTCGATTCAGGCGACTCACCGGCAAGTTGTTAGTGATGATCTTTGGACAAGTTCTTAATGATGATCTTTGGAATGGTCCGGCGCGCGATCGGCGCTGGATTCCGCGGGATGCGCCTCCGCCGGCGCGTGGTTCTTATCGACGGCCGAAGCCGTTCCATTCACCGTCGTCACAGATGCTTCGACCGGGCTGGACAGTTCTACGTGCGAATCGGCCTTCAACGATCCGGTCTTGTTAGAATCGGTTTTGGGCGCCTCGGCTTCGACGTGATGCTCGCCGCCGTACTCGATTGACGCATCGTGCGGAACTTCGCCGCCGACACGCGAGTCGTCCTTGCGCGCAACTTCTTCCCTATCCTTGCGATGCAACCGTTCGCGCATCTTCGAGAACAACGCGCGGATGCCCTTCCCTGCCTGCGGCTTGACAGCTCCCGCGGTCGGCTGAATCTTGCCGAGAATTTCCAGGATCTCGGCGTTAACGTGATGCACCAATTGCTCATTGGACGCGGCCCGCACGGCGCTCCGAACCGCGCGCGCATTCGAGGACCCGTGCGCGATAATCGACACCCCGTTGACTCCGAGCAGCGGCGCTCCGCCGTATTCGTTCGGATCGAGCCGCTCCCGCATCGCCGTCAGATTTTTGCGCACCAGCAGGTAGGCGAGCTGCGTGCGCCAGTTCGCGCTGAACAGTTCGCGTAGATTGCCGAGCATGAACGACGCGAACCCTTCCATCGTCTTGAGCGTGACGTTGCCGGTGAAGCCGTCGGTCACGATGACGTCGGCCTTGGCGCCATTGATATCGCGCCCTTCGACGTAGCCGATGTAATTGACGTAGGTAGGCATCTGCTCGAGCATCGCCGCCGCGGCCCGCGTGAGCTCGGTGCCCTTCGACGCTTCCTCGCCGTTGCTCAAAATGCCGACGCGCGGCCGCGAGAGGTTGCGCACATGACGCCAATACACGCTGCCCATCACCGCGAATTGGACCAGGTTGATCGGCTTGACCTCGGTGTTCGCACCCGCATCGATCAGCAGCGCTTCGCCTTCACGGGTCGGCACCAATGACGCAATCGCGGGCCGATCGACATGATTCAGATTGCCGAGGATCATCATCGTCGCCGTCATCACGGCGCCCGAGTTGCCTGCACTGACGAATGCATCGACCTCGCCGCGCTTCACCAGATCCAATCCAACGTGAATCGACGAGCGCGGCTTCGATAGAACTGATTCGAGCGGCGAGTCGTCCATCAGAACGACTTCGGGCGCGTGCTCGATTCGGATCGGCAGACGCACCGCGTCGTGTTCCGCGAGTTCTTTGGCGAGGATCTCCCCGTCACCGACGATCACGACTTCAATCCCGAAGTCGCGGGCGGCGAGTACGGCGCCTTCAACGGTCGCCTTGGGGGCGAGATCACCCCCCATCGCGTCAAGCGCGATTTTCACCGACGTGCCCCGGCGCTATTCCTTTATCTCGGCGAGTTGACGGCCGCGGTAGGAGCCGCAATGGCGGCAGATGCGATGCGGCATTACGGGCTCGCCGCACGATCTGCAAGTGCCGGGATTGACGGCGCTTAGAGCATCGTGGGCGCGACGCATATTCTTCTTGCGATGCGAAGTACGGCGTTTGGGTGCTTGCATGACGAATTACTTCCTGAATTCGAGGTAGAGCTTATCAGGAGCGCGGCAGTTTAAGCGACCGCAGCGCATCCAGGCGTGGATCGAACTTTTCGATAGCGCAGCCGCATTCCGAGTGATTCAAATTTATGCCGCATTGCGGACAAAGCCCGCGGCAATCCTCGCGACAGAGCGGACGCGTCGGCAGCGCCAGCAGTATTTGCTCGCGAATCAACGGGCCGAGATCAACGTCTTCGCCTTCATACAGGGAGAACTCCAGGTCCTCGGTGCGAAGATTGTCGGAATCGTAGCCGATCGACTTGGGCGACAGCACGAAACGAAATGGCCGGTCGGTGTCGCTATCGAATTCCTCGGCGCATCGTGCACAGATCGCGCCGGTCCTCGATTTCAGGCTGCCTTCGAAGAAGAGTTCCATTCCGGCGCGATAAAACGATACCGACACCGCGATCGGCCCTTCGACTTGATACTCGCGGATCGGACCCTGCCCGAGAATCCGGTTGATTTCATGCTCGGATTCGGCGAACTCCAATTCCTTGGCATCGGCCGTTATGTTCTCGATTCGGATTCGCACGGCTCACGTCGCGCTCTGATGACGAAAGTAGATCGACATTATTAACACGTCGTTCGCGATGTTCAAATAAGGCACCGCTCGCCGGTAGAGGCGGAGCTTTCGCGACGCGCGAGCAAAGCGAGCCCCGAGTCCGGAGCGAACGCGGAGGCGAGGGCTATGATTAACCTTACCAGCCGATCACCTGCGCGGGCATCACGGGCATCGCCTGGCCGCGCGGATCGGCGCCGCCCGAGAGGACGCCCGAATGCGCGTCGAATTGCACGGCGAGGATGTGGCCCTCAGACCACGGCGGCCTGACCTCGATGATATGTCCGCGCGCGGCGAGCGCGGCACGCACGCCGGCATCGACGCGTTCTTCGATTCGCAGCAGGCCGGGAAAATTGTTGTGCGGATAGAACGTGCTGGGGAAATGCGCGCTCGAGAATTTCGGCGCTTCGATTGCGCTTTGCAAATCCATTCCGAAATCAACCACGTTGAGAAAAAACTGGAGCGTCCATTGATCCTGCTGGTCGCCGCCGGGCGTGCCGAACGCGAGATACGGTTGTCCGGCGCGCATCGCGAGCGAGGGCGAGAGCGTGGTGCGCGGCCGCTTGCCGGGCTTGAGCGCATTGGGGTGACGCTCGTCGAGGTGAAAAGTTTGCATCCGCGTGCCGAGCGGGAAGCCGAGCGAATCGATCACCGGCGAGCTGGGAATCCATCCGCCGCTCGCAGTGACGGCTATCATGTTGCCGTCGCGATCCGCCGCGGTGACGTGGACGGTGCCCGCGCCCCAAGGTCGCGCATCGGGCGGGGGAGCATCGCGGAGCGCGCGCATCGCGATCGGATCGCCGGGGCGTTGTTCGAGCGAGGCGCGCTCGCGATCGATTAGCGGGCGGCGAAGCGCGGCGTACTGATCGCTCACCAGCGCGGCGATCGGAACGTCGGTGAAAGCGGGATCGCCGTAGTACGCCTCTCGATCAGCAAAGGAAAGTTTCGCAGCCTCCACGACGGCGTGGATGTAATCGGCGGAATTGTGGCCGAGCGCGGCGAGCTCAAACCCTTCGAGCAATTTGAGTTGCTGGATGAAGACCGGACCTTGCGACCACGGGCCGCATTTGAAGACCGTCACGCCGCGATAGTTCGCACTGACGGGCGTCTCGAGCTGTGTCGTGAATCGCGCGAGATCAGAATCCGCGAGCAGACCGCCGTTGGCGTCGGACCAGGCGACGATCTCGCGCGCGATGTCGCCGCGATAGAAACGATCGCGAGCAGCATCGAGGGCCGCCTCACGTCCGCGGTTTTTTGCGCCAGCCTCACTCTCGAGCAATCGTCGATAGAAATACGCGAGCGCGGGATTTTTGATGACGGTGCCGGGTCGCGGCACTTTTCCGTCTGGCAGGTAAACGCGGGCGGTCGATGGCCACTTGGTGAGATAGCGCGTTGCGTTTTGGCGAATCGATGCGCCCGCACCTGCGACGGGGCCATCGCTATCGGGGGGAATCTCGCCCGACAGGCCGATATGCATCGGGAAGCCATCGGTGGCGAGGGCGAGGACCGGCTCGACGATCTCAGCGAGCGACTTGGTGCCGAAGGTCTTAAGCGCAGTTACCAATGCGTCGAAGGCGGCGGGGACTCCTGCAGCGAGCAGCCCCGAGGCGGGTATCAGGTCGATGCCGAGCGAGCGAAAATGGTCGATCGTGGCACGGGCAGGCGCCATCATGTTGCCGTTGACGGCGATAACGCGACGGGCAGATGCCGAGTAAATCAGCATCGGAGCTTCGCCGCCAATCGTGTGCATATGCGGATTGACGACGCCTTCGACGAAAGTTGCAGCAACTGCGGCGTCTATTGCATTGCCGTTAAGCGCGAAAATCCGGGCGCCGGCGGCGGCCGAGAGATAATGCTCGGTCGCGATCATGGCGCGCCGGCCCATCAGCAGCGGATAAACGGTGGACATAGTCGTTTATTGTTCCTGAATTGCTAGTTGTTCGCGATTTGTCACAATATCGAGCCAACACGAATAAGCACTTTGCGATGCTCAGCAGAGTCGACCGTAATCGGTTACCACAGCACCATCTAGTACAGGAAATGCCGTGAGCGGAGACGAGGGATGATTGCGCCAACTTGGTGGCAAATCTGCGTCATTGGGTTCATCCACAGCCTCTTGACAAAGGAGATTCGTTGTTCTTTCGGGCTCTATAGAACTGGCGCGATGCTTGCTACACTTCTTAAGCAGAGGATGCGGATGACCGGTTGACCGGAATTGAGGGGTTGGAACAATAGAAGATGATTAGTAATGCAAACAATGCGGCGGTGGTGGGACGGTTTTGCAAACTACAAAAGCCTGTGCGCGACCACGATGGGCGCAGCCGATTCAGCGAAAGCCCGCGCATCCTGCGCGAGATGAATAACCTCGATCGGCGTATGTACCTTGTTCAATTCGACGACGGCGCCACTACGTTTCTGTTCCCGGACGAAGTAGTCGTCGCATAACGTCTTGAACGTGCGCTTGCGGCGATCCTTGTCGCGGCGTCCTCACGCTCGAAATTACTCTGAATCGATCGCGCATTCAGTAGCGTATCAACTGCGGGCCAAAATCGGGGCGCGCGGCGCTGCGTAGTTCGTTCCCTTCAATTACTCTCAGAATCGATGCGCGTTTTCTGGCGCGCGCCTTTGGTGTGCCCCGGCGAACCGAACGTCGAACTGGCTTGCGGCGAGCTATTCGATGTAATCACGGAGTACGGCGGGCCTAATTACTACTCTCAGGCGTAATTTCAATCCGATAGTAGATTGGGATTTGCGCGCGCGCTAACGTATCGCAATCACTTTGGTGAACGGGGGTACAGGAAAAATATGAGTAGCAAGGTAAATCGTTTGAGCATGGTCGCAGGCGTCGCAGCATTCGTGCTGATGCTCGCGCCGAGCGCATTTGCGAAGCCGCCAAGATCAGGTGGAACCGCATCGTTGCCGTGCGGTGATGGAATGATCACCTACAGTCCGACCACGCTGTGGCCGCCAAATCACAAGATGAAGACGATCGCGATCAGCTTCGCCGAGTCTGAGACCACCACCGACTCGGACACGTTGGGACTGCAGGTCACCGACATCGAGAACAACCAGCAGACCGAAGACGATGCCGGCGGCAACGGATGCGGTAAGCCAACCGCCAAACAAGGTCCTGACGTTGTTTTCGATAGCACGCTGATCACGGGGCCTGCCGGAGACGACACAGTGCCAGTAACAACGACCGTCCAGGTCAGGGCGGAACGATGCGCCAAAGTGCAGTCGGCGCGCATTTACACGATCAACGTAGTCTGCAGCGATGAAGGCGGCACGGACAGTGTACCGCTGCCAGTCACGGTCGCGCACAGCAGGGGCAGGCGCTAGACCAGAGCTTCATTCAGTAACGAGAAGGGCCGCGTCACGAAGGCGCGGCCTTTTTTATTTTGCGCAGTGTGCCTCGCTCCAAAAGCGCGAACGGTTGTCGCCCAAGTCATGCGGTGGTAGTAGCATCGGAAGCCGCCTGTGTGCTCTCGATCGAGCAGGGCGACAATGGTGGCTACTTCGCCGGATACACCTGCTAAGAACCCTACGCGCGAGCTTGCCGCGATCATGTTCAGCGACGTGGTGGGCTATACCGCGATTATGGGTCGCGACGAGCGTGAGGGCGTACGTGCCATCGCGGAGCATCGCGCGAACTTGCGCTCGCTGCTACCCCGGTTCAATGGACGCCTGATCGGAGAGATCGGTGACGGCACGCTGTCGAGCTTCCACAGCGCCGTCGACGCGGTCAAATGCGCTCGCGAGTTGCAGGCAACGCTCGTGGAAGATCCGCAGCTCCGCCTGCGCATCGGGATTCACGTCGGCGACGTGCTTTTCACCGACAACACCGCGCTCGGCGATGGGGTGAATATCGCGTCGCGCATCCACGCGTTGGCTCCGCCCGGCGGTATCTGCATTTCGGAACGAGTGTACGATGAGATCCGCAACAAGCCCGAGATCGAGGTCAAGGATCTGGGCGAGAAGAACCTCAAGAACGTATCGCGTCCGATCCGCGT